>CAVPLC010000031.1:0-28039 GCA_963705835.1 uncultured Actinomycetes bacterium
CGCAGGCTTCTGGGCAAGAGCCGGATCAGTGCGGCGAGGACCACGCGGTCGGCCCAGTTCAGCCGGGGCCGGGGATGGGTGCGGCGCAGCACGGCGATCTCGTGCCGCAGCACCAGCAGCTCCGCGTTCTTGGAGGCCGTTGAGCGACCGAGCAGGACAAGCCAGCCGCAGAGCTGGACGAAGATCAGGTAGAGCGGGCGAAGGGACACGGCAGATCATCATGCTCCACGGGTCCCCCTTCACTCATCGCCGCAGCTCGCAGGCCAGGCAGGCTCTTGGAACCCCACAGGATGAGATGGCCTCCACGATCCGGGGCGAGGTCAACGCGGAGATCTTCGCGGGGATCGCCGGGCGGGTTGGCCCGGCCGGGATCGGGCGGCTGGAGGCGCTGCTGATGGCCGTGCTCCGGGACCTGATCGCCGAAGGGCTGGACGATCACCGCCGGGGACCTCGCGGTCCTTTCGCCGTACCTGACCGCCCGGATCCAGCGCTTCGGCGTCTACGCCACCGACGAGATCGCGCTGACCCCCGACGTCTACGACGCCCGCCTGGGCGTCGACCTGGACCTGCCAGCGCCGGATCACCTCGCATCCCGCACCGCCGAGTGAGCAGAGAGGGCAACGATGCCCGTACCCGCCCCTATCTACCCTGCTGGATCCAGTAGGCGGGCAGGTCGGATCCGCAGCGCTCGGCGAACTCCTGCCGCCCATGGTCACCCCAGGGCAAGCCGAGCCCCAACACATGGGCGAACTCCCAGCCGCCGATGGCCGCTTTCGGGCTTACGGAGGCCGCACCCCTACTTCCCTCAGAAGCGGGATCGGCTCGCGCAGACCGCGGCCGGTTCCCTTGCGGCCCGGCCCCGCTGCCGGTGAGCTGTCTGTCGCGGGTCATCCCGCAGGCGCGCTGGCGGGGCGGGGCACCGGCGGCCGCCTGGCCGGCCCGCGAACAGACGCTCGCCGGTTCCGTGGGGGCGCGCCAGCCGGGGGCAGAAGCAGGCCCGCCGCGCCCGCGAGGATCAAGATCACGGCCCGCCGGGGAACTGGTTCAGTGCCTGCGCAGGAACAGGACGGCAAGCACGATGATCACGATGATCACGATTGCTCCGAAGCTGATAAACATGGGGTACTCCTCTCGTATGCGCGGGGCTCAAGACGGTGAGCCAGGGTCGGCGGGGCGGGGAGCCTCGCGGGGCGGGACGGCGAGCCCGGCGCGTGGTGGTGGGCGCGGCCGCCGTCCCTGCGCCAGGGCGTTGTGGTGGCGGTCAGGTCCGGGGGGGCGGCCCAGGTCGCGGTCGCGCAGCGGGCGTGAGTGAGGGCTCCCGCGCGGCAGGGGTTAGCGCTTGAGGGCGTCCTTGACTTTCGCCCCGGCCTGCTTGAGGTTGCCCTTGGCCTGGTCAGCGCGGCCTTTGGCGCGCAGGCGCCGGCTGCCGGTGAGCCGGCCGGCGGTCTTCTTGAAGGCGCCTTTGACTGCTTGGGCTTTGTGCGCGATCTTCCTGGAGATACTCATGGGGGCTGCCTTTCGGGAGTCATTGCGCGGGCGCGGGCGCACCGGCAGAGACATCGGGGGCGGGCTGGCCGGCCGGCGATTCTGGCAGCGTGGCGGTGGCCTGCCCGGCAGCGGATCGTTGCCCGGGCGTGCCGTTCCCCAGGTCGCTCGCCGTGTAGGCGCGGGCAGTGTCGCGCTGGCCGAGCAGGTCGTCGCGGTCCTTGCTGACGGCGGCCGTCTCGCGGCGCGACTCGGCCGTCTCGCTGCGGGACTCCTTGAGCCCCTGGCGCGCTGTGCTGCCGCGGCGGTAGGAGCGGCGCACGCCGGCCAGCAGCAGGCTCAGCCCGAATAGGCCGACCGCCCCGAGCACGATGCCGTAGAGGAACAGCGCGCCGGTGGTGCCGGTCACGTGATGTCCGAAGACCGTGAGGTGGATCGGCGCATGCGCGCTGCCGCCGTTGCCGAGGACGACGGCTACGCCGACGACCACCGCCGCGATCAGGATGATGAGCCCGATAATGATGATCATGACGTACTCCGGGGATCTGAGTTACTGACTGACGCTGGCGGGCCGGCACGTGTGCCGTTTGCTGGAGCGCCTTGCTGGCGGTGCTCAGCGGTGCGCGAACCGGCGGGAACCGCCGGACCGCCCGCTGACCAGGTGGAAGACGAGCAGCAGGACGGCTGCGCCGGCGATGGCGGTCAGCCAGGTGGACAGGTTGAAGAACCCGTTCAGGGTGTGGACGTGGAACAGGCGGGTGGCGGCCCAGCCGCCGCCCAGCGCCCCGGCGATGCCGATCACGCAGGTCAGGATGAGGCCCTGTGATCTTCTGCCGGGGATCGCCATATTGGCGAGCAGGCCTGCGCCCAGGCCGAGAACGATCCATGCGATGATGCCCATAACCGACTCCTTCAGTCAGTGACCATGACGTACGCGGTGGTCGGTCATGCTGGGGAGATCGCAGCTGGGGAGAGGGGGATTCTCCCGGGGTTCTCACCGTCCTTTAGCCGTGGCGTCTTGCCGGCACCGGGCCGTGTACGAGCAAAAAAAGTTCCGGTCCTGCCGCTGCCTCCGCAGATATCGCGGGGTGCAGCTGCCGGGGTCCGGAGCAACATTCTTATAGTACCCCTTATTCTCGCGCGTGGGGTATTCCGCAGCCAGCAGCAGGCCTTTCGAGCGTGCGGAGGCAGGACACGGGCTCAGCCTCACGGGCTGACGCGCTTCCCGGGTTTCTCAGCGGTTGGCCGACCGGGTTCTTCTCACCGATATGTCATTCTTTGAGGGTCCCGGAACCTCTTCTGTCGGCGTGGCCGGGTCCGGTGGCGCGGGAAATTGCTTCGAGGTTCGGGTACGAACAAGACCCGGCCTCCTCCGGCCGGGCTCGCCTGGGCGGGGCGCTACCGGCTGCGGGGCAAGCGCGGGTAGCGGTCCACGAAGACGAAGACGGCGGCCCCGATCGCAAGACCGATCACGGCGACCAGCCACAGCGGCACGGCCTTGGCCAGGATGCCGCCGACCACGAAGGCGGCGAACAAGGCGACCGCGATCGCGTACGGAGTCATGGCCACCGGCCGCCGCTCGCCCGGCACGGCAGGCATCTGATCCGCCGCGGCAGACACCTGATTCCGCGCGGCGGGCTTCCGACTCCGCGCGGCAGGCTTCTGATCCGGCCCGGGGTCCTTCACCACAATCGGCACCTCCCGCCACAGTGCTTGCCGTCTCACTTGGTACTGTCCAGCCAAGCACATACCCGCCGCGACAGAAACAGGCGGGCACCGAAGACGCCATCAGCCAGACCGATCAGCCAGCCTCGACGCCCCGGCTGATCTCCTCCTCGTCCAACTGCCTGGACGGCCGGCTGGCGGCTGCCGGATTCCCGTCAGCCGTCACTGAGCCCCAGCTAGATCACGTCCCGGCGATGCCCGTCCAGCCCACTGATCAATGCGATCAGGGCAGCTGCCCGGCTTTCGTCCAGGTCAGCATCCAGATCCGCAAGGGCCCGCTGGGCTTCTGCGCGCACCACTACGACACCAACTTCGCCGCGCTCATCGTGCGCGGCTGTGACCACGCCAAGCACATCGGGGACCTGAAATCCCCCGGTGGATAGAACCCATCATCAGCAAGAACCAAGAAGTTGTCCTGATCATCAGGCGCGTGAACGCTGCCCAGAAGCCGCCCTCGGCCTCTTCGCCGAAGACAGCCCAGGACGGAAGCCCATCATGAGGCGCCTGACGTACCTAGCCGCCGCGGCAGTAGCCGTCGCCGGCCTGGCGTTCATCCCACTGGCAGGCAGCCCGGCGGCATCCGCCGCTGCTGCCCCAGCCCCCATCACGGCGAGCGTGTCTACCCAGACGGGCAACTGGGCTGGCTACATGGACACCGCCAAGGCGGGCGTCACCATGAAGTTTGTCGCCGCCAGCTTCTGAGTGCCCGCCATCAAACTGCACCAAGTCACTGACCTGCGGCAAGGGCGGCTCCGTGTTCCCCTACAGCCAGGCAGCATTCTGGGTTGGCATCGGCGGGTACGGCAGCCACAAGAAGACACTGGAGCAGGGCATCGCTTTGTCCGTTGAGAGCGGCGTGGTCCACCGCCGTCCGGACAGCCCGCGCAACCTCACCTGAGCCTGTTACGACAGCGGCCCCGCCGAGGCGTGAGTGCGCCCGGCGGAGCCTAGATCCCATCCCCCCGCCAAACCGGAAGGACGAGACCATGCAAGACACCGTAGACTAGGCGCACGGTGCAGTGCCACGCACCCTGGCCGGGCATCATCCAGGACGCGCGCCGGATCGTGTGCGGCCACTGCTGCGCCGGCAGCCCAGTCCAGCCCAGCAAGGGCGTGCTCATTCTCCGGCACCAGCCCGGCTGGGCGGCGCCGTCGCCCTGCAAGTCGCCATGCGGCATCCGCGGCTGGTGCGGCGGCTAGCGTATGCAGGCGGCGCCTGCTTCGACAGCGCGGGTCTGTACCCAGAAGCCCTCGACGCGATGACAAAGACGCCAGCCGGACACCTTGACGGCTCGGTCTGGCATCAGGCCTACCGGAACGTGGCGCCCCATCCCGACGCGTGGCCGGCGCTGGCCGCCAAGGTCAATGAGCCCGACCGGACGTTCGCGGGCTGGCCGGCTGAGGAGGTGCAGCGCGTAAGGGCGCCCACGATGCTCATAATCGGAGACTCAGACATCGTCCGCTCGGAGCACACGGTGCAGATGTTCCGGCTCCTCGGCGGAGGAGTACCCGGCGATCTCGCCGGGCTCCCGACCTCGCAGCTCGCGGTCTTGCCCGGCACCTCACACGTCGGCATGCTCGACCGAAGCGAGTGGCTGTCGCCGATGATCGCTACGTTCCTCGACCCGTCGGCGCCCGGCCAGGCGCAGGCCCAACGGTGAGCACCCCAGGCCGGAGGGACGAAGTCCGCGCAGGCTTGCAGGTAAGTGCCCGGCTTCCTTTTGCACAGAGCTACCTGGAGCGGCGGCCGTCTCAGGCGCTTGCGGGGCTGGTCTCGTCGGTATGGATTCAGCGGGCTTCTCCCGGCACGGCGCCTTTCACACACCGCAACTTCCCGAACAGAAGCGTCGAATTCCTGTGCGAGATGGGCTCGGTCCCGCAGATCCTGGGGCCGCGACCCGCCCGCGGGTCGAGGTGCTCCCCCCGGAAGCAACGTCGTGGCTATCCGTTTGCGTCCTCGTGCAGCGGTCTCGGTGCTCGGCGAGCCGGCGTCGGAGCTCGCCGGTCTCGCATTGGACGCAGAGGATCTGTCGGGCCGGGCTCCGGCTGTTCCCGAGGCCCCGCCTGAACGGACTTATTCGCTCAGAACCGTCCGCTGGCGTCGCGTTCGACCAGGGGTGCGCCGCGGCCGGGAGACAGGTCTGGCGCAGTGCGAAGTCATGGCCATCGGTTATGCCCGATCCGCCGGGCCGCTGCGAGGGCACACAACTGGAAGATCTGGCGTGATATTCAGAGGTCTCGGCCCACCTTGATAGTCGCAAATATTCGGTGATACGCGGGTGATCATCGCTCAATTTTTCGGAAGAGATGTGCGGAGATGATCACCCGTGTATCACTCGATATGTAATTGGCGCCGGCTGCGAATGGTCACGTTGCGTGGTGGCCTGCGGGGTCGGCTGGGTGGCCGTGGCTTGCCGTCGGGTGAGTCCGGTGGGGTAACCAGGGGTCGGCGGCTGGCTCGTGCGAGGCTGCAGTTGCCGGGGCTGGCGCGGGGTCTAGCTTTCTTTGAAGAGCTGGTCCATGATCTCGGCGCCGGTGGTGATGACGGGTCGTAGTTCGCGGCGGTAGACGATTTCGGTGGTGCGGGTGGAGGCGTGCCCGACGAGGCGGGCGATCTCCTCGATGGAGACGCCGTGGTGGCTGAGCAGGCTGACGAAGGAGGTGCGCAGCTCGCGCGGGGTCCAGCCGTCGCCGGTTCCGGCTTGGGTGCAGACGCGTTTGAACATTTTCCGGACGTTGGCCGCGTCCAGGGCGGCGCCGTGACAGGTGGTGAAGACCAGCCCGGTGTCCTGCCAGTCGTGCCCGGCCGCGAGCCGCTCGCCGGCCTGGCTGCCGGACCAGGCGCATAGTGCCTGGACCGCGGCTGCGGGGAGGCCGAGGGTGCGGCGGGACCGTTCGGTTTTGGTGTCGCCGTGCCCGCGCACCGAGCGCCACACGGCCACGTGCGGCGGTACCGGGGGCCTGGCGTCCGGGTCGCCGTCCAGGTTGACATGCGCCCAGTGCAGGGCGCGGGCTTCCTCGGTGCGGATCCCGGCGAGCAGGCTGAGCACGATGTAGGCGTGCATGAGCTCGGCCGGGCGGCGGACATCTTTGAGGCCGGGCCGCAGTTCCATCACGGGGAGGGTGCGGGCGGCGGTGATGACCGCTATGGCCTGGTCGAGGGTGAGGGATTTGGAGGGGCGGCCGGGCTGGCCTTTGGGGGTGTCGGCCAGGGCGGCGACGTTGCGGCTGATCAGGTCGTTGGCTTCGGCGTGCCGGATGGCGCGCTTGAGCGCGAGGCCGTGCAGTCGGGCCCGCCGGTCATATCGCAGACCGGGTCCGCCTCCGCGATACCGAGTCGACTGCAGCACCGATGATGAGTAGGGCGAGCAGTCCGGTGACGACCAGGCACAGCCGGAGTACGAGCAGTCTCGTACGCCCCGTAGCCGAGCCGTACCCGTTGAGCATGAAGTACTCGATCAGCGGGTGGTCGTCAGTGATCAGTGGGCCCGCACCGGTGTAGGCGTTGACCCGGTTGTCGGTGAGCCAGACGCTGCCGCGGATGATCGACATCCACTGCGCGGTGGAGCGGGCCGGGTAATCGGGCGCGCCCCGCAGATCGGCGCGGGCGGCCGGGCTGCCGAAGACCGCCCGGATCGCGGCCGGGCTGAAGGTGATCGGGGCCTGGGAGCCGAGGATAAAGGTGCCGCTGTGCCGGGGGTCGTAGACGACCGACATGTGGGGGAATACCGACCGGAAAGTCCGGAGGATCATCTTTTCCAGCTGCGACTCCTGTAGTGGGATGTAGGTGGCCAGCACACCGCCGGGTGTCAGGCGCTGGCTGGCCTCCTGGTAGAACTCCTGGGTCAGCAGCACCAACGCGCCAGCGCTCCAGATCGGCGGCGGCACGTCGACGGTGATCAGGTCATAGCGCTTGTCGGACAGGCGGACATGGTTGCGGCCGTCGCTGATGATGATGTTGCCGAGCGGACTATGCAGGTACTTACTGGCGTCCGGGTAGAACCACGACATCAGCGACGGCACTGTCGGGTCCAACTCGACTGCGGTGGTGTGCAGACCGAGAATGATCGAGGACCGGTAGGTCGTGCCCATCCCGAAGCAGATGTTGAGCATCGTGGTGGCATCCGGCCGGGCGGCCTTCGGCGCATAGGCCAGCACCTTGGTGATGATCGAGAGCTTGGTGATACCTTCGCCGTTGATGAACAGGTTGCGGTTGCGGGCCGGGCCGCCGGTGACATCGATCGAGGCCACGCTGTCCTCATAGTGCGCGGTCGGCGCACCGGTAGCGGCGACGTTGCGCTGGATGTACGTCGGCCTGGCGGCCGGGATGAAGAACACCGCCAGCAGCGCTGCCGCCGCCGCGAGGCCGACCGCCGGGCGCAGCATCTCCCGGCGCGGCGCGTACCCGACGGCCAGCGCGCCGCCGACCACCGCCAGGACCAGTCCTACCACGATGATCGACACACTGGTCCCCAGCGCCGGGATCAGCACGAACCCGGCCAGCACGGTGCCGGCCACGCACCCCGCGGTGTTGGCCGCGTACACGAGTCCGACACCCCGGCTGGCCTGATCGGCGCTGCCGACGAACAACCGGACGGTGAGCGGGAAGGTGTACCCGAAGATCACGGTGACCGGGAGGATGAGCACGACCGCGACCGGCAGCCACGCCGGCCCGTACATGTTGCCGACGATCATCGGCACGATCGCCAGCCCCGCCGCGGCGGCCAAGAGCGCGCCGAGAGTGGCCATCTGCGGACTGCGGTCGCGCTGCTGCTCGTAGATCAGGCTGCCGCCCGCGATGCCGATGAGGAAGACCGCCACGACCGCGATAAAGACGTAGATGGACGACCCGGTGCCCTGCAGCATCATCCGGGTCCACAGCACCTCCAGGGCCAGGCTGACCAGGCCGGAAGCGAAGGTGACGGCCAGCAGGAGCCGCTGCCGGCCCTGCAGCGGCGGCCGCCGCCCGGCGGCCGGACGGGGCTCGGCCTCCGCCGCCCCGAACACCCTAGACATGAGCAGTGCGCCGCCGCCGGCGCACAGATTCAGCCCGACCGCCACCAGCGTCGTCTCGCGCAGCCCGATCAGCTCGATCATCAGGTAGCCGCTGGCCACCGACCCGACCACCGCGCCCAGCGTGTTCAGGCCGTACAGCCGGGCTATCCGCTCCCCCACCTCCGGGTCCTCCCGGACCAGATGCCGGGTCAGTACTGGCAGCGACATCCCCATCAGCATGGTCACCGGCGCCAGCGCCACGAACGCCAGCCCGAACCGGATCAGGGCTACCTCAGTCGGCGGCAGCGACAGGTAGGCGGTGCGGAACACCGTCGCGATCACGTCGAACGCTAGCGGCATCAGCAGCGCCAGGCAGCCAACCGTGATCTCAAGCAGCCCGTACACCGCCAGCGCCCGGCGCAGCCGCGCCCCCACCGCGGCTCCCACCAGCGAGCCGATCCCCAGCCCGGCCAGGAACGCCGACACTGTCGTGACAATCGCCAGCGTGGTATCCCCGAAGATCAGGACCAGTTCCTGCGTCCACACCACCTGATAGATCAGCCCGGCTGCGCCCGAGGCCAGGAACAGCACCGGAACCCACGAATCGAAGCCCGCGGGCCACGGACCGGTCCCCGCGGCCAACCAGCGCGAACCGGAGACGGTTCCCACAGTGCGTGCCTGTCTGGCCACCGTCCGAGCCTATAGGGCCAAGATGATCGACGTCAGCCGCTTCGCCGCCCGGCCCGGCGGTCTTGTCGATCGCCTGCGACCCAGCAACCTCATCAGGCGCCTCCGCCACTCCAGCAGCGGCGCTGCTTCGGGTGCCCCGGGGCCAGCTGGAACTGCCCGTCCGGCCCGCTGCCGCGCTCGCCCGGGCCCAGATGGTATAGCCGCCCGACCAGCTCGAGGTTCTCCTGCCCGGTCAGCATCTCGTCGACGGCCGTGTACTGGCCGACCGTTTCACGCTGTTGCGCATCATGGATTCCTCCTCATCTGGCCAGCGCAGCGGAGCTCGTTGCCGGGTGTCATGTCGTTCTGCGTGACCACGCGATCGACCGGCCCAGGGGTTGCTGCGAGGCAGGTAAGAGGTCATCACCAGATCCTGGTGGGACAGCGCCGGACGGGACGGGACCGCGGCGGCGCGTGCGTGGGAATGCGGCGGAACCGGGGTTCGCGCGCGGTTGACAGCGCGTTCACTTGGCTGATACCGAGGGAGGAAGGTGCCCGGGCTGCGGGACCGGCGCCAGAGGTGTCAGGCGTAGATCTCAAGGCAGGCCTGTGACGGTGGCTCCAGCAGCTCCCCGGCTGATCGACCGGGGTGATCTTGTCGCTGCCCTGGATCGCGCGGCGGCGCGGAAGGTGACGGTCATCTCGGCGCCGGCCGGCAGCGGGAAGACGTCGCTGCTGCGCGCGTGGGCCCGCGGTCCGGGGCAGCCGCGCCGGCTCGCTGTCGTGCAGGTGCAGCGCGATCAGCAAGACGCCCAACAGTTCTGGCTGGCGCTGCTCGGGGCGGTCCGTCACGCCTCGGCCACGATCGGCCGCGCGGAACCGCCAGCGGCGACGCCTGACTTCAACGCGCCGGCGATGGCCGGCCGGGTGCTGTCGGAGCTCGCCGAGGCTCGCGGCGGCGTCACGCTGGTGGTTGATGATCTGCACGAGCTGAATTCGCCGGAGGCGCTCGCTCAGCTGACCCGGCTGCTGACCAGCCTTCCCCCGCAGGTGCACGCAATACTGACCACGCGTCACGATGTGCGGCTGGGCCTGCATCAGCTGCGCCTGGTCGGCGAGCTGGCCGAGATCCGCGCCGCGGATCTGCGCTTTTCCGAGGACGAAACGCGCGAGCTGCTGGATGCCTCGGGCATCGCGCTGTCGGAGGCGGGGGTCGCGCTGCTGCACCAGCGGACGGAAGGGTGGGCCGCGGGCCTGCGGCTCGCGGCGATCTCCCTGGCCGGTCACCCCGACCCGGAGCGGTTCGTCGCGGAGTTCTCCGGCAGCGAGCGGACGGTCACCGAGTACCTGGTCGCCGAAATGCTCGAACGCCAGCCCGACGAGGTCCAGCACCTGCTGTTGCGCACCTCGCTGCTCGACCGGGTCAACGGCGAGCTGGCCGATCTGCTGACCAGCCGCCAGGGCTCGGAACGGATCCTGCTGAGCCTCGAGGACGCGAACGCGTTCGTCGTGTCGCTGGATCCCGGGCGGACGTGGTTCCGGTACCACCACTTGTTCGCGGATCTGCTTCGGCTGGAGCTACGTCGGAGGCTGCCCAAAGAGGTGCCGGTGCTGCACCGGCGGGCCGCCGGGTGGTTCGTCCGGCATGGCCAGGCGGCCGAGGCCATCCGGCACACCCAGGCGGCGGGCGACTGGGCTGATGCGGCCCGGCTGCTCGCGGACTATTCGTTCAGCCTGTCGATGGACGGGCAGGGGCAGACCGTCGGGGCGCTGCTGCGGGCGTTCCCGCCGGGCGCGGACTACCCGGAGCTGGCCCTGATAAACGCAGGGCGTAACCTCGCCCGAGGACACTTGGACGAGGTGGCCGCCCACCTGGCGGTCGCCGAGGCGTACGCCGAGACGGCGCCGCCGGATCGGCAGCGCCGTCTCCGGGTGGCGATCGCGTCGCTGAAGCTGTCGCTGGCCGCGCGGCGCGGGCACCTGGCCGGCGTCACCGAGCAGGCCAGGTTCCTCGATTCCCCGCTCACCGGGCAGTCCGACCAGGACATCGCGCTCGGCAACGACCTGCGGGCGGTGGCGCTGATGACCCTGGGGACCGTCGAAGCGTCCGTGGGGCTGGCCGACGCCGAACGCCACCTCGAGGAGGGCGCCATCCTGGCCCGGGATGTCGGCCGGCCCTACCTTGAAGTCAGATGCCTGGCACAGCTCGGGATCGCAGCCAAGATCCGCTCGTTCGCCACGACCCAGCGGCGCTGCCGGGAGGCGATCGCGCTCGCCGAGCGGCACGGCTGGGGCGCGGAGTGGTATATGGCGCCCGCGCTGATAGCGCTGGCCGGCACGATGGCGTGGACGGGTGACTTTGACGAGGCCGGGCGGTGGCTGCAGCGCGCCGAACAGGTCCTGCACGCAGACACCGGGCCGGACATCAGGCTGCTGGTGCACGTGGTGAGCGGCATGCTGCAGGCCGGCCGCGGCCGCCACCACGAGGCGCTGCAGGAGTTCAGCGCGGCCGAATACCTGGGATCGCAGCTAGCGGACTCGCACGCGCTGGCGCGCCAGGTGACCGGCTGGATGGTGGCCACGCAAACCCGCCTCGGCAGGTGCGGCGAAGCTCGCGCTTTGCTCGCGGCGGTCGATGACGAGCGGGCCAGCTCCGGTGAGATCCGTAATGCCCTCGCGGTGATCTGCCTCGCGGAGGGCGATCCGGCCAGAGCTCTCGGCGCGCTGCGGGATGTTCTCGATGGTACGGCACCGGTTCTCGGATACGTAACGGTCGTTGAGGCTCAGCTGCTCGCCGGGCTCGCCCACCGCCAGCTCGGTGACCAGAGCGCGGCGAACCAGGCGGTGGAACGGGCCCTGGCCCTTGCCGAGCCTGACCGGCTTGTCCTGCCGTTCGCGATGACGGGCTCCCGGGAGCTCCTCGAGGCGCTGCCGCGGCATGAGACAGCGCACGCCGCGCTGCTCGCCGACATCCTCGACGTCCTGCACGGCTCATCTGCGACCCCCCAAGAGCACCCCGCGCCGCTGGCCGAGGAACTCAGCGCGGGCGAGCTCAGGGTGCTGCGATACCTCCCGACGAACTTGTCCCGGCCTGACATCGCAGCCGAGCTGTCCCTCTCGCCGAACACCGTCGGCACACATATCCGCAACATCTACGCCAAGCTGCAGGTCCGTGACCGCTCCTCGGCAGTACACCGCGCCCGTGAACTGCGGCTCCTCTCAGCCGGCCGCACACACTAGCGCTACTCGGTCTCCCAGGCTTTGAGCATGAGGCTTGTCCCCCGGGCTATTGGTGGAGCCGGAGGATCCACCCGGCGTTCACGTGCGCCACTCGCGTCTGGTCAGCGGGAGCCAACGGCGCGGTCCGGATGAACTGGATCTCATGCTCGGCCGCCTGGAAATGGGTGTCATCGATGTTCTGCCCAGCCATCGACCACTGCCCTGGTGTTCCCTCCGACCCGGTCAAGGCCATGGCCCCGTGCGCCGTACCGGATGCCGCCGCCGGGCCGAGCAGGCTCAGGACCGGCCGTCAGCCACACACGAAGGTGAGCAGCACTGTCCGCGGCCGCGCCGGTCCGGTAGTGCCAGAACGGCTCGCCGCCGATCTGCTCGCCGATCGGCGGCAGGCTGTCCGGCGAGGCGGGCGTCAGGATGTCCGGTTCCTCCCTGGAGCTAGCGGACAGGAAGCGAGTATAGCTGGCTTGCTTTTATCGCACGCAAGTTCGATTCTGGCTAGATGGCTCGCACGCTGAACCGCGCCGAGAGCGTTCCCTTGCTCCTTGTTGTGGAGCAAGGCAACGGCCCAGTCACCACGCGGTCAGGTGCCTGATCCTCCCCGGAACCGGATGCCCCTGACGCCGCTCACCGAGCCGCCCAAGCCACAAGGGAGGTCGCTATGGCTACTGGCCTTGAGCTTTACCGACGTGCGGAAGAACTGCTGGCCCGCGATGGGCCGCTGAGCGGCGAGGTGCACGCCGCCGCGCAGGTCCACGCCACATTGGCGCTGGCCGCCGCGACCGCCCTTGCCGGCGGCGGCCGGATCGAGGCTGACGCATGGCATGAAGTGGCGGGAACCAAGTTTGCGGACTTTCCGCCACTTGTTCCCGCGCTGACCACGATCCTCGCGGCCGGTCCTGGCCTCCCGGGTCGGTTGCCCGATGTCTGGTGGTGTGGAAGGCATGACAATCTCCCTAGGTTGAGGGCGTGGTGAGCTATCGCCGTGACCAGTGGGCTACGGCGGTCACGTGCCGTACGTGTTTTAAAATCTTTTCGACCGAACGGGCCGTGGTTCCTGCTCCCCGTAACGTTTCTTCCTTCAGCTGCCTGTGTCCGGGAAGGCCCGGGTTGCACAGGCGGCCGGGGGCTCGCGGCCCGCCCGCGCGAGGAAAGACGCCGCGATCAAGGCCGGCGCCGGCAGCTGACCCTCCGCGGCCCGGGCCCCGCGCCTCGCAGGGCCAGCGCGCCACCACCTCAAGGGCGTCGATCCGCGGATCGACCGCCACGTACGGGCCCGGGAGCGGCGGGCGAGGTAGCCCGGCGCGCCGCCAGCTATCAAGATCGGCATCGACGCTGGGGTCCAGGGGCAGAACCCGGTCGGTGCCGCGAGTCAGTAGGCGAGGGCCGGGCACTCACGGATGTAGCTGGCCGAGGTGAGCGCGGTGCCGATGAAGTGCGCCACGTCAGCACGGGCGATCTTGCCGCCGCCGGGCGGCGGGAAGTCGGCCCGCACCCGGTACTCGCCCTTCCCCGGATCGTTGACCAGCCTGGTCGGGCGGACCAACGTCCAGTCCAGGTCGCTGTCCTTGACCAGCCGCTCCATGCGGCGGACGTCGGCGAAGGTCCCGGCGAAGATTCTCGGCTGGATCTGCTTGGCGATCCAGGACTTGTCCGGGTCCTCGGGTATGAACGCTGCGGCGGCGGAGACCGCGATCAGCCGGTGGGCGCCGGTCTTGTGCATCCCGTCGATGATGTTCGCCGCGGCCGGGGCCAGCAGTTCGGAATAGTGGAAGTTGTCGCGGATCTTCGGGCCCACGGCCGACAGCACGGCGTCGGCCCCCGAGATGACCGCCGCGACCGCGGCCGGATCGAGCACATCGCCCCCGGTCACGGTCAGGCCGTCCCGCGGCCGCAGTGCTTGCGGGCTGCGGGCCAGGACGTGCACGTCGTGGCCGGCATCGACGGCCCAGTTCAGCAGGTGCCCGCCGATACGCCCGGTGGCACCGAATATGGTCAGCTTCATGATTGTCTCCTTCGTGGATTGCCGGGGTACCTCACCGTGCGTCCCCGCGTAGCACGCGGGCCCGCGCCGGGCCAGCGTGCGGTGGTCTTGAGCGCCGCGACGAGGCGGTCCTTGATGATCTGCTGCAGCCGCCGGTGTTGCCGACCCGGCGCACGGTGCGGCTGATCGCCTCGGTCACACTTTCGGCGGTCGGTGCGTCCGACCGCTGCAGCCCGGAGGCGAACAGGGCCTCGCACCGTGCGCCGTCCACGGTCAACCGGGTCATCACGCCGCCTCTGGTCAGTCGTTTGAAAAGACTGACTGGGCCGACTCTCCCACGCCGGGTGAGTCTTGTCAAGCGACCGACTATTGGTAGGCTACGGGCATGAAGCTCACGAGCCTGGCCGACTGGAACTGCTCCATCGCCAAGACCCTGGACGTGGTCGGCGAATGGTGGACCCTGCTGATCCTCCGCGACGCCTTCGGCGGCACCCGCCGCTTCGACGACTTCCAGGCCAGCCTCGGCCTGGCCCGCAGCGTGCTGACCGCCCGGCTGGACAAACTCACCGACCACGGGATCCTCGAACGCCGCGCCTACACCCAGCACCCGCCCCGCCACGAGTACCACCTGACAGACAAGGGCCGGGCCCTGTTCCCGGTCACCACCGCGCTGATGGCCTGGGGCGACCAGTGGGCGCCCACCCCCGGCGGGCCGCCGGTCCTGCTCGTCCACGACACCTGCGGGAACACCACCGCCCCCGTGCTGACATGCCCGCACTGCCACGCACCGGTCACCGCCGCCAACACCCACGGCCAGCCCGGCCCCGGAAGCAACCAGCCCGCCGTGGCCGGCGCAGGCCAGTGAACGGCGTGTCCCCCGCCCCGGCATCTGCCAAGGATCGCCCCACGCGGGGTGTCGCAGCCAGGTGGCGACAACTTCGGACGCCGCCGTGCACGCTGCCGTAGTACGTCGCCTAGCTAGCTAGTGCTGATCGCGTCCGGGAATGGCAGTTGACCCTGGCGTTGGTCACCATCTCGGGCAGGAATCGTTCGGCCTGGCCGATGAGAGTCATGGCGGCGATGTCGTCGCCGAGCCACCCACCGCGCCGCCGGGCGAGCTCGGCGAGCGCGTCGTCGATCAAGTCGTGGGTGTCGTCCCTACTGTGGGGACCCTCGGGCATGTGAGTCGAGGTTGACTGCTCGGTGCCTGCTGGTAAGGAGGGCATGGAATTCGCTGCTCGGTTGGGCTGGTATCAGGTAGGACAGGTCGATGGCAGCTAGCCTGCGACTCGGGCACGGTGGCCGGCTCGACTGCATACTGCCGCCCGGCTGCCTAAGCTGATCTGCAGGGGCGCAGGCACCCACCCTGATTGAGCCTGTGCCGGTCACCTTGTCGGCCAGCGGCCAGAGGTAGAGCAGGCTGTGCTCGCGGAGTCACCTGCATAATGGTTCAGGAGTAGTCCACGGGAGGCATAACGTGACAGATCGCCACAGCGGGCGGGAGTTCTCAGTGGTGGTCCGCGTGGAGCCGGCCGTGCCCGGTGCCGGTCGGCCCGCGCACGAACTGGGCTGAGGACCGCTGCGATGCGTGCCCAGGACGCGGATCTGCCGCTACTCGCCCACGATGACCCGGCCTTTGCAGGCGAACGGTTCCACGAGGTCCTCGATGACCTCGCCAGCCGCAGCTGGCTGGCGCGCTCTGACCTGGGCTACCTGGTGCTCGGCCGCGAGCCGGGCATGGCGTTGCTCAAGGACCGGCGGCTGTCGTTCCCCGCGGTCGAATTGCTGGAGCTGCAGGGGCTGACCGACGGGATCATCTACGATGGCACGACTAAAGGCCTGATGGCACAGTCTGGCCAGCCGCATGCCCGCCTGCGCCGATTGGTGAGCGCGGCCTTCACGCCGCGCCAGGTCGAGCGGCTGCGCCCTCGCCTGCGCGCCTACCTGGCTGGCCTGTGGCAGGACATCGCCCAGACGGGCAGGTGCGACGTCGTCACGGCCCTGGCCCGGCCGCTGCCCTCGATGGCCATCGCCGAGCTGCTCGGCGTCCCCGGCGATGCCGCGCTGCTGGCCCGGTGGTCGGCCGGCCTGCAAGCAGTGTTCGACATGGACATGACGGCCAAGCGCGCAGAGATCGAGGCAGCTAACGAGGACGTCCGGGACTACGTGCTCGACCTAGTGGCCAGGCGGCGGCAGCAGCCAGGCGAGGACCTTGTCTCCGCGCTGGTCCATCACGAGCAAGCTGGCGACCGGCTCAGCGATGACGAGATCGTCACCCTGGCGAGCTCGGTGATCGCTGGCGGTACCGATACCACCGAGTCGCAGCTGGCACATGGCCTGCGCCTGTTCGCCGACCATCCCGACCAGTGGGATCGGCTGGGAGACGACCCGGCTCTTGCGGAGCGGGCCTGCCAGGAAGTGCTGCGTTTCGAGCCGATCGTGCCGTTCACGGCCAGGCTGGTGCGGGAGGAGATGGAACTCGCGGGGATCGTCTTCCCGGTGGGGACAGTCATCTTTGTCTGCGCGGCCACCGCTAACCGTGACCCGCTGACGTACGCAGATCCGGGCCGTTTCGACATCATGGCCGACCGAGGCGGCGCGCAGGTGGTTACCTTCGGCTTCGGCGCGCACTTCTGCGCCGGAGCGAGCCTGGCACGGGCCGAGATCATCGAGGCGCTGGCGTTCCTGGCCCCCCGCATGCGCCACCTGAAGCCCGACGGCGAGCCTGTCTTCGGCACGCCGACCGGGATCTACACGATGCGCAGCCTGCCAGTTCGCTTTACCCCGCACGAGCCCGGCTGAGCAGCCCGCCTCGACTGGTGGCCGGCCGCCGCCCGGCCTGGTCCTTCAATCACCTGGGCGCGGGTCGCCTGATATGCCGGGTTTGCCTGCATCGATGTCACCAGTTAATCGCCAGCACCCCCGCCGGTGCCCTTGGGAGCGGGACCAGCTTGCCGCCGGAGATCCAGCCGTACCCCTCTGGATCGTTCCAGAGCAACCAGTGCTGTGCCGGGCCATCGGTGGAAAGCACGGGAACAAGCCCCTCGTATGAGCCGACCGAGGGGGCCGAGCGGTACAAGATGCCGCTCGGCTGCCCGGTGGCCACGGAGAGCTGCAGCACCAGCAGGCGGTACCAGGGCTCTCCGGGATGGCTCGGGAGCGGCGGCACAGGAGTCTCCGCCACCGCGGTCAGGGTGGATCCGTCGGAGCTGATGAGCGCGGTGTACACGCAGACGGTGCAGCGGGCGCCCTGGCTGAACAGCAGGTGGCTGTGAGCTTGCAGTGAACCGCCAGCGCTGGTCGCGTCCAGGGCCAGGACAGCCAGGTCGGGAGATCCTTCCTCCGGTTGCCACAGATAGTCGGCGACCAGGGTGCGGCCGTTGGCCGTCCAGGACAACGCCCCGATCTGGGTCGTGACCCGGGCCGGGGTGGCGGCGGACACGGTGTTGTGCCAGCTGCGGACGGCACCGCTGGTCACGTTCATGACGTGGATGACGCCCGCGTACGAGGCCGCCGAGAGCGGCGCGACGCAGCCCTGCTCCGCGTACGCGACCTTGGTGCCATCCGGTGACGCGGCGAACTCGCTGACCGGCTCGCCGGTGACGGGTTTGCCCACCGCCCGCAGGCCGGTGACGTGCCCGGTACTCGTCACGCTGAACTGGTAGAAGCGCGTCCGGGTCGGAGTCGAAGATGGGCACACCGTCTGCGTCTCGGCCGCGACGGTGAAGGTGCGGTCATCGGCGGTGACCGAGATGCTACGCCCCAGGATCCAGCCAGCGGGCGCGGGCACGGTGCCGGTGACCTGGCCGTCGCTCGTCCGGCGGACCTGCACTGTCATCAGCTGGAGACCGTCTCGACTGAGCCCCATGGTCACGATGGTCACGTAGAACGGCGGCGGCGACGTCCGCGTCCCCGGATCGGACGGCACCCCGGCCAGGGAGGTGATGCCGGACCCGGCGCTGCCCGGGGCCTGACCCGGTCCCGTCCCCCGAGCCGGGACCGTTCCCGGGTGACTCGCTAGGGTCACGGCGGCCAGGATGATCGCGGTGACGCCGGCCGCGGCGACGATGGGAACCAGCCAGGCGCGCAGGCGGCCCATCCGGCGCCGGACCGGTCCCGAAGCCGGCGACGCGAGCCGGCCGGGTATCGGGCTGCTGAGCGCGTGGGCCCCATCCGGGGGCATGATCGCGGCCGCGGCGGTGAGCGCGTCGGTCAGCCGGTCCGCGGTCGCGTCCATCTCTTCCTGCGGAATCATCGGGTCTCCCTCAGCGCGCGAGCGAGGGCCGCGAGCCCGCGGGCCGCGGTGGACTTGACGGTCCCGGCGCTGATGCCGAGCGTGGCAGCTATCTCCGCCTCCGACAACCCGAGGTAGAACCGGAGCACCAGCACCTCCCGCCGTCGACGGGAGAGCCCGGCCAGCGCGGCCAGCACCTGCTGCCGGTCCTCGGACAGCAGCACCGACTCCTCGGCGGACAGCGGCGGGCTCGGTGAGTCATGGCCGGCGTGCCGCTGGGCCCGGCCGCGCCGCCTGATCGCCGAGCGGCAGCCGTTGACCACCGCCGCCCGCAGGTAAGGGAGCGGGTCACCCGGATCGGCGAGCATGTCCCAGCGCCGGTGCAGCCGAGCGAAGACGTCCTGGACCACGTCTTCCCCGGTGGCCTGGTCACCGACGATGAACGCGGCCAGCTTGACCAGTCCGGCACGGTGCACCCGGTACGCCTCGGCGAAGCCAGATCCCGCCGATGACGCCGGGCGATCTGCCGTATCGTCCGGGGCGTACCGGTCGGCCCTTGGTCTCATGCCCACTACACTCCACCCCCCCGTGATCGGTTGCCTGCGGCCTCCATCCACGATCCTCCGTTCACCCGGCTGGGGTGCAAAAACGTCGGAGGACGGGATCGGGGTGAGCGGTGGGTGGGGAGACTTGAGCCGCGACGGACGCCGAGAGCACGCCGATCACCGGTATCGGGAAGCTGGCCACCAACGACGGGGACGACGGGACCTACGCCGCCCTGAACGACGCCGCGCAGCGCCTGACGGCCAGCTTTTCTGGCGGCTGCTGCCAGCGACATCACATTTTTGCGTGCATACCCTCAGGCAACCTGCAGCTCCGCCCAGACATGGGCCCAGAACCCCATCAGTGGCTGCGCGCAGATTTGGGGACAGGAGCCGCGAGTATGACGGTGCCGTCATGACGAAAGGACACTTCATGCGAATATCCACCAGGATCCGGAACGTGCTCATCGGGGTGGTGAGCGCGGCGGCGCTCACCACGGGCGCACTGGCCGCCACGGCCACATCGGCATCTGCCGCCACGACCACGCCAACAACGTCCGCGCCGTGGTACGGGTGCTATGGATACGGTTGCATCGGCAAGAGCGCTCCGGCCGAGGGCTGCAGCAGGGACGCTTCCACGGTCTACGCGATCTCGGTCTACGACGGCCTGCGCAAGACACGCGTCACGCTCCGGCTGCGGTACAGCCGCGGCTGCCAGTCGGCATGGGCGACGGTCACCGACACCGGCCACCCGGACGGCGCCACGTTCTGGATCTATGACCGGGGCACCCATGCGCTCGAGGTCGCTTCGACCCAGCGCGCATGGTTTACCAGGCAATGGCAAACGACCAAAATGGTCGGAGTCGCGAAGACCAAGGCCCAGGCGTGCATCGAGGTACGCGAGCGGCACGGGATGAGCGCGCCCATCTGCACACCATTCTTTGGCCACTAGGAACTACAGCCCTTTCTGACTAATAACGCACAGGGCCCGGCGGGAAAGGCGCGCCGGGCCCTGAACTTCACCTGTCCCGCGTGGTCACCGCGGGCCACGGCCAGTAGGGGTCAGAAAGGTCAGCACGAGGCAGGGGAGCATCAGGGAAATAGAGATCAGCCGATCTGGCCGCTCGCCGAACGCAGCGTGCCCGGCGTTCCGCAGGCACATTGTCAGCGCCAGGGGCAGGCCGCTGACGGTCCCGGCCCGGGCACTGACGGTCATGGCGGTCGCAGGGTAGCCGTCGCTGAGGATGCCCTGGATGGCTGCCGCAGGACGGGCCTACTCTTGCCGTGTGAGATCCACGTCACAGCCGGGCCCCGCCGTCGCCGACCCGGACGTGGCCGCCACGGTGCGGTTGCTGCACCGTCGCCAAGGCTGGGGCCGAGCGGCCGTTACCAGTTTCATCGCGTTCGCCCTGGCTTACGGCGCCTACGCCAACGCGGAGTCGCAGGGGACGCCTCCGCCGTCGTGGTTCCTGGTCATCGTCATCGTGCTGGGCGCCCTGACCATCGTCGGCATCGTCGCGGCCGTGGTGGACACCGTGCTGTTGCGGCGCAGGCCACCCGCGGTCCGGGCGCAGGCCGCCCCGCTCGCCGCACACCACCCCGGCCGCCCGCACGCCCACCACTACCCGCCCCGGCACCGGGTCACGTGGGCCTTCGGCTGGGTCGGGATGCTGCTGATCCTGGTCGTGGCGGTGGTCAGCGTGCCCGCCGTAGCCGATGGGGTGGCCTACCTGGCCGGCGCCGGGCACACCGTCACCTTCGACCCGGTCTCCTACCAGACCAACTGCGATCAGTACAGCTGCCAGACCAGCACCAACGGCATCCTGCAGACCGGCGGCACCGGCGTGGGCGCGACCTGGCCGGACGTGGTCCCGCTCGGCAGGCCATTCCAGATCCGCGAGCCGGTGTGGAGGTGGGGCCTCGGCCTGGCGCTGATCGACAGCGACCGGACCGCCGTCATCGCCGTTCTCCTCAGCCTGCTGATCGAAGGGTTCGCCGTCTTGGTGGTGATCCGCCTCCTCAAGCTGACGCGCAACTGGCGACGGCACCGGCAGCGGCGGGCGGCGCCGGCGTCCGTCCCGATCCCGTGACCTTAGCTGCCGTCGCGCAGGCCGGCAGGCGCGCCGGATGCGTATCGGGCTTGCCTGGCCTGGCTGCCCCGTAACAGCACGACAGTCACGTCGGCTCGGACTGCACGCCTGCACGCGACCGCTTCAGGCCAGAGGACTTCCGCATCGACCGCGGCGGGCACACCCGGCTCGCTGCATGAGCCAGAGCCGAATGTTCTGTGCGCCGTACACAACCCCATCCGGCGCGGCTGCTGACCGCACCGAGTCGGCAGGGGAGTGTGGGTAGTGCTTCCGGCGCGGCTTTCCTGGTCTTGAAGTGATGGGCGCGTAGCGTCGGAGAGCCCAGCCCGGCTTGACCAAGACGGGCATCACGCGACCATGCCGGGACCCGGGCGCCACGCCCGGGGTAGTCGGCGGCCCGGCTCACGACATGCCACAATCAAGCTAGAAGGTCCCGTGAATGCCGGAGGCTAGCATGACCGCCGCCGATGACACGCCGCAATGGCGGGCTCAGCAGACCAACCCGCTGGCGACCGCGTCGATGGTGTGCGGAATGGCGGCGTTGGTGCTTAGCCCGCTCGCGATCCTCGCGATCGTTTTCGGCCATATCGCCCGCGGGCAGGTCCACCGGACCGGAGAGGGCGGCCGCGGCATGGCCACGGCCGGGCTGATCCTCGGGTACCTGGTCCTCGTCGCCGGCATCGCGCTCACCGTCGCGTTCCTGGCGTCTTTACCTCGTTAGCGACAGTCCAAACCCTCGCCACTCCCGGACTCAGCTCAGCATCACCAAACGGACATCACGCGACTATGCCGGAGCCCTGGTGGATACCCACGCCGATGTGCACGTCGCCGCCGCGCTGGATCCGATCGGCGGGCTGCTCGGCGTCCGGGGGTTCCCGGCCACGACGGCCGGCCATGCCCGGCTGCTGGACTGGCTGGCCGGGTTCGGGACCGTCGCTCTGGCCGGGATCGAGGGGACCGGCAGCTACGGCGCGGGCCTGGCCCGGCACATGGCGACCGCCGGCGTCCGCGTCGTCGACGTGGACCGCTCCGACCGCCAGGACCGCCGCCGGCAGGGCAAGTCCGGCCCGCTGGACGCGGTCAGCGCCGCCCGGGCCGGCCGGGCCCGCGGCGCGCCGGAGGGCCGCGACGGCGCCGTGGAGGCGATCCGCGCGCTGATGGTCGCCAGGCGCAGCGCCGCGGGAGAGAACGCACCCGGACGATCAACCACGCCAGGGCCCTGATCCTGACCGGGCCCGATGACCTGCGAGCCCGGTTCGCCAGGCACACCGCGGCTGCCCTGATAGCCGGGCTGACGCGCTGCGTCCCCGTCCCGGCGACGTCACCGGCCACGCCACCCGCGTCGCCCTGCGGGAGCTAGGGCGGCGCGCCGTGTTCTTGGACGGCCAGCTCGAGCGCCTGGACGAGCTCATCATCCCCCTGGTGAGCGCCCGGGCGCCGGGCCTGCTCGCCCTGTACGGGATCGGCCCTCACACCGCGGCGCTGCTGCTCATCGCGGCCGGGGATCACCCCGGGCGGCTGCGCAGCGAGGCAGCCCGGGCGCACCTGTGCGCTGCCCCCCATCCCCGCATCGCCGGGGAAGTCACCCGCCACCGGCTCAACTCCGGCGGCGACCGCCAGGCCAGCCATGCCCTGTGGCGGATCGCGTTCACCTGTATGGGCTCCGATCCGGCCACCCGTGCCTACGCCGGACGGCGCACGGCAGAAGGAAAGTCCAAGGCGGAGATCATCCGCTGCCTGAAGCGCTACGTAGCCCGCGAGGTCTATCCCTACCTCCGCCCCGCCGGGTGACGTACCTATCCGGGACGGCCTGACCCGTGAATCGGGTGCCGCATCCATGCTGGCCTGCTAACGATCTGAGGTGCCGTCTCCGGGCATCACCAACCCTGCCGGGGCGTGACCTGACAAGAGCTTGCACGCTCCACCCGAGCGGCCCACCCCTGTCTTGTCCGCAACCCCGCAACAACCCCGGTTGAACCACCCTTACAACCCCAGAACTGCAGCCACCGAAGCGCCATCCGCCCCCTTGACAAACATAAGAGCATCGATCTGGGTGGTTTACGCCGCCGGGCCGGCCACCGGGTCCGGTTATTTGCTGGCCCCGTTGGCGTGGTGGTACTCGTCGTGGCGGCGGAACCAGTTGAGCGGGTCGCCGGGGCCGCGCGCCTCGTTTCGCCCTCGCGGCGCCCGGTCGAGCCACTGGTACATGCCCCAGAGGCCGTCCAGGCCGCGCGCATAGGCCGAGTACGTGTGGTAGACGACTCCGTCTTCGTGCGCGAATGCGCTCATGCCCGGGCGCTCGCGCGTGTAGGTTGCCCAGTCGGTGCCCGTGGTTGCGGCCCACGCGTCGAACGGCCCGCGCATATCGTCCGGCGGCGACCACACGGGCGACTCGCGGAAGTTGTACTCGAAGGCGCCCGCACGCTCCTGCTCCTGGGTGAGGGAGACGTCGAAGTCGTCGTTGAAGTCGCTCCCGGACGAGGAGGCCCATGGGAAGCTCCAGCCCATCCGCCGCTGGTAGCCCTGCAGCTTCTCCAGAGGAGCGCGCGACACCGCCCAGAGCATCACGTCGTGGTTAGCCAGGTGAATCGCGAAGCCGTTGAAGCCGTCCGCGATCGCCGAGCAGGCGGGACAGCCCGCGGTGTAGCCGGGACCGAACATGAAGTGGTAGATGAGCAGCTGCGAGCGTCCCCGGAACAGGCCGGCGAGGGACGCCGTGCCCTCGCCGGTCTCGAACCGGTATTCCTTGTCGACCCGAACCCAGGGCAGTTCCTGGCGCCGCCGCGCCAGTTCGTCGCCGCGCCGGGTCTGCTCCTTCTCCGCCTCGAGCAGCTCCAGCCGCGCGGCTAGCCACTCCTCATGTGTTCCCGTCGTGTGACTGGTCATTGCCTGTCTCCTTTTCTTGTCGTCACATCGTTGGCGGCGTGAGCCCCGGAACCAGCGAGGGCGCGATGACGATCACGAGCCCGAACCCGACGATTGCCAGCGCCAGCGGAACGTCGATGGCGGCCTTGGCGGGCAGCAGCTTCTGGGCGCAGGCGAAGACGGCGACGACCGACATCCAGAACAGGCTCATCACGTCCAGCGCTACCAGCATCGCCATCAGCCCGATGCTCGAGCCGGCGCAGCATAGCCCGAACCCCAGCCCGGAGCCGGCATCCTCGCGGCAGCGCCGGCGGAAGTGCCGCTTGACCGGCGTGAGCTCGTAGGCACCTGCCGCGATCAC
The DNA here is from genome assembly GCA_963705835.1 of uncultured Actinomycetes bacterium. Classification (GTDB taxonomy): domain Bacteria; phylum Actinomycetota; class Actinomycetes; order Streptosporangiales; family Streptosporangiaceae; genus Palsa-504. The sequence goes on from CAVPLC010000031.1 coordinate 24,185, forward strand.
CACCGCGCCGGCGGCCAGCGACCCGTGCGGCCGGTCCAGCGCGTACGCCACGACGCCCGCGAGCGCCCAGATGGCCAGGTAGGACCCGGCGAACGGCGGCGCGGCACGTACCGTGCCGCTCACGCGGGCGCGCCTGGCGATTGCCGGGGCCGCGCCCGGCAGCATCATCGCCGCCATCATCGTCACCCACGCCGCGGCGAAGAACCCGGACGACCCGGGCCGGGTCGCGACCCCCATATCCATGCCGTCCATCAGCCAGGCCGCGGCTGCCCAGCATGCGGCGGCAAGCCCGAGCATCGCCGCCAGCACAATCGCCGGCGCAGCCGCGCGCCGGGATTCCACGCTCACCATCAGTTATCCCTCTCCACTGTGCTCAGGCACGATCTGCGTCACGCCGGCCCGCGAGCATGCCGGTCGAGATGATCCCTCAGCGCGTGCAGCGGGCCGTCCCAGTCGCGGGCCAGCGCGGCCAGGAACTGCTGCGCCGCCTGCATCGGCGCGGACCGCACCCGGTAGCGGACCCGGCGCCGCTCTCCCGGTTCGGCCGTCACCAGGCCGGCCTCGGCCAGCAGCGCCAGGTGCTTGGCGATCGCCTGGCGCGTGATCGGCAGCCGGCCCGCCAGATCCGTGGCGGTGGCCCGGCCCGCTGAGGCCAGCGCGGCCAAGATGGCGCGCCGGCTCGGGTCGGCCATGGCGGTAAAGACCTGCTCGGCGATCTCCTCAATGTCAGGCGGCATCGAGGTAGCCGGCCAGTTCGGCCAGTTCCTTCGCCCAGCCCTCGCTGTTGCCGCCGTACGCGGTGCGGTAGACGTCCTCCGGCAGCTGGGCAAAGCCGCTCTCGACCACGGTCAGCCGCGTGCCCGCCCCGGCCGGCTCCAGCGTGAACTCGACATAGGTGCGGCGGGGATCGTCCTCGGGCAGCCCGTAGATCGGCCAGGTGAACCCGAACACCGTCGGCTCCTCCACCCGTTCAATGCGCATGTCGACCGTGGGCCCGTCGGCCCATCTCATCCGGGCCGTCCCACCGGGGCGCAGGTCGATCGTGGCCTCGTGGCCGAACCAGGCGCCCAGCCCCTCGGCCGTGGTGAGCGCCGCCCATACCTGGCCCGGCGGGGCAGCGAGCTCCACGGTCCGCTCGATGCGATCAGGAAAACCCATGACGCCTCCCACAAATAGCAACCGACTGATTGCTATCGTATGGCAACCGATCGGTTGCGTCAACAGTGGTGCTCGAAAGGTCCCTCGTCCGGCCGGCGGGCGGGCCCAGTAGCAGTCCAGCGGCCGGTCCTCGATCTGCCCGTCCTGGGTGACCGTCGTATCAAACGTGTCCATCATCTGGTCATTGGCCACGAGCTGGAGCCGCACCGCGGCGTAGGGCTGAAAGTCGGTCCCGCCGGCCTAAACGTTCCCCTGGCAGACAGGTGCGGTGTTAAAAAGGCCAAGGGCACGGGCACCCAGAGACCTGGGTGCTGGCCCAGGCCGTCGGTCCCGGCGCGCCGTCGGCCGCCACCCAGACTTTCCCGATGTATCCCCCGGTGCCCAGGTACAGGTCGCCGTCCATGTATCCGATCCAGTTGACTTGGACGTAATACGTGTTCAGTACTTTGCTCAAGTTGGGAGTGAGCACCTCGATCCGGACGGTGGCGTCGGCATTGAAGCCGCCGACATAGACCTCGACCTCGCCGTTGCCGCCGTAGGCCGTGACATAGGGCCCGGCCGCGTACGCCGGGGCAGCGGCCACGGTCAGGCCCGCGAGAGCCCCGACGGCCATAACGGCGCTCAGCAGCAGCCGCGGGCGGCGCCACGATAGCTTCATGACTGGTGTTCCTTTCCTGCGCGAGCCTGGGTGGCTGGTGTCGCGCAGGAGTACGCCGCGCGGCAGCGCACGGGTTCACCCGTGTGACCCGGATCACAGATACAAGCCGCGAACTAGGGTTGGGCTAGGTCCAGCCCGGAGGAGCGAATAAGTTCGAGGGCATCCACACCCCGAACTGGTCGACCCGGTGCGGGTCCGGTACTCGTCGGCGGTCTCGTCTCGGCTGATGAACCGGTAGCCGAGATACCCGTCGAGGGTGTCCACGTGCCCGCTCATCAAGCGCCATGGCCACGGCCTCGACCCGGTGAAGGCCAGGCTGAGCATCCCCACGAAGTCCTCCCTGTAGCCGGCTCAGCCGGGCGGCGCGGCAGATCCGGAATGCCGCTGTCGCCCGGTGAACCACCACTTCACATCCAGACCGGGAGCGTCAGCCGACGTGTCGAAGCCCCAGATCTCGATCCCGGTTACCACCGGGCCGGGCGCGACCACCCAGTCCTTCCTGACCGGGTTCAGCAGATACTGCGCCGCGTTCGGGGCCGCGATCGCCGACAGGGTCGCGCCGTCCCTGTCCACCGCGCGGGTCCACCCGGCGACCGCCAGCCGGGCCGCCTTGCCCGCGAGGCCGGCGCTGAGCCAGCCCTCGCCGTATTCGGTGAACGCGGCAGCGGGCCCCGGGCGGATCTAGAGCGGCGCGGCCTCGACTATCGCTTCGGGCTCGGGAACGCTCATGACGACTCCGGGTACGGGAAGTGGCGGAGGCTTGGGGAGAAGAAACGAGTACGTTCCGAAGGGATTCTTCAATCGCTCTTAACGTAGCGCGGTTCCGCTGTCCGGCAGTCTGAAACCCTCGCCTAACGTTGTTGCTGGCCAGGGTTGTCTAGCACCGACCAGATCTGGGGGTCATGAGGTGAGTAAGTCGCTCCAGACAGGATGGCTCGGACTATCCGCGGCAATCGTCGCCACCGTGATGGTGTTGATCGGCGGATGCGCTTCCAGTGGCAGTCGGCCCGAGACCAGCACTTCGGCATCGGGTAGTCCGTCCGCGACATCATCTCCGTCCGCCGCTACTGGCGGAGCCCTCGCGCAGGCGCCAGTCGGTTCTGGCCCGGTGAATGCTGCACTGGATCAGAAGACCGAGACGCTGTACGTCACGAACTACAACAACGCTACGGTGTCGGTCCTGAGCATGGCTCGGTGCAACAGCCACAAGACCGCCGGATGCGCGCGGAGCTGGCCCGTGGCTGCGGTTGGCATGGACCCAGTTGGGATCGCCGTGGACCAGGCAACCAATACCATCTACGTAACAAACTCTGGCGACGCCACGGTGTCGGTGATCAACGGCGCGACCTGCAACGGGGATGACACCTCGGGATGCCGCCAGAAGGCAGCGACCGTCCGAGTCGGAGCGTTCCCCGCCGCTGTCGTCGTGGACCCGGTCACGAACATGGTCTTCGTGGCTAACCAGGACACCCATCCGGGAACCGTGTCGGTCATCGATGGCAACTCCTGCGAGGGGAGCCGTCCTGCTGGCTGCGCACACCAGCCCTTTGCGACTACGGCAGTCGGCGGTGGCCCGAGCGGCGTGGACATCAATCCAGTCACCGACACCATCTACGTGGCGAACGCAGCCGAGGACAGCAACAGTGTCCCGCTCCCTCACGGCAGCACGCTCTCGGTGATCAACGGCGCTACCTGCAAAGTCACGAGCAAATCGGGCTGCAGGCCGGTTGGGACGGTGCGAGTCGGCACCGACCCGGCCGACGTCAGCGTTGATCCGGCGACGAACACTATTTATGTGGCCAACACTTATGATCACACGAGTACCGAGACGGGCACCGTCTCCGTTGTCAATGGAGCAACCTGCGACGCAACCCATATCTCCGGCTGCGCCTCGCAGATCGCTGTTCAAGTTCCTGTCGGAATCGATCCGATTAGCGTCGCTTTCGACCAGGTGACTGAGACCGTGTACGTGACCAACTGGAAGGACCAGACGCTATCTGTTATCAAGACAGCACGCTGCAACGCAGCTCAGACATCGG
>CAVPLC010000032.1:0-43130 GCA_963705835.1 uncultured Actinomycetes bacterium
CAGCAGCAACCTGGTGCCGTGGCAAACATCCCCGGCCGCGTCACGACCACGCGGCGGGCGGCTGGTCGATGCGCACCAGGTTGCCGGACGGGTCGCGCACGGCGAAGTCGCGCGTGCCCCACGGCTGCTCGGTCGGCTCCTGCACGATCTCGGCGCCCGCGGCGCGGAGCTTCTCGAAGGTGGCGTCGAGGTCGTCGGTCTGGAAGTGGACGCCGTTCAGGGCGCCCTTGGCGATGAGGGCGGCGAGCGCGTCGCTGTCGGCGGGGCTGCCGTTCAGGTAGTTCGTGAGGACGATCGCGACGTCGGGCTGGGCGGCGGCACCGACGGTGATCCAGCGGAAGTCGTCGCGGGCGACGTCGTTGCGCACTTCGAGGCCGAGCGTGTCGCGGTAGAAGGCCAGTGCGACGTCGGGGTCATGGACTAGGACGAAGCAGGTGGAAAGAGTGAGGTCCATGACCGCAACGCTAGCGGGCCAGCGCCCCGCGCGCTTCTCCGATCCTGCTCGGCGTGCGGCTGCGGGCGGGTGAGGTCCTTGGCGACGCAGCCCGGCACGCTCGCGAGCGCGCCGTGGTCACGGGCCCGGTAGGCCGTCGGCGTCTCGCCCACCAGCTGGGTGAAGCGCGCGCTGAACGAGCCGAGCGAGGTACACCCGACCGCGATGCAGACCTCGGTGACCGACAGGTCGCCGCGGCGCAGCAGCGCCTTCGCCCGCTCGATGCGCCGCGTCATCAGGTAGGCGTAGGGCGTCTCCCCGTACGTCGCGCGGAACTGCCGCGAGAAGTGCGCGGTCGACATCAGCGCGGCGCGGGCGAGCGCGGCGACGTCGAGCGGGCGCGCGTACTCGCGGTCCATCAGGTCGCGGGCGCGGCGCAGGTGTGCGAGGTTGGCGAGCTTCTCCGGCGTCACGATGCCAGCGTAACCGCCCGCTAGGCCGCTCGTTCGCTACGGTGTCACCGGTTCACCCAGCAGCCGGTCAAGGAACTCGGCGAAGGCCCTCTCCCTGACGGCGACTTCGGCGGCCGGGTCGTTCGCGCGGGCGATCGTGAAGGCGACCTCGGTTTCCGCGGCCAGCACGATGTGAGCGAACACGTCCACGTGCCGGCGCTCGATGCGGCCCGTCTCGGCGGCGTACCCGAGGGCGGCCCTGATCCACCCCAGGGCGCCCTGTTCGTCAAGCTCCCGCCAGCGCTGCCAGCCCAGCACCGCGGGCGCGTCGATCAGCACGATCTGCTGGACGACGGGGTCGGCGGCCAGCCGGATCCACGCCAGGCAGCCCGCCCGCAGCCCCGCGACCGGGTCCGGGGCGTCCCGCTCCGCCTCCGCGAGCTCCTCGCCGACCCGGGCGGCGACACCCTCAAGGACCGCCCAGAACAACGCGTCCTTGCCGCGGAAGTGGTGGTAAAGCGAGCCGCGGCTGACGCCCGCCTCGGCCAGCACCGCCTCGATCGAGGTGCCGTCGTAGCCGCGCGCGGCGAACAGCTGCGTCGCGACGTCGACGAGATGCGCCCGGGTGGCCCGGCCCCGCTCGACGTTCTTGTTCATCCGCCTCTCCGGCAGAGTTGACAGACCGACTGTCGGTTTGGAAAAGTTAGACCGCTAGTCGGTTTTTCCGGTCACTGTACTCCGGCGGCCGGCCAACGAGGGAGAAACTCATGACCAGCGAGATGGAACGCCTCGACAAGCACCGCACCCAGGTGGGCACCCGGTCCGGTCCCGCCAGCTACATCGACACCGGCGGCCCGGGCCGGCCGGTGCTGTTCGTCCACGGCGTGGGCAGCAGCAGTTACCTCTGGCGGCACGTGATCGGCCAGCTCGACGGCCAGCGCCGGTGCGTGGCCTTCGACCTGCCGCTGCACGGGCAGACGCCAGCCGCCGCCGACCAGGACTTCTCGCTGCCGGGCCTGGCCAGGTTCCTCGCCGACTGCTGCGACGCGCTCGAGCTGACCGATATCGACCTCGTCGCGAACGATACCGGCGGTGCCGTCAGCCAGGTGTTCGCCGCCGGCCACCCCGAGCGCCTGCACACCCTGACCCTGACCAATTGCGAAGCGCACGACAACGTGCCGCCCAGGGTGATGCTGCCCGCGGTCCTGCTCGCCCGCGCGGGCCTGCTCGCCCGCATCGCACCCCGGCTGGCCCGCGACATCCGGCGGGCCCGCAAGCGCCTGTTCGGCAGCGTCTACCAGGACGTCGCCAACCTGCCCGAAGATATCGCGCGCGCCTGGCTGGAACCGCTGATCGGCACCCCGGAATCGGCCCGCCAGTTCCAGCGGCTGATGACGTCTATGCACGCCCGCGACCTGCTGGCGGTTGAACCCGCCCTGGCCCGCCTGCAGGTCCCGACCCTCATCGTCTGGGGCACCGGCGACACGGCCTTCCGCCGCAAGTGGGCCTACTGGCTGCGCGACACGATCCCCGGCGCCACCGAGGTCGTCGAGCTCGCGGGGGCACGCCTGTTCTTCCCCGACGAGCGGGCCGCCGAGTTCACCGCCGCGCTGCGCCGCCACTGGGACGCCCACCCGTGACAGGGCCAGGTAACTCGCCGGCACCGCTCTCCGGCGGCGGAACCACGGCCGGCGCCACGGCGCCATCCGGCCGGTTCTCGGTGATCCACCGGTCGATGCGCTGCCACCAGCCGTAGAGCCACTGAAGCTGAGCCTCGTGGTCGGCCGTCCGTGGCACCTCGTCGAACGGCACCCGCCACCACTTCGCGCGGATGACCTGGTCGACCGGGAACCGCCGCCAGACGTCGCCGATGGAGGTGATGGTGTCCAGCCCGGCGTGCGCCACGAAGATCACGTCCGCGTCCGGGCAGGCGGCGATGGCGGCCAGCGCCCCTCCCGGCCGCGGCGGCAGCAGGTTGGGCATGTCCCTGGCGCGCTCGGCCAGGTCGCGCCGGCCCGCGTGCTCCAGCCGCCGGATGCCGCGGCGCCAGCGGCCCGGCGTCCAGTTGCCGCCCTCGGGGAAGATCACCAGCGCGCCGGTCCGCTCCAGCCCGCGGGCCAGCCGCTCGATCTGGTCGGTGTAGATCTTCTCGCCCGTCTCGCGGGGCTTGATGAACACGTTGGGCAGCCGGTTCCCCGCCACGTCCAGGCTGGGATCGAACTGCAGCGTCGCCTTCATGACCACCCGCGGCCGCCGCTGGTAGACGCTCAGCAGCTGGTGGACGAGCAGGAACGAATCGCCCGGGCCCGCGTGCCTGCTGAGCACGATGACCGGCCGGGCCAGCCGGGCGAGCCGCTCCCCGGGCGTGGCAGCAGGCTCATCGACCTCGAAACCCGCAGCCCGTACGTCCTCTCCGCCCCCCGGTACAGCGAGTCGAGGAACCGCCGGATGACCGCGTAGTGCCGCTCCTGGTACGGCTCGGTGTGCAGGCGGCCGCCGAACCCGCTGATGATCCACAGGCCGAACATCATGACCAGCGCCACGATCTCCGCGGTGAGCCATACCACCGCGAACGACACCAGCCGCAGGTTGCGCATCCGGCCCGCCCGCAACAGCCCGGCCAGCCCGGACAGCAGCGCGAGCAGCGCCAGCAAGGGGGACAGCACGATGACGCCCACGGCGAGGGCGATCAGCATCGGGGCCACCACGACCCTGCGGACCGGCCTGGGTGGGAGCATGTCGAGACCTCCCCTTAGCAAGCAGGCCGGGTAACTGCCGGGTCAGCGCGGCGAGATACCTCGCGGACGCCGCGTAGGCGCGCTCGATACTCTGGCTCACCCTAGCCCGGTCACGGTAGCGGAACTGCGCCAGTCCCGGCGGGAGCCGGTCCCCGCCGGTCGGCAGGACATGAACGCGAACATGCGAGGGCAGCGAGGACATCTCCTCGTGGAACCGGTGCCGCCGGGCGATCTCGAACGCGACCAGTCCCACCTCCCACATCCGGGTGGGCACCTCAAGCGGGCTCTCGATCCGGCCCACCTGCAGCACGTACACGGTGCCGGCGCCCAGCGCGACGGCCCGGCCCACCGGGATCGAGTCGACCAGGCCGCCGTCGAAGTAGTGCGCGCCGTCGACCTCGACCGGCGGCAGCAGCCCGGGCACCGCGCAGGAGGCCATGACGGCGGGCACCACGGGCCCGCTGCTGAACCAGCGCGCGCTCGCGGTCTCGATGCTGGCCGCCACGCACTGGAACGGCAGCTCCAGGTCGGCGAAGTCGCTCCCGGGCAGCGCGGAGGCCAGCAGCCGGCGCAGCGGCTCGAGCGAGTGCAGGTGCGTGCCGGACCGGACCAGGTGGGCGGCCCGGCCCCACAGCTTCTCGCTGAAGGCCAGCCGCAGTTCGTCGCCCTGCCACATCCGGGCCAGCCGCCCCGCCGCACCCGCCGGGTCGGCGGCCACGAACGCGCCGTTGATCGCGCCGATCGAGGTGCCCACCACCAGGTCGGGCCGCACGCCCGCCTCGGAAAGCGCGCGCAGCATGCCGACCTCGTGCGCGCCGAGCAGCCCTCCGCCGCCGAGCACGAACGCCGTCGTCATCAGGCCCCCGGCTCAGCCGCGCCTGATGACCAGGCCGAGCGAGGCGAACTGCTCGAACGGCCGGTGGTAGCCGCGCTCGATGTGACCGATCCCGCGCAGCACCGAAGGCCGGTCGGCCACGGCCGCGGCCAGCACGGCCGAGAACCCGGCCCGGACGTCGGGCAGCGTGACGTCGGCGCCGCGCAGCTTGGACACGCCCCTGATCACGGCCGAATGCACCGCGTTGGTGTCGTGGAACCGGCACGCGGGCCCGCCCAGGCAGGCCGCGAACACCTCGATCTCGCCGCCCATCTTCTGCAGCGCGGGCACGTAGACGAGCCGGTTCTCGAACACCGTCTCGTGCAGCACGGACATCCCGTCGGCCTGGGTGAACAGCACCATCAGCGGCTGCTGCCAGTCGGTCATGAACCCCGGGTGGGTGTCGGTGTGCACCGCGGCCGGGCGCAGCCCCGAGGGCGCGGACGCGGTGATCCACTCATCGGTGATGTCGATCTGCGCGCCCATCTTGGCCAGCGTGGTGATGGCGGTGACCAGCCGGTCCTGCGGGCAGCCGTGCACCCGGACCTCGCCCCGGGTGATCAGCCCCGCCACCAGGTAGGAGAACGCCTCGAGCCGGTCGCCGGCCAGCCACCTGGACGCGCCGCGCAGCCGGCGCACGCCGTCGATGACGATCCGCCGGTCCGGGCTCAGCTCGATGTGCGCTCCCATGCGCTGCAGGAACAGCGCCAGTTCCACCACCTCGGGTTCGGTGGCGGCGTTGCGCAGCACCGTCTTCCCCTCGGCCAGCACCGCGGTGAGCAGCACCGTCTCGGTCGCGCCGACGCTGGGGTAGGGCAGGTCGATGCGCGCGCCGTACAGCCGGGAGGCCCGCGCGCTGATCCCGGCCGGGCCCGCCTCGACCTCGGCGCCCAGCGCCCGCAGCGCGGCGACGTGGAAGTCGACCGGCCGCCGCCCGATCGGGTCGCCGCCGACCAGCGGCACGAAGGCCTCCCCGGTCCGGTGCAGCAACGGCCCGAGCATCAGGATCGGGATCCGGTTCAGCCCGGTGAACGCCTCGGGCACGTGCGGCTGGACCGAAGGGCCCGGCGTGACCGTGATCTCGGCCCCCGAACGGCCGACCTCGAACCCGACCGCCTCCAGCATCGCGGCGGTGATGTCGACGTCACCGACCTCCGGCGCGTTGCGGATCGTGCTCGGCCCGTCGCCCAGCATCGCCGCGACCATGTGCTTGGTCACCGCGTTCTTCGAGCCGCGCACCGAGATGTCACCGCGCAGCGGCCCGGACGGCTCCACCCGCCAGGTTCCGGTCACGCTGACCACTGTAGGGGCATGCCTGCGAGAGCAGACGCAGACATTAAAGGTAACAGTGGGAGAACTCCGGTCACGGCGGGCGCACGAGCGCGCTAGCTTGGTTCGGCCCGGAGGGGAGCTGGGCGGTTACAGCCAGGCACATGGGCTCCCAACGGCACGGGAACACCTCAGTGACAAAGGAGAACACAAGCCCATGGCCGCCACGCTCAGCGAGGTCCTGCTCGCGCCGGATACCCAGCCGGCCGTCGTCGCCGACTGCCTGAAGCTCATCCAGCAGGAGGTCTCGAGCAAGTCCGGGGTCTCAGGGACCGCGGTCAAGCTCGCGTACAAGACGGCGAACACGTTCGCCGCGGGCTACCTGCAGTCCACGGTGGAATCGCTGCTGCCCGACCTGGTGACCGAACTCGAGCCGTACTGGGCGGACTTCGCCGCCTCCGGTGCCTCCGGGTTCGGCGACTACCTGGTCAAGCGCGGCGACGAGGTGTCCGAGGCGCTGTTGTCGGTGTCCGACACGAGGGCGAAGATGTCCGGGCGGCCCACGATCGTGAAGGCCTACGGCGCCGTCCGGGGCGGCGCGGCCAAGCACGTCGCGGCCGCGCTCCCGAACGTGGGCGGCCTGGTCGAGAAGTACGCGGTCAGCTGACCGGCACGTCCTGCGAGGTCTGGGTGAGCGCGGGAATCGGCTCCTGGCGCGAAGGTCGTCGGGTCTGCCGGGTCCGCGCCCGGATCAGCCCGTACGCCCCGCCCGCGACCAGGATGCCGCCCATGGTCCAGCCCAGCGGGTAGGTGGCGACGCCGACGTACTTCAGCCCGGACGCGAAGATCACGAACGTGATGGCCGGCCTGATGTACCGGTCCGGCGCGCGGGACGAGAGCAGGGCGCCGATCAGCACCGCGGGCACGCTGCCGGCCACGATCGAGGCGGTCACGCCGAACTCGACGTGCCCGAACGTCAGCGCGCCCAGCGCCGCCGCGGCGGTGAGCGGGACCGCCTGGGTCAGGTCCGTCCCGACCAGCCGGCCCGCGGACAGCATCGGGTAGGCGAACAGCAGCAAGATGATCATCAGCGAGCCGGAGCCGACCGAGGTGATGCCGACGATCAGCCCGCCGACCATGCCGATCAGCACGGTGGGCACCGGCCGCACCCTCACCTGCGCGATCGCGCCGGTGCGCGGCCGGACCAGCCTGCGGTCCAGGATGAACCGCAGCACCATGGCCGCCGCCCCGACCAGCAGCGCGGCGCCGAGGGCGATCTCGACGTTGCGCTGGTCGGCCGTGCCGTCGCCGAACTGCCGCAGGATGAACGCGCCGAGGAACGCCATCGGCACCGAGCCGAGCGACATCCAGCCGACCATGCGCAGGTTGACGGTGCCCTTGTGCAGGTGGACCGCCGCGCCGACCGGCCGCATCACCACCGCGGCCACCAGGTCGCTGGAGATGGCCGCGGCAGGCTTGACCGAGAACAGCAGGATGAGCATCGGGGTCATCAGCGCCCCGCCGCCGGCTCCGGTCAGCCCGACCAGCAATCCCACCACCGCACTGCCCATGTACGACGTAGGGGTTGAGGCCCATCCCGCGCTCCCCTCTCTCGGCACCGTATTCCTTACATTCCCTACCACCATAAGTTAAAAAGTGGGCAATGTAGGTAATGTTTGTAACGGCCGTAGACCAGCGAAGATCTTTTTGACCGAACGGTCCCTGGTGCTCGTTCTGGCCTGGTTACGGGGTAGACAGGGAAGCGTGGACAAGCTGCAGGCCTACCGGGACAAGCGGGACGCGGCCCGGACGCCCGAGCCGGTGCCCGCCGCGTCCGGGCCGGGCCCGCCGCGACGGGGCAGGGCCGACGAAGGACAGGGCCACGACGGCGGGAGCTTCGTGATCCAGGAGCACCATGCCCGCCGGCTGCACTGGGACTTCAGGCTCGAGCGCGATGGGGTGCTGGTCTCCTGGGCCCTGCCCAAGGGGGTGCCGCCCGACCCGGCCGTCAACCACCTGGCCGTGCACACCGAGGATCATCCGCTGGAGTACGGCCGCTTCGAGGGTGAGATCCCCCGCGGCGAGTACGGGGCCGGCGCGGTCAGCATCTGGGATCACGGCCGCTACGAGACGCTCAAGTGGACACCCAGGGAAGTCAAGGTCATGCTGCACGGCCGGCGGGTGGAAGGCGGCTACGTGCTGTTCCAGACTCACGGCAAGCAGTGGATGATCCACAGGGAACGGCAGCCTCTGCCCGCCGCGGTCCGTCCCATGCTGGCCATCTCCGGGACCGCGATGCCGGCCGACACCCAGAACTGGGCGCTGGAGATGAAGTGGGACGGGGTCCGGGCGCTGGCCTTCATCGAGAAGGGCCGGGTCCGCCTGATGTCGCGGACCGAGCGGGACATCACGGTGGCCTACCCGGAACTGGCCGGCCTGGGCGCGGCCACCGCGCACAAGCAGTTGCTGCTCGACGGGGAGATCGTGGTGTTCGGCGAGAGCGGCTGGCCGGAATTCGAGGCGCTGCAGCCCCGCATGCACGTCAGCGCGGCGTCGCAGGCCGCGATGCTGGCCGCGCAGACCCCGGTCACCTACCTGGTGTTCGACGTGCTGCAGCAGGACGGAAGGCCGCTGCTCGACCTGCCGTACCGGGACCGCCGGGCGCTGCTGGACGAACTGGGCCTGGCCGGCCCGTTCTGGCAGACTCCGCCGTCGTTCCCCGGCGAGGACTTCGCGGCGGTGCGGGACGTGTCGGTGGACCACGGCATGGAAGGCGTGGTGGCCAAGCGGCTGGACTCGGCGTACGCGCCCGGCATCCGGACCGATTACTGGCGGAAGATCAAGAACGCCCGGCGCCAGGAGGTCATCGTGGCCGGCTACAAGCCGGGCCAGGGCAACCGGACCGGGCAGGTCGGCTCCCTGCTGATCGGGGTCCATGACGCCTCCGGGCTGATCTACTCGGGTCACGTGGGAACCGGGTTCAGCGTCGAGACGCTGCGCATGCTGGGCGAGCGGCTCGCGCCGCTGCGCCGTCCCGACTCGCCGTTCGACGGCCCGGTGCCGCCCGAGCATGCCCGGACCGCGGTGTGGGTAGAGCCGCGGCTGGTGATCGACGTGACCTTCGACCGGTGGACCAAGGCGGGCCGGATGCGCGCGCCGGTGTACAAGGGCCTGCGTGACGACATCGACCCGGCGGACGTGGTCCGTGAGCCCATGAGGATCGCGGGGGGTCCGGGGGGCGTGCGTCCCCCCGGGACAGCACCGCGAAGGTCGCCGTCCAGGTGGACGGGCGGACGCTGACGCTGACCAACCTGGGCAAGGTCCTGTACCCGCAGACCGGGTTCACCAAGGCCGAGGTGCTCGACTACTACCAGCGGGTGGCGCCGGTGCTGCTGCCGCACATCGCGGGCCGGCCGCTGACCCTCAAGCGCTATCCCGAGGGCGTCGACGGCGAGGCCTTCTTCCAGAAGCACGTCACCGCGCACCGGCCGGACTGGATCCGCACCGCGCGGGTCGACTCCGAGAGCTCGCGGGCGCGCGGCACGACCGTGACCTACCTGGTCGTCGACGACCTGCCCGCGCTGATCTGGGCGGCCAACCTGGCCGGCCTGGAGCTGCACGTCCCGATGTGGCGGATGCCCCGGGTCCGCGAGCCCGACCTGCTGGTGTTCGACCTGGATCCGGGGGCGCCGGCCAACATCGTGGACTGCTGCCGGGTCGCCGAGGACCTGCGGCCGCTGCTCGAGGCCGACGGCCTCGCGCCGCTGGCCAAGACCTCGGGCGGGAAGGGGCTGCAGCTGTACGCGCCGATCTCCGGCGTGACCTCCGAGCAGGCCAGCGACCAGGCCAGGGCCTTCGCCGAACGGCTCGAACGCGATCAGCCCGGCCGCGTGGTGTCGCGGATGACCAGGGCGCTACGGACCGGGAAGGTCCTCATCGACTGGAGCCAGAACAACGGGTCCAAGACCACCGTCGCCCCGTACTCGCTGCGGGCCCGGCAGAGCCCGACGGTGTCGACCCCGGTCAGCTGGGACGAGGTGCGGGCGTGCCGGCGGCCGGACCAGATGTTCTTCACCGCCGACATGGTCCTGGACCGGGTGGCCGAGCGCGGTGACCTGTTCGGGCCGCTGCTGCCCAGTGCAGACGGCACCGCTGAGCGCGGCTAGTCCGCCGAACGCCGCTCGCTGATCAGCAGCAGCGCGTACGCGGCCAGGGTGGAGTCGTCGGTGATGACGCCGTCGCCGATCATCTCCTCGAACCTGGCCCTGGGGACCCAGGCCTGGCGCATGTCCTGTTCCTCGTGTTCGCGGTCGGGCGGGCCTGGCTCGAGCCCGGTGGCGAGGAAGAAGTCGCAGCCCTGGCTGCTCATGCCGTGGGCGCAGTGCAGGAACCCGAGCTTGACCATCCGGCGGGCCCGCAGGCCGGTCTCCTGCGCGAGCTCCAGCCGGGCCAGCTCCTCCGGGCGGCCCGTCCGCCCGGGCGGCCACCCGCCCTGCGGGAAGGACCAGGTGCGCCGGCCGATCGGGTACCGGTACTCCTCGACCAGGTGGAATCCGTCGTCCTCGGCCGGGATGACGAGCGCGAAATCCTGCTTCTCGACGAAGGCGTAGGTGCCGCGGGAGCCGTCGCGCCGTTCGATCTCGTCGCGGCGCAGCCGCATCCAGCCGTCCTGGTAGACGACGCCGCTGGCCAGCGTGCGGACATCCGAGCCATCCGACCGAGCGGCCACGGGTCAGGACACCTGCTCCAGCTCGCCCACCGGGCCGATCCGAACGGCGGCGGTGACCGCGGCCCGGCGCTCACGCACCCGCCGGGCGATCGCGGTGGCGCCGAGCGCGCCGGCCACGGGCAGCGTGACCAGCGCGGGCAGCTGATAGCGCCAGGAGAACTCGTACAGGTCCGCGCCGAGCAGCACGGCCACCGCGCTCGCCGTGACCAGCAGGCAGGCCAGGCCCAGGTCGCCGGGATCGCGGCGCCTGCGGATGGTGCAGATACCCGCCACGCCGGCCAGCAGCGCGAGCAGCAGCACGGGGCCGGGGGTGTAGCCGCCGTGCAGCTGGTAGTCCCTGAGCACGATGGCGGCGGGCCGGAAGACGCGCGCGTCTCCGCCGCCACCGGTCTCCGCGAAGACCCCGGTGGCGCTGTTGGGGCCGGACCGGGTGATGCCGCGCGGATAGTAGGGATAGCTGGTCTGGAACTGCCAGCGCGCGATCGGGGTGTCGCCCTCGTCCCCGTCCCGGGTCAGGGCGAAGACCTTCACCGCGTCCTTGGCGATGTCGCCGGCCACCCGCAGCGGCTGCTGCCTGATCACGTCGTAGGCCAGCTCGCGCTGCATCGGCAGGGTGTCGATGAACTTGCCGATCTGGGCGTTCACCGGCATGTACGTCATGCGCGGCGACTCGAGCGAGTTGACCAGCCCGTCCACGCCCAGGGGCGCCGCGATCTGCGGCGCGGGGCACAACGGTTGCATGACGGCCGGGACCTTCAGCGTGGCGCAGTCGGCCGCGTGCGCGGTCCGGCCGTACAGGTACGCGTCGCCCATGTTGGACAGCTCGAACCCGTAGTGCAGGACCGTGTCGGAGTAGACCATGTAGCCCAGGATCGGGACGGCGAAGCAGACGGTCAGCACGGTGCCGTGCAGCAGCCTGGTCCGCCAGCCCCGCGCGGCCGCCACCACGTACACCAGGGCGGGCAGGATCAGCGCCTCGCCGACCTGCCGCACCGGCGCCGAGGTGCCAAGCAGCAGCCCGGCGGCGATCACCACGGCCAGGCCCGGCCGGGGCTGCCACAGCAGCAGGACCAGCCCGGCCACGACCAGCGCCTGGAACAGCACGTCCGGCATGATCGTCTGCTCGGCGTTGAGCTGGTAGGCGTCCAGCAGCACCGGGGCGACGGCCAGCGCGGCCAGCCACCGGGTCACGCCGCGGCGCAGCATCAGCACGTACAGGGCGACCGCCATGGCCAGCCCGAGCGCGTGCTGGAGCAGGGCGACGACGCCCAGGTTGGCGACCAGCAGCACCGGCCGCAAGATCAGCAGGGTGTACCCGATCGGGTCGAACGACCCCCACGCGGTATAGGTGAGGTCGGTGCCGAAGATGTACTTCTTCGAGTCGATGAACAGCAACGCGGGCTGGTAGCCGACCTGGGCCAGGACGCGGAGCGCGACCCCGCCGGCCAGCAGCAGGGCGAGCGCCCGGTGCCGCCGTAGCGCGGCCCTGCCGCCCCGCAGGATCCCGCCGTGACCGCCGTCAGGAGCAACGGCCTCGCTGCTGTCGATCACACGGAATCCTTGCCATGAGTCGCGTCAGGCAGCGGGAGATGCCGCGCTGGTGGCGCTGCAGCCTGGCTGGGCCGCCTTCCTGGCAGGGATTATTCTGCCGTATCACACGGTACCTCAGGCAAAGTTCGTGTCATTCAGATTCATGCTGCGGGCCCTCACGGTAGCCGGCGTCGTTAAGAAGGAGATTGCACGCGGGCCGGGGCCTGCTCTCGCTGAGTGTTTTGTCGGTACCGGTACGTAGCATCGGCCCATGCTCTTGCTGTACCCGGTCGGCCCGCGGTCGGCCGCCGCGCCGACCTGCGCCGTGTGCCGCGGCCCGGTCCGGCCCGGGTACTCCCGCTGTTACCAGTGCGACCGGCACGACCTGCTCGGTCACGGCCTGCTGGCCAACGCGGTCGTGCCCGTCTCCTATGCCGTGAAGGGTACGGCGCTCGCCGAGACGCTGTGGCGGTACAAGTCGTGGCCCGCGCCGAGTGCCCCGGCGCAGGCGTCGGTGCTGGCGCTGGTGCGTGACTTCATGGACGATCACGGCGCCTGCGTCTGGCGGCACGCGACCATGCCCCCGGCCGACCGCCTCGCGGTGGTACCGACCGGGTGCGGCCGTCCAGGCGTGCACCCGCTGCTCCGCCTGGTTTCGCCCGGCCTGCGGCTGCCGCTTTCACCGCTGGCCATGCGCCCGGGTCGCCAGGGTCGGGACCTCGACGTGCACCGGTTCTGGGCCCGCCCGGTGCCAGGCGGGGCCAGCGTGCTGCTGCTGGACGACACGTGGGTATCGGGCGCCAGCGCCCAGTCGGCCGCCGCCGCGCTCAAGCTGGCCGGCGCGGGCCACGTCGCGATCGTGGTGCTCGGCCGGCACATCAATCCGGCCGATCCCCGGACGGGCCCGCTCCTGGCCGGGCTGGGCCCGGCGCCGTACGACCCCTCGACGTGCGCCGTGCATTCGCCCGCCATACCGGCGCACCCCCGTTAAATGGTGCGAATGGGTATTACGCAGCAACCATTGATTCGTTTATGTGCACTACGGAAATAGTGCTGGTTTAACCGCTCGTTATGTTGAATAGCTGACTGCGCGCGCGCGTTTGCTCTAGCTTTTGACCATGAATGACCCCCAGCTCGCAGCCGCGCTCCGCACGAGGTCACCGGGCGCGCTGACGAAACTCTTCGACGCCTACGGCGATCAGCTCTTCCGGTATTGCTGGTGTATGCTCCGGAATCGCGAAAACGCGCAAATCGCACTGCGCGATACGCTGGTGGTTGCGGAAGAGCGCATCGGGTGCCTGGCTTCGCCGGAATTGCTCGGCCCCTGGCTTTACTCACTTGCCCGGGCCGAATGCCGCCGCCGCGAGCCGGTCCCCGCCGCCGATGCCGATGAGCCGCCCGCCCGGCCGCACCAGCATGATGCCGACTCGCGGCTGATGGCCTGGCAGGCGGCCATGAGCCTGGAAGCCGACGAGTTCGAGGCGCTCGAGCTCGCGTGCCGGCACGACATGAACGTGCGCCTGGTGCTCGACCTGCCGGCCGCCGAGGCCAGGGAGCTCGTGGACCGGGCGGCGCGGAATCTGGAGCGGGCCGTGAGCGCCGAGGTCCTGATCAGGAAGAACCACGCCTGCCCGGACCGCGCCGAGGTGCTGACCGGCTGGACGGGCGTCATGACCCCCCCGATCAGGGACCGCGTCCTTGAGCACGCGGCGCGCTGCCCGGCCTGCCGGCCGAACCTGCCGCGCAGCGTGTCCCCGGCGCGGGTCTTCGCCATGCTGCCCGCTCCCGTGCTGCTGCCCTCGGCCCAGATGGACGTGCTCGAGTTCTTCGACGACCCCCGGCTGTCGGCGTACCGGGAGTTCGTCGTCGGCCGCGCCGCGGAACTCACCGCGTCCGTGTTCCCGGCCGAGCAGGAGCCCGTTACCGAGGAAATCCCGCTGAGCCTCCCGCAGCCGGGCGACGATCAGGACCGCCGGCGGGCCGTGGCGAGCATCGAGCGTGTCCCCCAGGCCGCGGTTCGCGTCCAGGCTGTCCCCCCGGCCATTAAGGCCCCGAGCCCCCTGCGGGCCGTGGCAGGCGTGGCGGACGTTCCGCGGGCGGGGGACGAGCATGCCGCTTCCCCCGTCGCGGGGGGCGTCGCGCCCGCCGCCGCAGGCGGCCAGGTCAGCAACGTCTCCCGGGGCGGCCGGCGGTTCCGCGTGTCGCGGGCCGCGGCGGTCATCGCCGGAGCGGGGGCCGCGGCCGTCGCGGCCTCGGTGGCCGCGGCGTTCGTGCTGACCGGGTTGACCGGCAACCCCGCCGCCAGCGGGTCCGGCCACCCGGCCGCCGCCGCGCCGCCGCCCGGATTCTCGGCGGCCCTGGGTACTCTTGGCGGCGGCGTCGGCGGGGCCGCGCCGGTCAAGGTCAGGCGGTCGCGGGGCGGCTCCTCGGCGACGCCGCCGTTCGCGCGCACGGCAACCACACGGAACGAGGCGCTGGCCGCCGCGGCGACCCAGCCGCTGATCCCTTCGCCGGCCGGCGCCCTGTCGGCGGGGGGGCCGGCGGCCGGGCCGGACGGACCCGCGGCGGCGGCCCCCGGCTCGCCGGGAACCCTGCTCGTGACGCCGGCCAGCCTGGCCCTCGGGTCCGGCTCCACCGGCCAGCTCACGGTGACCGCGGTGGGCGGCCCGGTCGCCTGGTCGGCGAGCCCGTCCTCGGCCCTGGTGAGCCTGAGCAGCTATCAGGGCACCTTGTCGGCCGGGCAGACGGTGACCGTGACGGTGACCGTGACCCGCAACAGCGGCGCCGGCGGCAGCACGGTCGTCTACTTCGGCACCGGCGGCTCCGGACCTGACGCGGCCACGAGCCAGGCCGTCCAGGTCAGCTGGGCGTCCTGGCCAGACCACACGTGGAGCCCCCCGCCGTCACCGTGGACCCCGGCACCGAGGTCGCCGTCGCCGTCCCAGACCCCGTCCGCGTCGCCGTCCCAGACCGTGTCTGCGTCACCGTCGGCCTCGTCCTCGTAGCGGGCCTAAGCTTGAATGGTGACCGCTGAGCCCCCGTCGCATACCGCCCTGGTCCGGCGTGCCCGCCGGATCAACCGCGAACTGGCCGTGATGTATCCCGACGTGCACACCGAGCTCAACTTCAGCACGCCGCTCGAGCTGCTCGTCGCGACGATCCTGTCCGCGCAGACCACCGACAAGCAGGTCAACCTCATCACTCCGACCCTGTTCGCGCGGTACCCGACCGCGGCGGACTACGCCGCCGCCGACCGTGACGAGCTGGAGAAGGTTCTCCGTCCGACCGGGTACTACCACGCCAAGGCGAACAGCCTGATGGGACTCGGGCAGGCGTTGTGCGAAAGGTTCGGCGGCGAAGTGCCGCGGCGGCTGCGTGACCTGGTCACGCTGCCCGGGGTGGGCCGCAAGACCGCCAACGTTGTCCTCGGCAACGCCTTCGGCATCCCCGGCATCACCGTGGACACGCACTTCGGCCGGCTCGCCCGGCGGTTCCACTGGACGACAAGCACCGACCCGGTGAAGGTCGAGGCCGAGGTGGGCGCGCTCATCCCGCGCCGAGACTGGACGGACCTCTCGCAGCGGATGATCTGGCACGGCCGGCGGGTCTGCCACGCGCGCCTGCCCGCCTGCGGCGCGTGCGGGCTGGCCCGGCTGTGCCCGTCGTACGGCGAGGGTCCCACGGATCCGGTGATTGCCGCGAAGCTTGTCAAGCCCGGCCCGTTCTCGTGACGGTCGGCGCACCCGTCCCGGCGTGGCTGCGAGAGCTCGCCGACGCGGCCGCCGGCATGGAGATCGACCCGCGGATCCAGCCGCCCGCCCGCGGCGGCCGGGCCTCGGCCGTGCTCATCTTGTTCGGTGAGGGACGGGACGGTCCCGATGTGCTCCTCATCCAGCGCAGCGAGGGGCTGCGGCTGCACGCGGGACAGCCGGCCTTCCCGGGCGGCGCGATCGACGCCGCGGACGGCGGGCCGGTCGCCGCGGCGCTGCGGGAGGCGGCCGAGGAGGTCGGCGTCGACCCCGGCAGCGTCGACATCGTCGCGACGCTGCCCGAGTTGTTCATCCCGCGCACCGGGTTCCGGGTCGTCCCGGTGCTCGCGTGGTGGCGGCGGCCGTCCGCGGTCGCGCCCGTCGACACCGGCGAGGTGGCCGCGGTCGAGCGGGTCGGCGTCGGTGAACTCGCCGACCCCGCGGCCCGGCTGACGGTCCGCGGGCCCAGCGGCTTCCTTTCGCCCGCGTTCCAGGTCAGGGGGATGCTGATCTGGGGGTTCACGGCGGCGCTCGTGGACCGCCTGCTCTCGCTGGCCGGATGGGAACGGCCCTGGGATGCCGCCAAGGTCATCGACCTGGGATCGTCGCTCGGTGGGCCAGGAAGTGGGGAAAACGCTATACGGTTAGGGCGTGCGCGGAGATGTGCTCGACCTGATCCTGCTCGTGGTGGTCGCCGCGTTCGCCGTGTCCGGGTACCGGCAGGGCTTCATCGTCGGGATCCTGAGCTTCTTCGGGTTCGTGGGCGGCGCGCTGCTCGGCGCGGAGTTCGGCCCCGCCATTTCCCGGGCGCTGGTCGGCGGCCAGACCCAGCAGGATGTCATCGCCGTGGTCCTGCTGGTCAGCTTCGCCGTGATCGGGCAGTTCATCGCCTCCACCATCGGCGCGGCCATGCGATCCACGGTGACCTGGCACTCGGCCACGGTCGCGGACTCGGTGGGCGGCTCCTTCGTGAGCATGGTGTCGGTGCTGCTGATCGCCTGGGTGGTCGGATCGGTGCTGATCCAGTCCCCGTTCCCGGTGGTGGACACGCAGGTCAACAGCTCGCTGGTGCTGCAGACCCTGGACCGGTTCATGCCCACGCCGGCCAGGACCATGTTTTCCGACTTCCGCAGGCTGCTCGCGAGCAACAGCACGTACGCCGAGGTGTTCAGCGGAATCGGCGCCGAGCACATCTTCCCCATCGCCGCGCCCGATCAGGGCGTGCTCGACGACCCGGGATACCAGGCCGCCCGCAGCCGCGTGGTGAAGGTGCAGGGCGTGGCGCCGGGCTGCTCGCGGTCCATCGAGGGTTCGGGATTCGTCATCTCCCCGCATCACGTCCTGACCAACGCGCACGTCGTCGCGGGCGTGACGACCAGGCAGACCGTCACCACCACCGAATCCAGCGTCCCCCTGCGGGCCACCGTGGTCTACTACGACCCCCAGGTAGACGTGGCCATCCTCTACGTGCCGGACCTGGACCTGACGCCACTGCGGTTCGCCGGGCCCGCCAACCCCGGTGATAGCGCCGTGGTCGCGGGATACCCGCTGGACGCCAATACCCTGCAGTCGGTGCCGGCCAGGATCGGCGGCGTGCAGAACGCGCAGGGCCCGAACATCTACGACACGAGCACGGTGACCCGCCAGATCTACGAGATACGGGCCCTGGTCCAGTCGGGTAACTCGGGCGGCCCGCTGCTGTCGCCCGACGGCACCGTCGACGGCGTGGTGTTCGCCGCCGCGGTCGGGGTGTCCGACACCGGCTTCGCCCTGACGGCCGCCGAGGTCTCCGCCGACGCCAGCGCGGGCGAGAGCCTCCGGGCGCCGGTGTCCACCGGAGGCTGCGACTAACGCCCGGCGGTGATCAGCCCCGGCCGCAGGTCCGCGGCCGGGATGCCCGCCAGCCCCTGCCGTTCGATCCGCGCCGCCAGGTCATCACCGGCCGCGAGGAAAACGGCGATGTCGATCCCGTAGGGGTGATCGCGGTCCGCCTGTGACGTGGCATGGCCCTGGTACACCCGGACGCGCTGGGCACCCCGCCGGAGCAAGGTAACGGCCCCGCGGGCGTTGCCCCGGTGCGCGTGCGTCAGCCCGACCGCCATCTGCGCCAGTCCCTGCCACAGGTCGCGTTCACCGGGCGGGCCGGTCTTCCACGACGCCTCGAGGACCTCGTGCGCGTGGAACGGGCGCCCCGCGCGCAGCAACTCGTCGGCCAGCCGGGCCGCGTCCGGCCCGTCGAGCGCGAGATCGTCCGGGATGCGCGCCTCGTCGGCGTCGGCGGCACCGTCGCGATCGAGCGGCCGCCCCAGCGCGTCACGCGGGCGCGCGTTCCGCGGCCGGCCGACGGGATCGCGATCCCGCCTCACCGTTCCGGTTCCGGATCGGCCAGCCAGCCGCGGAGTTCGGTGTTGAAGGCGTCGGGCCGTTCCTCGTGCGGGAAGTGCCCGGCGCCGTCTATCACCTTCCAGCGGTAAGGGCCTTCGACGTACCGTCCCGCGCCGCGGGCGGTCCGCGGCAGCACGCAGCGGTCCAGCGCCCCGTGCAGGTGCAAGGTGGGGGCCTGGATCGGCGTGCGCATGCGCCGCGCGTAGCGCAGGCCGTCGGGCCGCACGCCGCTGCGCGCGAGCCAGCGGTGGTACTCCAGCGCCGAGTGGGCCACCGACGGTATTCGCATCGCCTGGGCGTAGACCTGCTCGGTGTGCTGGTCGGGCCAGCCGGGTGCCGACCAGTCCTCCAGCAGCTGCCCCACCTTGCGCGCGCCGTCCCTGACCAGCTGGCGCTCGGGCAGCACGGGCAGCTGGAACCCGAACGCGTAGCTGCTCCGGCGGCCCTGGCCGAGCAGGTCGGTGACCAGCGAGGACCGGATCCGCAGCGGGTGCGCCATCGATACTACCGCGAGCCGCCCGACGACCTTGGGATGGTAGACGGACAACGTCCAGGCGACCAGGCCGCCCCAGCCGTGGCCGACCACGATCGCGTTGGCTTCGCCCAGCGCCCGGACCAGGCCGGCTGCGTCGGCGGCCGCCGTGACCAGGTTGTAGCCGCGCGGCGGCTTGTCACTTCCGCCGTATCCGCGCAGGTCCACCGCGACCGCACGGAAGCCCGCGTCGGGCAGCCACGCCAGCTGATGCCGCCAGGTCCACCAGAACTCGGGAAAGCCGTGCAACAGGAGGACCAGCGGCCCGTCGCCGGCTTCGGCGATATGGAAGCGGGTCCCGTTGGCGCTCACCGACCTGTGGGTCCATGGTCCGGCGATCTGGACCACGGAATCCGTGTTCACGGCCATTGCGCTTCACTTTACCGGGACTTGGGCGCGGCGATCTCGGGCTGCTGGCCGTCGCGGTCGACCTCCGGCTGCTCGCCGTCGCGGCGCAGCATCCCGAGTCCCTCGGAGACCGACTTTCCTGGTCCGGCGCAGGCCGGACAGCCGCCGCACCTTCAGGAAGGCGATGCCCACCGCCACCACGGCCAGCAGCACGCACGTGCCGACCACGATGAGGAAGGCGGCCCAGGTCCAGATGCCGAGCGCGACCAGGCCGTACGCGAACGCGATGCACAGCAGCACGAGCACCAGGCAGCCGACGAAGGCCGCGACGCCCACCAGCGCCACGGCCAGGCCGATCCGCCGCATGTCCCCGCGCAACTCGGCCTTGGCCAGGTCGATCTCGTACCTGAGCAGCTGACTGACGTCCTTGGCCGCCAGGGCCACGAGATCGCCGAGTGACTGGTCACTGCCGGCGGGTTCCGGCGTTTCGCTCCTGACCATCGCGTCCCTCTCCCGTCGTGCGGACAACTGCCCGCTCTGCTGAACGGCAATCGGTGCCCGCGCCCGATATCCCGTGGGCCAGCCCAAGTCGGGCCAAGGACCAAGGCTAACGTTCCTGATCGTGGTCATCGCGGAATCCCCGCCACCGCGATGTGTCGCGAGTCGCCTGATATGGTGCCACGATTCCGTCGGCAGGTCCAAGCCCAGCCGCCCCGCAGCCCCCGCAGGCCCCGGAAGACCCCGAAAGCGCGCCCGACTAACGCGGCCCCGCAGGTCCGACACGACCCCAAGGTGAGCCTGGCTGACCCACGGCCCCCGCGGCCCCCGCAGGTCCGGGAGGACCCTAAAAGACCCCCAAAAGCAAGCGGCGCCCCTGGCCGGGGCGCCGCCGCGCAGCACGTCAAGCCTGGCTACCAAGCGTGCACCTTCTTTGTCAGTCAGGCTGGCCGCCCTTGTCGCCTGGTGGCGACGATCGTCGGCCTCACCTGCTCTGACACGCCTCCCGCGGCTGGTCGCGCGTGGGTACCTGGCTGCCGTGCCCGGACGCTTGTCGTCCGTACCACCGTTCTACGACGAAATCACCGGCCTGAAAAGACCTGTGACGTAACCAATTCGTGATCTCAATCAGTCCTGGCAGTCACATGCCGTTAACTTGTGGCTCGCCGGTAGGGCGACGTCAGCTTAGCCAGAAAGATGTCCGTGTGACCGAGAAAAGGAGGCGGCCCCCGCCGGGGGGGAGAGCGGGGGCCGCGCGCACGGTCCGGCCCTGGGGGGGGAGGCCGGCTCCGTCCTTATATACAAGCTTATCCGCTGAGAGCTCATGTATCGAGCATTGGCTCGCATCTATCGACCAAGAGGCCCTCTTGCGGCGTCAGCCAATCGAATTAGAACATAACTGACTGCGGCCTGAACAGGGTTGTCCCAAGATCCTTACCGCACAGTAGAGATTTCTCATCAGGTAAGAGGCGGCTGCCAGGCTCGATGCGCGCACCGCCTGCGCTATCCGCGAACATGAGCCTATACGGCACCGGGAATCCTTTACAGCACCAAGCATCCCCCTTGTCCTTGGGCGTACGAAAGCCGACCCGTTCCCACTCCTGTGGCGACAGGGACTCCTGTGTTCTATGAGGAGGAAGTCGGATCCGTGACGGGAAGGAGCGCGAGGGGTCAGAGAGCACCCGTCAGGAGCAGATCCAGGAGAGCGACCGCGCCGTGTTTGGACAGCGGATGGTTGGCCGTGCCGCACTTCGGTGACTGGACGCAGGACGGGCAGCCGGCCTCGCAGTCACACCCGGAGATCGCCTGCCGGGTGGCGCTCAGCCAGTCCCGCGCGGCCTGGAAGCCGCGCTCGGCGAAACCCGCGCCGCCGTCGTGGCCGTCGTAGACCACGACGGTGAGCTGTCCGGTGGCGGGATGCAGGTCGGCGGACACGCCGCCGATATCCCACCGGTCGCAGGTGGCGAACAGCGGCAGCAGGCCGATCGCGGCGTGCTCGACGGCGTGCGCGGCGCCGGCCAGGTCGATGCCCGCCTCGGTGAGCAGGTCCCGGCCTGCATCGGACAGGGTCCACCAGACCGCGCGGGTATTCAGGTGTCGTGGCGGCAGGTCCAGCGGCGTGTCCCCGAGCGGGGCACCGGTGTCGGCCCGGCGCCGCGTGTAGCCGACGACCTGCCTCCTCACCTGGACGTCACCGAAGATGACCTCGCCCGCACCCAGCGTCGTGCGCCGCAGCTCGCCCCGCACCTCGACCTCGGTCACGTCCCGGGCGGTGGTGGTGTAGCCCAGGTCGCACGGCTCGACCAGCGCCGCCCGGTCGGCCAGGTCAAGCCGGCCCACCAGGTACGTCTCGCCCTGATGCACATAAACGGCTCCGTCGTGGACGAGCAGCTGGGCCGACGGCTCGTCCACGGTCCCGACCAGCCGTCCGGTCGCTTCCTCCACCACCCGCACCGGGGCGTCGCCGGCCCCGCGCAGGCCAGCGGGCCCGGCGGCGGACCGGCGCACGCTGTACCAGCCCGCCGGGCGCCGGCGCAGCCGGCCGGTCCGGGTGAGCTCGTCGACGACGGGGCGGGCCTGCGCGCCGAAAATGTCCATGTCCTGATCGGTGAGGGCCAGCTCGGCCGCTGCCGCGCACAGGTGCGGCGCCAGCACGTACGGGTTGCCCGGATCCAGGACCGTGGCCTCCACCGGATGGCGGAGCAGGAGCTCGGGGTGACGGACCAGGTAGGTGTCGAGCGGGTCATCGCGGGCGATGAGGACCGCGGCCGCGCTGCGCCCGCTGCGCCCGGCCCGTCCCGCCTGCTGCCACAGCGAGGACCACGTCCCCGGCCAGCCCGCGATGAGCACCGCGTCCAGGCCGGCGATGTCGACGCCGAGCTCGAGCGCGGTCGTGGTCGCCAGGCCGATCAGCCGTCCGTCACCGAGCGCGGCCTCCAGGTCGCGCCGGTCCTCGGGCAGGTACCCGGAACGGTACGCGGCCACCTTCGCGGCCGGAGCCTCGTGCCCGCCCAGGGTCCGGCGCGCGGCCAGGGCGACGGCCTCGGCGCCGCGCCTGGACCTGATGAAGGCCAGCGTCGGGACCTCGCGCTCGACGAGCCGGGCCAGCAGGTCCGCGGTCTGCGAGATGGCCGTCCGGCGCAGCCTGGCCCCGGCCTCGCCGCGGGCGTCGGTCAGCGGCGGCTCCCACAGCGCGAACGCGAGCGGCCCCCGGGGCGAGCCGTCCTCGGTCACCTCCTCGGCGTCCACCCCGGTCAGCAGCCGGGCGCAGACGCCGGGCGCGCCGACCGTGGCCGAGGCGAGCACGAAGACCGGCCGGGCCCTCGCGGGGGGGTCTGGGGGGGTCGTCCCCCCTGGCCAGGAAGGCCCGCCGGGCGGGGCGTGATGCGCGACCACCCGGCGCAGCCTGCGCAGCACCTGTGCCACGTGCGAGCCGAACACCCCGCGGTACTCGTGGCACTCGTCCACGATGACGTACCGCAGCCTGCCGAGGAACCCTGACCAGCGGGCGTGCCCGGGCAGCAGCGACCGGTGCAGCATGTCCGGGGTGGTGAGCAGGTACCTGGCGTGACTGCGGGCCCAGGCGCGTTCGGCGGTGGTCGAGTCGCCGTCGAACGTGGCCGCCACAACCCCCGGCAGGGCCAGGGAGCGGATCGAGGCGAGCTGATCGGCGGCCAGCGCCTTGGTCGGCGTGATGTACAGCACGGTGTCGCCGGCCAGCACCGAGGTGAGCGCGGGCAGCAGGTAGCCGAGCGATTTGCCCGACGCGGCGCCGGTAGAGATGATCACGTTGCGCCCGGCCTCGGCGTGAGAAGCGGCGGCGGCCTGGTGCGACCAGGGGGCCACGACGCCGCGCCGGGCGAATGCGTCGATGATCTCCGCGGGAGCCCAGTCCGGCCAGGGCACCTGGCGTCCGGCCCGGGCCGGGATGTGCTCGACATGAACGGGCCTGCCCGCCCGCGCGTCATCCAGCAGGATGTTCAGGGCGCGGTTCTCCGGCGTGGCGGTCGGTTCCGCCGGAGGCGGGTAGTCCGCCGGACCGGGGGGAGCGGGGGGCGGGTAGCCCCCCGTAGGGGGACAGGACGCCGTGATTGTCGACACAGGTTTTCAGTGTGTCACCCGTAGGGGGATGCTCGGAGGCATGATTTCGTATAGACATGACATCGGAGCGTGGTTGAATGCCGCAGAGGGTCACGCGCGGGTGCTGGCTACCTCGGCCGGCGCGCCGGGGCGGGACGTTGAGATGACGCCTTTGATGGCGCTGGAGGATTTGTGGATCTGAAGCTGGGTCACTACAACAAGGACGGCATCGAGGTCGTCGACGTCGAAGGCGAGATCGATGTCTACACGGCGCCGCGGCTCCGTGAGCTGCTCATCGATCTGGTCAACAAGAACAACTATCAGCTCGTCGTGAACATGGAGAAGGTTGAGTTCCTCGACTCCACTGGTCTCGGGGTCCTGGTCGGAGGGCTGAAGCGGGTGCGCGCCCACGACGGCTCGCTGGATCTGGTCTGCACGCAGGAGCGGATCCTCAAGATCTTCCGGATCACCGGGCTGACGAAGGTTTTCGGCATCCACGAGACGGTGGATCAGGCCATCGCGGCCAAGAAATCCGAGAAGTAACCACGGACGGACCCGAAAGGCCCGGCGATGGCCACCGTCGAAGTGACGTTCACGCCGCTGCCCGCGCACGTTCGCACCGCGCGGCTGGTCGCCACCGCGGTGGCGCGGCGCAGCGGCGTCGACGAAGCGCTGCTTGATGAGGTCCGCCTCGCCGTCGGCGAGGCTTGCTCGCGCGCGGTGGAGGCGCACCGCCGACACTGCCCGGCCGAGCCGGTCAGGATCGAGATGACCGACGCCGACGAGCGGTTCGTGGTCGTCGTGAGCGATCACGCGCCGGCCGTCCCGGCCGGCCCGTCGGCCCCGCCGGCGCCGCTAGCGAAGGCGTCGGCAGCGAGGGCACCGGCAGCGAGGGCACCGGCAGCGAGGGCTCGGGCTATGACGGCCTGATCGGCCGCGACCAGGACGGCGCGATGGCCTTCCCCGCCGGCTTCGGCCTGGCCGTGATCTCGGGCCTGGCCGATGACGTACGCGTATGGTCGACGAGTTCCGGCGTGAGCGTCCGGATGAGCTGGCCCTCGGCGACCCCCGCACCCTGACCGCGCACCGTCCCGGCCGGAGCCGCGAACCCCTGACCCGCGCACCGTCCCGACCGGCCGGAGCCGCCCACCGGAGCCGCGAACCGCGCCCACCCGGAGCCGCGCACCGCGCCCACCCGGAGCCGCGAACCGCGCCGACCCGGACCGCATGCCGCCCCGTCGGCATCAGCTAACGCGTCGGCCTGAACCGGCCCCGCCTGAATCAGGTACCACGTCAGCCCCTCCCGGACCGCGGCCCCCGGCCGACATTTTGCCGTTTGCATCGCGGTCTTTTATCGTGAAAATAACGTTGAGGTAACGTAATTGTTAGGAACGGCCCGGTGTTCGTGGTTCGGCCCGTGCGTGCGTAGACTCCCGGCCACTCGTTTGTTCCCGATCGGCACCTCTTCCGACCGGAGTTCCAGGAGGTCGAATGTTCAGGCATGTCTCTGCGCTGGCGGCCAACTCCGTCAGCGTGAGCGGCTCCAATCTGACCTGGGTGGTCATTGTCGCGATCGTCGGGCTGCTCGCGCTCGGCGTGGCGGGCGCGCTGGTCCGAGAAGTGCTCGCGGCCGGCCAGGGGACCCAGCGGATGCAGGACATCGCGCGTGCCATCCAGGAAGGCGCGGCCGCGTACCTGCGGCGCCAGTTCAGGACCCTCAGCGTGTTCGTGGTCATCATCTTCTTCGTGCTGCTCCTGCTGCCCGCCGACGACACCAGCGTGCGCTGGGGACGAAGCATCTTCTTCCTGGTCGGCGCGTTGTTCTCGGCGCTGACCGGGTTCACCGGCATGTCGCTGTGCGTCCGCGGCAACGTCCGGGTGGCGGCCGCGGCGCGCGAGGGCGGCGAGCGGCCCGCTATGCGGATCGCGTTCCGCACCGGCGGCGTAGCCGGCATGTTCACCGTGGGCCTGGGCCTGTTCGGCGCCGCGGTAGTGGTGCTGATCTACCGGGAGAACGCGCCCAGCGTGCTGGAGGGCTTCGGCTTCGGGGCGGCCCTGCTGGCGCTGTTCATGCGTGTCGGGGGCGGCATCTATACCAAGGCGGCCGACGTCGGCGCGGACCTGGTGGGCAAGGTCGAGCAGGGCATCCCCGAGGACGACCCGAGGAACGCCGCCACGATCGCGGACAACGTCGGCGACAACGTGGGCGACTGCGCGGGCATGGCGGCGGACCTGTTCGAGTCCTACGCGGTCATGCTGGTGGCCTCGCTGATCCTGGGCAAGGTGGCGTTCGGCGACAAGGGCCTGGTGTTCCCGCTGATCGTGCCGATGATCGGAGTGATCACCGCGGTGATCGGGATCTTCGTGGTCTCACCGCGCCAGGGTGACCGCAGCGGCATGACCGCGATCAATCGCGGCTTCTTCGTGTCCGCGGTGATCTCGGCCATCGGGGTAGCGATCGCCTGCTTTACCTTCCTGCCGGCCCACTTCAGTGACCTGAAGGGCGTCACCGACCCAGCCATCGCGGCCTACAGCGGCAGCCCCCGCTGGATCGCGTTCGGGGCGGTGCTGATCGGCATCGTGCTGGCCAGTGCCATCCAGTTGCTGACCGGGTACTTCACCGAGGTGAACAGGCGGCCGGTGCGGGACATCGGGCAGAGCTCGGAGACCGGCGCGGCCACGGTCATCCTGTCCGGGATCGCGTACGGCATGGAATCCGCCGTGTACGCCGCGCTGCTGATCGCCGCCGCCGTCTTCGGCGCCTACCTCCTGGCCACGGGGAACGCCACCATCGCCCTGTTCGCGGTGGCGCTGGCCGGCGGCGGCCTGCTGACCACGGTCGGCGTGATCGTGTCGATGGACTCGTTCGGCCCGGTGACCGACAACGCGCAGGGCATCGCGGAGATGTCCGGCGACGTCACGGGGGAGGGCGCGCAGGCCCTTACCCACCTGGACGCGATCGGCAACACCACCAAGGCGATCACCAAGGGCATCGCGATCGCGACCGCCGTGCTCGCCGCGACCGCGCTGTTCGGCTCCTTCCGCACCATCGTCGAGCAGGCGCTCGGCAGCGGGGCAGGTTCGTTCAGCCTGTCGGTCGACCGGCCCAGGGTCCTGGTCGGCGTGATCATCGGGGCTTCGGTGGTGTTCATGTTCGCCAGCCTGCTGATCTCGGCGGTGGGCCGGGCGGCGCAGCGCGTGGTCCTGGAGGTGCGGAACCAGTTCCGCACCCACCCGGGGATCATGGACTACACCGAGAAGCCCGACTACAGCCGGGTGGTCGACATCGTCACCAAGGACTCGCTGCGCGAGCTGGTGACCCCGGGCC
This sequence comes from uncultured Actinomycetes bacterium, assembly GCA_963705835.1. Lineage (GTDB taxonomy): Bacteria > Actinomycetota > Actinomycetes > Streptosporangiales > Streptosporangiaceae > Palsa-504. Next base: position 26,445 of record CAVPLC010000032.1, read on the forward strand.
TGCTTGCCGTGCTGACGCCGATCGCCGTCGGCTTCGCGTTCGGCTATTCCACGCTCGGCGCCTACCTGGCCGGCCTCATCGCGGTCGGGGTCCTGATGGCGGTGTTCCTGGCCAACTCCGGCGGTGCCTGGGACAACGCGAAGAAGCTGGTCGAGGAGGGCGAGCACGGCGGCAAGGGCTCCGAGGCGCACGCCGCGACCGTCATCGGCGACACCGTCGGCGACCCGTTCAAGGACACCGCGGGCCCGGCGATCAACCCGCTGATCAAGGTGATGAACCTGGTCTCCCTGCTCATCGCCACCAGCGTGGTCAAGTACAGCGCCAACATCGGCCTGCGCACCGGGGTCGCCCTCGGCGCGGTCATCATCATCGTCGCGGCCATCGTGGTCTCCAAGCGCCGCTCCGCCGGCATGGGCGAGGCAGCACCCGCGGCGGCGGAGGTGACCGGCGCCATCTCACCCGCCCTCGAGGGCGTCAGCCCGGCCGCCGAGGTCCCGCAGCCCGCCGTCGGCGACGGCGAAAGCGTGGAGGACCACGCCACCGCCGTCCCCAAGCGCCGCGAATAACGGCGCTGATACGAACGCTACGGCGAATACGCGAGGCGCAGCCTCGCATCACGCGGTCCGCGAGGGGCCCTAGGGTGGGCTCGGGGGAGAAAGTAGAGCCCCTCCGGCCGCGCGATATTACGGCGGGGACCGCGGCGGGGCGCGGAGCGCATCGGGGGGTTCCGGGCCATCGGGGTCTGGGGTGTCCCCAGGGGGCAGAGTGTCCCCCCGGGCTAGCACCACCTCGTCGCTGGAGATGCCGAGCAGGTACAAGATCGCGTCCAGGTAGGGGACGCTCACGGAGGTGTCGGCCGCGTCGCGGACCACCGGCTTGGCGTTGAACGCGATGCCCAGCCCGGCGGCGGCGATCATGTCCAGGTCGTTGGCGCCGTCCCCGACCGCCACCGTCTGGGACAGCGGAACGCCGGCGTCGGCCGCGAAGCCGCGCAGCGCGTCCGCCTTGGCCGCCCGGTCGATCAAGGGGCCGCTCAGCCGGCCGGTGAGCTTGCCCGCCGAGATCTCCAGCGTGTTGGCGGCCACGTAGCCGATGCCGAGCTCGGCCGCCAGCGGGGCGATCACCTGGGCGAAGCCGCCGCTGACGATGCCGAACTTGTAGCCGAGGCCGCCGAGCGTGCTGATCAGCGTGCGCGCCCCCGAGGTCAGCCGCAACTCGTCCCGCACCTCGTCGAGCACCCCGGCGTCGAGCCCGGCGAGCAGCCCGACCCGCTCGCGCAGCGACGCGGCGAAGTCCAGTTCGCCGCGCATGGCGGCCGCGGTCACTTTGGCCACCTCCTCGGCCGCGCCGGCCCGGGCGGCGAGCAGGTCGATGACCTCGTCCCTGATGAGAGTGGAGTCCACGTCCATCACGATGAGCCGGAGCGCCCGCCGGTGCAGGCCGCCGCGCTGGACCGCGACGTCGATGCCCTGCGTGACCGCCACCCGGGCCAGGTCCTCCCGGAGCAGCACCGGGTCCCCGCCGGAGATCTCCATCTCGATGCAGGTCACCGGGTGCCGGGCCAGCCTGCCGATCCGGTCGATGTTGGCCCCGCTGGCCGCGATGCGCCCGGCGATGGCGTTGATCGCGGCGGGCGCCAGCGGGCTGCCGAGCACGGTGACGTGCAGCCGCCCGCCCCTGGCCGGCCCGTCTCCGGCGGCGCCGGATCCGGTGGTGATCTCGGCCTCCAGGCCGAGATCACCGGCCAGCGCGCTGACCGCGTCGTAGATGCCGGTGAGGTCGGGCGGCGAGTCGCAGCCCAGCAGCACGCCGAGGACCAGCTTGCCGCGGATCACCACCTGCTCGATGTCCAGCACCGACAGCGGGTGCCTGGCCAGCGCGCCGAACAGCCTGGAGGTTACGCCCGGCCGGTCACGGCCGGTCAGCGTGATGAGCAGGGTGGTCCGCGGAGTAGTCATGGCGGCGACAGGCTACCGCAGCACGGCCCGGCCAAGGGCAGCAGCCTAGGGCAGCAGCAGGTGAACGTCGCCGAACTCGTGCCACAGGTACCCGGACGCGATCGCCGCCTCGTAGCACCGGCCGAGCAGCCCCGGCCCGGCGAACGCGGCCAGCATCCGCAGGTGCGAGGACCGCGGCTCGTGCAGCCCGGTGAGCAGCCCGTCTACCACGCCGACGCCGGTCTGCGGGGTGACCACGTGCGACGTCCAGCCCGCCGACGGCTCGACGGCGCCGGTGCGCAGCGCGGCGGTCTCCAGCGCGCGGACGACGGTCGTGCCCGCCGCGATGACCCGCCCGCCGTGCGCCCGCACGTGGTTGACCAGGCGTGCCGTCGCGGGCGGCACGTCGTAGGGCTCCGGGTACGGATCCTCGTCGGCCTCCAGCGAGGACACCCCGGCGTGCAGGGTGAGCGGGGCGAACAGCACCCCGCGGGTGACCAGCTCGGTGATCACCGCGGGCGTGAACGGGCGGCTCGCGCTGGGCATCTCGGCGCTGCCGGGCTCACGCGCGAATACGGTCTGGTAGAACGGCAGCGGCCAGTCGCGGCGGACGTAGGAGTACCTGATCGGGACGCCGTGCCGCAGTAGGTACGGCACCACGGCGACCGACAGCCTGGCTCGCCACAGCCGGCTGGTCGCCTTGCCGAGCAAGGTCAGTTGCGCTCCGGCGGGCAAGTCGATGACCTGCCCGGGGAACCCAGAACCGTTCGGCAGAGAGATTTTGTCTTTTATCTCACGCAGTTCGACCAGCCACGCACCATCAGCCAGCGGGGTGGAGAAGTGCACCGCCAGCCCGCCGGTGGCACGCACCTGGGCCGGCAGCGTCCCGGTGTTGTTGATCACGATCAGGTCGCCAGGAAACAGCAGGCCGGGCAGGTCGCCGAACGCGTGATGGCTGATCTCCCCCGACGAGGCCCGGCTGACCAGCATCCGGACGCCGTCGCGGGCCAGCCCGCGCGCCTCGGGCGGGTCGTGGGCCTCGCGGTCGGCGGGCAGGGTGAAGCCGGCCAGCGAGAAGGCGGGCTCGGCGGATTCCGGCAGGGTCGTCGGGTCGATGTCGACGGTCACCGTACTACCTGGCCGCCGGCAGCAGGTGTGCCGCGCGGTACCGGCCGCTCGGCAGCCGCTCGGTGACGAGCCTGACGAACGCGGGCACCACCCAGCCGGGCTCTGGCCGGTCGGAGATGTCCTCGCCGGGGAAGGCCTGCTGGTGCATGTCGGTGCGCAGGTCGCCCGGGTCGGCCCACCACACCCGGATGGCGACCTCCTCGGCGGCCAGCACGTTCGAGGCCTGCTCCAGGGCGGCCTTGGCCGCGCCGTAGCCGCCCCAGCCCGCGTAGGCCTCTACCGCGGCGTCCGAGGTGATGTTCAGCACCGCGCCGCCGCTGGCGCGCAGCGCGGGCAGCAGCAACTGGGTCAGCGCGATGGGCGCGATGACGTTCGTCTCGAAGGCGGCGCGCAGTTCGCCCACCGGGTAGTCGGCCAGCGCGGGCAGCGGGCTGGCGCCCAGGATGCCGGCGTTGTTCACCAGCAGGTCGAGCCGCCCCGCCTTCTCGACCGCCCGCAGCAGGTCGGCGCGGTGCTCGGGATCGGTGACGTCGCCGGGGACGGCGGTGACCGTTCCGCCCGCGTCCCATATCCCGGCCGCGACCGCTTCGAGCGCGGCCGCGTTCCTCGCGTCGATGATGAGGGAAAAGCCCTCGCGGGCCAGGCCGGCGGCCAGCGCCCGGCCCAGTCCGCGGGAGGCCCCCGTGACAAGAGCTAGCGGGGGGGACAGGGGGGGTCGTCCCCCCGGACTAGCACTGCTGTTACTCATGCCACTCACGCTAGGCAGGCCGCCCGCGCCGCACATCGGTCGCGCGGCCCATCCGTCCTGGGTCAATAGTCTTAGGACCCTCGCCCGATGCACCGAGGCCGTGGCTCGGCTAACGTCGAGAAATCATGAGTGACGGGCTGGATGAGCTCTACCAGGTCAGCCAGGCGGTGCTGTCGGTCACCCGGCAGATGTCCGTCCGCGACGTGCTGCAGGTGATCGTGCGCTCGGCGCGGTCCCTGGTCGGCGCGCGCTACGCGGCGCTCGGCGTGCCCGACGAGGGCAACTCGTTCGCGGAGTTCGTGGTGGACGGGATCAGCGACGCCGAGTGGCAGGCCATCGGCCCGCTGCCGCGCCGGCACGGGATGCTCGCCGTGCTGCTCAACGAGGGCAAGCCCGAACGGCTCGCGGACATCCGCAAGGACCCGAGGTTCGAGGGCTGGCCCGCTGCCCATCCCAAGATGTCACACTTCCTCGGCGTCCCGGTCCGCGACGGTGATCAGGTGCTCGGCATCATCTTCGCGGCCAACAAGACCTCCGCCGCGGCCGCCGGAAGCGGCTTCACCGAACGGGACGAGGAGATCTTGTCCCTGTTCGCCGCGCACGCGGCCATCGCGCTGACCAACGCCAGGCTGTACGAGCGCAGCCGGGAGCTTTCGGTCATCCAGGAGCGGTCCCGGCTGGCCAGGGAACTGCACGACGCGGTCACGCAGAAGCTGTTCAGCATCAGGGCGCACGCCAGGGCCGCCGCGGTCCTGGCCGACCGGACCCCGTACGAGCCGGACCGGGTCAAGGCCGAGATCGAGGCGGTCGGCACGCTCGGCGCGCAGGCCCACGCCGAGCTGCGCGCGGTCATCGACGGGCTGGCCGCGCCCGAGCTCGAGGCGGCCGGGCTGGCCGATTCGCTGCGTCGGTACGCGGTGCTCGCCGGGCGCGCGTACGGGATCCCGGTCACGTTCGCCGCGGCCGAGATGCCCGCCCTCGACCCGCGCGCGGAGGCCGCGCTGTACCGGGTGGCCCAGGAGGCCCTGCACAACGCCCTGCGCCACTCGGGGGCGGGCCAGGTCGGCGTCCGGCTGTCGCGGACGCCGCGGCGGGTCGCCGTCGAGGTCCGCGACGACGGGCACGGGTTCGTGACCGACGCGCCGTCCGGCGGCGTCGGGCTGGCCTCGATGCGGGAGCGCGCCTCGGCGGCGGGCGGCACGCTGACCATCCGGTCCGGAGACCAGGGCACCGTGGTCCGGATGACCCTGCCCGTCGAGGCGGGAGGCGACAAATGCCGCAGCGGCCCATCCGCGTGCTGATCGTCGACGACCATCCGGTGGTCAGGCAGGGACTGCGCGCCCTGCTGCAGGTGCAGGACGGCATCGAGGTGGCCGGCGAGGCGGGCGACGGCGACGCCGCGCTCGCGCTGGCCGCCGAGCACGCCCCGGACGTCATCCTGCTCGACCTGAAGCTGCCCGGCATGGACGGCATCGCCGTGCTCGGCGAGCTCCAGGCCCGCGAGAGTCCCGCCCGCGTGCTGGTGCTGACCAGCGCGACCGAGCCCGCGTCGGCCAGCCTGGCGGTGCGCTCGGGCGCGGCGGGCGTGCTGTACAAGGACGTCGACCCGGACGCGCTGGTGCGCGCGATCCGCGCGGTGCACGACGGCCACCTGCTGCTCGCACCGGAGGTGGCCGATACGCTGCTGCGCTCGGCGAACTGGGCCTGGGGCGGGCTGGACGCGCTGACCAGCCGGGAGCGCGAGGTCCTGGCCGAGCTGGCCAAGGGCCGGTCCAACCGGGAGATCGCGCGGGCGCTGCACGTTTCGGAGAAGACGGTCAAGGCGCACGTGAGTTCGGTGCTGGCCAAGCTGGGCGTGCAGGACCGCACCCAGGCCGCCCTGTTCGCGGTCCGGCACGAGCGGGGCGCCTGACGCGGGCGTTAATCCCGGCCGGCTGGAACCCCCTGGACCCCCCGGAGCCAACATGGCATAGGTTCGGTCTCGGCGGGACAACGAGCGGGCGCCGCCCGGAGAAAGGGGGCCCGATGTCCGACGAGGTGCTGCGGCTGCGTGGCGTCGAGGTGCGGCGTGACGCGGCGGTCCTGCTGCGTAACGTGGACTGGACGGCGCACGAGGACGAGCGCTGGATCCTGATCGGCCCGAACGGCGCGGGCAAGACCACCCTGCTCCAGGTGGCGGCCACCACGATGTTCCCGAGCCAGGGCACGGTCGAGGTGCTCGGCGAGGCGCTCGGCGAGGTCGACCTGTTCGACCTGCGCCCCAGGATCGGGCTGACCAGCGCCGCGATCGCCGAACAGGTCCCGCCCAGCGAAAAGGTCATCGACCTCGTGCTCACCGCGTCGTACGGCATCCTCGGCCGGTGGAAGGAGGACTACGACTCCGGTGACGTGACCCGGGCGGTGGAACTCCTGGACGCGCTCGGCTGCGCGCACCTGATCAGGCGCAAGTTCGCCACCTTGTCCGAGGGCGAGCGCAAGCGGGTGCAGATCGCGCGGGCGCTGATGCCCGACCCCGAGCTCCTGCTGCTCGACGAGCCCGCCGCCGGGCTCGACCTGGGCGGCCGCGAGGATCTGCTGCGCCGGCTCACCTCGCTGGCCCGCAACCCCAAGGCGCCGATGATGGTGCTCGTCACCCATCACGTGGAGGAAGTACCCGACGGCTTCACCCACGCGATGCTGCTGCGCCGCGGCTCGGTGCTCGCGGCCGGGCCCATCGACGGGGTGTTCACCGCGCGGAACCTGTCCCGGTGCTTCGGCGTCCAGCTGGAGATCGAGCACCGCCAGTCACGCTGGACCGCCCGCGCCCGCTTGCAAGGGGGGTCTGGGGGGACGGGTCCCCCCAGGAGCGGGGGGGTCTGGGGGGGTCGTCCCCCCGAGGGAGATACTGCGCACTGGCTGAACGCGCTTGCTGTCTGTAACGTGAAAAGCAGACCCGGAAACCCGCCGGGCGCGGAGTGGAGCCGTCATGAGCACTCTGGTCCTGACCATTCTGCTGGTCGTGTTCGTCGCTCTCGTGGTCTTGGTCGTCACCCGGTCCGTCCGCATCGTGCCGCAGGCCAGGGCGGGCATCGTGGAGCGGTTCGGCCGGTATCACCGCACGCTGTTCCCGGGCCTGAACATGGTGACGCCGCTCGTCGACCGGGTGCTGGTCCCGCTGGTCGACATGCGCGAGCGGGTGGTCAGCTTCCCGCCGCAGCCCGTGATCACCAGGGACAACCTGGTCGTGCACATCGACACCGTCATCTACTTCCAGGTCACCGACCCCAAGTCGGCCACGTACGAGATCGCCGACTACATCGTCGGCGTCGAGCAGCTGACCGTGACCACGCTGCGGAACGTGGTCGGCGGGATGGACCTGGAGACCACGCTCACCTCGCGGGATCAGATCAACACCGAGCTGCGGCACGTGCTCGACGACGCCACGGGGAAGTGGGGACTGCGGGTCAGCCGGGTGGAGCTGCGGGCCATCGATCCGCCGCCGTCCATCCAGGACTCGATGGAGAAGCAGATGCGCGCCGACCGCGACAAGCGCGCCGCCATCTTGACCGCCGAGGGATCCAAGCAGGGGGCCATCTTGACCGCCGAGGGCGAGCGCCAGGCCGCGGTGCTCAAGGCGCGCGGCGAAGCCGAGGCGGTCGTGCTGCGCGCCGAGGCGGACGCCAAGGCGCAGGCGGCCCGGGCCCGCGGCCAGGCCGAAGCGATCACCACCGTGTTCAGGGCCATCCACGAGGGCAATCCCGACCAGCCCCTGCTGGCCTACCAGTACATGCAGATGCTGCCGCAGATCGCCCAGGGCGACGCCAACAAGGTCTGGATCGTGCCGAGCGAGATCGGCAAGGCGCTGGAGGGGATCGGCGGCCTGCTCGGCGGCGGCAGCGACCGGGCCTCGGCGCCCTCCCTGCCGTCCTTGCCGACCGAGCCGGCCGTCTCACCGCCACCGCTTTCTGCCGTGCCGCCCCTTTCTGCCGTGCCGCCGCCGTCTGCCGTGCCGCCGCCGTCAGCGCCGCGGTCGGAGTTCGACCCGCCCGTCGGCCGTCACGCGGACCTCGAAGGCTGGCTGGCGGGCCGTGGCGGGGCCGTGCACGACGGTACCGTCGGCGATGGCGAAGGTGGACCCGTGCCAGGGACAGGCGATGCAGGCAGTTCCCCGTTCAACGACGATTCGTCCCTGGTGTAGCGGCCCGCCCAGGTGCGAGCAGCGGTCTGACAGCACGCTCACCTCGGGCCCCTGCCGGTAGACCAGCAGCGACAGGTAGCCGAGCTGGCGGCGGACCGGGCGCCGGTCGGGCAGTTCGCCGAGTCCGCACAGGTCGTGCCAGCCGAGCCCGGACAGGTGGCTGACCGGCTCGGCGTGACTCGCGCCCGCGCCCAGCCGCAGCGCCAGGTGCCCGCCCAGATAGGACCCGGCGGTGGCCACGAGCAGCCCGAAGCCGGACAGCATCCGGCCGTATCCGGGCTGCCCTCTGGCCCGGGCCGCCAGCGAGCCGAGGAACAGCGTGGCCGCGCCGCTCTGGCAGACGGCGTGCACCAGGCCGACCCGCTGCTGGTCGGTGTGCAGCGCGGACCAGTCGGCCAGCCCGGTCGCCATGGCCGGGACGGTGCCGGCCACGCCCGCGCCGATCAGCGCCCGGGACGCGCGGTCGCCCCCGCCGAGCAGGTCGAGCAGCACGGCCGACGTCCAGCAGCCGAGGGGCAGCCGGACCAGCGCGGGGTGCGCCGGCTGGCCGAACGGCACGCCGTGCAGCGCGTCGGTCCGCGGCCCGGCGGGCAGGGCGCGGACCACGCCGTCGGAGATCCTGCGGACGACCGGATCGAGCACGTGGGCCTGCTCGACGCGCTCGGCCAGGGCGGCCGGCCGCCGGACCCAGCCCGGCTTGCGCTGCGTGGCCGCCCGGCGGGCGGTAGCGAGGGATGGCCGCACGATTAAGGCCTACCCGCCGGCGGGGGCGGCGTACCTCCCGGCCGGTGAACAACGGGTGCCGCGGCCTGCGGCGTCACTCGGCCGCGCCGATGGCGGCGTCCCTCGGCCGCGCCGATGGCGGCGTCTACTTCGGCCTTGCGGTCGGCGAATTCGGCGACGTGCTCGCGCTCGATGCGTTCGGCGATGTCCTCGTCGTCGCGCATCAGGGCTTCCAGGTCGGAGTCGGCCGCGTCGAGCACGCCCAGGTCGGCGTAGGCGCGCTGGACCTTCTCGCCCCACAGCCCGATGTCCCGTACGCACGGGACGATCCGGCTGAACAGCAGCGCGCGGAAGGCCTGCTGGACGGGCGAATGCTCGGTGAACTCCAGGCATTCCTCTACGTCGAAGCCCATCCGCTCCCAGACCTCCTGGGCGCGGAACCGGTTGCGCATCAGGTAGCAGCCCTCGACCACGAACTCCTCGCGGTCGGCGCGCTCGGCCGCGGTCAGCTGCGCGTAGTAGTCGCGCAGCGCCAGCCGCCCGAACGCGACGTGCCGGGCCTCGTCCTGCATGACGTACGCGAGCACCTGCTTGACCAGGGCGTTGCCGGTGATGTCCCGGTGCACCCCGAACGCCGCCAGCGCCAGCCCCTCGATCAGCACCTGCATGCCGAGATAGGGCATGTCCCATCGCGAGTCGCTCAGCGCATCCGCAAGCAGACGAGCCAGGTCGGGGTTGACCGGGTAGTACATGCCGATCTTGTCGCGGATGAACCGGTGGTACAGCTCGACGTGCCGGGCCTCGTCCATGGCCTGGGTGGCGGCGTAGAACTTGGAGTCCATGTCGGGAACCGACTCCACGATCCGCGCGGCCACGGTGAGCGCGCCCTGCTCGCCGTGCAGGAACTGGCTGAACAGCCAGGATCCCAGGTGCTGGCCGAGCTCGTCGCGTTCGGCCTGCGACAGAACCTCCCACTGCCGCGACCCGTAGATCGGGTTGATCTCGTCGGAAGTGGCCATCACGTTGGTCGGGTCGACGGGCAGCGACCAGTCGATCCGCTTGGTGGCGTCCCACTGCTTGTCCTTGCCCCGCTGGTACAGGTCGAGCAGCCGCTGCCGGCCCTCGTCGTACTCCCAGGAGAACCGCGCGGCCCCGGTCGAGGGAACGTCCCAGGTGCCCGGGTCTACCGGCGTGGTGTACAGGTCATAGGTGCTCACGGCGGCCTCCAAGGCGGCGCGGTACGGCGGCGTACCACCTTTCTTATTACTACACAGTAGGCAACGGCCGCGCAATGGCCGGGCCGGGAAAACCAGAACAGGACGCCGGATGACGGCCGAGTCGTCGGCGTCGCCCGGCGCAGCGCCGCAAAAGCGATCGGCTCAGGGCTTGAACCGGTAGCCCATGCCCGACTCGGTGAGCAGGTATCTCGGCCGGGACGGTTCGGGCTCGAGCTTGCGGCGGAGCTGGGCCAGGTAGACCCGCAGGTAGTTGCTCTCCGTTTCGTACGCCGGACCCCAGACCTCGCGCAGCAGCTGGCGCTGCGTGACCAGCCGTCCGCTGTTGCGGACCAGGATCTCCAGCAGCTGCCATTCGGTGGGCGTGAGCCGGACGTCGCTGCCGTCGCTGCGGATCACCTGCTTGGCCGCCAGGTCCACGGTGAAGTCGGCCGTGGCGACCACGGGCTCGTCCGGGGCGGGCGAGGCGCGGCGGACCGCGGCGCGCAGCCGCGCCAGCAGCTCGTCCATGCCGAACGGCTTGGTCACGTAGTCGTCGGCGCCGGCGTCGAGCGCGGCCACCTTCTGGCTCTCCTGGCCCCACGCGGACAGCACGATGATCGGGATCGACGTCCAGCCGCGGACGCCGTGGATCACCTCGGTGCCGTCCATGTCCGGCAGCCCCAGGTCCAGGATGATCACGTCGGGGCGGTCGCGGGCCACGGCGGCCAGGCCGCTGCTGCCGTCGACGGCCGTGCTGACGTCGTACTCGCGGGCGCTGAGGTTGATCCGCAGCGCCCGCAGGATGGAGGGCTCGTCGTCGACGACGAGCACTCGGGTCATGAACTCGTGCCGAGCGCGGACTTGTCCGCGCTCGCCACCGGGAGCGTGATGCTGACCGTGAGCCCGCCGCCCGGGGTGTCCTTCGCCACGATGTGCCCGGCCATGGCCTCGGCGAAGCCCTTGGCCACCGCGAGGCCCAGGCCCACGCCGGGATAGCGGTCGCCCACCCGGGTGAACGGCTCGAAGATGCGCTCCTTCGCCTCGTCCGGAACTCCTGGGCCGTGGTCGACGACCTCGAGCACCACCTGGTCCTCGACCAGGTGCGCGTGCAGCTCGGGTGGCCGGGCCGCCGGGGAGTGCCGCAGGGCGTTGGAGAACAGGTTGGCCAGGACCCGCTCGAGCAGGCCCGGGTCGGCCAGCACCAGCGGGAAGCCGTCGGGCACGGCCATCTCGAGGCGCAGCGAGTCGTCGAGCCCGAGCAGCGCCACCGGCGCCACCTCGTCGATCGCCGTGGGACGCAGGAAGGGCTGCAGGGACCCGGTGTGCAGGCGGCTCATGTCCAGCAGGTTGCCGATCAGGGCGTCGAGACGGTCGGCGTTCTGCTCGATCGTCGCGAGAAAGTCGGCCTGGTCGGCCTCGGACCACTCCACGTCGGTCTGCCGCAGGCTGCTGACGCTGGCCTTGATCGAGGCGAGCGGCGTGCGCAGGTCGTGGCTGACCGCCGCGAGCAACGCGGTCCGCATCCGGTTGCCTTCGGCCAGCGCCTCGGCCTGGGCGGCCTGGGTGCGCAGCCGCTCCCGGTCCAGGGCCGCGGCGGCCTGCGCGGCGTAACCCGCGAGCAGGGCGGGCGTGGCCGAATCGGCCTGCCCGGTGACGAGCAGGAGCAGGTCGCTGCGGATGTCGATGCGGGAGGCCGCGGGCAGGCTGCCGTCGACGCCGCTGGAGGCGGCGCGCACCCACCGGCCGCCGACACGCTCCTGGAGTTCGGCCTGGCCGCCGTGGGTCCGGGTGAGGTGATCGAGCACGGCCGCGGGCGAGTCGCCGCCGCCCAGCACGGCCTGGGCCAGTTCGAGCAGGGACGCCGCCTCTTCGCGCGCCCGCGCGGCCTGTACGGCGCGCCGGGCCGCGAGGTGGACCACGCTGCTGACCGCGACCGCGACCGTCACGAACAGCAGCAGCGCCAGCAGTTCCTTCGGCTGCTGGATGGTGAACGTGTGGATCGGCGCGGTGAAGTACCAGTTGAGCAGGAGGCTGGCCGCCACGGCGGCCAGCACGGCGGGCCAGAACCCGCCGAGGACCGTGATCGTCACCACCGCGACGAGGTAGATGAGCAGGTCGTCCGCGAGGTTGAGGTGATCCCGCCAGACCGTGAGCACGTAGGTGATCAGCGGCAGGCCGCCCGCCGCGAGCAGCACCCCGGCCAGCTGCCGCCGGGCGTCGATCGCCCCGCCCGGCTCAAGCTCCGGCTGCGTGCCGCTGTCCTGGGCACCCTTGGACGCGCGGCGGCCTGCTCGCATGCCCGAATAGGTACCCATGCTTACCAGTGTGAGCCGTCGCGCGTACCAACGGAACACCAGCCCGGCGCACGCGCAGGCCAGCGAGGTCGCGCCGATGACGATGGCGGCGTGCGCGGCCGGCCATCCGGCCGGCCGGAGCTGCGCGTAGGGCGGCCGGGAGAACCCCACGGTGGTCAGCCAGCCGATGCCGGCCAGCAGCACCGACGCGATCGGCTCGGCGGCGAACGACAGCACGCCGGCGACCGCCGCGCAGGCGAGCAGCACCCCGCCTGCCGACAGCCGGCCGTGCAGCGCCGCGGCCACCGACCCGACGGTCAGGAACGCGGCGAAACCGACCGGCAGCGCAAAGGGCGCCGGTATGCCGCGCTGTCCAAGGCCAAGAGTCATCTCTTGCTATTTCAGCCGCGGTACCAGGCAATATCAGCGGCCTTGACGGAACCTTAACGCTCGCCTGGAGAAGCTTGACGTGCTGCATACGGCGCCGCGCCGGCCGCGCTAATAGCGTCGGATCACAATGATCGGCAACCGAGCGGCAGGACGGAGCTAGAAGCCTAGTGGCGGTGCGTAAGGCGGCTGGCTTGCTCGCGGGCGGCCAGGGCAACGGAGTCCCGGAGACCTTCTGGTACACGGCGAAGCTCCGCCTGCTCGGCCCGCCGATGGTCAACGAGCAACTCCGCACCGAACGGCTATCCAAGCCGCTCGCCCTTGGCGTGCTGTCCTGTGACGGGATCTCCTCCGCCGCGTACGGCACGGAGGAAATGCTCATCGTGCTGGTGGCCTCGGTCGGCCTGACGGCCTTCAACCTGATTATCCCGATGACGCTGGTGATCCTGTTCGGCATCGTCATCGTCGTGCTCTCCTACCGGGAGGTCGTGACGGTCTACACCCGGGCCGGCGGCTCCTACGTGGTGGCCAGGGAGAACTTCGGCCCGCGGGTTGCCCAGGTCGCCGCCGTGGCGTTGCTCATCGACTACGTGGTCACGGTCGCGGTCCAGACCGCGGCGGCGGCGGCGGTGATCGTGTCCGCGTTCCCCTCACTGAGCCGGCTGCCGTCACCATTCGGGCCGAACATCCTCGATCTCCTCTCGGTCCTGATGATCCTGGTCATGTGCTACGGGAACCTGCGCGGGATCAGGGAGGCGGGCAAGACGTTCGCCCTGCCCACCTACCTGTTCTCCGGATCGGTCGGGCTGATGATCATCATCGGGCTGATCCGGGAGGCCATGGGCAACCTCCATCACGTGCCACACTACGCCGGTACCACCTTCGCGCTCGGCCACAGCACCCAGGGCCTGCTCAGCTTCGCGATCATCTACATGCTGCTGAAGGCGTACGCCAACGGCGGCTCCTCGCTCACCGGCATCGAGGCCGTCTCCAACGCGGTCAGCGCGCTGCGCCCGCCCGAGGGGCGTAACGCCCGCGAGATCCTGGTGATGCAGGGATCCATCGTGATCTTCCTGATCGGCGGCATCTCCTGGCTGTCCCACGTCACGCACGCGATTCCCTACACGAACAGCTATCCGACGGTGCTGGCGCAGGAGGCCGATGTGGTCTTCGGCAGCAACGGGCACGTCCTTTACTGGCTGGTCATCATCGGCACCGCCGCGGTCCTGTTCACGGGGGGTAACACCAGCTTCAGCGGGTTCCCGTTCCTGGCCAGCTTCGTCGCCGAGGACTCGTTCCTGCCCCGGTGGCTGACCAAGCGCGGTCACCGGCTGGTGTTCTCCAACGGGATCATCATCTTGACCATCATCTCGCTGACCCTCGGTCTCGTGGTCGGCTTCAACGTCGACGGCCTCGTCCCGTTCTACGCGATCGGCGTGTTCACCGGGTTCTCGATGGCCGGCTTCGGCATGGCGAGGTACCACCTGCGAACCAGGGAGCCCGGCTGGCGGCGCAGGCTGGTGATCAACACGATCGGCGGCGTGTACACGGTCCTGGTCGTATTCATCTTCGCGATCGTCAAGTTCAAAGAGGGCGCGTGGCTGGTGGTGATCGTGGGACCGATCCTGGTATTCGCGCTCATCCGGCTGAACCGGGAATACCGCACCGAGGCCCGGGTCCTGGAGAGCATCGGCGAGCGCCGGGCCTCCGGCGAGCCCCAGAGACCTCCGAACTACAGCCGGCGGGTGGTCATCGTCTTCGTGGACGACTTCGACCTGTCCACCATCGCCGCGCTGCGCTACGCGAAGAGCCTGCGGCCCACGACGGTGCGCGCCGTGCACTTCGTCATCGACAGCGAGAAGGCGGAGCGGCTGCGTGCCGCGTGGCTACCCGATCGGAGCGTGTCGCTGGACCTCGTCGACTGTCCCGACCGGCGGCTGACCCGGTGCGCCGCCGACCTGGTCAGCCATGAGGCGAAAACGCCAGGCACGCAGGTGACCGCGATCCTTCCCCGGCGCAGCTTCTCGCCCCTGCTCGGGCGGTTCCTGCACGACCGCACGGCAGACAAGATCGCCGGCGTGGTCAGCCGGGTGCCGAACGCCGCGGCCACCATCATCCCGTTCGACGTGCAGAACCGGATTCGCGTCCTGTCCGAGCGCCAGGCCGAGCGCGACATGAAGGCGCCGGCCGCGCTGACGCCGGTGCCCGGGCCGCCCGCCGACGTGGTGACGGAGGTGCAGCAGGACCTGCGCACCGATATCGCGGCCGGCACGCCCAAGGAAGCCGCGCCCAAGGACGGGAAGCCCGAGCCGCTGCCCGGCGCCGGCGGGTACGACCGGCCCATCCCGCCGCCGGGGGTCGACCCGATCGGCTCCCTGCACCAGCCGGGCCGGGCCACGGTCGAGGGCCGCGTGCGGGTGCTCGAGATCCGGCCGGTGGAACAGAACTCCGTGCTGGCCTGCGAGATCTCCGATTCCACCGGCGACCTCACCGCGCTGTTCTACGGCCGCTCCCGGATCCCCGGCCTGATCTGCGGCGCCCGGGTCAGGTTCCGCGGCGCCGTGGGCATCAAGAACGGCTCCCCGGTCATGATCAACCCGGCTTACGAGCTGGTCGGTCCCGGAGTGTCCAGCAAGCCGGGCAAGGATGGCGGGTAAGGGTCAGACGGCGGGGAAGATCAGTTCGTACGCGGGGTTGGTCATCACCGGCTGTCCGTCGGACCGGATGCCGACCGACCCGCGGAAGCGGACCCGGGCGCCGCACACGATGCCCGGGATGTGGGATCGGCCGTAGAACAACGCGGTGAGCTGACCGGTCCCGTCGGATATCTCGCAGGCCAGCACCGAGTTCCGTTCCACCGGCCTGATCTCCACCACCCGGATGCGGCCCTCCACGGTGGCCCGCCCCGGCTTGGACAGCGAGCCGATGGGCGTGATGCCCGGTGCCGCGGGCTGGCCGTTGTCCTGCTCGGCCGGCGACCCGCCGCCGTTGGTCTTGCCTGGCCGCGACGGCTCGCCCGGCCGCGACGGCTTGGGCGCCACCGGCGCCCCCTCGGACCTGACCAGCTGGTCCGCGGTGCCGCCGGCGCTGGCGGCGCTCTTCGCCGCGTGGCGCTCCTGGAGCACCCGCACCCGGCTCTCCACGTCGTAGGGGACGATGGTCGCCGCGGACCGCGGGATGCGGCTGACCACGGCGGCGATCTTGTCCGCGGTCCGGTCGTGCAGCAGCCGGCCGAGCAGCGCGGAATAGCTGCGCCGGGGCAGGACCACGGTCACGTGCGTACCGGGATCGGCCACCTCCCGCTCGACCAGCTCGGCCGCGGCCCGGGTCAGCCTGCGGTCCGAGACGTCGATGAAGTCGAGGGTGACGCCGCGGTCGGCGCGGGTCCACTTGTCCCGCAGCTTGTCGGCCCGGACGCTGTCGATGACGAAGTGCACGGCCCGGATCGAGGTGGGCCGCAGGCTCCGCGCGTAGCGCAGCGCGGCCAGGGTGGCCAGGTCGAAGCCGTCCACGAAGACGAGGACCGTCCGCCGGCTGTAGTGCGGCGGTGGCGGCGGCTGGTTCTCGGTGATCGTCTCGAGCACCTCGGATTCGGCGGCATACTCGCTGTTCAGCTTGATGAGCGCGGGAACCAGGACGACGAACAGCACGACGACCAGCCAGGCGCCCTCGGTGAACTTCACGATCGCGAAGATCGCCACCACGATCAGGGTCATCACGCCGGCCGAGAAGTTGATGACCAGCCGGTGCCGCCGGCCCGGCGTCCGGTGCCTGCTGTGGTACCTGGCCATGCCGAACCCGGCCATCGAGAACGCGGTGAACACGCCGATGGCGTCAGCGGGACCAGGTTGTTGACGTCCGCGTCCTTGATGATGATCAGCGCTATGGACACGATCGTCAGCAGGATGATCGCGTTGGAGAACACCAGCCGGTGCCCGCGCTTGAGCAGCCACCGGGGCAGGAACGAGTTCGCCGGCCACGTAACTGGTCAGGAACGGGAAGCCGTTGAAGCTGGTGTTGCCGCCGGTGTACAAGATGAGCATGGTCGCGGCCTGGACCAGGTAGAACAGGGCCT
>CAVPLC010000033.1:0-67684 GCA_963705835.1 uncultured Actinomycetes bacterium
TATACAACGGTAACATTCTTAGGTCACTCTTCGCAATGCTACGGGAGTTCATTGGATATCGATTGACCAAAGCGAGCCGGCGGACTGTGACCGCCTTGGAGTCCTTGGTATTGAGGCGTGCCGTCCACTGGACTAAGTTCAAAATCTGAAGCTTGGGTAGGAACTTAGGGCTAAGCGATGCCTGACCGTACACGCAAACGACCGAACAAGGCCAATGCTCTCGCAAGATGGGATAACGAGGGCGGTGCTCCAAAGGGCGCACCGCAAGAAGCTCGCGAAGACATGGCTTCCCTCGCAAAGGAAGAGGAGCATATTTTGCGGTGCTTGGGCGCCGCAGTCATCATGCAATGGGACGATCTGCCTACGGGCATCCAGCGTGAACTCTTTGAGCACGCCATTTCCATGGGCAAGTTGCACTACACAGCGGAGCTGAAGGGCCAGATCGCTCGATTCCTTCACAAACATAAGGGCGACGATCGGGAACCAGGTTAGATTGCGATCCCACAAAGGGCATTTGTTCGAGCCCCGCACTCGCCTGTGCGCGGCTTCTTCTTTTTCTAGAGTTGACCTACGTTGAAGCAGCCCGAAGAACCGTTCGAGCGCACAAGGGACGCGCGGCGCCCCGGCTCGTCCTCGAAATAGATGTACGCGAGCGCCTGCCTGTTGGCATCTCGGACGATGAAGGACCGCGAGTCGGCCTCGTCGACGGACCAGGGCGACGGGAAGCGGCGCTCATGCAGAGCGCTGGTCGGCAGCGGCCAGGTGCCAGATCGAGCGGCCAACATCATGTCGCATCGCGCGCTGCGGAGCAGCCCGAAAATTGACCGGTACCGGTTTTGCATAGCCGAAGAGGAAAGGCGAACGCATCAGCAGCTGAATGCCAGGCAGTAAAATCGTGCCCTCCCTGCTACTGATCCTGCGCTGCACTGGAGCACGCCTGTCGTGGAAGAGCTGGACCGGTTCAACGCGCTTCAACGGATTGAAGCTGACCTGCCCGAACCACTGCAAAATGCCGGAAGCAGGCATTAGCGCCGGTCTTCAGAGTCGGCTTTTTAGGAAGGTACGGTACCACTGAGTTCATCGGTCGCTGATGGCAGGACCACGGTTGACCTGCTTCCGGTTTTCTGGACCCGAGATTGCTGGAAAATTCCAGTTTAGCGGCGCGTCTGATTCGGGCCGTTGGGCAAGAAATGGTGATCAAGCGATCGAAGTTCACGGGTAAGCACTCGGTGAGGACCGCCTTGCGGAGCTGAGTCATTGCGGCAAGTCCTAGGGATAATCCTAGGACTACTCCTATGACCAAGACGCAGGTTGAAGTGATCACATCGGTGCAGCGACGCCGAAGTTGGTCGCGAGCGGAGAAGGAGCGGATCGTTGCGGCGGCTATGGAGCCTGGCGCGGTCGCTTCGGAGGTCGCCCGCGCGGCTGGGATCCATACCAGCCAATTATTCCGCTGGCGCCAGCAGCTCTGTGAGCGGTCGCAAGTTCCGGCGGCGTTCAATCCGGTTGCAATCACACCGGAGCCCGAGGCGGCGCCTCTGCCACCCGTAGCCGAGAGAGCCGGCGTGATCGAGATCGAGTTTGCGACTGGCGGTCGGATGCGGATCACCGGAGCGGTCGATGCGCTGACGGTGGCGGCGCTGATGAAGGCGCTGGCGAAGGGCAAGCGGCGGCGATGATCCCGGTGCCGAGCGGCGCGCGGGTTTGGCTGGCGGCCGGCCATACCGACATGCGTAAGGGATTTGATGGACTGGCGCTCATGGTTCAGGAGACGCTGCGGCGTGATCCGCATGGCGGGCACCTGTTCGTCTTTCGGGGCCGGCGCGGTGGCTTGATCAAGGTGCTCTGGCACGATGGGCAAGGCATGTGCCTGTTTGCCAAGCGGCTGGAACGGGGCCGCTTCCTGTGGCCGTCGCCGGCTGATGGCGTGGTGACGATCACGCCGGCTCAACTTGGCTACCTGCTCGAGGGCATTGACTGGCGGATGCCGCAACAGACGTGGCGACCACAGGCAGCCGGCTGATCGCGGCGATTTGAATCGATCACCTGATCGTCAGTCCAGACAGCGACGGCGTGTTGTGATTCTCTTCGCTCGATGGGCGCCGACGATTCTTTCCCCGATGATGTGAACACCTTGAAGGCAATGCTGCGCGCCGAGCGTGCCGCCCGCTTGGCCGCGGAAGCCGAAGCCCAGGCGCGGACGTTGCTGATCGAGAAGCTCAAGCTCACGATCAAGAAGCTGCGGCACGAACAGTTCGGGCAATCCTCGGAGCGTGGCGCGCTGCTCGATCAGCTTGAACTGCAACTTGCCGACCTGGAAGAGAATGCGGCGCACGCCGAGACCGCGGCGCAGCTGGCGGCAGCCGAGACGATCACGGTGCCGGCGTTCGAGCGGCGCAAGCCGGCGCGCCGGCCGCTGCCGGCGCATCTGCCGCGCGAGCGCATCGTCTATCCGGCGCCTTCGACCTGCCCATGCTGCGGTGACAGACCGCTTGCGCAAGATCGGCGAGGACGTGACCGAGACGCTGGAGCTCATTCCGCGGCAGTGGAAGGTGATCCAGCACGTCCGCGAGAAGTTCTCCTGCCGGGCCTGCGAAGCGATCACCCAGCCGCCGGCGCCGTCGCATCCGATCGCGCGCGGGCGCGCAGGCCCCAAGCTGCTCGCTCATGTGCTGTTCGCCAAGTACGGCCTGCACCTGCCGCTCAATCGCCAGAGCGACGTCTATGAACGCGAAGGCATCGATCTCGATGTCTCGACGCTGGCGGATTGGGTTGGCGCCGCCGCGGCAACCCTGATGCCGCTCGTTGAACGTGATCCGCGACCACGTCTTCGCCGCCGAGCGCATCCACGCCGACGACACCACGGTGCCGGTTCTGGCCAAGGGCAAGACCCGCGTCGGCCGACTATGGACCTATGTGCGCGATGACCGCCCGTTCGCCGGTCCCGATCCGCCGGCGGCCGTGTTCTTCTTTTCGCGTGATCGTGGCGGCGAGCATCCCGAGCAACATTTGGCGGGCTACGCCGGATTAATGCAGGCCGACGCCTATGCCGGCTTCACCAAGCTCTACCAGGCCAACCGCAAACCCGGACCGATCGTCGAAGCTGCGTGCTGGGCACACGGGAGGCGCAAGTTCTTTGACCTGGCGCGGCTGAGCAAGGCGCCGATCGCCGCTGAGGCGGTCAAGCGCATCGATGCCCTGTTCGCCATCGAGCGCGAGATCAACGGCCTCATGCCCCAGGAGCGCTTGCGCGTGCGCCAGGAGCGTAGCCGGTCACTGATCATCGAACTGCAGACTTGGTTGCGCGAACAGCGTGCCCGGCTCTCCAAGAACAGCGACACGACCAAAGCGATCAACTACAGCCTCAACCGCTGGGACGCCTTCATCCGCTTCCTCGATGATGGGCGTCTTTGCATGTCGAACAACGCCGCCGAACGCGAGCTGCGGGCCGTTGCCCTGGGGCGAAAGAACTGGACCTTCGCCGGCTCCGACGAAGGCGGCCGGCGCGCTGCTGCGATCTACACGCTGATCGCCACCGCCAAGCTCAACGATGTCGACCCGCAGACCTGGCTCGCCGACGTGCTCGCTCGCTTGCCCGATCACCCGGCCAAGCGCATTCACGCACACGCATCACCTGCAGGCGCCGGTGACCTGGTTACTCCCCTGCGAGCCTTCCAATTGGAAACCAGGTGGAAACTTCCCCGGGAATTGGAAGAGTTCACCGGGAACCTACATGGGGTCAGGCGCTCGCCTTTACCTGCTCGGTGAAGGCCTTCCAGGTGTCGGCGGCGAAGGCCAGCAGGGGGCCGTCCGGGTGCTTGCTGTCCCGGACCGCCACGGCCGGGCCGGCGGTGCCGACCTCGACGCAGGTTCCGCCGTTGCCGCCGCTGTAGCTGCTCTTGCGCCACGCGACGCCGGTCACGTCCATTGTTCCTCGGCCACTTTCCTGATCAGGTCGCGGGACGCCGCCCACGACTCGGCCTCTGCCCGGAGTCTATCGAAACGAGAGAGCGACATGAGCCGCCACCGAAGGGCTGTCGGTGACGTGGCCTTCCGCCGCCGTCTCCAGGTAGACCACGGGCGGCCTGCCGTCGAGGTCCGCGATCACGAAGTGGCCGAGCAGGCCCGCGTGGGCGCCGGCGGCGCGGATGACCTGGATGGTGGTCTTGGGGTGCTCGGCCACCTCGGCCAGCCGGTAGAGCTGGCTGCGCATGACCTTGCTGCCGCCGATCGCCCGGTGCAGCACGCCCTCGTCCAGGACGCACCAGAGCTGGGGCGCGTCCGGCCGGTCCAGCACCGCCTGCCGGGCCAGCCGCGCGGCCACCTGCTCGTCGAGGTCGTCCAGGTTTCCGTCGGGACGCGCGCTGAGGATCGCCCGGGCGTAGTCCTCGGTCTGCAGCAGGCCGGGCACGACGAGCGGCTCGTACCAGCGCAGCACCGTCGCCTCGGCTTCGATGTCCGCCCACTGCTGGAACCAGCCATGCAGCCGCTGCTTCTGGCCCTTCTTCAGGTGATCCCACAGCCGGGTCAGCGCTCCCCGAGTGTCCAGGTCGGGTACCGCGTCGAGCCGGGGCGGGAAGTCCTCGGCGGGCGGCCGCTCCCCCGTCTCGATCTTGCTGATCACGTCGTGCGAGACGTTCGCCCGGGACGCCAGGTCTTTCTGCGAGAGGCCCACGCGGGTCCGGTAGTAGCGCAGCTCCGCGCCGAACACGCCCGCGGGTGTCCCGGCACGGTCGGCATCGTTCGGCATCTGATCGGCATCCTTTCAAGGAAGGCGACCCCGGGCCGGCAATCGGTGGGCATCCGGGCCGATCTCGTTCCCAACGGTAGCCCTCGCGCGACAGGCTGTGAAACACAAATCCGGCCAAGGAGAGGGACAGTGACCACGACAGCCGCGGCGGCGGGCACCCGCCGTCACACCGGAACCTACCCCGCCGAACCCGGGCAGATCAGGCACGCGCGGGCCGCGCTCGCCGGATGGCTGGGCGGCTGCCCGCAGGCCGACGACGCGATCCTGATCGCGTCGGAGTTCGCCGCCAACGCCGTCCTGCACAGCGCCTCCCGCGACGGGGGCGCCTTCACCCTGCGCGCCGAAGACTGCCGGGACTGCCTCAGCATCGAAGTCGAAGACGCCGGAGGCCCGTGGCGCGGCGGGCCGCCCGATGATGGCCGCGCGCACGGATTCGATGTCGTGGCCGCGATCACCGGCCCGGGGAACTGGGGCATCGAGGGGGACACCCGCGGACGCGTCGCCTGGGCCAGGCTTGGCAGGTGAGATACGCATGACCGTCCTGCCCCCGCCCGCGGACGCCTCGCGGGTCTCCTGCTTCCTCGCGGACCACCCGCGGTGGTCCGCCTACTGGGACAAGAAGTACGGCCTCTGGCGCGTCGCGGAAGACGACCCCGACTCCGACCTCTACGTCGAAAGCAGCGACGCAGACACCGTGATCGGCTACATCACGGCGCATTCCTGAGACACCTGGGCGGCTAGTCATCGGGCGATTGACTCTGTGATGCGGCGTCCAAACCGGACGTCAACCTGACCCGCTGGGACGTCTCCCCCGATCTGTTCGCAGTCGGGGTGGTGCTCTACGAGCAGTCGGCTCTGCGTGCGATCCGCGCTGACCTCTAACCTGCCGCAGGTCCAAGGCGGCCGGCGGAGCGTCCGGGCTGTTCAGCGCTGGTACAGCCGCCGCCTCGCTCTCTCGATCCGATGGCACCCGCCGGGCGGGGAAGGTGAGCCACGGCCCGTTCGGTAAAAAGGGAACTTCGTTTATCGCGGACGGGCGTGGGCACTACGGCCTGAGCCGGTGCGGGCGGGGCGAACCCGTCAGGCGAGCCGGATCCCGGTCCTGACCCGGGTGTCGGGGCTGGCGGCGCGGCCGTCGGCAGGCTCATGCTTGCACTAGAAGCAGCGCAGGCACGCCGACCGGGAGTCCGACGGCCCGGGACGGGAGGAGGGCAAGGACGAATGACCACTGCCGGAGAAGCCGTCCAGTATTTGCGGTGGAGGAAGGACGTGGCCGACCACGACTATGCCGCTGCCTCCAGCTACCTCAGTATCCGCTTCGGGGAGAGCCGGGCACAGGAGGTGTCGAAGAAGCTGCGGAAGCTCCCGGTCATCCAGCGCCGCGCCAACGACATCCTGCGGGCTACCCAGCGCGACCCGCTGCCGCTGTCGGACCCGGGCGTGCTGAGAGACCTGCAGAAGGTGCTGGCCGGGGAGAAGCTGTCTCCGGTTCTCATCGCGGACGGGGATATCGCGGACGGCTACCACCGTGTCTCCCTCGCCTACGCGCTCGACCCTTACGCGGACGTGCCGCTCAAGCTCGGCTAAGGAACTGCCATGTCAGCGCCCGGCGCGCCGCACGATCTGGCCGACGTTGTGTTCCGGGTCGGCCGCGCGTACGGGATGACCGCTGACCGCGGTATCTATCAGGCGGTTGCGGTCAAAGACGGCCGGATCACCGCGGTCGGACGGTCCCGGGACGAGCTCGACTCCTTCGTCGGCCTGGGCACCGCGGTGATCGACGATCCGGAGCTCGTGCTCTATCCGGCGTTCAATGACACGCACAACCATCAGTTGCTGGCGGCGCGCGACCTCGATTACGTATCGCTGGAGCGGGCACGTTCGGTGGACGAGCTGGTGCAGGCGCTGGGGGAGCCGCGGACCGGATGCCGTTCGGCGAGTGGGTCATCTCGTCACGCTGCTGGCACGGAACCCACCTGCGGGAAGGCCGGCTGCCGACGGCACGTGAGCTGGACGCGGCGAGCGCCCACCATCCCATCTTCGTCCAGCGCGGGGGCCACGTCGGGGTGGGCAACTCCGCGGGGCCTGGTCACCCGCGGCACGCGCACGGCGGGAGTCCAGGGCCCGGAGTACCGGGTGGACACCTACACGGCCATCCGGCTCTACACCGCGGCAGGCGGCGAGCTGCTCCGCGAGGAGCGTAGCGTCGGGATCCTGGCCCCCGGCGCATTCGCGGATGTCGTGGGGTTCCGCGCTGACCTGCTGAACTGCCCGGTTGACGACCTGCCGTCACAGCAGCCCGCGCTGACGCTGGTCGGCGGCCGACCGGTGCACGATCCTGATGGCCTGCTCGGCTCCGCCGGGGTCATGTCAGGGTTCGGAATTCCACAAAGCATCGATGGGGAGGGCGCGCAGGCGGTCTCCGAATGGGAGGGTTTGCTGTCCGGTGTAGAGGACGTATCCGGCTACCAGCCGCGGGCCCAGTCGCTGGGCAAGGTGGCGCAGGCCGGCCAGGTCTTCGCTGCGGACGGTGGCTCCGGCCTTCACCTCGATGGCGACCACCCGGCCGTCAGGGGTTTCCAGGATGGCGTCTACCTCGGTCTTGTCCTTGGTGCGGTAGTGATGCAGGCGCGCGCGTTCCTGGCACCAGGTGAGCTGGCGGGCCAGTTCCATCAGCACGAACGTCTCGATCATGGGTCCGGCGGCCACGGTTCGGGTGCACCGGGGCGGTGACGCCTGGCCAGGGTGTTGCGGCTTGCCTGGCGCCGAATTAGGCGTGACGATGCACGCGGTATGGCCTGCTGACCAGGCGGGGATCTGCTTGATGAGGAAGACGGCCGACAGCAGTTCGAGGTAACGGTCAGGCCGGCCAGGGCCTCGGTCACGAGGCTCTCCGCCTTGCGCGGTACCAGGTTCCCGCTCTGATCCATCTCACCAGTATGGTCCGGCTCGGCAGTCATGACGGTCAGATGGCCGCACGATGCGCGGACATCTGGCCGCCAACCTTGTGGACATATGGCCGCATAGTTCATGGTCATCTGGCCGCCCGATGCCAGGGTCGGCCAGGAGCCGTTCCACGGGCGCGCGCAGACGAGTCATCTGCTCATCTCCCGGCGTGACCGCCGACGCTCACGACGCCATCGTAGAGACAACGATGGGGGACTTCGTCCCTTCGGAGGTACGGCGAGCCGGCGGGGACGACAATGGACGGTTGGCGGGGAGGGAGTCCGGCGGCTGGTACCGGCGATCGTTAGGGATCTAGATGAAGATCACTGAGGGGGGCGTGCGGCTGGCGGCCAGCGATGTCGCCAACTTCCTGGCGTGCCGGCGGCTGACGCAGCTGGATCTGCTGAGGGCGCGGGGGGAGCTGCGGCCGCCGCGGGAGTTCGATGTCGGGTTCCAGGATCTGGTCCGGCGCGGGGAGGTGCACGAGCGGGGCGTGCTGGAGCGGTTCCGGGCGGACGGGCTGGACGTCGTGGACGTCAGCGGGGCGGAGGACGGGGCCGGGGCGACGGCGGAGGCCATCCGGGGCGGGGCCGGGGTCGTTTACCAGGGGACGCTGACCGGGGGCGGGCCTGGGGCGGCGCTGTTCGGGCGGCCGGATTTCCTGGTCCGGGCGGACCTGCTGCCGGCGCCGGACGGGGAGCCGCGGCCGGGCGGGATCCACTATGAGGTCGTTGACGCCAAGCTGGCCCGGTCGGCGAAGGCCCGCGCGGTGCTGCAGACCTCGTTCTACTCGCACCTGCTCGCGGACCTGCAGGGGATCGCGCCGCGGTGGATGCACCTGGCGCTGGGCGACGGGGAGTTCGCCTCGTTCAAGGTGAGCGACTTTGCCGCCTACGAGCGGCAGACGCGGCGGCTGCTGTTGGGCGCCATCGGCGAGGACCCGGCGGCCGAGGTCTACCCGGAGCCGGTCGAGCACTGTGCCATCTGCCGGTGGCGCGAGCTGTGCGCCGACCGCAGGAGGAGCGACGATGACCTGTCGCTGGTGGCCGGGATGACGACGGGGCAGCGGCGGGCGCTGAAGGGGGCCGGGATCTCGACCCGGCGGGGGTTCGCCGGGCTGGCCGAGCTGCCGCGGCTGGACCGGGTGAGCCGGGAGGCCCTGGAGCGCGCCCGGCAGCAGGCCCGGCTGCAGGTGGCCAGCGAGGACGACGGCGTGATCCGGTACGAGCTCCTGGATCCCGAACGCGACGGAGACGGCGCGCTGGTCCCCAACCGGGGGCTGCTGGCGCTGCCGGAACCGGCCGACGGGGACCTGTTCTTCGACATCGAGGGCGCCCGGTACTACTCCGAGGACAGCCGGGAGTTCGGGCTGCAGTACCTGTTCGGCGTCGTCGACACGGCCGAGGTCGACGAGGCGGGACTCCCCCGGTACACGCAGATCTGGGCCTTTGACCGGCAGGGCGAGAAGCGGGCGTTCGAGGAGCTGATCGACTTCATCACCGAGCGCCGCGCACGCCGTCCTGGCCTGCACGTGTACCACTACAACCACTACGAGCCGACGTCGGTTGACCATCTCACCGAGCTGCACGGGACGCGCCAGGAGGCGGTGGGCGCTCTGATGGGGCGTTTCGCCACGCGGGAGGACGAGGTGGACGACCTGTTCCGGCTCGGGGTGTTCGTCGACCTGTACCGGGTGGTGCGGCAGGGCGTGCGGGCCGGGGTGGAGAGCTACTCGATCAAGCGGCTCGAGCCGCTGTGCGGGTACCGGCGGCAGGTGGACCTGGGGGAGGCGACGGCCAGCCTGATCGCGTTCGAGGCGGCGCTGGAGGACGGGACGGCCGCGGGCGACGCCGGGCGGCAACGGGTCGTGGCCGGGTACAACGAGGACGACTGCCGGGCGACGCTGGCGCTGCGGGACTGGCTGGAGGAACGGCGGCTGGAGCTGGCCCGGCGGGTGGGCGAGGACCTGCCGCGGCCTATGGTCGCGCAGGAAGAGCGGCGGGCACCCGAGGACCCGGAAGTCACCCGGATCAGGTCAGCGCTGCTGGACGGTCTTCCGGCTTCGGCCGACGGCCGGACGGAGGAGCAGCAGGCTCGGGCGCTGCTGGCCGACCTGATCGACTGGCACCGGCGCGAGGATAAGCCCGCCTGGTGGCGGTACTTCTACGTCCGCACGCTGAGCCCCGCGGAGCTGATCGGCGAGCCGGACGCGCTCGGCGGGCTCGCCGGCGGCGAGATCGTGGACCGGGTCAACCGGTCGGTGGTGCGGCGCTTCTGGTTCCCGCCGCAGGAGCACAGGTTCTCGGCCGGGCAGACGGCCCATGACGCCGAGACCGACAAGGGCTGGACGGTCTGGGCGGTGGACGACGCGGCCGGGACGATCGACCTGAAGATAGGCAGCACCTACGACGGCCCGTTGCCCGCGGCCCTGGTCGAAGGGGGCCCGATCGGCACGAACGAGCTGCGGGAACGGCTCCGGGACCTGGGCGACCGGGTGGTGCGCGAGGGCGTCGACGGCGGGGACGCGGCCACCGCCCTGCTGCTGAGACGGCCGCCCGAGACGGGCGGTCCGGTGGAGGCCGGGGAGCGAGACGGCCGCCGAGGCCGCGGTCCGCCTGGCGACGTCGCTCGACCGTTCGTACCTGCCGTTGCAGGGACCGCCAGGAACTGGGAAGACCTACACCGCCGCCGAGCAGATCCTCGCGCTCGTCGCGCAGGGCCGCACGGTCGGCATCACCGGGCCGTCGCACGCGGTTATCCACCAGCTGATCGACACCGTATGCACGCGGGCGGCCCGACAGGGGCTCGCGCCGCGGATCGGCCAGCGGGCGGACCGGGACAACCCGTTCCTGCATGATTCGGCCACCGGGATGACGCCGGAGCGGCTGGAGCGGGCGCTGCGGGACGGCGAGCTCGACGTGGCCGCGGGCACTGCCTGGCTGTGGGCGCGCGGCGGCCTGGCGGGCAGCGTGGACACCCTGTTCGTGGACGAGGCGGGGCAGATGTCGCTGGCCAACGTCCTGGCTATCACCGGCGCGGCCCGGAACCTGGTGCTGCTGGGCGACCCGCAGCAGCTGGCCCAGCCGAGCGAGGCCGCGCACCCGCCCGGCGCGGGCGCCTCGGCACTGGGTCACATCCTGGGCGAGCGGGCGACGATGCCCGAGGGTGCCGGGCTGCTGTTGGACCAGACCTACCGGATGCACCCGGATCTTTGCCGGTACACCTCCGAGGTCTTCTACGACGGGAAGCTGCACGGAGCCGATAACCTCGGCCGGCAGGAGATCCTGGGCGACGCCCCGTTCTCCGGGTCGGGCCTGCGCGTGGTCGAGGTGCCGCACCAGGGCAACACGAACGCGTCGCCGGAAGAGGCCGGCGAGGTGGCGCGGCTGGCCGAGATGCTCGCGGACCGTTCGTGGCGTAACCGGGACGGGGACGTTCGGCCGGTTGGCCGCGACGGCATCCTGATCGTGACCCCGTACAACGCGCAGATCAGGGCCATCCAGGGCGCGTTCGCGGCCCGCGGCCTGACCGGGTTCAGGGTCGGGACCGTGGACAAGTTCCAGGGCCGCGAGGCCCCGGTGGTGATCTACTCGATGGCCACCTCGTCAGCCGACGAGGCGCCGCGCGGCCTGGAGTTCCTCTACGACCGGCACCGGCTGAACGTGGCGACCTCGCGGGCCAGGGTGATGGCGATCATCGTGGCCAGCCCCGACCTGATCCGGGTGTCCTGCCGGACGCCGCACCAGATGATCCTGGCGAACGCCCTGTGCCGGGCCTGGGAGGAACGCGGCTGATTCCGGCCGGCCGGCTTGACAACGCCTCCTGTTGCGACGGTTCCGCTGCGGGGCTCATGGCTGGTCATCGGCGCAGGCACCACGGTTCGTTCGGGAAAATTTGAATTTCATGCTCCCGGACCCGCAGTGATCGTGCGGCCTGAGCCTGGCCATGGTGGTGGCGGTTCTGGGCGGTCACCGGTGAGTTCTGGCTGTCCGTGACGTTGATCATTGTGGAAGCCGTCGACAGGAGGTGCCTGATGGGCAAGGTTGTCTCGCACATGACGATGTTGCTGGACGGGTTCATCGCCGACCCGGACGACGGTGTCGCGGAGTTGTTCGGCTGGTATGACGCGGGCCCGGTGACCGTGCCGAGCGCAGACGGGCGCTGGTCGTTCAAGGTCGATGAACGCAGCGCGCAGATGCTGCGGCAGGCTCTGGCGACGACGGGCGCGCTGGTGTGCGGAAGGCGCCTGTTCGACCACACCAACGGCTGGCAGGACAGCCATCCGGTGGGCGCTCCCGTGGTCGTGGTGACCCATCACCCTCCGCGGGATGCGGGAAAATGGGAGACCATCACCTTCGCCGGCAGCGTGGAGAGGGGGATTGCCTCAGCCAGGCAGATCGCCGGGGACAAGGACGTCTCCATCGCCAGCGCCAGTATCGCCGCCCAGGCACTGGATCTGGGTTTGGTCGATGAGGTGATCATCAGCCTGGTCCCGGTGCTGATGGGCAAGGGGATCCCCTACTTCGCCAACTTGGCCCGCGCACCGCACGGGTTCGACGATCCGGTCATCATCCCCGGCAGCCGCGTCACCCACCTGAGGTATGCCGTACGGCGGACCGCAGCCCAGCGTGATGGATCATAAAGGCTCACGCAGCTACCTTGATGTCAAGATACATCGGCGAGGATACCTGCTCCGTTCCTGTCTCCCGCGTCGGCAAGACGGTCACCGCAAGCGTTCTCGGCGGCTTGACAGAACGTAGTAACTACGCGGAGACGCCTGGCGCAATTGCGCGGAACGTCTCCGCGGAGACGCCGACAGCTGCGTCGCCAAACAGAAGGTGGCAGATGGAACCGGTGTCGCATAACGGGGCGGTGCGGGTTGGTCAGTCGCTGGTGGTGCAGGTGGCACCGCCGACCGTCACGGTGATCCGGGCGCCGGGCGGCGGGCCGTTGAGGTAGATCAGCGCGTAGCCGGAGCCGTCGGTCCGGTAGGTGTGCGAGTAGCCGGCGGCGGCCGCGGTGGCGTCCTGGTAGGGCTGGTCGGAGTGCACGTAGACGTTGTTCTCGTCGTCGGCGGCGTCGTAGACGCTCGCGGTGGCCGTGCACCAGGCGCCTGACGCGGTGGCCGGGCCCGGCGTGGACGCGGCGTAGGGTGCGGCGCCGGCGTAGTCGCCGGCGAGAGTGGCGCTGATGGCCGCCACCAGGGCCTGGTTGCGGGTGAGGATGCCCAGTTCCCGGTTGTAGCCGAGGCTGGCGACGGAGAAGTTCTGCGACCCGACCAGCGCCTGCTGGCCGGGGCGGCCGGCGTCGGCGACGATGGCCTTGGCGTGAATGTACAGGGCGCTGCTGTCGTCGGCGTAGAGCCGGACGTGCGCGCCCGCCCGCGCCGAGGGATGTCATCTGCAATACGAATGCATTACAATGGAGTCGTGTTAAGAGCAGTACGGGAGAACGACTGGTCCGCCGACCACATTGCCGCTCACGGAGTCACGTTAGACGAAGTGCGGGAGGCGATCCTCGAGCATCCCTACTGGGCCGTCTCCGGCCGGGACGGCATGACTGTTATCTACGGGCGCACCTACGCGGGCCGCTACCTGCTCGTAGTAGCCCTCGCGGAGGGCGATGAGGCATTATCGTCACCGCCCGCGACATGACCGCCGCCGAGAAGAAGACCTTCCGCAGGAAGGCACGATGACCATGACGAAACGATCCGAACCGCTCCCCCGGCCCGCGGCCGAACTCGAGCGGCTGGCTGAGTACTACGACACGCATGACACCAGCACGGAGATGGAGCCCGGCCACTGGGTCGAGCCGCAGCCTATGGCAACCACCTCCCTGCGCCTGCCCGTTGAAGTGATTGAGCAGCTCAAGCTGCAGGCGCGAGCCCGGCATCTCCGCTACACCAGCTACGTGCGGTCGATCCTGGAACGTGCCGCCCGTGGCGGCACACCGCCGGAAATAGCGGACATCACCGAACGGCTGGATCGAATTGAGCGGGCCGTCACCGAGCGGCAGGACCCAGGTGGCCAGAAGACGGCATTATGCAGCAGGCGCCTGCCATCTCGGGCGATAGCTGGTCAGCTTGACAAGGACCACTGTTCGTTCGGGATGAAGGATCCAAGCTTAGGACGTTGCACCGGCTCCACAGGGCGTCCTTGAAGACCTGCTGGTGAGGGCGCGGGATAAGGAGCGGTTTGCCAGCGAGGGCATGTTGACATCTGGCCGCATGGTTCATGGTCACCTGTCCGCCCTATGCCGGGGCCGGATCAAGACCTTCGCGGCAGCCTCAGGCTGCGGCGTGGAGGCGAAAGGTGAGTCGCAGGCCGGCGCCGGGCCGGGCGTCCTCGCTCGTCCATTCCGGGCCGCCGTGCGGGGTCGGCGGCGCTCATGTCAGCCGATCCTGCGGTAGGTGAGGTCGAAGTCGTGCTCCCAGCCGGTGCCGTCGAGGCGCTTGTCCCAGGCGCCGCTGATGGTGTTCCCGTCCTGGCTGAAGGTGCCGGTAAAACGCTGGCAGAAGTGCAGGGGCGAGAAGTCGGGCGATTCCCGCATCAGCGTCCACACCCCGTCGGCGAAGGTCATCGCGTACAAGCGCACCACGCCGCGAGAATCGTAGTAGTGCTGGGTGTACGCGCCGGTCTCCAGGTCGGCGCTGACAATCGTCAGGCTGCCGGGCGCCTCGGGGACCGGAACTTCGGTGCGCTGCAGCAGGAACTGTCCGTCCAGGGCCCATTCGAACCGGCTGCGCGCCTGCGGGCCGTCCTCACCGGCGTTGGACGGTACCGGCTGGCCGCCAGGGAAGCGGGCCACCAGGACCCACTCACCGACGAAGACGCCCAGGCGCGCCAGCGCCTGCGATCCGTTCTCGGTCACCATGATCGCTTCCTCTCTCATGGACGCCCATGGGTCGCTCTCACCGATACAAACGACAGCCAGGGCACCAACTCATCGCGCTCTCAGTCCGCGGCATGGGCGCGGCCCATGACACCTCGGGCGATCCGCGCTGACCTCTAACCTGTGTCCGGTTCTCGTCGCGGACGGGGATATCGCGGACGGCTACCACCGTGTCTCCCTCGCCTACGCGCTCGACCCTTACGCGGACGTGCCGCTCAAGCTCGGCTAAGGAACTGCCATGTCACCAGGTAGGCGCCCAGCGACAGGCCGGGCAGTCGGCCCGCTAGGTTAGGTCCTGCTCGGGGCGCTCAGGTCGCCGAGGCCGAGAGGCAGCCGAGGTCAAGGCATGCCTGCAGCGCCCGGCGCGCCGCACGATCTGGCCGACGTTGTGCTCCGGGTCGGCCGCGCGTACGGGATGACCGCTGACCGGGGTATCTATCAGGCGGTTGCGGTCAAAGACGGCCGGATCACCGCAGTCGGGCGGTCCCGGGACGTGCTCGACTCCTTCGTCGGCCCGGGCACCGCGGTGATCGACGATCCGGAGCTCGTGCTCTATCCGGCGTTCAATGACACGCACAACCATCAGTTGCTGGCGGCGCGCGACCTCGATTACGTATCGCTGGAGCAGGCACGTTCGGTCGACGAGCTGGTGCAGGCGCTGCGGGGAGCCGCGGATCGGACGCCGTTCGGCGAGTGGGTCATCTCGTCACGCTGCTGGCACGAAACCCACCTGCGGGAAGGCCGGCTGCCGACGGCACGTGAGCTGGACGCGGCGAGCGCCCGCCATCCCATCTTCGTGCAGCGTGGGGGGCACGTCGGGGTGGCCAACTCCGCGGCCCTGCTGATGGCCGGCATCACCGCGACGTCGGCGGACCCGCCCTCGGGCACCGTCGTACGGCTTGGCGACCGGACCCCGGCCGGCGTGCTCATCGAGGGTGGCGCGCTCGACCCGGTTCGCCGGCTGCTTCCGCCGGTGTCGGAGGCTCAGCAGGCTGAGCTGCTCGCGCGGCAGTGCCGGCTCTACAACCGCCGCGGCATAGGCGTCGTCCGCGACCCCGGGCTGATGCCGGGCGAGGTGACGGTCTACCAGGCCGTGGCGGACCGCGGCGAGCTGACCACGCGCACCAGGCTGATGTTCTGGGTCATGCCGCGAGCGACGGTGGCCGGCACGCTCGCCTACGTCGACTCGCTGCCGGCGCCCGGCTCGGTCGCGGGTGACGGCAGGCTCGGGATCTGGGCCTGAAGCTGGGTATGGCGCCTCCCCAAGTTGTACAAGAGGGGCTACAATTCAGGCATGAGCGAGATGCCGATCTCAGAGGCCCGCGACCGCATCAGCGAACTTGTAGGTCGTGCTCGTTATGGCCACGAGCCCACAATCCTCACGCACTACGGCGTACCCGCTGCAGTCGTCATCAGCTTCGAGGAGTACCAGCGCCTCAGGCACGGTGGGGCGGAAACAGCGGAGTACGAGCTCCCGCCGGAGATAGAGACACAGATCGATGAAGCGCGGCGGCACCCCGAGCGCCGAACCCCGTACCGGCGCCGCACCAAGCCGCGCCAGGAAGCATGAGCCGCCCGGTTGAGCTAGATCCCGGCCCCGAGGCAGAGCTGGATCGGCTAGAGAAGACCCAGCGCTGGGAACTTCTGGGGCGGATCGAGGACGCCATTGACGCGCTCGCCGATGACCCAGGCGGTAAGGACAGTCGCAAGCGCGCATTCCGGGGTGGCGGGTTCGGCATTACTGTCAGGAGCCGCGATGACGACTGGCTGATCATTTGGGAACACGACGGCAACGCGATTGTCATCCGCTACATAGGGCCCGACCCGTTCGCATAACCCAGATCAGCAGTCCCGCCAGGATCCGGCTAGTGAAAGCAGGGGCGCCAGCTACTGCCTGTTCAGGATCAAAGACACGCACGACTCGTTTTGCCGTACCAGCCTACGTGACTGCCCCGCGCTGGCGTGCAAGGTCG
Organism: uncultured Actinomycetes bacterium; assembly: GCA_963705835.1. Lineage (GTDB taxonomy): Bacteria > Actinomycetota > Actinomycetes > Streptosporangiales > Streptosporangiaceae > Palsa-504. The sequence continues at coordinate 16,561 of CAVPLC010000033.1, forward strand.
TTCCATCCCCACGATGCACTACGACGCACGGACGGTCCTGGGCGCAGCGGGCCCGCTGGACCGGTTCGTCGGCCTGTTCGGCAGGCGCCACACGATCCTTTCGTCCGGGGTTCGAAGAGGGCCGCGTCTTGCGGGTCAGGGCCATGGGATGGTACACGGGCCGGTGGCCCTGTCCCGCAGGGCTTCCAGGGCGGTCGCTTTGCCGGTATCGGTGAGCCCGTGGTTGCGGTCGCGCCAGTCACCGCCGGACGCCAGCAGGCCCAGGGCCCGGCACAGGTTGCTCGTCTCATGGATGGCCCTGTTGATGTCGTGTTCGTCCGGTGGCTCGAAGGTCCGGGTGTCCCGGAATCCCTCTTCGGCGACGGCTTGCCCCACGGTCGCCGTGATCTCGCGGTCGGGCACGGAGTCGGCGTCCAGCAGCAGGGCGAGGAACAGCTCTCCGGCGTATACGAAGTAGCCGTTGTCGCCGAGCAGGCCGGCGGCGGCGGCGTGCCACAGGCTGCCGGGGTCGGCGAGGAGGCGGCCACCCTTCGCGGTCAGCGTGAGCCTACGGCCTGACCGGCGGGCCAGGCCCAGGTCCTGGGCGAAGTGGCGCAGCTGGTGCAGGTCGAACAGCTCGTCCTCGGTCCGCGGCGGGCGGGAAAAGTCCCACCCGAACCGGTCCGCGCTGTCCTGGACGAACTTCCGGTTGAGATTGCCGGTCTGGGTGAGGGCGATACCGCCGTCCAGCTGGTCCAGCAGCCAGCCCAGCGGGGGAAGCGGGTCGGCCTCTGCCGCGGCGGGGAGTTCGGCGGGATGGAGCAGCCGGTTGGCGATCGCGGCGAGGATCCGGCGGCGGGTCTCGCTGCGCCGCGCGTTGACCCAGGTCTCGGCGCGCTCGGTGAGGATGACCTGGGCCAGCGTCTGCCCGAGCAGCCCGGCCTGCGCGACATTGAGGTGCGCCCGGACAAGTTCCTGCTGGCGGGCCCTCCAGCCCCGCCGCCCCGGGACCAGCTCGCCGCTGGCCACGGCGACCTCGAGGAACTCAGCGGTCGAGGACCACGCCGAGGCCTCCTGCGAAGCCCATCACCGGGCCCCACTCGAAGTCCGGCAGGTCGGGCGGCATGACGCCGGAGGCGGCGGCGGCCCGGCGGAAGGCCGCCTTGCCGTGCGCGATGCTGGTCTCATACGCCCCCAGGATCTCCCGTGTCGTCCCCGACCGGCAGGCGGCGGCGTACCGCGGCAGCTGCAGCAGGTCCAGCGCCTGGGCCAGCGCCGCGACGACCCGCAGCTTGTCGTCGAGATCAACGAGCCATTTCACCGGCAGGTCATACCAGCAGAAGTCCTGGATGCGCTGCTGCGTGATCAAGGCCAGACCCTGGTCCCCGGCGATCCACTCCAGCGCGGCCCGCGCATCCTCGGCGGCCGCCGCGTCCTGCCCGGCCAGCTTCGCCAGGACGGCCGCGACCTCCGGGTCCTCGTCCTCAGCCATCACACCTCCGCCTAGGTGACGCGCTGGAGAACCGAAGCCGAGTCGCTGCGGCAGAGCTGGGCGAGGGCGGACAGCACCGCCAGTCCTACCGGAAGGACATCTGCGGCCGGAACGGCCCGGGCGGCGACGAGGTTCCGCAGCGCGTCGCCGCCGCGGTGCTCGATGCGCTCCAGCACTTCGGCGTCACCGGGCAGCTCGCAGCGGTACTCGGTGGCAAAGGCGGCGATGAGCGCATCAGCGGCCACCCGAGCGTCCAGGCCGGGGACGGCGTCTCGAGCACGGGCAGCAGCACGCCTCGGACGTCGCCGAGCGGGTCCTCCCCTACCGCCGCCCAGAACCGCGTCCACCAGCGCGCACCCGCCGACCGCGAACACCGGCCCGTCGTCTTCCGGGAACTCCGGCTCGTCTTCATCCCAGTCCGGTCCGGGTCCGTACATCGCGGCATCGGCGGCCTGGTGGTACGCCACCTCGGCCTCGGCGATGGGCGCCAGTACCTTGAGCAGCGTGCTCACCGCCGGGTGGTCCAGTCCGAGACCGTCGAAGACGACCGCGCGGATCAGGGCCTCGGCCGCGACGTTCCAGTGCGCGGGATCGGCGGCGATCACCGCGGCGTCCGGGATCTGCGCGGTCGCCAGGCACGGCGCGCTGCGGGCCCGATCGATGAAGGTGCCGGAGAAGAACCGGTCGCCGAGGGAGTCTTCGGCCCATCGCGGCGCCTTGGCCGGGACAGCTTCGGCGCCGCCGCACCAGGCCCGGCGGGCGGCGGCTTGGCGGTCTTGGCGGCCCTCCGTCTCTTGCGCCAGAGCCTGCATTCCCGCCGCAATCACCTGCATCGCCTCATACCTCGCAGCGTCCGCCCGGGACTGCGGCCTGGCCTGACGAGAGCTGAGTCCAGACTGGCGCTGTGCCTTCTTGCGGTTGCTGGCGCGGCCCACGGCCCCTCCCACGGGTCGGTTGCCACAGACACTACCGGCCCGGCCGTTCCGCCCGGGGTCGCACGGATTCTTGCCGGAGGGCTGGTGCCACGGTTCGTTCGGCATAGAAAGCGCACCGGGCGCGGCGCGGCGACGGGAAGCCAAGCCCGGGCGAGAAGCACCACGGCCCGTTCGGTACAAAAGAATTCTCAGTTATCCCTGACGACCAGGGGTGCTACGGACTGAGCCGGCGGTACGGTCAGGCTTCGGTGAGGTCGATGCTCGTGGTGATGTCGATCGCGCCGCGCAGGGAGCGGGTCACCGGGCAGTGGTCGGCGTGGAAACCCATCACCCGGTCGATCACGGACTTGTCAGTGCCCGGATCGACCCTAAGCCGGTAGCGGACCGCGATCCGCTTGAGCACCAGGGTGCGGTCTTCCACTTCGACCTCGCCAAGGGCGTCGGAACGGAGACGACCGTCTCCAGCTGAGATGCCACGCGCTTCCAGCGCGCCGCCCAGCGTCCCGGTCAGTCAACCGGCCGCCGCGGCGACGACGTAGTCCAGCGTGGTGGCGTGCGGCTCGTACTGGCCTTCCCGCTGCCCGTAGTGCGCGGCGATCTCGTCGTGCACGCCGAACACCACCGGCTTATCCTCGGCCGGCACGGTGGCGTACCGCAGCGGGCCGCGAGCCCGCTCCACCTGCACGTGAGACCGGTAGACAACATCACCCATGACGCCCATCCTCCCTTTACGCTCCCAGTGTCGAGCACGGCGGCTGACCAGAGCAACTGGCCGGTGTCGATCCGGGTGTCTCGGCTGTCGTGGTTGCGCGGGCCTGTGGCTAGGCGGTCAGGGGCTGGCGGCGCGGCGGGATACGCCGTCGAGGAAGATGCCGATGAGGCGCTCTGGGCGATCCTGGCCATGCTGCTGCCGCACACGGCGGTGTCGGAGGAGGCGCTGACCAGGACCTCGCCAGCCAGGTCATGCCGGTCCGGGCGTGGGTTGATGAGGGGGCGCTGATCGCCGCCGGCAGCGACTGCAACGTCAGCTTCTTCGACCCGCTGCTGTCCATCTGGGCCTGGTCACCCGCGGCACGCGCACGGCGGGAGTCCAGGGCCCGGAGTACCGGGTGGACACCTACACGGCCATCCGGCTCTACACCGCGGCAGGCGGCGAGCTGCTCCGCGAGGAGCGCAGCGTCGGGATCCTGGCCCCCGGCGCATTCGCGGATGTCGTGGGGTTCCGCGCTGACCTGCTGGACTGCCCCGTTGACGACCTGCCGTCACAGCAGCCCGCGCTGACGCTCGTCGGCGGCCGGCCGGTGCACGACCCTGATGGCTTGCTCGGCTCCGCCGGGGTTTCCGCGCCGCGGGGATTCCGATGACCAGCTCGAGCGGCAGGACCGCCGCTTGCTGGCCGTTGGTCAGCTCGAGCAGGTGGGCGGTCAGCGTGATGCCGTGGCGGCTGGCCCGCTCGTCAACGAAGAACCGGGTGTGGGTGGGCTGCCTGCCGCAGCGGCGGCATGACAGCACGTTTCCGCTACGCCTGACGCAATTGCGCGGAACGTCTCCGCGGAGACGCCGACGGCTGCGTCGCCAAACAGATGGTGGCAGCTGAGTCCGTTGAGCGGCTGGTTCCCCGCAGTCGCGCCTTCACAAGGGTGATGGGTGCGTCTGCGGGCTGCTGGATCAGGTGAAGCCCACAGGTAGCCGATGAAATGGACCGCTTTTCTACCGCATCGAAGGCGATGAACTAACCCGTAAACGGCATGCGTCTTTTCGCTGCCCTTACCCTTCCTTTCTTAATAGGCGAGCCCCCCGCTATCCATTAGCCGGGGGCTCGCGTCTAGCTAGAAGCTAGTGTTAAAAATGCAGTTAGCATTGTTGAGGTTAACATTTTCATACGCCGCGCTGCCGTCACTGTCGTTATAACCGACTCCCCCGTTAGGCCAGTGGAACGATGCGTATTGGAACGCCCCTTGAATTCCACAGTAGGCCGGACCGATAAAGAATACTGTTCCATATCCTCCGCCGAATCCGGTACCGGTATTGTTGCACGTATCGAATCCCCCTAGCCTAGCGTCGGTACTGGAATTGTTGTAATCGCCTAGGCATTGCCCCGCACCGTCTACCATCTGGAAAATCAGTAGCCCGGACGGCACCCCGCTATATGGACAGTTATTAGCTGTTTGGTAATCGTCGCTATCGTAGCCGTCGATTGAATTGCACCGTCCGGGTAGGAATTGGAGCCTAACGTTATCGTTAGCGACACCGGAGGTATATGCATTGATATACCCGGAGCCCCCGGCCCCGTTCCATAGGTTAAGGCAGTAGCTTGGCCCGTTAGTGTCGCATTGCTCCGGAGTGCTCGCGAATGCCGGGCTAGCGACTGGCCCGATAAGCATTCCTACTACTACGATTAGCGCTCCTAGCATAGTGATGAGCCGTGCTTTCATTGATCCTACCTTTCCTCTATCCGGATTGGATGGTTAAAAGCTTGATTGGACTAAGGCAGTTAGCCGGGTTAGTCTCGAGATATGCAGCGCTTCCGTTGACGAGGAACTGCACAGTGTTATCTCCTCGGCATGAGGGCTGGAAGCCCGATTCGGTCCAGCGCTGGAACACGTCGATCTTGTCCTGCGGCCAGGCGCCCAGACGTGGTTCGGACGGCTTCATGAGCGTCTCCGCTCACATGAGGTCGCATCGTGCACATCTCAACAATGATCTGTAAACCGTGATTTGCCAAGAGCTCGATACTAATCGGCCCGTCGCCTCGATTCGTCACAATCTTGACCGTGCACTACGGATGACCTGCGGAAACGCTTGATGTGACCCGCACCCAAAAGATACGGGCTCCCTGGGGTGACTTTAGGGTGTTTCCGCAGCTCAGCCGCATGATCAGAGAACTTTTGACTTTGGTATGAATAGCCGAGGCTAATCTCAATCTTTCGTGATCTTGGCCTGGTGGCTTGAGGAATGCCCGCTGCGCGCACACTGACCAGCACATCGGGCATCGTGGCGATGACCTGCTCGGCGGCCGCCCGGTCGGCCGCGAAGTTGTCCTTGTCGCCCAGCCAGTAGTCATACACCCAGCTCAGAGGGGGTACTCTCGCAACCTTCACCTGGATGGGACACTTCGCCCTCGCTGTGGTGTCCAGCCGCTGAATGCCGTGCCCGCGAAGTAGTTGACGGTGGCGAAGTCTTCGACCGGGCGGCGGGACAGCCGGGTGGGCAGGGGCCGCTCCGGCCAGCCGACGCCGAGGTGGGCGGCCACGTGGTGTCCGCCGGGGATCCGCAGTAGCTGCTTGACCTCATCTTCCACGGGTATCAAGACGGTGGTCAGGGTCGTCCCGAGGCCTTCGGCCCGGATGCCGAGGACGAGATTCTGCACGAACGGGTAGATGGCCGCCCCGCCCGCCGCGCCCGGCAACGCTTCCGGGCTGCTCGCAACCAGGTCAAGGCCGGTACCCCGGCGCCCGGAAGGAAGAAGGCTGGTCCTATGGCCTCACCAGAGTGAGCGTGACAGCCGATCGGTACGCGAGCGCGTGGACGCTTGCCTGGTGAAAGCCGGGCAGGAACCACGGATCGTTCGGTCAAAAGAATTTCAATTATCCCGAACGGGCAGTGGTGCTACGGCCTGAGCCTGGGACCGGATCAAGACCTTTGCGGCCGTCAGGCTGCGCCGTGGGGGCGGAAGGTTCGCTGGTATGTGTGCGGGGTCACGTGGTTGATCCGGGTGAAGTGGGTGCGCATCTGGTGGGCGGATCCGAAGCCGCACCGGGTGGCGATGCGCTCGATGGTGTCGTCGGTGTTCTCGAGCAGGTCTTGCGCGCGGCGGACCCGCTCGGCGCACAGCCATTGCAGCGGCGTGGTGCCGGTCGTCTCGCGGAATCGCCTGGCGTAGGTGCGGGGGCTCATCACGGCCTGGCGGGCGAGGTCCTCGACCGTCAGCGGCAGCTCGAGGTGCTCCCTGGCCCAGTCCAGCGACGAGCCCAGGCCCCGGGAGCCGGCGGCAGGCACCGGCTGCTCGATGTACTGGGCCTGCCCGCCTTCTCGGTGCGGCGGGATGACGAGCCGCCGGGCGAGCGTGTTCGCGATCCTGGTCCCGTGGTCATTGCAGACGATGTGCAGGCACAGGTCCAGCCCGGCCGCTGATCCGGCGGAGGTAAGGATCTGGCCGTCGTCGGTGTAGAGCACGTTGGGCTCGACCCGGACGGCCGGCCATCGCCGGGTGAGCTCGCCGGCGTGCATCCAGTGGGTGGTGACGGTGCGGCCGTCGAGCAGCCCGGCGGCGGCGAGGACGAAGGCGCCGGTGCAGATGGAGGCAATCCGCGCACCCCGGTCGTAGGCTACGGTGCCGCTCTGGATGATCCTGTTCGCCTGGCCCGTGCAGCATCAGCGCGTCACGTTTCCGCGCCGCGGCCGCCCTCGCGGTCGGGCTCGGCGGAGTGATCATCCTGGTCGGCGACGGCACGGCATCGGGCCGCATCTCGGGCCTGATCATCGTGCTCGGCGCAGCGGCCGCCTGGGGCTTCGGGTCGGTCCTGAGCCACCGGCTCGCCGTGCCGAGCCACGCGATGCTCGCCGCCGCCATCGAGATGCTCGCCGGCGGGGTGGTACTGCTGGCGGTGGGCGCCGGCTCCGGGGAGTTCTCCCGCATTCGCTGGTCCTCGGTTCCCGCCACGTCCTGGATCGCCCTGGCCTACCTCATCGGACCCGGCTCGATCCTCGCCTTCACCGCCTACGGCTACGCGCTGTCCCACCTTCCCGTGACCACCGTCGCCACTTACGCCTACGTCAACCCCGTCGTCGCCGTGCTGGCCGGGATCATGTTCCTCGGCGAGCAGTTCACCTGGCGCGAAGGACTCGGCGCTGCCCTCGTCCTCGCCTCGGTCATCATCACCTTGCACCGATCCCACAGCGCATCGCGCCCGGCCCCGGTCGGTGATGGCGAGATGCCCGAAGCGGAGATGCTCCCGGAGAACACAGACGCACTCAGTTTGCGCTAGGAGGCGCCCAGGGGCAGATGCATCCGCCGGTGCCGGTAGCCACGCCCGCGCAGACTACGTGCGCGTGGGCGTGGCCACCGGATCGGGCTGGGCAGCGGGGCGTCGGCTCGTGAGCGCGCCGCCGCCGGTCACGTCAGTGGCGCGTCAGCAAGGGCGCCAGTGAATGGACCTGGATGGTGTCGCTCGCGTTGCCGAGGAAGGAGAGGTTCCAGTTCAGCTCGATCGTCTGCAGCAGCGAGTAGTGGTTCGCCGGCGTCGCGTCCGTGGCCGCCCTGGCGCCGTGGCGCGCGATGACGATCATCGGGACGTGGCCGCCGCCGTACAGCGTCCCGCCTGCGAGGTCACCGCCGCCGCCGGTCACGGGGTTCGCCGGAGAAGCCGCGAGCGCAGGCGAATCGCAGCACCCGCTGATGTCATTTGGTCCGAAAGGCGAGCTGTCCGCAAAGCCACCCTCGTCCCAGGTGACGAAGATCGCCGAGTTGCCGCGCCAGGCAGGCGAGTTCATGATCGCCGTCACCCAGGTCTTCAGGAAGGCATCGCCGTCGCGGAAGAGCGTCGCCTGGTTCTGGTCGGTTGGCGAGTTCGGGAAGGGGCACGCCGGGGGACCGCCGTGCATGTCGTCACAGCTGTTCGGTGTGATCCAGGCGAACTGGGGAACGTCGCCGGAGGTCAGATCGCTGCTCAGCTGGGTGAGAGGGACCACGTTGTCGGCCAGCGCAGGGTTGGTGAACACGTCCGGGTACTGCATGAACGGGTTGTGCTTGCGGACGTACAGCGCCGTGCCCGTGTCGTTGACGGTGCTGGTGCAGTCGGGATCGGGAGCGGACGCGGCGGTGGTGCAGTCGCCGAAGTTGCCCGTGTAACCGACGGACGGCATCGACTCCATGTAGCCCTTCCAGCTGACGCCGGCCTGGTTGAGCTGGTCGGTCAGGCTGAGGTGGTTGAAGAACCCCTGATTCGCCTGCGCCTCGTCGTCGGAGTTGGAACCCCAGTTACTTCCGCTGGTTGCCGCCACGTAGTTGGGCAGGCTCACGTGCGTCACGCCGAAGTAATCGGTCTCAAGCCCGAACGTCGAAGCCAGGCTCTGGATGAACGTGGTGTTCTGATTGGACGCGTTGAGCAGGTCCGAGTAGGACGTGTTCTCCATCATGATCACGAACACGTGGTCCATGTGGGGGAACGGGGCGGCTCGCCCCTGCGGCGCAGCCGGCTGGCTGGCCCCTGAACTGGCGGCGACGGCGGGCATGCTGAGCCCGATGACAACGGACGCGCCGGCAAGCAGCACGGCGCCCGGCAGGCCAAGACGCATGGAGACTCCTCCTCGGATCAGCAGAATCTCACGGGCCGCCCGGGGCGCTGACGTCGCGGTCGCGGTGTCCGTGTGCTTCACCGTGTTGTTGTGGTCAGCGGGTAGTGCTGACTATGCCGCGAGCACTGCGGGATGTGCTACCTATTCGGGGTTACAGGTGAACATCAGATGAACGGAAGATGTCCGGCGTGCCAAGTCGGGTACTGACGCTTCCGGGTCAGTCGGCTAGCAGGTCGACCAGCCCGGAGGCAGTCTGACGTATTTTCTTGGCGGCGATCGGCTCCGCCGTTTAGACAAGACCGCACGGCTCAATGAGCGTTACTGATGTTGCAGCTGTTCTATATGCCAGCCGAGGGGGAGAAGTGTCTGGAGACAATAAAGTAGCCATGATGCCAGACGACTTGCGTGGGGTTATCCCGCCTTCACTGACCGCCTCCGGGCAGAAAAGGACGGCGGAGACGAGCCGGTGGCCGTCCGCCTTGCTTCCGCTGTCTCTGGTCGCCATGGCGGTGGCGACAACTGCGGGCGGCATTTGGCTCTTTCGGTCACACACCGAAAGCTCGCTAGCTCCCGCTGCTTTCGTGGCCGGTCCTTTCTTCCTCATATCCGCCGCTGCAGTACAGCTGGGTATAACCCGGGAAAGGCGCCTTGAGAAGACGGAGGATGAGGAGTGCGAAAAAGACTGCCGGGATCTCTACTGGGCCCTGACCAACATTGAGGATCGCACCCTAAAGGGACTCGCATGGGTTAATTACAAGCAGCTCAGGGGCTTCATCAGCATAGCTCAGAGGCAAGCTCGGGTGTCTTTCTACGCAAGTCTCGTGGCGGCCGCAGCCGCCCTTTTGGTGCTCACCTCGATCGCGGCTGTCGCCATCGGCCTGCCGACCACCACTGGGAAGGTCACCGCGGGACTCCTGGCCGCCGTGGGCTCCGCTTTGTCGGGCTTCCTGGCGAAAACGTTTCTCACGTCATACCAGCTGGCATCACGCCAGATGAGTTATTACTACGGGCAACCACTGGTGCACTGCTATCTGCTGCTCGCGGACTGGCTGGCGGCGGAGGGCCGCGAGGAATTCGGTAAGGAGGAGGGGCGTCGCCTGCTACGAGAGGTGATTGACGCCTCGGTCAAGGCAGCCGCAGATGCCCAGGACCACCTGTTGAGCATGCAGGAGAATTATTCGGGCCGGCGTAGCACAAGACCATCGCATTGCTCAGGAGCGCCGCGTCGGGACGAGGCACCTGTTCCGCACACGTTCGGACCGCTATCGGGAGCGAACTGAAAACGGCGTGCGAACCTGGACGGCGGGTCGTGTGGCGCCGTTGATACTTGACGGGATGTTCGGTGTGGGGACAGCCTGATTCTACGGGCCGTTGACGGCCACGAACTCGCGGCGGAACGGGTGATGTCATGGCGTTTGACACGGACGTCGATGCCGTCATTGACGTGATCGCTGGCGCCGTCAACCGGGAGCGCTGCATCCTGTTCCTTGGCGCCGGCGTTCACGCCCCGCCGCCGCCCGAGTTGTCACGGTTTGAGTACCCGGCCGAGCAGCGTCCGCCGATTGGCGCCTCCCTCAGCCGGATGCTCGCGGACGGCTGCCACCTTTCCGAACGGTTTCCGAATGAAAACCGGGAAAATCTTCAGCGGGTCGCGGGGTTTTACCAGCTCTGGGGCTCGCGCAAGCAACTCGTGGACACCGTCACCGGGGCGGTGCAAACGGGCAAGCGACCTTCGCCCATGCTGCGGGCCCTGGCGGAACTGGGTTTCCCGCTGGTGATCACCACGAACTACGACAGGCTGTTCGAGAGCGCGCTGACCGCCGAGGGCAGGCCGCCACATACGGTGATCTACAACCCGAAATCCGAGGAGACCACAGACGATTACCCAGACCCCACGGCTGCGAACCCCGTCGTGTTCAAGATCCACGGCGACATCGAGCATCGGGACTCGCTCGTCATCACCGATGAGGATTACATCAACTTCGTTCTGCGGATGTCGGACAAGGGCCCGTTCGATCCGGTCCCGCTGGGGCTCAAGTTCTACTTGACGCGCTGGACCACGCTGTTTGTCGGCTATAGCCTGCTCGATTACAACCTCCGCCTGCTGTTCCAGACGCTCCGGTGGAGGATTGACCACTCGAGCATGCCCGACGTGTATTCCGTTGATTACCACCCGGACCCGCTGATCTTTGATGTCTGGCACAACCAGCGCAAGTACGTCAAGTTCATCGCGGAGGACGTGTGGAAGTTTGTACCCAGGCTCTATGAGCGCGTGCTCGGGAAGGAATTCGAGCCATCGCCATCCAGAGCGAACGTACCGTAGTCGTTCCGGCCGACCCGTACCGCGGAATTGACCCGTTCCGCTACATCGACCACGCCATCTTCTTCGCGCGCGACCACGAGACGCGCCGCCTGACCAACCTGGTCGCCGTCTACCGCGGCGTGCTGCTCTACGGCGATTCGGGCTCGGGTAAGTCCTCCCTCGTCAACGCCGGCCTGATCCCCGAGGCCATCGAACTCGGCTTCACGCCCGAGCGACTGCGAGTGCAGCCGCGTGAGTCTGAAGAGCTGGTCGTCGAACGGATCCACAGCGCGGACGACGACGAAGCGGAGTTGCTGCCTTCCGCCCTCGCGCTCGATGACTCGTCGACGCGGACCGTCCTGGCCATGGACGCGTTCTCCGAACGCGTACGCACGGCGAGCGAACGGCATCGACTGCTGCTGATCTTCGATCAGTTCGAGGAGATCGTGACCCTGTTCGACGAGGCCGGGACCCGTGATGCGCAGCGGCGCCTGGTCGAGCTCCTCGTCCGGCTGCTGCGCGGCCCGCTCCCCGTCAAGATCCTGCTCTCCTTCCGCGAGGACTACCTGGGCCGGGTCAAGGAGCTGCTGTCGGCCTGCCCAGAACTCATCGACCAGGCACTGCGCATCACCCCGCCGGCGGCCGAGGCGCTGCCGACCATCATCCGGGGACCGTTCAAGCGCTACCCCGGTCATTTCTCGCGCGAGCTTTCCCCGGCCCTGGCCGACCGCCTGGTGACGGTGCTGGCCGAGCGCTTCGGCACCGGCGACATCAGCCTGTCCGAAGTGCAGACGGTCTGCCTGCGGCTGTGGCAAAGCGACGACCCGGAGGCGCTGCTCACCGAGAAGGGCCCGCAGGGGCTCCTGGAGGACTATCTGGGTGAGGCGCTCGACCGTATGCCGACTCAGCGGAGGGCCGCCGCGATCGCCCTGCTCGCGCAGATGGTCACCTCGGCCGGCACCCGCAACGTGATATCAGCGGGCGACCTGGTTCAGCGCGTCAGGGAACAGGAAGGCCGGATGACGCCGAGCCAGCTCGAAGACGCGCTCGAAGGACTGAGCCAATCGAGGCTGGTTCGGCGCGAGCGCCGCCGCGATCTCGACCTCTACGAGATCACCAGCGAGTTCCTGGTTCCCTGGATCAGCCGCCGCCGCGACGGCTTGCGCAAGTCGCAAGACCGTCGCCGGGAACGTGGCCGGCTGCTCGTCATCGGAGCGATCGCCGCGGTACTCGTCCTGACCGCTGGCGATAGTGGCGCTGTTGGTCGTGGAGAGCCAACAGCGAGCTCTTTCTCTAAACGAAGCAAGACTCGCGACCGCCGCCGCGCTCGCCTCGGACGCGCAAGTGAACGCCCAGAAGGCGCCCGATATCGCACTCCTGCTTTCGCTCGCGGCACTCGCGCCCGCCGCGGGCGCCCCGGAGGACGTCGCGCGCGGCGACATGATCGAAGCGCTCGAGGAAACTCAGCTCAAGGGAGTGGTCGGGATCCTCCACGGCGACAGCGGCCCCGTGGACAGCGTCGCGTTCAGCCCCGACGGGCGCACGCTGGCGTCAGGCAGCCAGGACGGCACGGCGCGGTTGTGGGATGTGGCCACCCACACGCAGCTGGGTGCCCCGATCGCCGCGAATGGCCTTCCGGTTACCAGCGTCGCGTTCAGCCCCGACGGGCGCACGCTGGCCGTCGGCGGCGACTACGGCGCCGTGCAGCTGTGGAATGTCGCCTCCCACGGCCCGATCGGTTCGCCGCTGGCCGCGAAGTCCGACACGAACGTCGTGTTCAGCCCGGACGGGAGCATGCTCGCCACCGCCAGCCAGGACGGCACGGTCCAGTTGTGGAATCCCGCCACCGGCCGACCGGTCGGTGCGCCGCTGCCCGCCGGCCCCAGCCCGGTCACCAGCATCGCGATCTCCGGAGACGGGCGCCTACTCGCCGACGGCGCCCAGAACGGCACGGTCCGACTGTGGAATATCGCCGATCCCACGCGCGCCATCCCGCTCGGCCGCCGCTGACCGCCGGCGCCGGGTCCGTCACCAGCCTCGCGTTCAGCCCCGACGGCCGAACTGCTCGCCACCGCCCGGCAGGACGGCACGGTGCGGTTGTGGGATGTCGCCGACTCAAAGGCAGTTCGGTTCGCCACTGACCGTCGGCGCGAGCTTCGTCAACAGCGTCGCGTTCAGCCCCGACGGCCGCACGCTCGCCGGCGGCGGCGAGGACGGCACGGTGCGGTTGTGGGATGCCGCCACGCACAGGCTGCTCGGTTCGCTGGCGACCGCCAGCCTCGGGTCCGTCGACAGCGTCGCGTTCAGCCCCGACGACCGCACGCTCGCGTCGGGCAGCAGCGACGGCACGGTGGAACTGTGGGATCTCGCCACCGTGAAGCAGCCAGGCTCCACGCTGACCGCCGGCACCAAGGTCGGCTCCTACACCAGCGTCGCGTTCAGCCCCGGCGGCGACGTGCTGGCCGCAGGCGGCAGGGACGGCACGGTGCGGTTGTGGGATGCCGCTCAGCAGGCTGCTCGGTTCGCTGCCGACCGGCAGCGTCGTCGACAGCGTCGCGTTCAGCCCCGACGGCAGCATGCTGGCGTCCGGCGGCGGGAACGGCACGGTCCTGTTGTGGAATGCCGCCACCCACAGGCTGCTCGGCTCGCTGGTGACCGGCAGCGCCAGGCCGGTCACCAGCGTCGCGTTCAGCACCCACGGCAGCATGCTGGCGTCCGCCAGCCAGGACGGCATGGTCCGGTTGTGGGATACCGCCACCCACAAGCTGCTCGGCTCGCTGATGACCGGCAGTGCCGAGCCCGTCAACAGCGTCGCGTTCAGCACCGATGGCACGCTCGCCGCCGCCGGTCAGGACGGTACGGTCCGGTTGTGGAATGCCGCCGCCGGCCTGCCGCTCGGCTCGCCGCTGACCACCAACGCCGGGCCCGTCACCAGCGTAGCGTTCAGCCCCGACGGCAGCATGCTCGCTTCGGCCAGCGAGGACGGCACGGTCCGGTTGTGGGATACAGCGACCCACAAGCAGCTCGGCTCGCCGCTGACCGGCCACACCGGGCCCGTCACCAGCGTCGCGTTCAGCCCCGACGGCAGCATGCTCGCCTCGGCCAGCCAGGACGGCACGGTCCGGTTGTGGGATACCGCCACCCGCGTGCAGCTCGGGTTGCCGCTGACCGCCAATGCGGGGCCGCTCACCAGCGTCGCGTTCAGCCCCGACGGCAGCACGCTCGCCGCCGGCGGCAACGAGACCATATGGCTGGGATCGGGCTTCCTGTGGCGCAACTTCGCCGAGCTCAGTAATCGAGTGTGCAGCCTGGTAGGCACCGGTCTCAGCCCAGCCGAATGGGCCCTGTATGCGCCAGATCTCGTCTACCAGGACAGCTGCCCGTAAGGTCCCGGCAGGCATACGGGCGTGGGAGGAGCGCGGATAGCTCCAACCGGGCTGAGACCCGTCACCGGTAAAGATTCCAGTTGTCGCCGACGGGCCGGGTACTACGGCCCGGGGCATAAGCGCACGTTTCCGCGGAAGCGGTTTGTGAATCTATGCACAAACGCTTCCTGCCGGACACCGCATCAGATGACCCTGGTCAACGCCCTGTGCCGGGCGCGGGAAGAACGTGGATAATTCCGATGCCGCGCAGGTCGAGCCGCTAGGCGACGCGGTACAGGACCGAAGCCGAGTCGCTGCGGCAGAGATGGGCGAGCGCGGACGGCATCGCCAGTCCGGTGCATCCTCGTCCCCACACTGCGTACACAATAGGATGTTGCGCAGGTCGGCGGAGGGAGCAACTCGCGTGACCATGGACGAGATCAAGGCGCTGGGGCTGCGACTGGCTGAACTATGCCAGAAGTACGGCATTGCGGAATTGTCCGTCTTCGGGTCGGTTGCGCGCGGGGATGCGCGGCCGGATAGCGATGTTGACCTGCTCTACGTGCGCGTTCCAGGAAATGATCTCGGCATGTCCTATTTCGCTCTGCAAGACGACCTGGAGAAGCTGTTCGGCCGACCTGTTGACCTAGTCCCGAAGGAGGGCCTGCACCGGGTCATCCGCGATCAGGTCCTGGCTGACGCGCAGGTTCTGTATGCGGCATGACGAACTCTATGTCGCGGACCTTGTAGACAGCACGCGCGCCGTTCGTGAGTACCTGGATGGCATCCCGGTGAGTTCGGAACGGCGTTGGATCCTCCAGCTGCTGGTGCCGGGGTAATGCCTATCGGTCACGTCGGCCAGTGAACGAGCACCGGGCAAGCCGCCCACAACCTGAGCCGCGTGGGCGCAGGCGACTGCGGTGTTAGCTGGCGATGGCGACGTGGCGGTGGATGGTGGCCGGGTCGGCGAGCGTGGCGAGGATGCAGGCGGCCAGGTCGGCGCGGGAGACGGTGAATCCGTGCGGCAGGTTGCGGTCGATCGCGGTGCGGTAGGCGCCGGTGGCGGGTTTGCCGTTCAGCGCGGGCGGGCGGAAGATCGTCCAGTCCAGGTCGCTGGCACGGATCTCGTTCTCGCCGCGGCGCATGTCGGCGCAGACACGGCGCAGGAACGTGCGCCGGGCCACGGGCTTGACCAGGTAGCGCATATAGGGGCTTTCGCCTTCGTCGGCGACGATGGAACCGCTGATCTCCAGGAGCCGCCGGGTACCGGTTTTGCGCATGGCCTGGATGATGCTGTGCACGCTGTCCTGGACGACGGTGGTGGGGCCGGTGCCGCGCGGGCCTACCGCGGAGATGACGGCGTCCGCGCCCTCGATGGCCGGGGCGATGGATGCGGGGTCCATGACGTCGGCGGTGACGGTCCGCAGCCGGGGATGGGCCGGCACGGCCAGGCGGGCGGGATCGCGGACTACCGCGGTGACCTCGTGGCCGGCCGCGAGCGCCTGGCTGGTGAGGAAGGTTCCGGTGGCGCCTGTCGCGCCGAGGATGGTGAGTTTCATCGTGTTCGCCCTTCCGGGTTCCGGTGTTCTCCTGTACATTTATTTCGCTACTCGTACAATACGGAGATCATATCATATGGAATCGGTACTACAGGGAGATGCGGGCGCGGGGCCGCACCGCGGACGGCTGACCCGCGCGATCAAGGAGGCGCTGCGGGATGTGGGCGCCCAGCTGTCGCTGCTCAACCACAGCGTCGGCACCCGCGTGGATCTCAAGGACGCCGACCTGGAGTGCCTTGACCTCATCACCCGGTACGGCCCGCTCAGCCCGAGCGCCCTGGCCCGTCGCGCCGGGCTGCACCCCGCCACCATCACCGGCATCCTGGACCGGCTCGAACGCGGCGGCTGGATCGATCGCGGCCGTGACCCCTCCGACCGCCGCGGCGTCATCGTCCAGGCGGCCCGAGGCCGCGGGGCGGAGATCCTCCGCCTCTACCTCGTCGACTCCGGCATGAACACCGCGCTGGACCAGATCTGCGCCGAGTACGACGACAAGGAGCTCCAGCTCCTGGCCGGCTTCCTGGGGCGCACGGCCGACGCCGCCCGAACCGCCGCCGAAAGGCTCACCGCGAGCTGAGCTCGCGCCGTTCAGGCAAAGCGGGAACGCGAAAGACGCACCACGGACCGTTCGGAAAAAATTGAATTTCAAATGGTCCAGGGCGGGAGCCGAGCTGCGGCCGTCATTGCCGGTGACCCGGACGACATATCACGCGTGGACCCGGCGTGCGGGACGGCCAGAGGACCCGGATGCCCGCCGGCGATGGGCGGGCATCCGGGTGTGGCCGGCTACACCGCCGCGGGCGGCGCAGGTTGTGAGGGTCTGGCGCCGGCCGCCGGGACCGGCTCCGGCGGCTCGTGCGCTGCTTTCCGCGGCCGGCCGGGGAGCAGGAGGGCCAGCGCCAGACCGATCCCGGCCAGCACGGCGCAGGCCACGAAGGCGGACTGGTAGCCCTCGGTCAGCGCGACGAGCGGGCGCGCGCCCGGGTGCGCGGCCAGGTAGTCCTTGGAGCGGGACACGGCGACGGTCGAGACGATGGCGACGCCCAGCGCCGTGCCGATCTGCAGGGCGGTGTTGCTGAGGCCCGAGGCGAGCCCGGACTCGTGCCCGGCGACGCCCGCGAGCGCCGCGACCGTGGCGGTCACGAAGGCGAGGCCGATCCCGAGGCCGCACAGGAGCAGCCCGAAGAAGATGTCCGGGAAGTAGCTGCCGTGTACGGAGACCTGGGTGAGCACGAGCGATCCCCCGCCCATGAGCGCCATGCCGGTCGCGGCGGCCGAGCGGAAGCCCACCCGCAGGACCGCGGCCTGACCGGCGATCGCGCCGGCCGTGGCCGCGACCGCGAGCACGACCGAGCCGACCCCGAACCTGAGGGCCGAGTAGCCGAGCACCTGCTGCGCGTAGAGCGTGAGGACGAACGGCATGCCCACCGCGACGGTGCCGATGAGCACCGTCACGGCGTTCGCGCCGGCGAGGGTTCGCGAGCGGAGGATGCGCAGCGGCACGAGCGGCGCGTGGTGGCGCGACTCGATCAGCGCGAAGGCGGCCAGGAGCAGGGCCGAGCCGACGAGCGGGAGGATCGTCCGGACGTCGCCCCAGCCGGCGTCCGGCGCCTTGACGACCGCGTAGACGAGCAGGACGAGCGCACCGGTGACGGTGAGCGCCCCCGCGGGGTCGTAGCTCCGCCGCGTCAGCGAGCCCCGGCTCTCGCGCAGGAGCACGGGCGAGGTCACGAGCGCGGCCAGGCCGACGGGGATATTGATGAAGAAGATCCACCGCCAGCCGGGGCCGTCGACGAGCGGGCCGCCGATCAGCCACGCCGCGGCGGCGCCGATGCCGCCGAGCCCGCCCCAGATCCCGAGCGCCTTGTTCCGCTCGGAGCCCTCGGGAAAGGTCGTGGAGATGATCGAGAGGGCGGTCGGGGTCATGATCGCGGCGCCGGCGCCCTGGACCACGCGGGCGGCCAGGAGCGCCGCCGGCGACCAGGCCAGCCCGCACACGAGCGACGCGGCCGTGAAGAACAGGACGCCGGCCATGAACACGCGACGGCGGCCGAGCAGGTCGGCCGCGCGTCCGCCGAGCAAGAGCAGGCCGCCGAAGGTGAGGGCGTAGGCGCTCAGCACCCACGGCAGGTCTTGCTTCGAGAAGCCGAGATCGGCTCCGATCGAGGGCAGCGCCACGATCGTGATCGTGCCGTCGAGAAGCACCATGAAGAAGGCGCCGCAGAGCAGGCCGAGCACCCACCAGCGGCGCGGATCGAGACCGGCGGGCGCCAGGCGCGCGGCCGGTGCGGGCGATTCCATCATCAACCTCCGAAGTCGTTTTCAGTCGTCCCCGTACGCTCGGATCGTCCGAGCCGTCGATGATGCAGGCGCGGCGGCGCCGGGAAAGTGGGCGCCCGCCGGCCGCCCAGTTCGCCGCCCGGCCGGCGTCTGTACACGATGGAAGTGCGGCAAGGCGCGGGAAGAAGGTGACGCGAGGGTGGTGGCAGCCGACCTGATCGCAAGGGCGCGGGCCGGGGACGGTGACGCGTTCCGTGAGCTGACCGAGCCGCACCTTCGGGAGCTGCAGGTGCACTGCTACCGGATGCTCGGATCGTTCCAGGACGCCGAGGACGCCCTCCAGAACACGCTGCTGACCGCCTGGCAGGGCCTCGCGGGGTTCGAGGGGCGCGCCTCGCTGCGCACCTGGCTGTACCGGATCGCCACCAACCGGTGCCTCGACGCGCGCCGCGCGGCCAGCCGGCGCCAGGCCAAGGAGTGGGACGTGACTGGATGGCCACCGCCCGAGCCGACCCGGCTCGGCGAGGTCGTATGGCTGCAGCCGTTTCCCGACGCCCTGCTGGAGGGTGCGATCGAGGTGCCGCTCGGCCCGGAGGCCCGCTACGAGCAGACCGAAGCGGTCTCCCTGGCCTTCGTGACCGCCCTGCAGGTGCTGCCGCCCCGCCAGCTCGCCGTGCTCATCCTGCGCGACGTCCTCGGATTCCACGCCAGCGAGGTGGCCGGCATGCTGGACTCGAGCGTCGAGTCGGTCACCAGCGCGCTCAAGCGGGCGCGCGCCAGCCTGCAGCACCGGCTGGCGCCGGCCGCCGGCCGCGAACCTGCTCCCGCCGCCGGCTCACCCGCCGAGGACGCGCTCGTGGCGAAGTTCGTCCGCGCGTGGGAGTCCGCCGATCTCGGTGCGCTGGTGGCGCTGCTGACCGACGACGTCTTCATGTCGATGCCGCCGATGCCCTTCGAGTACGAGGGGCGGGACGTGGTGGCCCGCTTCTGCGCCGGGCTGTTCGGCGCGGGCCGCAGGTTCGACCTCGTGCCGACGCGAGCCAACGGCCAGCCGGCGTTCGGGGCCTACATGCGCGCCCCTACCGGCATCCGCCACGGAACCGGCCTGTACGTCCTCACCCTCACCGGCGACCGGATCTGCGCCCTGACCCGCTTCGACAACGGCGTGCTCCCCTGGTTCGGGCTGCCGCGATCGCTCCCGAGCCGATAGCCAGCCGCCGAGCCGATCGCCAGCTTCCGGGCGGCGCCGGGGTGACCCGGAAATAAAATCGTGAGGATCCTCATTATGATTGGTATCAACGTGAGGTTCGTCAGCGTGTGACGGGTCGGCGTCGGTGCGTGGCAGAAGGGCCAGTGATGATTACACCTGAGCAGGTTGGTGAACGGTACCTCGCCGTCCATCACCGGATGCTCCGGGCCGTCAACGACGAGATGAACGGATGCGGCCTGTCGATGGCCCGCACCAAGGTGCTCCGGCGGCTCCACGAGCAGGGGCCGACCAGGCAGAACGTGCTGGCGGCCGACTTCGGGCTATCCCCGCACTCCATCACCGACCTCGTCGACGGGCTGGAGCGCCTCGGCATGGCCGAGCGCAGGCCGGACCCTACGGATCGCCGGGCCAAGCTCGTCGCGATCACCGAGGCGGGAGAGGCCGGGCTGTCCCGGGCGAACGCCACGCGGGAGCGGCTGCTCAAGCAGATCTTCGGAGGGCTGAGCGAGGCGGACCGGGCGACCTTCCTCCGCCTGCTCGACGCCATGGACGAGGCAGCCCAGACGCTGACCTCGGCACCGGCCACGCCGGACCTACCGGCGACGGTCCTGGCATGACCGCCGGATCCCGTCCCGCCATCACCGCCATTCACATTTCACGAGGGGTATAGCTCGTTATGTCATCCGTCACACCCGTCGCAGGCGGTCAGCGTTCCGCCGAAAGCGACCACCGGTGGCTGGTCCTGGTCATCGTGGCTATCGCACAGCTCATGGTGGTGCTGGACGCCACCGTGGTGAACATCGCCCTGCCGTCGGCTCAGCACGCCCTGGGCTTCCCCAACAGTGACCGGCAGTGGGTGGTGACCGCCTACGCGCTGGCGTTCGGCAGCCTGCTGCTGGTCGGCGGCCGGCTCGGCGACATGTTCAGCCGCAAGCGGGTCTTCATCACCGGTCTGGCCGGGTTCGCGCTCGCATCGGCGCTCGGCGGCGCCGCCACGTCGTTCGGCATGCTCGTGGCCGCCCGGACCCTGCAGGGCGCATTCGGCGCCATTCTCGCGCCTGCGGCCCTGGGCACCTTGGTCAGTACCTTCCGTGACCCGCGCGAGCGCGGCCGGGCGTTCGGCGTCTTCGGGTCCGTCGCGGGTGGCGGCGGTGCCGTGGGCCTGATCCTCGGCGGCGTCCTCACCCAGTACTTCTCCTGGCGCTGGACCCTGTACGTCAACCTGGTCTTCGCCGCGATCGCCATCGCCGGCGCCCTGGCCTACATGCGGACCAACCGGCCGGACAGCCGTCCGCGGATGGACTGGACCGGAGCCGTGCTCGCCTCGGCCGGGCTGTTCGCACTCGTCTTCGGCTTCTCGCATGCCGAACTGGCCGGCTGGACCGCGGCCCTGACGATCGGCTCGCTGGTCGGCGGGGTGATTCTGCTGGCCGCATTCGCGTTCGCCGAGAGCCGGGTCAGTCACCCCCTGCTGCCGCTGCGGGTGGTCCTGGACCGGGCCAGGGGCGGCTCCTACATCTCGGTCGGGCTGACCGGGATCGCGGTCTTCGGCGTCTTCCTGTTCCTCACGTACTACCTGCAGACCATCAAGGGCTACAGCCCGGTGACCAGCGGGCTGGCCTTCCTGCCGATGATCGCCTGCATCCTGCTGTCCTCGAACACCTCCAGCATCTTGCTGCTGCCGCGGGTCGGGCCGCGGACCCTCATCGTGACCGGCATGCTGCTCGGCGGCGGCGCGATGGCCTACCTGACCCAGCTCACCGTGACCTCCAGCTACGCGGTGAGCGTGGTGCCGGCCTTGGTGGCCTTGGGCCTGGGCTTCGGCATGATCTTCTCGCCCGCCATCAACACCGCCACCGCCGGAGTCGCCCGCCGCGACTCAGGCGTGGCCTCGGCGCTGGTCAACACCATGCAGCAGGTGGGCGGTTCGATCGGGACCGCGGCGCTGAGCACGGTGGCGCTCACGGCGACGGCTACCTACCTGGCCGCGCACCACGCCGGACGGCTGGCCCCGGCCACGGCCGCGGTGCACGGCTACAGCGTGGCGTTCTGGGTCTCCGCGGCGCTGTTCGGCGTCGGCGCGCTGGTGGCGGTCCTGCTGCTGCCGTCCCGGCGCAGGCTGGAGGAGCTGCGGAACACCGAGCCCGCGGCCGGCGCCGCGCCGGCGGCCGGTGCCGCGCTGGCGGCCAGCCCGCGCTGGCGGCCAGCCCCGCGTCGGCGGCCAGCCCCGCCCTGACGGACAGCGTGCCCGCCGGGGATGGCGTGCCGCGCTAGAGCATCAGGTGGCGCGGCGGCGGACCAGCCAGACGGTCGCGGCGATGAGCAGCACGGACAGCGCGAGCAGCCAGCCGCCCTCGATCCACTGGAAGGGCCAGAACCGGCTGGCGGGCTGGTAGCTGGTCCACTGCACGTACCCGTGCTGCATGAGGTACTGCGTCACGTCGGGGGCCTTCGGGATCCCGCCTTTCCCGGCGATCTGTGGTGACGCCTGCTGGAGGACCTGGTTGAGCGCGGACGGGCTGGCCGGCTGGCCGCCCTTGGTGTACCACTGCTGGCTGATGATCCACGCGGAGCCGGGCACGTTCGGGTTGCTGGTGAGCAGCGGCGTCAGGTAGTGCTCGCGCAGGTACAGCCCGGTCGCGAAGGCGAGCGCGGCGTAGACGGCCAGGGTGGCGGCGATCGCGGGGACGACCCGGCGGATGAGCATGCCGGCCAGGGCGCCGATCGCGAAGGCGGCCAGCGTCCAGGCGGCGAACGCGACCCCGCGCAGGGCGAACAGGCCGGGAAAGAGCGGGGTCTGCGGGGTCGGGTTGCCCGCGGCGAAGTACGGCCGGTAGTACCAGGACATCAGCAGGGTGAACAGCCCGGCGGCCGCCGTCACCGCGACCGCGAGCAGCACCAGCTTGGCCAGCGTCCAGCGCCGCCGGCCGAAGCTCTGCGTCCAGGCGTACCGGAAGGTCCCGGTCTCCATCTCCCGGGCCAGCACCGGCGCCCCGACGAACGCCCCGATCAGCGCGGGCACCACCTGCAGTATCACGCCATTGGCCAGAAAGCCGTCCATGACATTGAAGCTGCCGAACATGTCATAGCAGATAACCGAGCTTGCCGGGCGGCAGGCCGCCGCGGCGGCGTAGGCGTGGTGCAGCTGAAGGCCGACGATCCACAGGAACACCGCCAGCGCGCCCAGCAGCGCGGCCACGCCGGTCAGCGCGGTCCGGTGCTGCCGCCAGGTGACCCAGGCCATCCGCCGCCACGGCACCGGCCGCGGGCTCGCGTCCTGCTCCGGGCGGGCGGGCACGGTCAGCGCGGTCATCTCGTCACCTCCGACGGTTCGCCAGTTTCAAGCGGCAGAGCCCGGGCGCGGGCCGGGCCGGGCAGCGCCGCGGCGCCGGGCTCGCGCAGGTAGGCCAGGGCGAGTTCCTCCAGGCCGACCGGGTGCGCCTCCCAGCCCGGCGGGACCGGGTCGGCCGCGGTGGCCCGGACCAGCAGGTGGGCCTGCGCCTCGCCGCGGCGAGCGTGCACCACGCTCAGCCGTTCGGCGTAATCGCCGGCCTCGGCGGCCGGGCCGGTCAGCACGCGGTGGGTGGCGAGCAGGTCGTCGACCTCGCCGGCCACCTGCACCCGGCCCCGCGACAGCAGGATGAGGTAGTCGGCCACCCGCTCGAGCTCGGCGAGCACGTGCGAGGACAGCACCACCGACACGCCGTCGTCGGCCATCGCCGTCAGCACCGTGGCCATGAAGTCGTGCCGGGCCACCGGGTCCAGCATCGCCACCGGCTCATCGAGCACCAGCAGCTTCGGCCGGCGGGCCAGCGCCAGGGTCAGCGCGAGCTGGGCCTGCTGCCCGCCGGACAGCCTGCCGGCCTTCCGGTTCAGCGGGATGCCCAGCTCGGCCAGCCGGGCTTGCGGCGTAGCGCCGGTCGAAGCGGCGGTTCAGGTTGCGGGTCAGGTGCAGCATGTCGGCGGCGGACAGGTTCTTGTACAGCGGGGTGTCCTGGGCGACGAACGCGATGCCGTCCAGCGCGGCGGGCGAGCCGGGCGGCCGGCCGCCGAGCACGGTGACGATGCCCGCGGTCGGCGCGGCCAGGCCGACCGCCAGGTTCAGCAGCGTGGTCTTGCCGGCGCCGTTCGGGCCGACGAGCGCGGCCACGTGCCCGGCCGGGACCGCCAGCGTGCACTCGCGCAGCGCCCACGTGCGGCCGTACCGCTTGGCCAGGCCGCTGGTCTCAATGACGTTCATGCTCATGCGACGCCCTCCGTTTCGCCGCTCGCCGCGCCGCCGCGGGTGCGTGACCCGCTGCGGCGCTCATAGAAATCCCGCAGCGCGCTGGTGAACAGCGCCACGATCCCGTCCTGGTCCAGCCCGGCCCCGTCCGCGGCGGTCAGCCAGCCGAGCAGGGTCTTTCTCAGCCCGGTGAGCTCGGGGAGAGCGACCTGGCTCAGCGTGGCCTGGATGAACGTGCCCTGGCCGGGCCGCCCGGCCGTCAGGCCCTTGGTCTCCAGCTCCTTGTAGGCCTTCAGTACCGTGTTCGGGTTGATGGCCAGCGAGGCGACGACATCCCTGACCTTGGGCAGCTGGTCGCCGGGCTTGAGGTAGCCCAGCCGCAGCGCGTGCTCGACCTGGTGCACCAGCTGCAGGTAGGTCGGCACCCCGGAGGCGGCATCAAGCCGGAACTCGATCGGCGACCCCGTCCCGCGCGGCGCGTCCCCCGGCGTGCCGCCGCCACCCCGCGCAAGCTCCGGGGCTGCCGGAGCCCCTGTTTCCGGCAGGCCGGCGAACAGCCCGCTCAGGTCGGCCCGGATCTTGGCGCTCATGGCCCGCCCGACCCGGTCGTCGAACTCGGCCGGGTCGAGGCGGCCAGCGGCGAAGTGCTCGGCCAGCCGGTCGGTGACCGCCTGGCGCTCGGCGTCGGAGACGCGCAGGTGCTGGTCGGAATACAAGGGGGACATGCCGCCGCCCGCAGGCGAAGCACCAGCCCCGTTGTCCCGCGCGCTGTTACCTTTATCTATAGACATAAGACAAAGATACAGATGATGATCCCGCTGTCAACCCTGACGGCCCCACGGCAGCAGCGCAGCGCCTGCCGCTGTCTTCAGGTCGGCGCGGCTCTCAGGCGAGCGCGAGCCCGCCAGACGTCCAGCGGACCAGGGCGGCCTCGTGCTTGACCTGGGCGCCGGTCACCGGATTAATCCGGAACCCGCCGAACAACGTCGCGGTGTCCAGCGCGGCGGCCTGCGCCCACAGCTGCCCGCGCGCCGTCGAGCGTGCCTGCCGGGCACAGTGCGCCGCGATGACCGCGGCCGCGGCCGCCTGCACGCCGGGGTAGCCCGCCGGCTGATCGGTTACCGTGGCGTACGCGGCCAGGAACGCGTCCTGCGGCGGCCCGAGCTCAGCCCGGGTCGCGGTGCCGGGAAACCACTGGCCGGCACCGTAGATGCCCTCCGGGTCGTCCACCTCACCGGCGAACTCGCGTACGCCCGCGGCCACGCTGAAGATCAGCCGGGGCGGGGCTGGCTGGCGCCGGGCGCGGTTGACCGCCTGCACGTCGTCCTCGAAGGTGCCCGCGGACACCAGCGCCCAGGGCCCCGCCGGGCGCGGCCATGACTCACCGTTCCCCAGCCGCCGCGCGCAGGCACCGGCCTGTTCGGCGATCTTCTGCGCGCCATCGGCGACCTGCCGGCCGAACGAGCCCTTCCCCTGCCCGATCCGCAGTTCCAGACCGGTGCCAGCGGCCACATCGCGGATGAACCGCTCGGCGTACCGGCTCGCGGGCGTCGGCAGCGACACCGCATGGCCGGGGAAGGCGGCCTGCACGTCATCCCCCGACCCCCCGTGGTTCCACACCAGCCACCCGGCGGCCGCGGCCATCTTCCCCGCGACCCGGGCCAGCTGGGTGGAATACGGGCCCAGCAGCACATCGCACCCGGCCGCCACCTTCGGCAACAAGGCCCGCAGCATCCCCGGGTCGCTGCGATCATCCTCGATGACTAGCCCGGCGTCCCCGTCCAGCGCCGCCCATGCCTGCAGCGCCCGCGCGGCCTGCGACCCGAACCGCGCATACCGGCCCGATAGCGACAGGCACGCGCCGACGCGCAGCGGGCCGCTCACGGCGTCCCAGCCGCCATCACCATCCATGCTCAGCTGCCGCGCAGGTGACCGGCTCACCGCAGGCCGGTCGTTTCAGGCCGGTCGTACGCTCGGACTACCAGCTGTCCCAGTGCGTGAACTTCTGGATCGGCTCACGGTAGGCGGGCTTGAAATCCTCTCGGAGCGAATACCCCAGCGGGATCAGCGCCGCCTGCTGGACCTCGGCGTGATTGATGCCCAGGA
The DNA here is from genome assembly GCA_963705835.1 of uncultured Actinomycetes bacterium. Lineage (GTDB taxonomy): Bacteria > Actinomycetota > Actinomycetes > Streptosporangiales > Streptosporangiaceae > Palsa-504. Next base: position 42,311 of record CAVPLC010000033.1, read on the forward strand.
CCGCCGCGATCTCTTCCTCGAACTGGATGTGGATCTGCGTCCAGGCCGAGGCCAGTCCACGCGCCCGCGCCGCCAGCATGAAGCTCCACGATTGCGGCAGGACGGAACCCCAGATGCACGCCTGGACCCACAACGGCATCCCATCCACTCGCGGGGTGATACACGGAATCACCAGCGCGGGAACATCCGCCATGTGCTCGGCCAGGTAGGCCGCAGACGAGGTGACACGGGGCTGCTGCGCCTCGTGGACCGGGTCCTCGAAATGCAGGTTGGCCGCCGAAAAAGGCAGTGGCAGGTAAGCGTCCCAGGCCTGCTTGTAGAACCCGGCTACAGCAGCCCGCCTGGCCGGGTCGAACACCACGACGAAGTGGGGATACAACCCATTCGACCCAATGGGCGCTTGCATCGCCACCCGCAGGCAGTCCTCAATCAGCTCGCGCGGGACCTCGCGAGTCGTGTCGAGTCCTTTCCGGACACAGCGAGTGGTACTCAGAACCTGATCGACAGCCGACTCAGCCGGCGGACCACCGACGGTGACCATCAGCTGCACCCCCTTCTCGCATTGATCGCACCGTAATCCGCTGCCGCCCCCCGGCAGCAGACCCGGCGCCCAGCGCACATGAGGTGCTCCCCTTGCCCTAGACGCCAATGACTGGCAGGCGAGCGTCTATGCGATAGTACGACTTCGACGGCGATGAGCTAAGGCCTGCGACCCGCCGCTTGACAGGTGGACGGCCCCAGGACGCCGGGGCACGAACCACGGTCCGTTCGGCAGTAATTCAATGGTCCGGGACGGGCCGTGGTTCTACGGTCCCCGGCGGTGAGAGGGTCGGCCGACGGAGGGCGGTGCACGCGCGGCCCGGGAGAACCTGACTGCCTAGATTGATTCGATTCGCAGTCTGGCGCCGGTGGCGTCGGCGACCATCCGGATGTGGGCCATATTCGAGGTCAGGACGGCGTCGCCGCGGCGGACGGCGCCCTCCACCACGGACACGTCAACGATGTCGTCGTGGCCGGACTTGCCCGCTAGCACGCCCACATTCCTGGCCAGCTCCTCGCTCATCGGCTCCGTGTCGCACATGCGGAGCAGACGGCTCAGGCTGGCCTGCCGGGAACCTCCTCGCCACGCCTCCGCCAGAACCGGGGCAGGAACCGTGGGGATGACCTCCTCGGCCAGGTAGCCTGCATGAAGCGCCCACATCTGGCGGTTGTTGCGTTCGGCAGCGACCAGCGCACCGGTGTCGTAGGTGACCCCGGCCATGGGGGCTATGCCGACTTGGGCTCGGCCGCGTCAGCGGAGGTTCGGCCCAGCGAGGATCGGGCACGCGTCCGGCCTTCGGCAAGCTCGGCCTCGGTCAGCGGGCCGTTCTCACGCTCCCACTCCGCGAGTGCCTGCCGTCCCGCTTCCAGCTTGAGCCGGTGCGCCGCGGTCTGGGCCAGCCAGGCGCTGAAGGTAGTGCCCTCGGCCCGGGCGGCCTCCTCCACTGCCCTCGCCAGTTCGGGGGGCAGGGAGATCGAACGCTTCTCTCGCTGAGCCATGAGTTTATGGTAGTACAGGTGGTGCGACAGTAACGGCTCGCCGTGTAGTACTGCTAGCCGGACAGGCGGAATGCGAGTTGGGTTGTCCACTTGGTCATGTCGGGCTCGACAGCGGGATCGGTCTCGTAGATCTCCAGGCGGGCCGCCCACCGTTCCCCGTCCCGGGTGTTCGTCATATCCCAGGTGAGGTCTTCCTGCCTGGCCCACTCCCGCAGCGACGCGATCACGCCGATCAGCCCGTCGGGGTGACCGGTGTACCGCACGGTCGCGTACTGGCCCGCCGGGAGCACCCCGGCCAGTACCCGGTCATCGCCGTCCACGGGCGCCGTGACCGGCACGCCTACCTCGACTTCGAGGAGCCGGTCCATGTCGATCACGTTGTACTTCCAGAACGGCGGCCCGGCCGCCGGGATGTCCCGCTCGCGCAGCCACGCGAACACCTGCGGCTGAAGCGGCAGCAGGATAGCGTCCATGGTCTGCATGGTGACCTGCGCCCTGATCGCGACGTACGGCTGAGCCGGACGCTCGGCGACTACCGGCGTGAGCATGCGATGCCTCCTTCACGGCTGTCGCCCTAAGTGACGCGCCAGCAGGCGCGAAATCATCGCCACCGGGCCGGAACCCGGATGACCAGCCGTGCGCGCTCCAGCCCGCCCGCCGTGACGACATGCGCTCCCCGGTCAGACCGCCGGAGGCGCGATGGCCCCCGGTGAGGGGAGAGCCGTTCCGGCCCCGGGTGCCTGCGCTGATGGAAGCTCCGGCACCCGGCTGGGTGTTGACACTCCTATTTCATTGCATCATGATGAAACGAAATACGGGAACGCGGAGGATGCCATGACTCTCACCATCACCACCGCTGCCGACAGCCAGCCGCTCAACGTCCTCGGCGAGCGGCTGCGCCCGCTGACGCCAGCCGGGCAAGGGCTCAGCATCGAGATCTTCGAGACCACCGGGCCCGAGCAGGCCGGGCCGCCGCCGCACCGTCATCCCTGGGACGAGTTCTACGTGGTGCTCGACGGGACGCTGGAGGTCTTCGACGGCCAGGCCTGGCACCAGGCCAAGGCCGGGGCGTGCGCGTGCATCCCGCCAGGCCAGGTGCACGCCTACCGGAACGGCAGCCCCGACTGCCGCTTCCTGACCATCACCGGGCCCGGTCCCGCGCGGGAGTTCTTCGAGCAGCTGGACGCCGAGGTGACCACGCTGCCCCCGGACATGGGCACGGTGCTGGCCGTGGCGGCGCGCCACGGCCTGGAGGTGCTGCCTGCCGGATGACCGTCACCAGGACCTACCACAGCCCCGCCCGCCAGGCCCGCCGTCAGCACACCAAGCGGGCGATCATCGACGCGTTCATCGCGCAGCTCGGTGACCCCGGGCGGGCGGTGCTGTCCCCGGCGGCGGCCGCCCGGGCCGCGGGCGTGTCGATCAGGACCGTGCACCACTACTTCCCCGATGCCGACGCCCAGCTCGCCGCGGTCGCCGCCCAGGTGGAGGCGCGGCTGTTCCCGCAGCCGCCCCCGCTGCCGCAGACACCCGCCGAGCTGCCGGACCTGGTCACGGCGGTCTACCACGGGTCCGAAGGCCAGCTGCCGCTGCTGCGCGCCATGGTCACCAGCAGCATCGGAACGCAGATCCGGGCCCGCCGGCGGGCCAGCCGGCTGAAGGCAATCAGGAACGTGCTCGAGGGTATCGGGGCGGGGCAGGCCGAAACCCGCCGCGCCGTCGCGATCGTGTCCCTGCTCGCCAGCGCCGACGCCGGGGTTGTGCTGGCCGACCAGTACGGGCTCACCCTCCCCGAAGCAGGCCGCGCATGCGCCGAAGCCACCCGCACCATCATCGACAGCCTCAGCGCCCAGGCCACCCGGCCCGAGGCACACACCACCGCCGCCGCTCCAATCCCCAGCACAAGCAATCCGCCAGCCGCCCATCAGGGCGGCCGCCAGTAACGCTTCGGCGAGCGCCGCGCCACCTAACGTCAGCGCGCGCGGGCCACGGTGCGCCGGTCCAGGCTTGGCACGAAGGTTGGGGCGCTCGATGACGGCAGCGTCCTTCGGCTCAACCGGGCGTTGGTCGTCTTCCTGGGCATCGCCAGTAGCGCGTGATCCGCCCGGGCCTGACGGACCTTGGTAAGCAGATCCTCGGCGGACACACCCGCGTCAGGGAACCGACACGGTCATCTTGCCGCCGGCCAGGCCTGACTCCATCACCTGGTGCGCCTCGACGATGTCGTCGAAGCCGAATACCCTGGCGGGCTTGGCCTGGTAGAGGCCGTTTTCGGCGTTGGCGATCATCTCGGTGAGCGGGATCTCGGTAAGCGGGAACGCAACTGTGCCCAGCACGAACGCGCTGCCGTAGAAGCTGAACTGCACGCCGCTCGGCACGTCGGCGATCGGGTTGAAGTCGGCCACCGGCTCAAGCCCGCCGAGAAAGCCGAGCTGGCACACCCGGCCGCGCGGGCGCACGATGCGTAGCGAGTCGCGCAGCACGCGGTTCCCGACCAGATCGAAGACGCAGTCGACCACGCCAAGCTGCTGGTCGGCCAGCCGCCCGTCATCGATCAGGACGGTCTTGGCGCCGATTCGCATCAGCAGGGCAGCACGGTCCGGCCTGCGGGTCGTCGCGATCACGGTGGCCCCCTGCTCGGCGGCGACGTTCACCGCGGCCTGGCCAAGCGCCGAGGTGGCCCCTCGGATCAGGACGGTCTGACCGGGTCGCAGGTCAAGGTTCTGGCGCAGGCCGGCCCACGCGGTCGCGTACACCTCGGGCAGGGCGACGAGGTCGGTCCACGGCAGCGACGTGCTGACCTCGACCACGTTGCTGGCCGGCACGGTGACAAGCTCGGCGTAGCTGCCGTTACGGGTCCTTCCCATGCCGCCGAGAATGGCGACCACCGCGGTTCCCTCGGTCAGCCGGCCGCTCGGGTCGGCCACCACGGTTCCCGCGCACTCGATGCCGGTGACCTTGGCCACCTCGCCCATGGCTCCGCTGCGCATGTACGCCTCGGCGTGGTTCAGCCCGAACGCCCTCACTGCGATCAGCACCTCGTCGGCCGCGGGTACGGGATCGGGCAGCTCGGTGACGGTGAGCACCTCGGGGCCGCCGTAGGAGCTGATGACGATGGCTTTCATGTTCTGACTTCCCTCCTTCTTTCTTGAGTGATCGTTCATCTATTGAGGCATAGAAAGGGCCGCCAGGCGGCGGCCGGGTTTTCTTACCTCAAGCCAGCGAAGGCGTTATCCACGATGATCCGCAGCACCTCCTCGTCGGGGTTTGCCTTGCCGACGACCATCATGCCCGAGGCGGTCGCGACGAGGCCCTTGGCGGCCGCGGTCACGTTGACCGACGCCGGGATCTCGCCGAGGTCGATGGCCGTGCGCAACGCGTCGGTGAAGCAGTGCTCGATCCGCGCCATGTGGCCGCGCACGACGGCGGCCACCTCGGGGTCGACCGCCGCGTTCTCGATCGCGCTGTTGATGAGCAGGCAACCCTGGCGTCCCTCCGGGCTCAGCAGGTCGCTCACGAGCCCGTCGAAGTACGCCCTGATCTGCGCCACGGACGCGCCAGGTTCCCCGAGGTCGCCAAGCTTCTGCGGCACGACCAGCCTGGAGTACCGGTCGAGCGATCCCATCAGCAGGGCGTGCTTGCCTCCGGGAAAGGCCGAGTAGAGGCTGCCGGGTTTCACGCCGGTCGCGCGAACCAGGTCGTCCACGGACGTGGCGCGGTAGCCGCGCTCCCAGAAGTGCCGCATGGCGGAGTCGAGCACGTCGTCAGGCTCGAACTCTCGCGGCCGTCCCATGACGGCGACAATACACGAACGATCGTTCAAGAACAAACCCTGAGCCGGGCAGGACCTAACTCGGCTGGGGCGTGTACCGGCGGATGGGGCAGGCGGGAGGATGGGGGAACGGACACAACGTGCGCGCGGCGGTGAGACGTTATGGGACAGAGTTTCAGCCTGGGGCGGATACGCGGGATCCGGATCGGCGTGAACTGGAGCGTCGTGGTCATCGTGGCGCTGCTGGCGTACGGGCTGGCGGCCGGGCAGTTCCCGGCCGAGGTGCCGCGGCGGCCGGAGGCCGAATACGTGGTGGCCGCCATCGTGACCGCGGTGGCCTACATGGCATCCCTGCTCGCGCACGAGCTGGCGCATTCGCTGGTGGCGCAGCGGAACGGGGTCCAGGTCGAAAGCATCACGCTGTGGCTGCTGGGCGGGGTGTCCCGGCTGCAGGGTGAGATGCCGAGTCCGGGCGCCGAGGTCCGGGTGGCCGGGGTCGGGCCGCTGACCAGCCTGGTGCTGGGCGGGGTGTTCACGCTGGTGGCCTGGCTGCTGCACACATCGGGCGTGGGGGGCGTGGTGGTGGCGGCGCTGGCCTGGCTCGGCGGCATCAACATCTTGCTCGCGGTGTTCAACGTGATCCCGGCCGCCCCGCTGGACGGCGGGCGGCTGCTGCAGGCGGTGCTGTGGGCCATCACCAAGGACCGGCTCAAGGCGGCGATGGGGGCCGCCCGGGCCGGGCAGGTGTTCGGGTGGGCGCTGCTGGTGGTCGGCGCCTATCTCGTGCTGGCCCTGCGCGACTACAGCTGGATCTGGTTCATCATCCTGGGCTGGTTCTTGACCAGCGCGGCCACCGCGGAGAACCAGCAGGCGGTGGTGCAGTCCCGGCTGCGCACGGTGGCCGTGCGGGACATCATGACCGCCAACCCGGTCACCGTCCCGGCCTCGGCCACGGTCACCCGGTTCCTGCATGACCTGCTGCCGTGGCTGCGGCACTCGGCCTTCCCGGTGGTGGACGACGACGGGCAGGCGGTCGGCCTGGTGACCGTGCGCCGGGTCAACGCCGTTCCCGCGGACGACCGCGACCGGACCACGCTGCGTGAGGTCGCCTGCCCGCTGGACGAGGTGGCCCGGGCGACCCCGGATGAGCCGGTCGCGGACCTGCTGCCGCGGCTGGGTGCGTGTTCGGACGGGCGGGCCCTGGTGTTCGCCGGCGGCCAGCTGGCCGGGATCGTCGCTCCGGCCGACATCAGCCGGGCGCTGGAACGGATCAGCGGGAACCGCGGGGCGTTCGGGTCAGCCGGGAGCTGGCGCAGGCCGTAATTTAACCTTCCTGCCGTCCGCTCAGCCGTCGGGCCGGCCTGGGGCGCTGGTACCGGCCGGCCGCAGGTGTTACGGTGCGGACCCGCTACGGTGCAGGGCCTCAGGCCTTGGCCGGTTTTGTGTCTGCGGCGTAGGGTAAGGGAGCGGATCCTAGGAATGAGCCGTTGGGTCCAGACCCCGCCCCGGCTACTGTGCCAGAGGCGGCGCTCATGCCAGGTGTAGAGCTGAAAGCCAGCGTACGGGACGGTCATGTTGTCGTGGTCCTGCGCGGGGACCTGGACGTAACCGGCGCGGCGGACGCCGAGGCGGCCATCGCGGCCTTGGTGGCGCCCGGTCAGAGCCTGATCATCGACATGTCGGCGCTCGACTTCATGGACTGCGCCTCACTGGGCGCCTTGTTGAAGGTACAGACGCTAGCCCGGCGCGGCGGCGGCGATGTGGTCCTGGCCGCGCCGCAGCCGCAGGTACGGCGGCTCCTGGCCCTGACCGGAAGAGATGAGGTGTTCTGCGTTCAGGCCAGCGTAGAGGCCGCCGTGGCGGGTACCGCCAGCCGCAGGACGCGGTTTCTTTGGCGGCGGCTTGCGGTGCGCACTGCACGCCCTGAGAGGGCAGCGCCATCGCATACTGGTACCGGGTGATCGCGGGCCAGGGCCGCCCTATGCCGAGGTTCTGGCGGCCAGTGTCAGGATGAGCTGACAATCCTCATGGCGTCGGCGTTCGTGTCCGCGACAGTAAACCGCCCGGCATGGCCCGCGTCTTGCAGCCGGCGGGCGAGGCGGGCAGGCAGCCCGGCCAGGACCATCCGGGCGGCCGGGTCGGCGTCGATCTGCCGCTGGGCGGTGATCAGCGCGGCCAGGCCGGAGGAGTCCCACCACGTGAGGCCGGACAGGTCCAGGACCAGGCGCAGGCCCGGGGTGGCGCGGACCAGGCCGCCGACGGTGCGGGTGAACCGCTCGGACAAGCCGAGGTCAAGCTGGCCGGTGACGGTCACGATGACGCAGCCGTCCTGGAACCGCTGGGCCAGGCCAGACGGCACCGGACCCGCCTGGCGGCCCTGAGGGCGAAGCTCACCGCGGCGACGGTGCCGGACGGCCCCGAATTCAGGCTGACCTGATCGGCGACCTGCCGGACCAGCCATAGCCCGTGACCGGACCGGACGCGCCACTGCGCCGCGTCCGAGGCCGCCGCCTGCGCCGGGCCGTCGTCGGTGATCTCGCAGCGCACCGCGTCCGCCGCCGTCCACAGCCGCAGCCGCCCGTGGCCGGCGCCGTGGCGGATCGCGTTGGCGGCCAGCTCGTGCACCACCAGGACCAGGTCCCCAGTCCGGCCCTCGGACAGCCCGGCCCGCGAGGCGTGCGCCGCCACCGCCGCCCGCAGCGCGTACAGCGACCCGTCATCGAACTCCTGCTCCAGGACCGGGGACTGCCCGCCCAGCCCGGCGTGAACGCCGGCGTCCGGGAGCCCGGCTCCCGGCAGCTTCCCGCGGCGGCAGGCGTCATCGGTCATGCACGATCACCAGGCTCACCCCAGCGATATCCTCCGCGCCCAGCAGCACGAACCTCGCGGCGATCCCCGGTCCGCACCGCAGCGCCACCGCCCGGGGCGCGGCCAGGCCGCGCGCCGCGTCCACGATCATCCGGGCGCACGAACCGTCGATGAACGCCAGGTCCGCCATGTTCACCGTGATATCGCCCTCGATCCGGATCGCCTCGCCCAGCGCGAGCGCCAGCGGCTCCTCACGCCGGTAGTCCAGCTCCCCGGCCAGCCGGATCCCCGGCGGCGCGTACTGGCGGCAGATCCGCACCGTCGCGTCGGCATAATAGGTCGCGGCCGCCACCGAGCAGGTATGGAACGCCGCCACCGTCGCCAGCGTCACCGGGTCGAACCGGGCCCGGTCATACTGGCACAGCACCGACACCGTGGTCCCGGCCAGCGCCGCCGCTACCCCCTGCTCGAAGTCCGGCAGCTGCTCCACCCCGGTGACAGGGCGCAGCGCCCAGCTCATGTCCACCGCCACCCGCAACCCGGGGAATCCCTCCCGCTGGCAGGCCGCCATCTGCCCGTCCAGCCACGCCATCGCCTGCCCGGCGCTGAACGACTGCCCGGACAGCAGCCGCCCCTCCGATTCCGCCGCGGCCATCTGCCCGGTCGCCAGCGCCGGTCCCGCCGCGATCCCGCGCCGCGCCAGCTCGGCCACCGCGCGGCCCGGCCCGGCCTCGGTGACCCATATCACCTTCAGCCCGCCGGCCAGCCCGTCGCGCACGAACGCGGCGGTCAGGTCGAACAGCTCCTCGGGCTCCCCGAACGTCAGGCACGCGTGGTCATCCGCAGCCAGGTCGGTGATCTGAGAACCAGCGCCCGCTGTCGCCACTGTGCCACCTCCGCCAGCGCGGCCTCCGCGCCTCCAGGCGCGAACATCCCGCGCGCTACGGACAAGACCGTAGCGCGGGGCCGCAGCCTGCCGCATGGCGTTCACCGGCGTCCCGCCCTGCTCATCTCACCACCCAGCAACCCGCGCAAGACCAAGTGACGCGCGTTCCCTACCCCCTTCGTGCCCCATCATTCACTGACCCCGGGGCAATCGGCTGCGGTCGCCGTCACGACAGCACTACCCTGGCGTCCAGGCTGAGTACCGCCGTGATCACCGAAGCGACGGCGAAGACGTACACCAGCAGCCGCCGCGAGCGCCCCGCGCCGGGACAGGCGGCTCGGGCGGGACCGGCGGCTCGGCCGAGTCGCGCTCGCTCGCCCGGCCAGGGTAGCCGGGACCAGGGCGGGCTCCTTTCCTATTTTCTTATGCTCGTTACGTGCAGGGGTCTGTGACCGTTCATATCGATGCGCCAGCTGGGCGGGTGTGGGAGCTGGTTAGCGACATCACCCGGATCGGGGAGTTCAGTCCCGAGACGTTCGAGGCGGAGTGGCTGGACGGCGCGGACGGGCCGCGGGCCGGGGCGCGGTTCCGCGGTCATGTGCGGCGCAACCAAGTGGGCCCGGTGTACTGGACAACGTGCACGGTGCTGGTCGCCGACCCGGAGCGTGAGTTCGCCTTCGCGGTGAACGGGCCGGGCGGGACGACCGTCAACACCTGGCGGTACCGGCTGGTCCAGGGACCGGATGGCACCGACGTGACCGAGTCGTTCCAGCTGCCGCGCACCCCGCCGAACGTCCTGTACTGGCTGCTGGCCGGACCCTTCCGGCTGCGGACCAACCTCAACGGGATGCGTGCCACGCTGGAGCGGATCAAGGCCGTCGCCGAACGCGCCGGCTGACTACACGGGCACCGCGATGACGGGGTGGTGGTTGGGGTCGACGTGCCGCCGGCCTGCTCGACGGTGATCCCGATCCGGTCGCCGGGCTCGACGCCCGAGGCCAGCACCGGGCTGGCCCGGCCGGTCCCCGGCAGCAGTCCGGCCGAGCGGGCGCCGTCCGGGCCGATCACCCACAGCTGGTAGGTCTGCGCGGAGGGCAGCGACCGCATCCCCGCGGCGGACACGACGGCGGGCGCCGGAAACCTGGACGTTGCGGATCGACGGCATGGTGTCCAGGGAGATCGAGATCAGCTTCGCCGAGCTGCTCAAGATGCCGCTGACCGAGACCGACATCACCCTGGTCTGCGTCTCGAACCAGGTCGGCGGGACGTACGCGGGCAACGCCCGCTGGCTCGGCGCGCCGCTGCCCGCGCTGCTGCACCGGGCCGGGGTGCGGGCCGGCGCCGATCAGGTGCTCTCTGCCGCTACCGACGGGATGACCATCTCCACCCCGCTGACCGCGATCATGGACGGCCGGAACGCGCTGCTGGCGGTGGGTATGAACGGCCAGCCGCTGCCCATCGCGCACGGGTTGCCGGCCCGCATGGTGGTGCCCGGCCTGTACGGCTACACCTCGGCGACCAAGTGGGTCACCCGGCTGACCGTGACCACGTTCGCCGCGCAGCGGGCCTACTGGACCCAGCGCGGGTACGCGGCCGTGGCCCCGATCCACACCGAGTCGCGGATCGACGTGCCCAAGCCGCTGGCCCAGGTGGCCGCGGGGCAGGTGACGGTGGCCGGAGTGGCCTGGGCACCCGCCACCGGCATCGCCGCCGTCGAGGTCAGCGTGGACAGCGGCCCCTGGCACCCGGCCCGGCTGGCCGCCGCCGACGGCATCGACACCTGGCGGCAGTGGACCTGGACCTGGGACGCCGCCCCCGGGCTGCACACGCTCCAGGTCCGGGCCACCGACAAAGCGGGCGTGACCCAGCCGTCGCGGCGCGCCCAGATCTTTCCCAGCGGGGCCACCGGCTGGGACTCAGTTGTGGTGACCGTCACCTGACGGCACCCCTTCAGGTAACAAATGGGAGAAATCAATGAAGTACCGTCTGCTAGCCACTTCCGGCCTGGCCGCCTGCCTGGCGCACGCGGCGTCCGGCATCACCGTGTTCGCGCCGGACAACGCGGCGTTCGCCAGATCCCGGCCGCCACGCTGAGCAGCGTGCTGTCCAACAAGGCCGAACTGACCAAGATCCTCACCCACCACGTGGTCGCCGGGCGCTACACCCCGGGCCAGCTCGCCGCGGGCACCCCGCTCAAGACGCTGGAAGGCGGCACCGTCACCCCGGCCCTGATGGGCAGCACGTACGAGGTCAACAGCGCCGACATCGTGTGCGGCAACGTGCAGACCGCCAACGCGACCGTCTACATCATCAACACCGTCCTGATGCCGCCGTCGTCCTGACCGGTCGCTGACACCACGGACCGTTCGGACAAAAGAAAAAGGAAATGAGTCCGAACGGTCCGTGGTGTTACGGTCCCGGCCCGCTCAGAGCTCGACCAGGGGTTCGGGGTAGCTTTTGATCCCCTGGGTCCACGGGGTGTGGATGCGGGCCCGGGGCAGGGCGGCGAGTTCGGGGACGTAGCGGCCCACGTAGTCGCCAGTTGCCCGCGTTGCTGGCCATGTCGCCGTCGGCCAGCAGCTGCCCGAAGTGCCGGTAGCCGTGCCGCCAGTCCGGGCCCACGTTGCGGGTGAGGAACGAGGCGGTGATCATCTGGGCCCGGTTGTGCATGAAGCCCCCGGCGGCCGGCTGGCGCATCCCGGCGTCGACGATCGGGATCCCGGTCTGCCCGGTCCGCCAGGCCTCCAGGGCGTCGTAGTCCTCGTGCCAGGCCGGGCCGGGGCGGTAGTCCTTGCGGGCCAGGTCCGGGAACGCGGCGGTGACCTGGTGGAAGAAGTCCCGCCAGCTGGTCGCGATCGCCGACCAGATCGCCGGCCACGGCCTCGGCCTGATCAACCCGACGCTCTACAAGATCGCGACCAGCGCGAGCTATGGCACGGACTTCTTCGACGTGACCACCGGCAACAACCAGACCAACCCCAGCGTCCCCGGCTACCCGGCGACCACCGGCTGGGACCCGGTGACCGGCCTCGGCACGCCCAACGCGGCCAGCCTCGTCCCTGCCCTGGCCGCGGGGTAGCGCCTCCGGCCACCGTGGTCCCGTTTGCGCCCGGGGAGCCGCCGTGACGGCTCCCCGGGCGGTGTCCCGGGGCCCGCGTTCAGCGGCTTGGAGGACGCCGCCCGCCCCCGCACGGGCAGAATGGCCGGATGGATCTTGGACTGCGCGACAGGGTTTACCTCGTTACCGGCGGCAGCCGCGGTCTTGGGTTCGCTGCCGCGCAGGCGCTCGTCGCAGACGGGGCCCGCGTCGTGCTCAGCGCTCCGCATGAGGCTACGGCCTCGTCGGCCGTGGCACGCCTGGCGCAGAACGCGGCCGCGAGTGACCCTGCCTCGTGGGTCATCGCGGACAACGCCGATCCTGCCACCCCCGGCCGGCTGATCGCGGCGGCCAGGGACCGCTTCGGCCGCCTGGACGGCGCGCTGATCAGCGTGGGCGGATCGCCGCCAGGGACCGTCGCGGAGACGACGGACGAGGCGTGGCGGTCCGCGTTCGAGAGCGTCTTCCTCGGCGCCGTCCGGCTCGCCCGGATCCTCGCGGCCGATCTGGCCGGCCGGGGCGACGACGGCGCGGCGGCCGGCTCCGTCACCGGGGCGGGCTCCTCCGTCACCGGGGCGGGCGCCTCGATCGTCTTCGTGCTGGCCGCGTCGGTGCGGGTGCCGCTCGCGGAACTGGCCATCGCCAACGGGCTGTTCCCGGGTCTGGCCGGGGTGGTGAAGACGCTCGCCGGGGAACTCGGCCCGGCCGGGATCCGGGTCAACGGGCTGCTGCCCGTCAGGATCGCCACCGAGCGGGTCCGGGAGCTCGATGCCCTGCGCGGAGATCCAGACGAGGTGCGCGCCCGCCTGTCTGAGCACATCCCGCTGCGCAGGTACGGCGAGCCCGAGGAGTTCGGGCGGGCGGCCGCGTTCGTGCTCTCCCCCGCCGCGTCCTACATCACCGGCGCGATGATCCCCGTCGATGGCGGTGCCATCAGCTCGATCTGAGCACTTGCAGGCGCGCGTTTCCGCGGAGACGGCTTGTGAAAGCATGCACAAGGCGTTTCTCCGTCATGCCGTCCTGGTCGTGCATGTAACAGTGCGCTAAGGCAGTCGCCGCCGGACTCCACCGGATCCTCATTGGTCACTGGTGAGCAGCTCGGCCATGACCTCTTCATGAGATCGGGCACCGGGACACCCTGCGGCGACCCATTTGTCATGCGCCGCGATCGTGGCTTCGATCTCCGCCTCTTCCAGGGCTTCCGGCGAGGCATGCCGTTCCACCGCCCGGAGCCTCCTGAGCTCCGCGAGCGGAACGATGGCTGCGGCCTCCCCGCCGAGGTGGATGATCTCGTACGGCTCGGCCGGTTCAGGGCTGCCAGCCGACTGCAGACTCATACAGCAACCGTACCGGACAACGAGTCGGCGGGACCGCTTGCGCGCGGGGTGGTCTCGCGAGGGTCATGGGCACGCGATGTTCGCCAGCGGGACGTGGTGCTGGCCGGCGTGCATGTCCCGGTCGTGCAGGCTGCCCTGGGTGATCGGGCGGGGGAAGGACACCTTGACCACGCGCAGGTCCGGGATGCGGAATATCTGCACGGATGCGGGCGGGACGCGGTACAGCTCGCTGATCAGCTCCGCGGTGATGAGCGCGTCCGCGATGCGGTAGGCCTGGTCGTCGGGCATGAAGGCCTCGAGGGTCATCCAGAACGGGCCGGCGTTCTTCGATCGCACCTCGAGCGCGAGGTCGCCCAGGGTGCGAGGCGTTTCAGGCATGTCCGGGCTCCATGTCGAGGCGGAACATCTCGGTCGGCGAGTCGACGTCGACGACGTGGTTGAGCACGAACTCGTACGCCGCGCCGCGCTCGACGTGGGCGGGCGAGGTGGCGAACGCGAAGCTGGGCAGGTAGTTCATGGCCGGCAGCGGAAGGTGCAGCAGCAGCGGGTTAGCCAGCTTGGAGATCTCCGTCGCCGTCTGCTGGTCCTGCGCGCGGACCAGGAGCATCACCCCTACCTCGGCCGGCAGGGCCGGCTCGGTCTCCAGCTCGCCGAGGATGGCGTTGTAGCCGTACAGCCGCAGGTCGGCTCCCCACGAGCCGGGGGCCAGCTCGAGCACGGTCTCCACCCGGTCGTTCAGCGCCTTGGTGAAGAACTCGGCCCACTCGTCGATCGACCGGAGGATCTGCGGATCCCGGATACCGGTGAAGGACACCGTCTCGTACCCGGTGACCGCCGCGCCCTCGAGCTTGACCGTGTACTGGGCGGCGGGCTCGAACCGCGACCCCTCGACCCGCACGGTGCGCTCGTCGATGGCGGTGTAGCGGGCGCCGGCCACCTCGATGGTGCCGCCCGGCTCGCGCATCGTGTACGGGTTGACCGTCTCGTACAGCATGTGCGCGGCGACCGAGGCCGGCGTGCAGGCCGTGTGCGGGTCGAGCGGCTCGATGGTGAAGCCGCGGTGATCGATCCGGGCGAACACTCCCCCGGCCGCCGGGTTGGTGGTGCACTGCCCGCCGCACTCGATGATCTTCGCCGCGTGCCAGGTCGGCCCGGGCGGCATCCCGCGCATGAGGGCGAAGGCGGCCGAGACGGCCGTGTCGGTGGCCCGCCCGGCGAGCACGACGTCCGCGCCCGCGCGCAGCGCCTGCTCGATGGGCTCGTGGCCCATCATGGCGACGATGTGCGCGCACCTGCGCAGCGTCGCCGCGTCCAGCGGCTCGCTGGGCGGCAGCGCGTGGACGCGCCCGCGCTCCAGGTCCGCGATCAGCGGGCCGGCGTGCTGCTCGCTGAAGATCTTGGCGACGGTCAGGTCGAGCCCGTCCTCGGCGCAGATCGCGTTCACGATCTCGGCGACCCGGTTCACGCCGGAGTCCGTGCCGCTGGTGCCGCAGGAGCCGACGACCAGCGGGATGCGGGCGCTGCTCGCGGCCGCGAGGAGCAGGCGCAGGTCGCGGCGCACGGCGTCGTCGGCCGTCTTGGCCACGCCGGCGCCCAGGTAGTAGGGACCGGAGTCGGTCGAGCCGCCGTCGACGGCGATGACGTCGGCGCCGAGGGCGAGGCCGCGGGTGATGGTCGCGGGGCTGAAGCCGCCGCCGAGCATGCCGGTCGGCACCAGGATGCCCACGCTGTCTGGCGGGCCGGATGGGTCAGGCATGTGCCGCCTTCCTGAACGGGAGTGGGTGGTGAGCTGGGCCGCTGCGGTCCAGCTGGGCCGGGACTCAATGGACGAACGTGGCGACGCCGGGCGGGATGCGCAGCCGCACCGGCCCCGGGCCAGCGGACGCTGGCGAGTGCACGGCTCAGCTGCGTCGCTCCGACCGCGATGCGGTAGCTGGTAGTGGTCGCCGAGGTAGGAGGCGGCCAGGACGCTGCCTTCGGTTCGGCCCGGCGCGCCGTGCTCGGCGGCCGAACTGATCTCGATGTCCTCCGGCCGGACGGCGATGGTCGCCGGTCGGGCCGTCGTGATGCTCCCGAGCACGGCGATGCCGTCGCCGAACTCCGCCGTGGTCAGGACCGCGCCGCCGTCCGGTCCGGTGGCGACGGCGCCGGTCAGGAAGTTGCACTGGCCGACGAACTCGGCGACGAACCGCGCGCGGGGCTGCCGGTAGACCTCCTCCGGCGTCCCCTCGCGCAGGATGCGCCCGCCGTTCATGACCAGGATCCGGTCGCTCATCGACAGCGCCTCGTCCTGGTCGTGGGTCACGAAGACCGTGGTGAGCCCCAGGGCGTGCTGCAGCTCCTTGAGCCAGTCGCGGGCGCGTTCGCGCAGCTTGGCGTCCAGGTTGGAGAACGGCTCGTCGAGCAGCAGCACCGCCGGGGAGGGCGCGATGGCGCGGGCGAGGGCGACCCGCTGCTGCTGGCCGCCGGACAGCTGGTGCGGGTAGCGGCCGGCCAGCGGGGCGAGCTCGACCAGGGCGAGCACCTCCGCGACGCGAGCCCGGGTGGCGGGCCTGGCCATCTTGCGGACGCGCAGCGGAAACGCCACGTTCTGCGCGACGGTCATGTGCGGCCAGATCGCGTAGGACTGGAACACGATCCCGAGGTTGCGCTGCTCGGCCGGCCGGTCGACGCGGCCCGCGGTCGACGAAGGTGTCGTCGCCGCAGGCGATGAGCCCGTGGTCCGGGGTCTGGAAACCGGCGATGCACATCAGCGTCGTGGTCTTGCCGCAGCCCGAGGGTCCCAGCAGCGTGACGAACTCCTTGTCCTTCACGGTGAAGCTGACGTCGTCGAGGACCTTGGTGCCGGAGAACGACTTGCTCAGGTGGTCGACGCGGATGTCAGGCACGGCGCAGCCTCCCAAGGACCCGGGCCCCGAGCAGGAGCACGATGGCGACGATGACGACCTGGATGACGGCCAGGGCGGCGACCGGGCCGACGACGCCCCGCTGCCAGGTCTGGAGCATCGTCACGCCGAGCACCTCGGTGCCCGGTTTCTGCAGGAACACGACCGGGTCGTAGTCGCCGAGCAGCGTGATGAACATGAGCACGAAGGCGGCCAGCAGCGCGGGACGCAGGATGGGCAGCAGGATCCGCCGGGCGATCGTCCACCAGCCCGCCCCGCTGGAGCGGGCCGCGCGGTCGAACTCGGCGTTGATCCGCGCGAGGCTGGGATAGATGACCACGTAGGCCAGGGTCAGGTTCCGCACGCAGAGCGCGATCGCCTCGCCCCACAGGTTGTTGCGGACCAGGGCGCCGGGCGTGAACATCAGGTAGGTCCAGAAGAAGCCGATGCCGAGGATCACTCCGGGCACGGCGCGCGGGTAGATCAGGGCGGGGGCCAGCGTCCGCCGCAGCGGAAAGCCCGAGCGGTGCGCGATCAGCGTGGCCGCCGCGACCAGCAGCACGGTGACCGCGCCGCCGCCGCCGGCGATGAGCAGGCTGTTGGTGATCGAGCGCCGCAGCGTCGGGTCGCTGGCGACCGTGTTCCAGGCGTCCGCGGTGAACAGGTGCCAGGGCGCCACCAGCGTGGTCAGCGCCTTCACGCACGACATCAGCACCAGCCCCAGCAGCGGGATCACGCAGGTGATGCCGATGTACGCGCCGAGGCCGATGCTGGCGGGCCAGCGCCAGCGCCCCAGGTCGAGCGGGCGGTAGGTGCCGCCGCCGCGGGCGCCGGCGGCGATGAAGCGCTGTTCGGAGCCGGACAGCCGGGCGCGCAGGATCAGCAGGCCCGAGACGACCACCAGCAGCAGCACGGCGCCGGCGCTGACGAACGCCGGGTCCGGGTTCGCGCCGCTGCTCCACGACCGGTACAGGTAGCTGGCGTAGAAGTCGATGTTCGACGGCGCCCCGAGGAACAGCGGGATGCCCAGGATCTCCAGGCAGAGGGCGAAGATCAGCACGGTGCAGTTCACGATGGCCGGACGCAGCATCGGCAGCGTCACCCGGGTGATCACCCGCCACGGTCCCGCGCCCGCGCTGCGCGCGGCGTCCTCCAGCGAGGAGTCGGTCCCGGCCAGCGCGGCCTGCACGGTCAGGTACACGACCGGGATGGTGATGACGGCCCCGAGCAGCGACATGCCGGGGATCGACGACAGGTTCCACGCCGGCAGGCGCAGGTTCTTGCTGACCACCTGCGTGAGATAGCCGCCCGGCCCGTAAATCGCCAGCCAGCCGACGATGAGCCCGAGCGGCGGGATGACGATCGGCGCGATCAGCAGCAGCCGGTACGCCTTGCGCCCGGGCAGGTTCGTCCGGGCGCACAGGATCGCCAGCGCGGTCCCGCCCGCCACCGCGAGCACGGTCGTGCCCAGGGCAAACCAAACGGTGTTCCGCACCGCCTGCCAGAACAGCGGGTCGGCGAACAGCGTCCGGTACGCGCCCAGGGTGAACGTGCCGCCCGGCAGGTAGATCGGCTTGCTCCGCAGCGAGGAGTAGACCAGCGGGAAGAAGGGGCCCACGACGAGCGCGACGACGACGAACCAGACCAGCGCCTGCCCGGCGCTCGCCGGCCGCCAGCGGGCCCGGGGCCGGGCCGGCGCCATGACCTCGGGCGCGCGTTCGGTCATGCTCGTCATGGGCTTGCCGCTCCAGTTCTCGTTGGGCCCCGTTCTCGTTTGGCCCAGTTCTCGTTGGGCACTGCCTAGCGGTGGAAGGCCTGGTTCCATCGCTGCGTGATCGCGGTCTGCTGGTCAAGAACCGCCTGGTTGATCGGGACCAGGTAGACCGTGTTCGCGGGGACCTGGCTCTGCAGCGCGGTCAGGGAGGCGGTGCAGCCGTCGGCGGGGTGGAAGCCGTTCATCGTCGCCTCGAAGCCGGCCGCGCACAGGGCGTCCTGGCCGGCCTGGGTGTACAGGAAGTCCAGGAACAGCTGAGCCGACGCCGGGCTGGCCGCGTCCTTGGTCACCGTGATACCGCGCGGAATGAGCGGCGTCGCGTCCTGCATGAAGGTGTAGCCGGCCAGGCCCTTATAGTGCGGAAGGACGCCCTGGGCCAGCCCCGAGGACATGTAGCCGACCGACGCGCCGCCCTGCAGCATGTAAGCAAGAGCAGTGAGACCGTCATCGAAGGTCTTGGTCACCGGCGCCATGGCGTCGTAGTAGCTCCACACCTTGCCGGCGCCCAGGACATGGATCAGGCCGTAGATCCCGCCGTAGTTCAGCGGATTGCTGATCCCGTACGACACCATCTTGTACTTGCTGGGGTCCGCCTTGGCGTCCGCGGCCAGCTGAGCCCACGTCTTGGGCACCTGCGAGGGGGTCAGCAGCTTGGCGTTATACGCGAGCAGGACGGGCTCGGCCGACATCACGAAGACACCGTGGCCCTGATTCACCCAGGACGGGAAGGCGCTCAGGCCGGCCGGGGTGACGCCGGCACTCACGCCGTTCTGTTCGGCCTGAACCCACGACGCGGGGGCGCTGGCGATCAGCAGGTCCGCGGTTCGCGCTCCCTGAGCGGCTTCAGCCTCGTATTTCGAGAACACCACGTTGTCGCTGAGGTCGGCCACGCTGACCTTGATGAACGGGTACTGCCTGGTGAACGCCGCGATGACCGGCTGGAAGTACTGCGACGGGGCGTTGGCGTAGATGACCAGGCCGTGTTCATGTTGCGCCTGCTGCTTCAGGGTTGTAAGGGACGAAGCCGACGCCGGTGACGAGGACGCCGCCGGCGACGACGTCGAGGATCCGCCGCCGGTGGAACAACTGGTCAGGGCGGCCGCCAGAGCGACCGCGGCCGCCAGCCCACTGATTCTCAGCGAAGAGGGCACGTGATGCCTCCTGTCCGCTACAGCATGCTTGCTATAGCATAAATGGCCGTGACGTGATGAGTCCGTTGGGGTGCAGGGCGCTGAGCCGGTACTGCCTGTGTCCTGGAGCGGTACTGCCTGTGTCCTGGAGCGGTACTGCCTTGTGTCCTGGAGCGGTACTGCCTTGTGTCCTGGAGCCGGTACTGCCTGTGTCGTGGATCGGTTAGCGGCGGCCTGCTCGCCGCGCGCTGGTGGTTCGTGGGCCGGTGACACGCTGTCTGTGTGCCGGTACTGGGGGTAAGTCTGGTCGTCCGATTAAGCTATATGCTATAGTAAACATGTCGTCAACGTTACGGCAAGGAGTCATCCGAGATTTGTCTGACCTACTCACCCGAGAGATGCAACGTGCCATAGCAAACTGGTAGGTTGGCTGTGGTCTGCCGAACTCTTCTCTGTCTAATTCTTCGGGGAGCAGCATGAGGCCGGCATCGGAACTGCCTTCCCTGTTCCGCGCGGAGTCGCTCGCCGAGCAGGCCTACCGCGCGATCCGCGAGGGCATCGCGACCGGCCTGTTCCAGGCCGGCGAACGCGTCACCGAGCGCGGGCTGGCGACCAGGCTGAACGTCAGCGCGACCCCGGTACGGGAGGCGCTGCGACGGCTGGAGCAGGAAGGCCTGATCGAGCGGGTCTCGGCCAGGCAGCTTCGGGTGGTCGATCACTCCCTCGGCACGCTGCGGGAGCTCCTCCTGGCCGGTGCGGCGCTGCGGGCCATGGAGGCCCGGTTCGCGACCCACAAGATCACCGAGGCGGCACTGGACCGGATGGCGGCCCTGGTGGAAGCCATGGGCAGCGAACGCGAGATGGATGTTTCCGAACGCCTGCGGTTCGCCCGCGAATTCGACATGGAGATCGAGCACGCGGCCGATAATCCCACCCTGCGCAGCATGATCCTCAGCCTGTCCATCATCGGCCAGGAGCGGCGGGCGCGATCGGTGGCATCCCTGCTTCAGCACCCGGAGGAGGGCCTGCGCCGGGTCCAGGACCACCGCGACCTGCTGGCGGCGTTCCGCAAGCGCGATCCGGACCTGGTGGAGCAGGTGTTCCGCCGCTACGCCACCGCGGGCGTCGAGCTTGTCCTCGACAACCTCGATTAGCCCAGCAACGCCCGGGGCGTCGACGTGCGTGGCGGGCGAGGTGCACCACGGCCCGTTCGGAAAATAAAAGATCTTTCTCCCGAACGGGCGGTGGTGCTCGGGTCGGCGGCCCGCCGGAGCGGGCGCCGGGGTGGTCGCCTCACCGAGGGCCGGCGTCCGTGACCTGCGTGCGGCGGACCGGCGCGATCGTGATCAGCGCGGTGTAGGTGACGACCGCGACGGCCAGGTGCATGAGCATGAGGATCGCCACCGGGCCGGCGGGGTGGCCCGGGGTGCCAAGCAGGAGGAAGTCCGGGATGAGGAACAGCGCCGTGACCAGCGCAGCCAGCCGGGTCAGCAGCCACGCCGGCCGCGAGCTGAGCCTGGTGAGGGCCGCCCACGTCGCCGTGGCTCCGGCCACGCCGAGCACGGTGACAAGCGCGTAGGTGCCGAAGGCGAACTCGCCGAACGACGCGGGGACGGTGAACGCCGCCCGGCCGATGGCCGCGAGCGCGACGCCGGCCGCGAGCGAGAGGGCCGCCGCGGCCAGGCCGGCGGCCATGACGCGCCGGTGCGCGGGCGGGGCCGTGCCGGGGACGGTGAACCGGAATGCCCGCTGGGTGAGCGAGCTTCGCTGGGTGGACATGAGGGCTCCTCGGCCTGGAGATGACGGACGGGTGCGGCGGAGGCCCGTGTCGGGGTCGGGCCTCCGCCGCGTGGCCTACGGCGCCGTGACCCGGTCGCGGGGCCTGGCCGTCGGCGTCTCGCCGGCCGGGTCGCCGGCTTCGAGGCTGAGGCGGGGCAGCCGGCGGTCCAGGAAGGCGGGCAGGGCCCAGTTGTACCTGCCGAAGGTATGCATGACGGCCGGGACCAGCACGGTGCGGATGAGCAGGGCGTCGATCAGGATCGCGACGGCCATGCCCAGGCCGATCATCTTGATGGTTCGGTCGGTGGTGATCACGAACGAGGAGAAGACCACGATCATGATGGCGGCCGCCGCGCTGATGGTCTTGCCGGTGATGGCCTGGCCGATCCGGACGGCGGCGTCGTTGTCCCGCAGCTTGAGCCACTCCTCGTGCATGCGGCTGACCAGGAAGACCTCGTAGTCCATGGAGAGCCCGAACAGCACCGCGAACATCAAGATCGGCACCAGCGGCGTGATCGGCCCGGTGTGGGTGACCCCGACCAGCCGGTCGAGCCAGCCGAACTGGAACACCGCGACGATGACCCCGAACGCGGCGGCGGCCGAGAACAGGTT
The DNA here is from genome assembly GCA_963705835.1 of uncultured Actinomycetes bacterium. Classification (GTDB taxonomy): domain Bacteria; phylum Actinomycetota; class Actinomycetes; order Streptosporangiales; family Streptosporangiaceae; genus Palsa-504. The sequence goes on from CAVPLC010000033.1 coordinate 63,930, forward strand.
CATGACGGCCGCCGTGGCCGGGATAACCAGGCTCCGGAACAGGGTCATCAGCAGGATGAACGACAGGGCCACGACCACGGCGACGAACATCGGGAGCTTGGCCGACAGCTGCCCGGCGAAGTCGGTCGACAGCGCAGTCTGACCGCCGACCAGCACGTCGAGACGGCTGCCGCTGGCGTGCAGGGTGCCGGGGATGACGGTGCCTCGCATCGTGCCGATCAGGGCGGCGGTCGAGGCGTCCTGCGGGGAGCCGGTCGGGTACACATTGGCGACCTCCACGGCCGGATGGCCCGGCCCGGCGGGCAGCAGCTGCGGACCGGCCGTGGCCACCACCCCGGGGGTGTGCGCCGCTGCGCTGACGACGCTGGCGAACGCGGCCTGGTCGGCGGGTCCGTTGACGGCGGCGACCAGCTGCAGCGGCCCGCTGAAGCCGGGCCCGAAGCCCTGGGCGAGCACCTCGTAGGCCCGGTAGGTGGTGGTCGTGGTGCTGGTCGGGTTGGTGCTGTAGTCTGCCGAGCCCTGCCGCATCGAGAAGAACGGCAGGCCGAGGGCGACCAGGACGGACAGGACGCCGATGGCGTACATGACGCGGTGCGCCTCGACCCGCCTGGCCCAGGCCAGCCACCGGCGGGAGGCCTCGGGAACGTCGGTCTCGCCGCGGGCGAGCGCGGCGCGCTGACGGCGGGTCAGGGTCCGCTTGCCGACGATCCGGACCAGCGCGGGCAGCAGCGTCTGCGCGGCCATCATCGGGAACAGCACCGCGATGGACGCGGCGATGGCCGCCCCGGACAGCACGCTGACGCCGACGGTGAGCATCCCGAGCAGGGCGACGCAGACGGTGATCCCGGCGAACAGGACCGCGCGTCCTGCGGTGCCCGCTGCGGTGACGACGGCCTCCTCGACGCTGAGCCCGCGGCGGATGCCGCTGCGGACGCGGGTCAGGATGAACAGCGAGTAGTCGATGCCGACGCCGAGGCCGATGAGCGTGCACAGCTGGGGAGTGAAGGACGCCATGGCGATCGACTTCGACAGCATGCCGATGACGGACAGCGCGGCGAACAGCGCGATCCCGGTGCCGATCAGCGGGAGCAGGGCCGGGATCACCGCACCGAACACGATGAGCAGCACGATGAGCGCGGCGCCGACGCCGATGAAGGTGCCGTAGTTCGGGGCCGGGTTTGTCGAGGCGGCGACGCTGCCGACCACGTCGACCTGCAGGTGCGGCGAGTTGGGCGCCCGGGCCAGGTTGACGAGCTGGGTGGCTTCGGCCGCCGGGATAGCGGTGTCAGCCTTGGTGAAGTTCACCTGGGCGAAGGCGATCGTGCCGCTGGCGCTGATCTGTTTAGCGCCGGCCGCGGTGTAGGGCGAGGTGATGCTGCCCACGTACCGTAGGTGCGAGACCTGGGCGAGCATCTGCTGGATCTGGGTCCGGACCGCGGGGTCGGTCACGTGGCCGGTCTTGGCCTGGAAGACGATCGTCTCGGTGTCACCCGAGACCGACGGGGCCGCGCGCTGCAGCAGGGCGGCGGCCTGCGCGCTGGGGGTGCCGGACAGCTGGGTGCCGGCCGCGTAGTTCGAGCCGGTGCTCGACGCGCCGAAAAACGCGGCCGCGAGGACCACGATCCACGCGCCGAGCACAAGGAAACGATGCTGGTAACACCAGCGGGCTACCGATCTCATGAGGGCCTCCGACGGTGGTCCCCGCGGGCCGGGAACCTCGCTACCGACGCTAGGAACCGCGCCCCCGGTCCCGCGTCGGCCGCCAGAGGCCTTATCCGCGACGGGTTAGTCCGCGGGAGGTACGCCCCGAGCACGATGTTTCGGCTGGAAGCGGGCTTCTATAGTGAGGGTGCGGTCGGCTGACCGGTGAACGGAAGAAGTCGCGATGATGGCCTGGGTCCCCTCGGTGCGTTCGGCGCTGCGCCGGATGCTGCGCGGACCGGATGTCGATGTGGTGCTGGCGCTCATCGCGTTCGCCGCGCTGCTCATCGATCCTCTCGCCACCCATGACGTGAAGTCGCTGACGCCGCTTGATGGCGGTCTCGCGCTGGTGACGGCGGTGCCGCTGGTGCTGAGGCGCCGGTACCCGCTGGGCGTGCTCGTCGCTATCGTGCCGTTGCTGCTGGCGTGCCTGGCCGTCTTCCATCCCGACCGGGCCGCGGCCGGGATCGTCATGGTGGTCGTCTTCACCGTCGGCCTGCGCGGTGACCGGGCCCGCGCGCTGGTCGTGGGGGCGCTCATGGCGCCGGTCGTGGCGGCGGGAGTGCTGATCACCAGCCGCAGCCTGGGCGGCGATTCGGCGGCCGAGACGGTCGCGTACCTGGCCCTGGTGCTGGGGGCGCTGGTGGCGGGCGATGCCGTCCGGGCGCGTCAGGAGCTCGTCCGGGTCCTGGCCGAGGAGGCGGAACGCGAACGCGCGGCGCTGGCGCAGCACCGGTTCGACGAGCAGCGGCTGCGCTACGCTCACGAGCTGCACGACGTCGTGGGGCACGCTTTGGTGGCGATCAACGTTCGGGCCGCGGCCGCCGCTCACCTGGCGCGCCGGGAACAGGGAGACAGCCCGGTCACCGCGCTCGAGGAGATCGCGTCGACCTCGGCCGAGGCGCTGGGCGAGCTGCGCGCCGCGCTGAAGGGCCTGCGCAGCGACGAGGGCCAAGGGGTGCCGCTGCGGCCGGCCGGGGCCGGGCTCGCGGACCTGGGTGACCTGATCGCCGGGGTCAAGGGGGCAGGCCTGACCGTCGAGCTGGACATGGCGGCGGCCACCGCGGCGGTGCCTCCGGCGATCGGCCACGCAGGCTACCGGATCGTGCAGGAGGGCCTGACCAACGTGCTGCGCCATTCGACCGCCAGGCACGCCCGCGTCCGGATCGGCCGGGACGAGGGCGCGCTGCTGGTCGAGGTCCTCGATAGGGGGCAGGCCGTCACCGTCACCGGCACGGGCGGCGGCGCGTCGGCGGGGGCACGTCGGCGGGGGGCACGGCCTGCTGGGCATGCGCGAGCGCGCCGCCGCGCTCGGCGGCAGCTGCGAGGCCGGGCGGGCGCCCGGCGGCGGCTGGCGGGTGCGGGCCCGGATACCGATCGACGAGGAGCGGCGTTGACCGAGCCGATCAGGGTTCTCATCGCGGACGACCATTCGCTGGTCCGCGCCGGATTCCAGTCGGTGCTGAGCATCGAGGGCGACATCACCGTCGTGGGCGAGGCCAGGAACGGCGCCGAGGCGGTGGCGCTGGCCCGGGACGAGGCACCCGACGTCGTCCTGATGGATATCCGGATGCCCGAGCTGGACGGCCTGGAGGCGACCCGGCTGATCACCTCCGATCCGCGGCTGCGCCGGACCCGCGTGGTGGTCCTCACCACGTTCGACCTGGACGAGTACGTGTTCGGGGCGCTGCAGGCGGGAGCGAGCGGGTTCCTGCTCAAGGGCGCCGAGCCGGCGGTGCTGATCGAGGCGGTGCGGACCGTGGCCCGGGGAGACGCGCTGCTGGATCCCGGAGCCACCCGGCGGCTGATCGAGGCCTACGTCCACCAGCAGCAATCTGATCAGGCCCCGGCGGCCAGGCTCGCGCTCCCGGACTCGCTCACCTCGCGGGAGCTGGAGATCCTCGCGCTGATCGCCGGCGGCCTGACCAACTCCGAGATCGCCGCCCGGCTGTTCATCAGCCCGCTGACCTGCAAGTCGCACGTGTCGAGGATCCTCACCAAGCTCGACGCCCGGGACCGGACCCAGCTGGTGGTCATCGCCTACGAGAGCGGCC
>CAVPLC010000034.1:0-77004 GCA_963705835.1 uncultured Actinomycetes bacterium
GTACTCTGGCTCGATCTGGACGGCCTACGCCCAGTTCCTCCTCGGCGGAGTCGGCTTCGGCATGGTCTACTCGAGTTGCATCAACATCGTGGCCAAGTGGTACCCGGGAAAGCAGGGTTTGCGCACCGGGTTCGTCAATGGCGGGTGGGCGTACGGCTCGGTGCCGTTCATCATCGCGATCGGCGGGTTCCTGACAGGTGGCGGCGCATCCGCCTACCTGACCCCGCGCAGATGAAGAACTTCATCCTCGTGGCAGGGCCTCATCATGACCGTCGGCATCTGCCTCGCCGGGTTCTTCCTGAAGGACCCGCCGAAGAACTGGTGGCCGAAGGAGATCGACCCGCTCAACTGGCAGAAGCGCAGCACGTGACCTGCGCACAACCCGCCGGCGCTGCGCCACTACAGCCTCGCCCAGATGTGGCGCACGCCGCAGGCCAAGTGGATAGGCATCCAGTACGCCTGCTTCGTCGGCTGCTCGCTGTTCGGCGTGGCCTACTACTACGGGTTCGGGCCGGCGATGGACCTCGGGAAGTGGGCTGCCGTGGGCGGCGCGGCGCTCTTCGCTCTGGCAGATGGGGGGTTCCGGCCGTTCTACGGCTGGCTGTCGGAGTACATCAGCCGCCGGAAGACGATGATGTACGCGTACTCGGGCAACGTGGTCTTCCAGCTGCTCGCGCTGTGGGCGGGTGAAGCGCACCAGCCGGTGCTGTTCGCCATCTGCGCCCTCATCTCCGGCGGCCTGTCCGGTGCCAACTTCCCGATGACGGCGGCCATGGTGGCCGACTACTACGGCGAGACCAACAACGCCGTCAACTACGGCTCGATCTACGCGTGGAAGGCGCTCGGCGGCAACTTCGCCGGCGGCGGCGCCGCGCTCATCATGACCGGCACCCTGTACGGCACGGCGCAGTACGCCTGGCCTCGGGGATTCTTCTCCGGCGCCGCACTCGGCGCGATCGCCGTGCTCATCGTGACCTTCAAGTGCAAGCCGCCTTCAGTTGAGCAGATGCAGCGAGCCGTGGAACGCACGGAAGCGGCCGCCCAGGCAAAGGCGGCGAAACGGCCGAAGGCGGCGGTCCCTGCGTAGACTGCCCTACCCCAGGATCGTGGTGGATGACCCCGGTCGCAACGGATATGCATCCACCACGATCATGGACAGGGTATCTACAGGTTCCGGAGGTCTATGTATCCGTACCAGCTGAAGCTGCCGCTCGCGCCCTACCGGTTCGTCTGGCGCGACGAGCCGGCGGTCGACGCGGCCAAGGACGCCACCGAGTTGTACACCGAGGAGCGGTACCGGCACGCCGACGGCACCTCGACGATCATCCGCGAGTACCGGGCCGACGGGTCGTACCACATCATGTCCGACAGGGGCGAGATCGAGCTCATCGACAACGCGAACGATCCGTACGCGCCAGACCCGGTGAGCGTCGTCAGGCTTCCCTAGGGCTCCTGGGGCGGTGGTAGGCGTTCCTGGTCCGCTCGGTGTGCTTGCGGGCCAGCAGCTGCGCCCGGGCGGGGTCGCTGGCCTCGATGGCGTCGATCATGTCCTTGTGCTCGGCCCATGAGCCGGGCCCGCGCGCCGGGGCGACCATCCGGTAGTACCACTGCACCCGGCGGCCGACGATGTCGGCGAGCTCGGCGAGCACGGAGTTGCCTGCGATCGCCGCGATCTCGGCGTGGAACGCGTCGTTCGCTGCCACCGCGCGGCCGAAATCGTCCTCCTCGGCGGCCGCCTGCCCCTCGGCGCAGATCTCCCTGAGCCTGGCCACCTGCGCGGGGCTCGCGGCCCCGGCCGCGAGCCTGGCCGTCTCGGCCTCGAGCAGCGCGCGCACGTCGAGCAGCTCGTCCACTTCGGAATCGGTGGGCACGTGCACGAAGGCGCCCTGGCTGGGCCGCAGGTCCACCCAGCCTTCGGCCTCCATGCGGTGCAGCGCCTCGCGGATCGGCTGCCTGCTGACCCCGAGGTGGCGAGCCAGGTCGGTCTCCACCATGTGCTGGCCAGGCGGCAGCTCGCCGCCCACGATCAGGTCGATCAGCGCGTCATACACCGACTGGCGCAGCGGCACCGGCCGTTGCAGGGGGCGGATCACCCCCGCCGACATCGTTACACCCTGCACCATCTCGCCCTACCCTCCCGCACCCGCGAACAGGAAGAGTTTATCGGCGACAGTATGCAAAGTGCGATCCCCGGATCCGGGGATGTCCCGGCTCGCCGCGGGCCGGGATGGTCAGAAGCCGTACTTGGAGCCGTCGACCGTCAGGTTGGCGGGCGGCGGGGTGAGCGTCAGCGGCGCGTTGTAGTCGGAGAAGTCCATGATGCCGTTGCCGGTGTCGAGGCGCACGACCTGGGGACTGGCCGAGTTCGTGACGTATTCGCTGCCCTGCTGGCCGGTGGCCTTGATCTGGAGCACGCGCTGCCCGGAGATCGTGGTCGCCGTGCCCTTGGTGAACGTGCTCCCCGAGCCGAGCTGGCTGGTGATGCGGCTGAGGCCGCAGAGCGTGGCCAGGTTGGCGCTCTTGCCGGTCGTGGACAGGTACTTTCCGGTCAGGAGGTTCGTCAAGGCGGCGTTGACGCCGCTGGACTTCAGGTACTGCCGGTCCGGCTTGATCCATAGCTTGCTGCCGATCCCCACGACCCCGACCGAGCCTGCCCCTTGAGCGCCGAGCGTGCCGGTGCAGCCGCCGGGGCCCTCGGTCAGGTTCATCGTCAGCGCCCCGCCGAAGGTAACGATCGACCCGGTGAGGTGGACCGAGGAGGCGGCCTTGAGGTTGTCGAGGGACTGGGCATAGATCTGCTGGGCCGTCATCCCGGCGAGCGGGTCGGCCGACGAGCCGGAACCCCCGCAGCCGGTGACGGCCGCGAGGATCGCCGCGGACGAGACGGCGATCACGACCGCGCGCGGGCTGGCTGACCGGAAAAACCGCACTGCGCTGCTCCTCAACCTGTATCGGGAAGACCAGCAGCCTACCCCAACGCCCGGACCGCGTGGCCAGAAAGGCTCAACCGATGTCGCGGCGGCGCAGGCCAGCCCGGCCGCGGCGAACGCGAGCGCGGCCAGGCAAAGCCACACCAGCGGGGCGGCCGAGACCGTGCCGCCGGGCAGCCGCGGCGCGTGCGTGAACGGGGAGATGTCCATCACCCAGTGCGACAGCTGCAGCACCTGGCCGAACAGCGCGATCGCCACCACCAGGCCCACCGCGGTCCACGCCCCCGCGACGGCGGCCCGCGGCGCCAGCCCGAACAGCAGGACGGCCACCGCGGCCAGCACCAGCGCGGACGGCAGCTGGGCGAAAGCCGCGCCGAGCAGCTGTGCCACCTGGTGGCCCGCCGAGCCCACCCGCAGCCCGTAGCCCAGGCCCGTCGCCACCCCGGCCACGGCCAGCAGCAGCGCGGTCCCGGCCACGGCGACGCCGATGTGGCTGAGCGCCCAGCGGATCCGGCCGGTGGCCGTGGCTAGCACCTCCTCGGCCCGGCCGTCGGTTTCCTCGTCGCGCAGCCGCAGGATCGCGGATGTCGCGTAGGCCGCGGCGACCAGGCCTGCCAGCAGCATGAGAGCGGCCAGGTAGGCGTTGGTGATGGCCGCCTGCCCGCCCAGCCGGGTGAACTCGCGCTGGAGCGCGCTGCTGGTCCCGAACAGCTGGCCGATGCCCTTCGCCGCGGCGCCGCTGGCCGCGAAGATGAAGGCGTACCCGGTCACCCAGCCCGCCAGCGTGCCCCACTGCAGCCGCCAGGCCAGGCCGGACGGGTTCTGCAGGAAAACCGAGGCCGTCGGTCGTCCGGGCCGGTCGGGCAGCAGGCCGGCGCCAAGGTCGCGGTGCGCCGCGAGCCCGACGGCCAGGCCGACGCCCAGCGCGAAGGTGGCCAGGGGCAGTGCCAGCACCCACCAGCGTTCGGCGGCGAACGGCCGGGCCAGCTGGATCCAACCGAGCGGCGACACCCACGACAGCCAGGACGGACCGCTGGCGCCGGCCGCGTCGCCCGCGCCGCGCAGCATGAACGCCACGCCGAGCACGCCGAGTGCGATCCCCCGTGCGGCGCGGGCCCTGGAGGCCAGCTGGGCCGCCACGGCGGTGATCCCGGTGAAGGCCAGCCCGCAGCAGCCGATACCCAGCCCGAGTGCGCCCGAGCCGGCGGCCGACAGCCCGGTCAGGGGCAGCACCGCGCACAGCAGCAGGGCGATCACGACATTTGCCACGGCCGCGGTGGTCAGGGCCGCGGCGAGGGCCGCGCCCCGCCCGACCACCGCTGAGCCCACCAGTTCCAGGCGCCCCGCCTCCTCGTCGGTCCTGGTGTGCCTGATCACCACGAAGATCGCCATCAAGGCGGCGAAGATGCCGGCCCAGATCCCGTAGCGCCAGGTGGTGAGCGAACCGAGCGAGTCACCGTCCAGCCGGCCGTACAGGAACCGCAGGGCGGGGTTTGCCTCACCGGACGCCGCCAGCGCGGCCCGCCCGGCCGCGGTCGGGTACAGCTTCTTGAACGTGTACGCGGTGCCAGCCACCAGCGCGACGATCACGTAGACGCTGGCCGGCAGCGCGATCCGGTCCCTGCGGAAGGCGAGCCTGGCGAGCTGGCCGGTGCCGGTCAAGCCGGTGCCGTTGTGCCGCTCGCGGGCGATGACGGTCATCCCGACGCTCCCGCCGAGCTCCGTTCGGAAGAAGAAGAAGAAGGTAGTGCCTGAGGAACAGTTCCTCGAGGGTCGGCGGCCGGCAGGTCAGGGACCGGACGCCGGCTGAGGTCAGGCGGGCGAGCACGTCGTTCAGGGCGGCCTGATCCACCTCGCAGCGCAGCCGCGGGCCGTCGGTCACCAGGTCGTGCACGCCGGGCAGGCCGCCCAGGCTGACCGGCCCCGCGAGCTCGGCGTCGACGAGGTTCCTGGTCAGGTGGCGCATCTCGGCCAGCGTGCCGGTCTCCACGGCCCGGCCGTCGCGGATGATCGTCACCCGGTCCGACAGCGCCTCGGCCTCGGCCAGGATGTGGCTGGACAGCAGGATGGTGCGGCCCTCGCGCCGCTCCTCGTTGACGCACTCGCGGAACGCCGCCTCCATCAGCGGGTCCAGGCCCGCGGTCGGCTCGTCGAGCAGCAGCAGTTCCGCGTCGCTGGCCAGCGCCGCGATCAGCGCGACCTTCTGCCGGTTGCCCTTGGAGTAGGCGCGTGCCTTCTTGGCCGGGTCGAGTTCGAACCGCTCGGTGAGGGCCTGCCTGCGCTTGGCGTCCTGGCCGCCGCGAAGGCGGCCGAGCAGGTCGATGATCTCGCCGCCGGTCAGGCCCGGCCACAGCGTCACGTCACCCGGCACGTAGGCCAGCCGCCGGTGCAGCGCCGTCGCGTCCCGCCAGGGGTCCCCGCCGAGCAGCCGGGCCTCGCCGTCGTCCTTGGCGAGCAGGCCGAGCAGGATGCGGATGGTGGTGGTCTTGCCCGCGCCGTTCGGCCCGAGGAAGGCGTGCACCTCGCCGGCGCGGACGGTGAGATCGAGGCCGTCCAGGGCCACGGTCCGGCCGAACGACTTGCGCAGGGCCCGGATCTCGATCGCGTTTGCCATGGCCCCAGCCTACATAAGTTTCACGGATTTCTGAAAATTAGGAATACGGTATTCTAAAGGAGGAGGTGACACCCGCATGCCGGACGGTTCAAAAGCGCAGGACGAGGCCATGTTCGGCTACATGGAGCGGTTCGCCTCCGTCCTGGTCGCGGCCGGCTTCCCGCCCATGCCGGCCCGGGTCTTCGTCGCGCTGCTGATCACGGACTCGGGACGGCTCACCGCCGCCGAACTCGCCGAGGTCCTGCGGGTCAGCCCCGCCGCGGTCTCGGGAGCGGTGCGTTACCTGACCCAGCTCAACCTGGTGCACAAGGAGCGGGTGCCGGGCTCCCGCCGGGACTACTACCGGATGCCCGACGACATCTGGAGCGACATGTTCCGGCTGCGCAACCAGGTCATGCAGCGCTGGGCGGCGCTGATCTGGGAGGGCATCGAGCTGCTCGGCGCGGACACCCGGGCCGCCGCGCGGCTGGCCGAGCACGCCACGTTCTTCGAGTTCGTCTCCCGGGAGATGCCCGAGGTCCTCAAGCGCTGGGACGAATACCGGGCCGCGCAGGCCGAGGGTTCCCGGTAGCGTTTGCGCTAACCCTGGGGCACCTGCGCGTCCGGGAGGGTGAACTCCCCGCCCAGGTAGCGCAGCACAGGGTCGGTGTCGGGCCGCGGTTCGCCGTGTTCCGCGATGATCTCGGCGGCGTACGCCTCCGCGTCGTCCCGCGGCTGATAGCCCAGGGCCCTGGCCTCGGCCAGTGACACCCAGCCGCCGCGCGTGTTGGCCGACACCCCGAAGATGACCCGGAACCCGGGCCGTTCCGCGGTCAGGCAGGCCTCGAACAGCCGGCCCGTGTCGTCAGGGGACAGCCAGGTCGACAGCATCCGCACGTTCGTCGGCCGGGGGAAGCAGGACAAGATGCGTATGCAGATCGCGTCCAGGCCGTACCGGTGGTGGTACATGGCGGCCAGGGCCTCGGTGGCCGCCTTGGAGATTCCGTAGTACGTGTCGGGCGCGGGGAAGGCGTAGTCGGGCACGGGGAAGGCTTCACGCGGCGTGAAGCCGACCGCGTGGTTGGACGAGGCGAAGATGACCCGGGGCGTGCCAGGCCCGGCGGGCCGCCTCGAACGCCGCGTAGCCGCCGTTGATGTTCGTCTCCAGGATGCGCGGCCAGGACGCCTCACCGGGGATCCCGGCCAGGTGGACGACGGCGTCCGCGCCCTGGCAGGCGGCCGTCATGGCGTCCAGGTCGGTCACCGAGGCCTGGATCGCCTCCTCGCCGGGCCCGGCGGTCAGCGGGGCGATATCGAGCAGCCGCAGCGTCCGGCCCGGCCTGGCCAGCCTCGGCCGCAGCATGGATCCGACGAGGCCCGCGGCCCCGGTGACGACGATGACCGGCACCCGTCAGCCCCCCTAGTCGTCTAGCTGGACACCCACCGTGATGCGCCGGCATCCCAGCCCGGTCACGAGCCGATACCAGGTCGCGCACGCACCCTTTTTATCAGCCATTTCGGGCCTTACGCTCAAATTCTGATGGGCTTGACACGGGGTTCGCTGACGCTGCCGCGGATGAGTGCTCACCGGCTGGTCATCGTCGCGGCGGCACTCACCACGGTGGTGGCCGCGGCCCTGGCTACCGCGCTGGCGACGTTCAGCGGCCAGGCGCTTCCCCGTGCCGTGAGTCACGACCTGGGCCAGGCCACCGGGACGTCGATGGTGCTCACGGGCGACGTCGACGCCGGCCAGGCGGCCCAGTACACCGCCACGCTGCCGTCCCAGATCAGGTCGGCCCTCGGCGGCACGGCGTTCGCCTTCTACCAGTCGCAGTGGTCTGATGCCCTCGGGTTCGTGCCCGGCTCGCTGCCCGCCCAGCCGGCCAGCGCCGGCAACCAGCCGATCGTGAAGGCCGCCACGATCGGCGACGTCACGGCCCAGGCCGTGCTGGTCTCCGGCAGCTGGCCCGGCGTCCCGGCCAGGGGCCAGCCCATACCCGCCGCCATGCCGGCCACGGCCGCCGCGCAGCTGCACGTGACAACGGGTGACGTGCTGCGGCTGCGGGACCGGATCACCCAGGGCTACGCGCGGTTCGTCGTCACCGGCCTGTACCGGCCCAGGCAGGTGTCGTCGGAGTACTGGAGCCTGGACGACGTCACGCCGGCCGGCTCGAGCACGGCCAACGGCTTCACGACGTTCGGCCCGCTGACCGTGCAGCCCGCGGCGTTTGGCCCCGCAGGATCTGGCGGGGCGCTCACCGCTGCCTCGGGCACCTGGCTGGCCGTGCCGCAGACCGCGAACATCCCCCCGAACGAGCTCACCACGGTGGCCGCCAACGTGACCGGGCTGCAGCAGACGCTGCAGGACGCCCAGCAGCTTCCCGCCCTCACCGTCACCACCGGCCTGCCCGCGGCGCTGGACGGCATCGCGAGCGACCTGGACGTGGCGCGCTCGCTGCTGGCCATCTGCGCCGTGCTGCTGGCCCTGCTCGCCGCGGCCGCGCTGCTCGGCGCGGCCCGGCTGCTCGCGGGCCAGCGCGAGGGGGAGTCCGCGATGCTGACCGCGCGCGGCGCCAACCGCTGGCAGCTGGCCAGGCTGACCGCGGCCGAGGCCATACCGCTGTGCGTGCTGTCCTCCGCGGCCGGCGGCGCGGCCGGCGTGCTGCTGGCCAGGGTGCTGGCCGGGACCGCGTCGGTCGGCGGCGGCTGGCCGGTCACCGGGTCCGCCGTGGCGGCCGCCGTGATCGTCGCCGCGCTGGTCGCCGCCGGGGCGATCGTCATCATGCTGGTTCCGGTCCTTAGCACGGTGACCCCGGGCGCGGCCCGCGCCCGCCGGGGCAGGCAGGCGGCCATCTCCGGCGTCACCAGGGCCGGCGCGGACGTGGCCCTGATCGTGCTCGCCGTGCTCGCGGGCTGGCAGCTGCGCCATTACTCGGCGGTTTCGGCCGGCGCGAACGGCAACTTCGGGATCGACCCGGTGGTCGTGCTCGCGCCGGCGCTGGCCCTGGCGGGCGGCACCGTGGCCGCGCTGCGCCTGCTGCCGGCCGGCGGCCGGGCCGGCGACCGGCTGGCCGCGCACGGCCGGCGGCTGACCGCCGCGCTGGCCAGCTGGCAGATCAGCCGCCAGCCGATCCGCCAGGGCGGCGCGGCGCTGCTGATCGTGCTGTCCGTGGCGACGGGAACCCTGGCGCTGGCCCAGCGCCAGAGCTGGACGCGCTCGGACTACGATCAGGCCGCGTTCGGCTCGGGCGCGGACGTGAACATCGAGACCAGCCAGCCGCTCTCGGCGGCCCAGTCGGCCGGCCTGCTCCGGCTGCCCGGGGTGCGCAACGCCATGCCGGTCGCGGCCTTCCCGCAGGTGTCCAGCCACAGCGAGACGCTGGCGCTGGACTCCAGCCAGGCCGCGAACGTGGCGCTGCTGCGCGCCGACCAGTCCTCGCTCCCCGAGGCCGCCCTGTTCGGGAAGATCCGGCCCGGCGCTCCCGCCGCTCCCGGCGCTCCCAGCGCGGCGGCGCCGGGCGTGGCGCTGCCCGGCCACGTGACCGGGGTCCAGCTCACCGCGCGGCTCGGCCCGGCGTCGCTGCGGCTGGCTCCGGCCACGGTGAGCGTCTCCGTCGAGGACCCCGACGGCGACGTCTACGCGCTCGACGCGGGCACCCTGCCCGCCGACGGCCGGGATCACACCCTGGCCGTCACCCTCGCCGACCAGGCCGCCGTTCCCGGGCCTGGCGGGTCCGGCGGTCCGACGGGGGCGCCGGGCGCCATCTACCCGCTGCGGCTGATCGCGGTCAGCGTGGACTACACGCTGCCCGCCACCCGCGGCGCGCCGGCCCTCTTCACCCTGGACGGCGTCTCCGGCGGGCCGGGGACGTCCGAGCTACCCGGGACGGCGCTGGGCGGCTGGCCGGCCGCGGCCTCCTCGACCGAACTGGCCGGCGTCCGCCAGGTCGGCGGCACGGCCGGGCCGTCGGGCCTTCCCGCCGTCACCGCCAAGGCCGCCCGCGGCACCGCGCTGGCGCTGACGCTCAGCCCTGGCTACGGGCTGGCGGCCAGCGGCTTCCCCGGCGTGCCGCCCAGCCCGGTCGGGGGTGAGCTGGCCCTGATCGGGACGCCACCGGTCACGCCCCTGCCCGGCCTGGCCACGCGGAGCTTCCTGGCCGGGCTCAACGAGAGCGTCGGATCCGTGGTGCAGACCAACATCAACGGCCTGATCGTCCCGGTCAAGGTCGTCGCGGCGGTGGCGTCGTTCCCGACCGTCTCGGACAGCGGCGGAGCCCTCATCGTCGACCTCGGCACGGTCCAGGGCATCCTGTCCAGCGACTCGCTGCAGGCCGCCCAGGTCACGCAGTGGTGGCTCGGGACGGGCCCGCCGGCCGGGCGCACGGGGGCCACCGGGGCTACGGGGTCCACGGGGTCCACGGGGTCCACGGGGGTACCGGCCGGGCTGGCCGCCGACCTGCCGCCGGGATCGGCCGTCACGAGCACGGCCGGGGTGGCGGCCGGCCTGCTGAGCGATCCGCTCTCGACGGTCCCGCAGCAGGCGCTGCTGGCCGTGGCCATCGCGGCCGCGGTGCTCGCCATCACCGGCTTCTGCGTGAGCATCGCGGCCGGCGTCCGCCAGCGCCGCACGGAAAACGCGCTGCTGGCCGCGCTCGGCGTCCCGCCCCGGACCGCGGCCGGCCAGCTCTGCCTGGAAAAGCTCATGCTGAGCCTGCCCTCGGCGGTGGCCGGGCTGGTGTTGGGCGTGGTGCTCGCCGAGCTGCTGGTCCCGGCCATCACGCTCACCTCGTCGGCCACCATCCCGGTGCCGCCGGTGCTCATCCAGTTCAGCTGGTCGCAGACGCTGCCGCTCGCGCTGGCGATCGCCGTGCTGCCCGTGCTGGCGGCCGCTCTTACCATGGCCCGGCGGCCGGACGCCGCCGCCGAACTAAGGGCCGCGGAAGCATGAGGAGGATACCCGGCCTGAGGCGGGCGGTGGGCGCCGCAACCGGCAGCACGCTCGCGCTGGCGCTGCTGGTCGGCAGCTGCGTGTTCGCCGCGATGGCCGGGCCCGCGCTCAGCCTGCACACCCGGTCCCAGGCGCTGCACCAGACCCTGGCCGGGCTGACGGCCACCACCAAGGCGGTCCAGATGAACGGGGACTACGTCGGCTTCATCTCGAACATCGCGCAGGCCGCGCAAGGGGGAACCACCACGGACCTGACCCAGAGCCAGTTCACCGAGTTGACGAGCCAGATGGGCCGGGGCCTGGCCGCCACGCCGCTGCCGCTCGCCGCGGGCGCCTGGGCCAGCCTGAGCAGCAAGCTGCTGGCCGTCGCGTCCGGCGCGGCGCCGTCCGCGACGGCCGGAGCCGGGAAACCGCCCAAGCTGGAGGTGGTCTACCGCGACCCGCTCACCACCAACGCCCAGCTGGTGACCGGCACGTACGCCACCACCGGGGTTCCCGCCGGAGCGGTGGCGGTGGCCGTGACCCCCCAGACGGCGGCCCGCTTCGGGTTGCACCCGGGCTCCCGCCTCCAGGTGACGACGCCGTCGGGCCCGGTCGTGCTCGACGTCACCGCGATCGTGCGGGCGCGCGGCGCGGCCTCGACCTTCTGGAACGAGGACAGCACCGTCGGCACGCCGTCGCTCAACGACCCGGACACGCCCAACGCATACTGGTCCGGCGGGGTCTTCACGGACCCGGGCGCGCTGCTCGCGATGGAGAACGCGTTCAGCGGTCCCGGCCTGGAGATGGCGTTCGAGTACCCGCTCGCGGTGGGCGGCGCGGACGCGAACCAGGCCCAGGCGCTGTACAACAACCTCACCCGCGCCAGCACGACGACGCCCACGGTGACCGGGGCGCTGGCGCCCGGCGCGGCCACGCTGACCGTCGGCTCGCCGCTGATCTCCCCCCTGGCCGCCTTCCTCGGTACCCAGGCCGGCATCCAGACGGTGCTGCTGCTGCTGTTCGTCAGCCTGATCGTGATCAGCGCGGCGGTCATCCTGCTCGCGGCCAGGATGATCGTCGTCCGCCGGGACGGGGAGCTGGCCATGCTCCGGGCCAGGGGCGGCTCGCTGGGCCAGACCGCGGCGGTGATGCTGCGCGGGGCCCTGGTCGCGACCGTGCCCGCCGCGGCGATCGGCGCCGGCCTGGCCATCGCGCTCATCCCCGGTGACGCGGCGTCCTCGGGGCTCGCCTGGTCGCTGGCCGGGATCGCGGCGGCCATCGCCCTGGGCGGGCCGCCGCTCGTCGCGGCGTGGCAGCACCGCAGGCCCGCCCCGGCGGCCAACCCGGCCCGGATCACCGGCGCCGAGACCCGCCGGCCCAAGGTGGCGTGGCGCCGTCCGGTCGCCGAGATCACAGCGGTCGCGGCCTGCGTGGCCGGCCTGGTCGTCCTGCACAACCAGGGCGTGCCGGCCGGGGGCCAGATCAACCTGTTCCTGACCACGACGCCGGTTCTCGTGGCCATCCCGGTCGTGCTGATCATGCTGCGGCTGTACCCGCTGGTCATCCGCGGCCTGCTCCGGCTGTCGGCGCGCGGCACCGGCGCGACCGGATTCGTCGCCCTGTCCCGGGCGTCCCGGTCCTCCCTGACCGGGGTGGTGCCCACCTTCGCGCTGGTGCTCGCGCTGAGCCTGGCCACCTTCGCGGGCATGGTCAACAACGGCATCACCCGGGGCGAGACCGCCGCGGCCTGGCGCACGACAGGCGCCGACGTGCTGATCCAGCCCGGCCCGCTCTCGGGCTCGGTCACGCCGGCCACGGTGCACGCGATCGCCGCGGTCCGCGGCGTGCACGCGGCCACCGCCGTGTGGGCCACCAACTGGGTTTCGCCCTACTTCCAGCCGGTGACGGTGATCCAGGTGGACCCGGCCGGCTACGCCGCGGTGACCGCGAGCACCCCGTTCTCGCCCTTCCCCGCGGCCACGTTCGGCGCCAAATCGGGCGGCGTGCTGCCCCTGGGGGCCGTGGCGCCGGTGCTGGCCTCTCCGGCGGCCGCCGCCGCGCTGGGCACCAAGCCGGCCCAGCTGACCGCGATATACCCGGCGGGCCCGATCACGGTGCGGGTCACCGGCGTGCTGGACAGCACTCCCGCCCAGCCGTCCGGCGGCTCGTACGTGGTCATGCCGCTGCAGACCCTGCCCGGCCAGGCCGGGTTTCCCACGCCGAACATCATCCTGGTCGCGGGCTCGGCGATCGACGACCACCAGCTTTCCGCGGTGGTCGACAAGATCCTGCCCGGCAGCTTCGTCACCTTCCGCAGCGGCGTGCTGGCCGCGCTGTCAAGCTCACCGCTGCAGCACGGCGCCGCGCTCATCGTCGCGCTCATCCTGGCCGAGGCCGCGGCGCTCGGCCTGTTCATCGTGATCCTCGGCCTGGCGCTCGGGTCGGCGGAGCGCGAGCTGACCCTGGCCAGGCTCACCGTGATGGGCCACGAACGAGACACCGGGCTGGTCATGGCCGAGGCGATGCCGGCCGTGGTCGCCGCCATCGTCGCCGGTGTCGCCTGTGCCCTGCTGCTGCCCGGCCTGATCGGCTCGTCCATCGACCTGTCCGCCTTCACCGGGACCAGCGCACCCGTACAGTTCCAGCCGGACGCGCCCGCGCTCGGGCTGCCCGCCGCCGCCGCGCTGGTGCTGGCCCTGGCCGCCCTGGTCGCGGAGACAAGGGTGCTGCGCCGTCGCGGTATCACCGAGATGCTCCGGGCATACTAGAAGCTAAGGAGTGACCGACATGACCTCCAGCCTCGCGGATCTGGGCGCGGAATCATCCCGCCAGCACCGGGACTTCGGCGCGGGCTACCTGATCGTGTGCGACCGGCTGGTGCGCATCTACGTCGCGGCGGGCATCGAGGTGCAGGCCCTGCAGGGGCTCGACCTGCTGGTCGAGGAGGGCGAGATCGTCGCGCTGGTCGGCGCGTCGGGCAGCGGCAAGTCCACCTTGATGAACATCCTGGCCGGGCTGGACGCGCCCACCGCGGGCTCGGTGCGGGTGGCGGGCAACGACCTCGCGGCGATGAGCGCGCGGCACCGGCTGGCCTACCGGCGCCGGGTGGTCGGGTTCGTCTGGCAGCAGACCTCACGCAACCTGCTCCCCTACCTGACCGCGCAGCAGAACGTCGAGCTGCCGATGCGGCTGGCCGGCACCCGCGCCAGGACCCGCCGCGAGCGCTCCTCCGAGCTGCTGGAACTGCTCGGCCTCGGCGACTGCCTGCACCGCAGGCCGGACCAGATGTCCGGTGGTGAGCAGCAGCGGGCCGCCATCGCGGTGGCGCTCACCAACGAGCCCAAGGTGCTGCTGGCCGACGAGCCCACCGGCGAGCTGGACTCGGTCACCGCGGCCGAGGTGTTCAGCGCGCTGCAGAAGGCCAACGTCGAGCTCGGCGTGACCGTGCTGATCGTCACGCACGACCCGGCGGTATCGGGGGTGGTCCGCCGGACCGTCGCGATCAGGGACGGCCGGACCAGCACCGAGACGCACCGCGACACGACGGCCGGCGACGACGGGCAGGTGGTGCCGCACGCGGTCGAGTTCGCGGTGCTGGACCGGGCCGGACGGCTGCAGCTGCCGCGCGAGATGACCGAACCGCTCGGCATGCGCGACCTGGTGCGGCTGGAGTCCGAGCCTGACCATATCGGCGTCTGGCCGGACCTGCGACGATCCCGGAATCCCAAGAGCGCGGAAGACCCGGAGGAGTCCTGGTGACCACGATGACGGACATGGTGGCCGTCGAGGGCGTGCGCCGGACGTTCGGCAGCGGTCGCACCGCCACCTACGCCCTGCGCGGCGTCTCCTTCACCGTGCCGGCCGGCCAGCTGGTGGCGCTGCGGGGCAGGTCGGGGTCGGGGAAGACGACGCTGCTCAACATCGTCGGCGGGCTGGACATGCCGGACGACGGCCGGGTCCGGGTCGGCGACAGCGAGGTGACCGCCATGTCCGAGCACGAGCGGATGCGGCTGCGCCGGACGTCGGTGGCGTTCATCTTCCAGTCGTTCGGCCTCATCCCGATCCTGTCGGCCGCGGAGAACGTGGGCGTGCCGCTGCGCATCGCCGGCCTGGCCCCGAAGGAACGGGAGGAACGCGTCCGGCTCATGCTCGACATCGTCGGCCTGGGCGAGCACACCAAGCAGCGTCCCGGTGAGCTGTCCGGCGGCCAGCAGCAGCGGGTGGCGATCGCCCGGGCGCTGGCCGGCAGCCCGCAGCTGCTGCTCGCCGACGAGCCCACCGGCCAGCTCGATTCCGAGACGGGCAAGCAGATCATGCGGCTGCTGCACACCGTCGTGGAATCCGAGGGCGTGACCGCGCTGGTCGCCACCCACGACCCGAACCTCATCAGCATCGCCGATTCGGTCCTTGAACTTGAGGACGGGCAGATCAAGGGCAGCTTACGCGGGGTTCCCTGGGGCAGCGGGTTCCTCAGCACGCTGTACACACTGGCCCCGCCAGCCCCTCGCATCACAAACTGGGTGGCCGGCGTAGTCAATGGTTGTCACCCTCTACCGCCTCTTTGGGGTAGGGAGTGACTCTCATTGGTTGCCGACAAGCCCCACGGCCGGTACGGAGGGCGGCGGGATGGCGCCGGATGAGGCGGGCGGGGTTTAAGCGACGGGGGTGCCGGTGGTGGCGGTCAGGTCGGCGAACAGGGTGATGAGGCGCTTGGTTACCGGGCCGGGGGTGCCGTCGCCGATGGCGCGGCCGTCGACGCGGACGACGGGGACGAGGCCGCCCATGGTGCCGGTCACGAACGCCTCCTCGGCCGTGTAGAGCTTGGGCAGCGTGTAGTCGCCGGTCTCGCAGGCGATGCCGTCCGCGGCGGCCAGGTCCAGGACGGCGGCCCGGGTGATGCCCTCCGGGCAGGACACCGTGGTCGGCGTGGCCAGCGTCCCGCCGCTGACCATGAAGATGTGCGTGGCGTTGGTCTCGGCGATGAAGCCGCGGTGGTCGAGCATCACCGCGTCGTCCGCGCCGGCCACGTTGGCCTCGATCTTGGCCAGGATGGAGGGCAGCAGGTTGTTGTGGTGGATCTTGGGGTCGAGGCAGTCCGGGGCCGGGCGGCGCACGCTGGCGGTGACCAGGGTGATGCCGGACTCGTCGTAGACCGGATCCTTGTACTCCGCGAGCACGATCAGGGTCGGCCCGGCCTGGTTGAGCCGCGGGTCCATGCCGGAGGTGATCTTCACGCCGCGGGTCAGGGTGAGCCTGACGTGCACGCCGTCCCGCATGCCGTTCGCGGCGATCGTGCGCCTGACCTGCTCGGTCATCTCCTCGGCGGAGGGGATCTGGTCGAACGCCAGCGCCTTGGCCGAGGCCCGCAGCCGGGCCAGGTGCTCCGGCAGCCGGAAGATCTTCCCGTGGTAGAGCCGCAGCCCTTCCCAGACGGCGTCCCCGCCCTGGACCGAGGAGTCGAACGGGCTCACCAGCGCCCGGTCACGGTGCGTGAGCTTGCCGCCGACGCTGACGATGAGGTCACGGTTGCGCTCATCGAAGGCCTGCAGCATTGTGACCTCCCTGGACGGCGATTCGGTACCGATGCAGCCGGGAGAAGTACGGCATGCAACGGTCGGCGAGGGGCTCCAGGCGGGCGGGAAGCGGCTCGGCCGGAGGGCTGGTAGGCGGCGAACCCGGTCGAGGCCCGCACGCTGTCGTACCAGTACGGCGCCCACACCCCGTCGCTGTCCCGCAGGCCCGGGGGCCAGGCCAGCATCCGGCCGTCGAAGGGGACGCCGAGCGCGTGGCACAGCGCACGCAGGATGCCCTCGGGGTCGGCGAGCAGGTCACGGGAGTCCACCACGGGGCCGCCGAACGTCTCGAAGATCTCCGCCTGCTGGGCCAGGCCCAGGTCGGCCACTGTCGGCTCGGTCCGCACCCGGGCGTAGGAGGCGAGCAGCTCGCGCGGGTCCCTGATCAGGTGCGCGTGCCGCAGCCCGGCCAGCGCGGCCCGGTCCACCTCGGGCAGCAGGTGATGGGTCATGTGCTTGGCGTAGCTGATCGTCGCGCCGGGCGGCAGCGGGGCGCCGGTAAGCCGGGCCAGCACCACCCGCCAGTCCGTGGGCTGGCTCGCGATCACCGCGTCCCGCCCGGGATGGTCGATGCCGGTGCGGTCCAGGTAGAAGGCGTAGAGCGGCTCGTCGCTGACCACCGTGTCGGGCCGGTTCTCCCAGGCCCTCATCAGCGCCGTGGACACGGTCCGCGGCCCCGACCACATCGCGATGCGGGCGGGGCCGCCGCCGGTCCCGGGAACCGGGCCGGTCACAGGGTCACGACGCTGCGCAGCACCTCACCCCGGCTCATCTTGGCGAAGGCCTCTTCCACCTGGTCCAGCCCGATGGTTTCCGACACGAACTTGTCCAGCGGCAGGCGGCCGGACAGGTGCAGGTCCACCAGCATGGGGAAGTCGCGGCTGGGCAGGCAGTCCCCGTACCAGGACGACTTGAGCGCCCCGCCGCGGCCGAACACGTCGAGCAGCGGCAGGTCCAGCCGCATCTCCGGGGTCGGGACGCCGACCAGCACCACCGTGCCGGCCAGGTCGCGAGCGTAGAACGCCTGCTGGTAGGTTTCCGGCCGGCCGATCGCCTCGATCACCACGTCCGCTCCGTTTCCTCCGGTCAGCTCCCTGATCCGTTCGACCGGGTCGGCGGTGCGCGAGTTGATCACGTCGGTGGCGCCGAACTCGCGGGCCCACTCCAGCTTCCGGTCGTCCACGTCGACCGCGATGATCGTCCTCGCCCCGGCCAGCCGCGCGCCGAGGATGGCGCCGTCGCCCACGCCGCCGCAGCCGATCACGGCCACGCTGTCGCCCCTGGTCACCCCGCCGGTGTTGAGCGCCGCGCCGAGGCCGGCCATCACGCCGCAGCCGAGCAGCCCCGCGGTGGCGGCGCCGACGGCCGGATTGACCTTGGTGCACTGACCGGAGGCGACCAGCGTCTTTTCCGCGAACGCGCCGATGCCGAGCGCCGGGGACAGCACCGTGCCGTCCTCCAGCGTCATCTTCTGGCTCGCGTTGTGGGTGCTGAAGCAGTACCACGGCCTGCCGCGGCTGCAGGCCCGGCAGCGTCCGCACACGGCGCGCCAGTTGAGGATGACGAAGTCGCCGGGTGCCACGTCGGTCACGTCCGGGCCGACGGCCTCGACCACGCCCGCCGCCTCGTGCCCGAGCAGGTAGGGGAAGTCGTCCCCGATGCCGCCCTCCTTGTAGTGCAGGTCGGTGTGACACACCCCGCACGCCTGCACCTGGACCAGCGCCTCGCCCGGCCCGGGCTCCGGAACGATAACCGTCGTGAGCTCCACCGGCTCGCCCTTGCCGCGCGCCACCACGCCCTGAACGCTGATCGTCACAGGTTTACCTTCTCTCTGAGGTCGTGTGCCACGCCCCATCATCCCCGCTGGCCCGCACGCGCGGAAGATCGGCGTCCCGCTCTGAGAGAATTGCACCGGTAACGGCCCGGGGATGCCCGAAGGAGAGACGATGGCTCACAAACAGCGGATCAGCTACCTGCCGCTGGAGGCGATGGACGACGACATGCGGGCAGAGATGGAGCGCTGCCAGCGGGAGGGTACCCCGCGGCCGGAGAGCTCGGCCGTGCGCGCGCACGCGCCAGGGTGCTTCTGGGCCTTCGCGCGGTCGTGGGAAGCGATCTTCCGCAACGGCGTATGCGATCACGCCGTCAAGGAGCTGTGCCGCGTCTACGTGTCACGCTCTGTGAAGTGCGAGTACTGCGGCAACCAGCGATCGGAGAAGGCCAGGGCGCACGGCCTCAGCGAGGGGCAGTACGACGACCTGCTCAACTTCGAGACCTCGGAAAGGCTGGGCGACCGCGAGAAGGCCGCGCTGGCGTACGCGGAGGCGATCACGTGGCGGCTGGAGGCCGACGACGCGCTGTGGGAACGCCTCCACCAGCATTTCTCCGAACCTGAGCTGGTCGAGCTCGGCTGCTTTATCGCCCTCACGATGGGCCAGCAGAGCTGGCTGCGGCTGCTCAACATCGAGCATCATGAGGTGCTGCCCGGGACCTCCGCCTCGATGGCCCCGGGCTTTGGCACGGCATCCGAACTCGCCACGTCCAAGGCCGCCGAGGACTACTGGGCGCGCACGGCGGCCACGCCGAGCCAGAGCTGAGCCGGCCGGACAGCGGCTGACTCCGGATCAGCTGAGCCGGTACTCGCCGCGGGCCACGATCACCGCGGAGCCGCCGACCAGCACCCGCTCCACCTTGTCCGCCGAACCCTCGGCCCGCGCGTACAGCCGCGACGGCCTGCGGATCTCCTCGCCCTGCCTGATCTCGATCTCGTCGCCGAAGCCGATCCGCCCGTGCCGGGCCAGGTGCACCGCGAGCGGTCCGGCCGCCGAGCCGGTGGCCGGGTCCTCCTGGACCCCGTGGTACGGCGCGAACATCCGGGTCTTCCAGGCCAGGCCGCGGCCGGCGAAGGCGTTCGCGCCGATCGCCAGCTCAAAGAGCACCCGCTGGTCGGGCTGGAGCGCGGCGACCTCGGCCTCGCTGGCCAGCTCGACGTAAACGTGCCTGGGCCCGTTGCGGTAGGCCTCGACCGGCAGCCCGGATCGCGGCACGCCCAGCGCGGCCAGCAGCGTCTCGGCGTGCTCGTACGGCTCGGGAACCGGGATGGGCTGCTCCATCCGCCCGAACGTGATCCGGTCCCCGGTCCGCTCCAGCTCGACGGGTACCGGCCCGGCCCCGGTTTCCAGGGTCACCCTCTCGGCGCCCAGGGCCTCGCCGAGCGCGAACGCCGAGCCGAGCACCGGATGCCCGGCGAAGGGCAGCTCGCCGGCCGGGGTGAAGATCCTGACCCGGACGTCGCCGCCGTGTTCGGCCGGCAGGAAGAACACCGTCTCCGACAGGTTCAGCTCCCTGGCCGTCCGCAGCATGAGGTCGCCGTCCAGGCCGCGTCCGTCGGGGAACACGCCGAGCTGGTTGCCCTCGAGCGGGGTCGTGGTGAAGACGTCGGCGATGAGGTAACGGCGCCAGCCCGCCGCCTGCTCGTCCGCCCACAGGTCGCCGGTTCCTGCTGTATCTGCCACCCAGCAAGCGTAACCGGGCGCGGTCCGTCCGCCCCTTCCACTCCGCGCCGCGGCCGGCGTAATGCCGCCGCGCGGAGTCGAGCGTCATCGCGGCGTACAGCATGGCGATCAGCGGCAGGCCCGGCGCGCGCAGCGGCGACAGCCGGTAGAGCCGGAGCAAGGGCAGGTAGGTGAGCGACATCAGGGCCCAGCCGGCCAGGCCCGCGCCGGCCGCGAGCGCGGCGGACCCCGTGCCGGCCCCGGCCGCGAGAGCGGCGAGCCCGGTGATCGCCCCGGCCGGCGGCAGCGCGTAGATGAACGCGAGCCCGGCGATGGTCCCGGCCAGCACCCAGGGAGAATACCGGAGCTGGAGATAGGCGGACCTGGCCACCATCTGCCACAGGTCGGCGAGCCCGGGGTACGGGCGCACGCTCACCACCGCGGTCGACAGGCCGAGCCAGCAGCGCCCGCGCTGGCCCTTGATCACCCGGCCCAGGGCCACGTCGTCGATGCGGGCGCCGCTGATCGGCGCCAGGCCCCCGGATCTTTCCAGCGCGCCGGAGCGCACCAGCATGCAGCCGCCGGCCGCGGCCGCCGTGCGGGAGCGCGGCGAGTTCACCCGCGCGAACGGGTAGAGCTGGGCGAAGAAGTACACGAACGCGGGGACGATGACCCGCTCCCATCCGGTGGCCGTCCGCAGCAGCGCCATCTGGGAGACCAGATCCCGGTCGTCTCCCTCGGCGGCGCCGACCAGGGCCCGCAGCGCGCCCGCCTCCCAGGCGATGTCGGCGTCGGTGAACAGCACGTACCCGGGCCCGCCGCCCCCCGCGGACGGTATCCCGGCCGCGGCGAGCCCCTGGGCCATGGCCCACACCTTCCCGGCCCAGCCGGGCCGGAGCGGCGCGCCCGCGACCACGCGCAGCGACCGCCCCGGCCGGCCGGACTCGGACCCGAGCTTTTCCGCGATCTCGGCGGTGCCGTCCGCGCTGCAGTCATCGACCAGGATGATCGTCAGCGCGCCCGGGTAGTCCTGGCCGAGCAGCGTGGGCAGCACGGCGGGCAGCATCGCGGCCTCGTTGCGGGCCGGGATGACCGCCACCACGTCCGGCCACCGGGCCGGCTCGCCCGTGACCGTGCGCGGCGGGAGCCGCTGGCTGGTCCGCCAGTACCCGCCGTGCCCGACGGCCAGGTAGCACCACACGGCCGCGGCCGCCGCGCACGCGATGCTCAACGCCAGCATCCCGGCAGCCTTTCACAGCCCGGGGGCTAGGCGACGCGGCGGTAGTCATCGTCCTGCTGACGCCGCGCGGGCAGGCGCGTCACGGCCGGCGCCGCGGCCAGGGCCGGCTCGGCGTCCGGGTGCCTGAGCACCAGCCACGCGGGATGCCCGCCCACAGGGCGATGAACGGAACGGCCAGCAGGATGTTGATCCACAGCAGGGTCATGGTGAGCTCCTTAGAGTCCATATCGGCTTTCAGGACCCACGGTGCCCGACCCGGCTCTGAGTGCCCGCCGAACGGCCTCTGCCGCGGTTATGAATCTCAGGGCATCCTATGAACCGCCTCTGAAGCCGCCGTTCGGGCGGGCGTCGCGGTGCTACGTGCGCCAGGCCATGACGTCGCCCACGGTGACCGAAGGCGGCCCGAGCAGGCCGACGAGGTAGTCGCCGAGCACCGAATTCCTGGCCGCCACCGCCACCACGGCGGTCACCCGCCAGGCCGCGATCTGCGCGCGCATCTGCGCGGGGCTGACCGCCTTGACCTGGACGTAGCTCGGTGACGCGGGGTTCGCGTCGGCGGGCAGGCCGGCGGCCAGCGACGTGGGCAGCCCGCCGGGCGACTCGGCCCACATGAAGTTCAGGTACCGGCCCGCCTGCGGGAGGCCGCTGCCGTCGGTGTAGGCGCGCCCGTTCCCGGCCGGGCCCATGAAGTACCCGCCCACCAGCGTGCCGGGCTGGCCCGTGTCGGCCTGCCAGCGCAGCGGCTCGGTGAAGGTCGACATCGGGGCCGGGACCACGAGCACGGTGGCCGAGGCGGGCAGCCGGAGCGAGGCGAACACCGCGGACCAGCCGGGCGGCACCGGGGTCGCGGCGGCCGCGGGCAGGGGCCGGGGGACGATCGGCAGGACGGCCAGGACGGCACAGGACATGACCACGGCGACGGGCCGCCAGGCCGACGCGAGCCGCGGCAGCCGGACGGCCGCGTACGCGGCGAAGACCGCCACCGCCGCGTCCACGGCAAAGGCGAGCAGCGCGGCGGCCGCGCCGTCGGCCGCGATGGAGAACCGGTCGGGCAGCGCCGCGCTGAGCACGGGCAGGCCCTGCAGCCAGTACCACGGCAGCTTGATCCAGGCGTGCTCGTGACCGCTGGCCAGCAGGGTGCCGCCGAGCGAGAACACCCCGAGCACGGCGCAGGCGACCGCGGCCGCCCGGACCGCCAGCACCCGCCAGAACCGGATCGCGGCGCCGGCGAGCACCACCAGCAGCGGCCAGCCCAGGTAGCCGAGATACTCGGGCAGGTGGCCCTGGAACCTGGCCGCCGCGGCCGCGCTGCCCGCGGTGTGGAAGAGCATGAACGACGAGGGGACGACGAAGGAGGCCAGGTCGTTCTTGAAGAAGTCGGTGGTGAACGGGCTGCCGTGCTGCTGCAGCGGGCCGAAGAACTGCACCCACAGCGGATAGCCGGCGATCACGGCCGTCACGCAGGCCGCGACGCCCAGGCCGGCGGCCAGGGTCCTGACCCGGCCGGCCACCTGGCGGGGGCGGCTGACGGCCAGGACGGCCGCCATCAGGACCGCCGCCAGCGCGGCGTCGAACAAGATCTCCTCGGTGATGAAGATCTGCGCGGTGACCAGCAGGCCGAGCCAGACGCCGCCGCGCACGGCCCGGGCGCGTCCGGTGGCCAGCCGCAGGCCGGCGTCGACGATCAGCGGCGGCAGCACGGCGAACTGCAGGTCGTAGTGGCCGATGGCCGAGTGCACCAGGGCCGGGGAGAAGCCGTACACCGCCGCCCCCAGCGCCGCGCCGGCCACGCTGACCCGCCACCGCCGGAGCACGGCGAACATGGCCGTGGCCGACCCCGCGAAGCCGGCGGTCATGAGCACGTTCAGGCTGGCCTGCGGCCCGAAGACCAGCGTCACGGGGGCGAGCAGGATCCCGGGCAGCAGCATGAACGTGTTCCACATGACGTTCACGCCCCGCGGCGCGTTCATCGCCATCGTCACCAGGTCCGGCAGCCTGGCGTGGGCGATCGCGGTGGCGTCGTAACGGAAGAACCAGGCGAACTGGTCGGTGTCGTTGGGATTGCCCGCCACCGTCCGGGACGCCGGATCGCGCCACAGCCACAGCGTGACCGCCAGCGCCGCCAGCAGGTAGTACACGCCAGCGACCGCCACGGTCCGGCGGTCGCTCAGCGGGCGGGCACGCTCGCTGACCGCCGGGACCGAGATGGTGGTGGGCGCCGCCGTCACGATTGCGAGCCTAATCGCGGTGACCGGCGCCGGCCGGCGGCATCCGGACGACGTCAGCAAATCGCCAGTTTTTGCCTCCGGGTTAGCCGTCCGAGGCGACCCGGCCGTCGATGGTACGCGCGGCGGGCGCGCCGGACTGGAACTGGCCGGGCATGCCCTTGCGGACCGAATCCAGGATGGTCAGGCCCTGGCTGACCAGGCCGGCGGCGATCTCGCCGAGGCCGTCGGCCCCGTTGAGCACGCTGATGTTCGCGCCGGCCAGGCCGGCCGCGGCCTCCTTGACGATCAGCGGCAGCTGGTTGATGAGCAGCTGGTCCAGCGCGACGCGGTTGTTCGAGGCGGCGGCCTCGGCCTGGATACGGGTGCGCTCGGCGTCCGCCTTGGCCAGGATCCGCACCCGTTCGGCCTCGGCCTCGGCGGGCTTGATCACCTCGGAGACCAGCTGCTGCTGCCGTAGCTGGGCCTGCTGCTGAGCCAGCTCGGCCTGGGCGTTGATGACCGCGAGCTGGGCGTTCGCCTGCGCCAGCGGGCCCGCCTGGGCCGCCTCCGCCTGTGCCTTTTCCACCTCGCCCTTGTATTGCGCCTGCACGACCGAGGTTTCCCTGGCGAACTCCGCCTGCTTGCGCGCCGACGCCTGCTGTGCCTCCGCCGCGGCCTGGTCGGCCTGGGCCTGCGCGATCTTCGCCTGCCGCTGGATGGCGGCGTTGTTCGGCGCGGCCATGGCGGCGATGTAGCCGGCGCCCATGTCGTCGATCGACTGGATCTGCAGCGAGTCCACGATCAGCCCGATCTTGGCCATCTCGCCCTTGGATCCGTCGAGCACCTCGGTGGCCAGCTTCTGCCGCTCGGTGACGATCTCCTCGACGGTCATCGAGCCGATGATCGAGCGCAGGTGGCCGGCGAAGATCCGCCCGGTCAGCAGCGACATCTGGTCCTGGTCGGAGAGGAACCGCTGTCCGGCGTTGACGATGGACTCCTCGTCGTTGCCGACCTTGAACGCGATCACCGCGCGTACGTTCAGCGTGATGCCCTGGTGGGTCACGCACTGCTCGGCGACCTCAGCCTCCTGCATGGACAGCGTGAGATACCGGACCTTGCGGAACACGGGCGTGACGAAGGAGCCGTGGCCGATCACCACCTTGAACGGCTGGCCCTCGCGGCCGCCCCCTCGTCCGGAAATCAGCATGGCCTCGTCAGGGGCCGGAACACGGTAACCAAACATCGTTCATCTCCTAAGCAGAGGTAAGCTGGGCATGCGCGGACTCTCGCCGAGTACGTCCTCCCACTCGATGACATCGACCGCCCGCGCTCCGCGTGAGTCAATGACCAGGACGGTCGCACCTTTAGGCAGCGGCTTGTCCGACCAGGCCAGGAAGGCCTCGGAACCGCCGCGGATCTTGATGACCACCTCACCGGGTCCGTCGCCGCCCCGTGTTCCCACGGTGAGGCGGCCAACGCAGCCGATCGAGGACTCATCCCTCTCCAAATGACGGCCCCCTTTACCCGGAAGTGCCGTCATCCAGCGTAGTCCCGATACTGGAGGCCCGATTAAGTGGTGGCGGCTGTCTCGTGGGCGGGATCGTGCTCGTTGGTACGTTCGGAATAATAGAAGGACGCCAGCCGGAGCCGATGCTGCCGCTGTCCATCCTCCGGGTCCCGACCATGACCGCATCCTGGGTTCCTGAGCCTTGCTCAGGCACACGCGGATACCGCACCATGACGGGTGTGCTCGAAGGCGTCACGCGGTTCCCGCCGGAGTTCGCGGCGCGCTACCGCGAGAAGGGGTACTGGCAGGATCGCACGCTGTTCGACGGCTTGCGTGACGGCCTGCGCAGGCTACGACCAGTCCGTGATGGACTTGGTCTTCCACGCCAACGCCGAACGGGTCCTGGGGATCTAGCCATGGCCATCATCGAAGACGTGCGCCGGATCGCGATGTCGCTGCCGCGCACCAGCGAGCACCTGATCAGGGACCACGTCAAGTTCCGCGTCGGCCGGATCGTCTACGCCTCGGTCTCGCCCGACGAGGAGCGGCTGGGTTTCGGCTTCCCCAAGGAGGAACGGGCCGCGCTGGTCGCCAGCCGGCCGGAGGTGTTCATGATGCCGCTGCCCAGCGACGAGCGCTACCAGTGGGTCCGGGCCCGGCTGCCGGCGCTCGACCCGCAGGAGCTGCGCGAACTGCTCATCGACGCGTGGTGCATGGTGGTGCCCAAGAAGGTCGCGGCCGCCTACCTGGACAGCCAGGGCATCAGCCGGGATAGGTTAGGGCGGTGCCGCGCGCGATCGACTTCCATGTGCACCTGCCCACCCCGGACTGGCTGGACGGCAGCATGGCGGGCTACGTCGAGGCGGCCGAGGCGTACTTCCGCTCGCCCGCGCGGCGCGGGTCGCTGGACGAGCTGGCGGCGTTGTACCGCGGGCTTGACCTGACCGCGGTGCTGCTGGCCTGGGACGCCGAGACGGCGACCGGGCGGCCCCGCGTCCCGAACGAGACCGTGGCCGCCGCGTGCCGCGACTACCCCGACGTGTTCACCGGCCTGGGGTCGGTGGACCCGCACAAGGGCGAGGCGGCCGTGGCCGAGGTGGCCAACATCGCGGCGCTGGGGCTGCGCGGGGTCAAGTTCCACCCGTCGCTGCAGGCCTTCGCGCCCGACGACCCGCGGTACTGGCCCGTCTTCGCCGCCTGCGAGCGGCACGGCCTGCTCGCCCTGTTCCACACCGGCACCAGCGGGATCGGCGCGCGCCAGCCGGGCGGCCAGGGCATCAGGATCGACTACGCGCACCCGATCAAGCTCGACCCGGTGGCCGCGGCGCATCCGGACCTGACCGTGGTGGCCGCGCACTTCGGCTGGCCCTGGCACATGGACCTGATCGCCATCGCGCTGCACAAGACCAACGTGTACATCGACATCTCCGGCTGGTCGCCGCGGCGCATCCCGGCCGAGGTGATCCGCGAGCTGCGCGGGCGCCTGGCCGGGCAGTTCGTGTGGGGCAGCGACTACCCCTTCTTCGGTCCCGAGCGCTGCCTGGCCGAGCTGGAGGCCCTCGACCTTCCGGCCGACGTGCTTCCCGTGGTGCTGCACGACAACGCCGCGCGCATCCTGCGCCTCAGCTGAGATCCACCACGACCGGCGCGTGGTCCGACGGGGCGTGGCCCTTGCGGGCCTCCCGGTCCACGTACGCCCCGGTCACCCGGTCGGCCACGGGCTGGCTCGCGTACACCAGGTCGATGCGCATGCCCTGGTCCTTGGGGAACGCGCCGGCCCGGTAGTCCCAGTAGGTGAACGGATGCGGCCCCTTCATCGGCTTCGGCACCACGTCGCGCAGCCCGAGGGCGCGAAGGTCGGCCAGGGCCTGCCGTTCGGGCGGGGTGACGTGCGTCGAGCCGACGAACACCGCCGGGTCCCACACGTCGGCGTCGGTCGGCGCCACGTTGAAGTCACCGCACGCCACCAGCTGGGGCTCGCGGCTCAGCTCGGCCTCGAGCACGGTCCGCAGCGCGGCGTACCAGGCGAGCTTGTAGACGTAGTGAGCCGAGTCCGGCGTGCGCCCGTTGGGCGCGTACAGCGACCAGACCCGGATCCCGCCGCAGTCGGCCCCGACCGCGCGGGTCTCCGGCTTGCGCAGGCCCGGCTCGTCGAGCAGGGTCGGCTCGGCGGCGTCGCCCTCGTAGCTGGGCTCTCCGGGAAAGCCCAGGCTGACGCGTTCCAGGCCGACGCTGGACAGCAGGGCCACGCCGTTCCACCGGCCGTCGCCGTGCGCCGCCACCTCGTAACCGAGCTCCTCGACCTCGGCCGCGGGGAACAGGGCCGTCGTGGTCTTGATCTCCTGCAGCCCGACGATGTCCGGCTTGGCCTCGTCCAGCCACTCCAGCAGCCGGGGCAGCCGTGCCTTCACCGAGTTCACGTTCCAGGTCGCCAACCGCACGCCGATAGCCTGCCACCGCTGACACCACGACGCCACCCGCTAGCCCGGGATCGGCCGCCAGCGGGCCCACGGCGACCCGGGGTACGCCTCAGATCACATCGGGCTGTGCGCAGACCTGCTCCTCATGCCGTCGTGACGCGCAGCAGATAACGATTCGGAGTCGTAGCGGAAGCCGTCGAGGAAGCGGCGGAACAGGCCGCCCTCGTGGGCCAGCGGCGCGCCGGGCGGCGGGGCCTCGGGGCGCTCGTGCCCCACGGGCTCGTCGTAGTCGGCGCGGGCGATGGCGTCCACGATCTGGGCCTCGTCGAAATCCTCCGACCCCGGGATCTCGGGAACGAAGCCCACCAGGTCCCCGTCCAGCAGCACCTCGGCCTCCAGGCCGGTGGTGCCTTCGGAGCCCCAGACCGCCTCGCGTCCGCCGCCGGCCGGCACCTGCACCGCGTACGCGTCAATCCCGGACTTCAGCAGGTGCGCCTTGATGCCGCGGTCCCTCAGCGCGTCGGTCACCCGACGGGCACGGTTCTCATCCATGCCCGTCAGGCTACCTTTTCCCGGAAGCCGCCAAATCGTGCCGAACCTGGCACGATCCCCACTCGTGACATGCGCCGGGGCAAGCTAAATTCTTGTTATATAGGAAGTATCCGGCGACGACGCGGGGCGGAGCATACATGTCGCTGAGCAGCGCGCAGCTTCCCGTGCGGCTCACACCCGCTCGTCGGACGCGAGAGCGAGCTCAACGACATCGTGCAGGCGGTCACCCGCTGCCGCCTGGTCACCCTCACCGGCCCGGGCGGCACGGGCAAGACGCGGCTGGCGCTGGCGGCCGCGAGAGCGGCGGGGCCATCCTTCGCGGCCGGGGTGTGCTGGGTGGAACTGGCCCAGATCGAAGACCCTGCCATCGTGGGGCAGGCCGTGGCCAGCAGGCTCGGCGTGCCCGATACGCCGGGACAGGACCCGGCCGAGGCCGTCGCCGGGCACATCGCCGACCATCCGGTGCTGCTGGTCATCGACAACTGCGAGCACCTCGCGGGCGCGGCAGCCAAGCTGGTGGAGAACCTGCTGGAGGTGTGCCCGGGCCTGGTCGTGCTGGCCACCAGCCGCGAGGCCCTCGGCGTGGAAGGCGAGGTCAACTGGCAGGTCCCGCCGCTCTCGCTGCCGAAGGCCGCGGGGTCCGACCCGGCGCTCACCGCGTCGGCGCTCGCCGCCTCCGACGCGGTCAAGCTGTTCGAGCAGCGGGCGCAGCTGGTGCGGCCGTCGTTCCGCGTCACGGACGAGAACGCCGCCGATCTCGCGTCGATCTGCCAGCGGCTCGACGGGCTGCCGCTGGCCATCGAGCTGGCCGCCGCGAGGATGCGGATCATGTCATCCGCCCAGCTGGCGGAGCGGCTGGACGACATCTCCGCCGTGCTGGTCGGCGGCGCGCGCTCCGCGCCGCCGCGCCACCAGGCGCTGCGCGCGACGCTGGACTGGAGCCATGACCTGCTGGACTCCTACGAGCGGGCCACCTTCCGGCGGCTGGCCGCCTTCCCCGGCGGCTTCACGCTGCAGGCGGCCGAACGGGTCGCCGCCGGAGGGGACATCGACGCGGCCGCGATGCTGGAGCTGCTGAGCAGGCTGGCCGACAAGTCGCTGGTCCGGGTGGAACACGGCCGCGACGACACGCGGTACTCCCTGCTGGCCACGATCCGCGACTACGCGCGGGACCGGCTGGAGGAGGCATCGGAATCCGGGCCGGCCCGGCGGGCTCACCTCAGCTACTTCACCGAGCTCGCGGAGGGCGCCGCGGCCCGGATCGAGCGCTTCGAGACCGAAACCAGCGGGCTGGAGCTCGAACTCGACCGGCTGGACGCTGAGCTGCCCAACCTTCGGCGGGCGTTCGAATTCGCGCAGGAAACGGGCGACTCGGCGGCCGCGCTGCGGATCGCGGGGTCACTGGACCGCTTTGCCTACCTGCGCGGCCGCTATCACGAGATCCGGCAGTGGCTGGACGCGGCCGTCTCGGCCTACCCGGACGCGCCCGCCGGGCTGAGGGCCAAGGCGCTGCTCGGCAGCGGCAGGCTGGCCCTGCTGCAGTGCGATTACGCGCCGGCGGTGCGCCGGCTGGAGGCGGCGCTCCGGCTGTACCGCGAGCTGGGCGAGGCCCGGGGCATCGCCGGCGCGCTCCAGGTCCTCGGCAGCGTGGCCCGCGAGCAGGGCCGGTACGCCAGGGCGGTGGAACTGCACGCCGAGAGCCTGGCCGTCGCCGAGGCCGCCGGGGACCGGTGGGCGGTGGCGAGCGCGCACGGATACCTCGGCTTCGTCTGCTGGCTGCAGCGCGACTTCGGCCGGGCCACCGAAGAGGCGAGCACCGCCCTGGCCATGTTCCGCGACCTCGGCGACGTGGAGGGGACCGCGTGGTCGCTGATCAGCCTGGGCACGGTCGCCCGCTACCAGGGGGACGTCGACCGCGCGTCCGCGCTGCTGGCCGAGAGCCGTTCGCTTTCCGAGGGCATCGGCTTCCGCGAGGGCATCGCGTGGGCGTGCGAGCAGCTCGGCCTGCTCGCGGCCGTCGACGGCGACCCGGCGGCCATCTCCCTGCTGCGCCGGAGCCTGGACCTGCACAGCGAGCTGCGAGACCGGTGGCGCATGTCCAGCGTCCTCGAGGATCTCGCGACCATCGCGCTGGCCCTGGGCCAGGCCAGGTCGGCGGCCCGGCTGCTCGGCGCGGCCGAGGCGATGCGGGACGCGATCGGCACCGTGATCGCGCCGTGCGAGCGGGCGCAGCATCACCAGACCGCGTCGGCGATCCGGGCCGCGCTGGACGAGGCCGACTTCGACGCCGCCTGGCAGCAGGGGCTGCTCGCCACCATGGAGGACCTGACCGCCGACCTGCCGTCGGTTCAGGATGCCGCTTCGGCCGGGCCTCCCGCGCCGCGACCGCGCAGGGCAAGCCGCCCCAGGCCGGGCCGCCCCAGGGCGCGCCAGAGCAGGGTCCGCCAGAACAGGGTGCGCCAGAGCAGGGTGCGCGAGGACGGGGTGCGCCGGAACGGGGCGCTCCGGCCGGGGACGGGCAGCCCGCGGCCGAGCCCGCGAAACAGGCCGCCCCGCGGCGGCGGGCCCCGCAGCCGGCCAAGAGCGGCGCCGCCGTGACCGGGCCGCTTCGCATCAGGGCGCTCGGCGCGGCGGTGGTGGAGTTCGGCGACACGGCGCTGACCGCCGCGGACTGGGGCTACGCCAAGCCGCGCGAACTGCTGTTCCTGCTCGCCTCCTCGCCCCCGGTGACCAAGGACCAGATCGCCGCCGCGCTGTGGCCCGATCTGTCGCGGCAGCAGCTCGGCAACGCGCTGCACACCGCGCTGCGCGAACTGCGCCGCGCGCTCGGCGATCCGGGCTGGGTGGTGTACGCGGACGGCCGCTACCGGTTCGACCGCTCCCGGCCGCACGAGTGCGACGTCACCGCGTTCGAGGACGCGCTGCTCGCCGCGCGCCGGGCCCGCCCGGCCGAGACGGCCCTGCCCGACCTGCAGCGCGCCATCGGCGCCTACGGCGGTGACTTCCTCGAGGGCGTGGCGGCCGGGGAGTGGGCGCTGGTGCGCCGCGACGAGCTCCGCCGGGCCTTTGAGTCGGCCCTGCTGGCCACGGGCAGGCTCCAGGCGGCGGCCGGCCGGCATCAGGCCGCCGCGGTCCTGTTCCGCCGGGCGGTGGCCCACGAGCCGCTCAACGAGACGGCGCACCGCGAGCTCATGAGCAGCTGGGCGCGGCTGGGCGAGACGGCCCGCGCGATCAGGCACTACGAAGAGCTGACCGAGCTGCTGCGCGAGCAGGTGGGGGTTCCCCCGGCGGCCGAGACCACGGCGCTTTACCAGCGGCTGATGGCCGCGTCCTGACGGCCCCTCGTCCCGTCCCGCCGGTCCCCCTGTGATTCCCCCGGTTCCCCCTGTGCCGCTCTGCGACACTGCGTGGACGGCCCAGCCAGACGCCGACAGGAGGTCCTCGCACGTGTTCGATCCGATCCAGCCGCCCACGGCCCGCTGGCCGCAGGAGGCTCTCGACCTTGTGTCGCAGGCGCTCAGCGACGGAGACCTCGAGGCCGCGCTCGCACAGTACGAGAGCACCGCCTTGCTGGCGTACTGGCCGTGCTGGGCAGCGCGCGCCGATGGCGATGTCCGCGGCGCCCTGACCCGTTTGATGGCCCTGCGGCTGCCGCTTTCCGTGCGGATCGCGACCGTGCTGGAAACCCCCGACCTGGCCCTGGTGATCTGCGAGCGACGGGTAACGGGGACCAGCCCGGACGGCGAGCGGGTCCAGCTGAGCGGGCTGGGCTGCGCCATGGTGCGGCGGCAGCAGGACGGCACCTGGCGGATCGCGGCCGACGCCTGGCAGGTGGCCGCGGAGCTGCCCCCCGACCGCTGGCTGTCATGCCTGCCCGACGCGAGCACCACGGCCCGTTCGGAATAATTGGTTTGTTCTTATAATTCCGCTGTGGCCGATGCAGAAGGCGGAGCCTTCGAACTGGGTACCGACGGGCCCATGGTCATCCTGGCCGGGATCGACGGTTCCGTCACGTCGCTGCGGGCCGGGGCGTACGCGGGAGGGCTGGCCCGGCGCCAGGGCGCCCGCCTCGTCGTCGTGTACGTGGAGCAGCGTTCCGCGTTGTACGGCGCGCCATCCGGCGCCGGCGCGGCCGTGATCGCCGAGCAGGACCGTGCGCTCGCCGAAACAGCGGCGGACCTGCGCCAGCAGGTCGAGGAGGGAGCCGCCAGGTTCGGCCTGCCGATCACGTTCATCACCGCGGCCGGCGACCCGTACCACGAGATACGCCGGATAGCCGACGAGGTCCGTGCCGACGCCGTCATCGTCGGCGCGTCGGCCAAGGCCGGGCACCGGTGGGTGGGGTCGCTGGCGGTCCGCCTGGTCAAGGCCGGCCGGTGGCCGGTTACCGTCGTTCCCTGAACCGAAACGGACATACGGCGGAGGCGATGGGCGATGGGCGTGGCCGTGGTCACCGGGGCGGGTTCCGGTCTCGGGCGGAGCATCAGCGGGGCGCTGCTGCGCGCCGGCTGGCAGGTCGCGCTGGCGGGCCGCCGGGCCGACGCGCTGGACGAGACCGCGAGGGCGCCGGGCTGGCCCGCGGAATCGGCGTTCGCCGTCCCGACCGACGTGACGTCGCCGTCGTCGGTCGCCGCCCTGTTCGACCTGGTCCGCCACCGCTGGGGACGCGTTGACCTGCTGGTGAACAACGCCGGCGTGCCCGGTCCCGCGGGCCCGGCGGACGAGATCGAGCTGGCCGACTGGCAGCGCGTGGTCGACACCAACCTCACCGGCGCCTTCCTGTGCGCTCAGCACGCGGTGCGGATGATGAAGGCCCAGACGCCGCGCGGCGGCCGGATCATCAACAACGGCTCGATATCGGCGCACACGCCGCGGCCCGGCAGCATCTGCTACACCGCCACCAAGCACGCGATGACCGGGCTCACCAAGTCCCTGTCGCTGGACGGGCGCGCGTTCGACATCGCCTGCGGGCAGATCGACATCGGCAACGCGGCCACCGACATGACGCAGCGGTTCGGCCGCGGCGTGCCGCAGGCCGACGGGTCCATCGCGGCCGAGCCCACCTTCGACGCCCGGCACGTCGCCGAGGCGGTGCTGTACATGGCCTCGCTGCCGCTGGACGCGAACGTGCAGTTCCTGACCATCACCGCGACCAAGATGCCGTACATCGGCCGGGGTTGAGGTTGGCATCCGCGGGTGGCCGGGAGCATGCTTGCGGAGAGGCCGCCTCGGCCGGGATCACGCCGCGGCGCAACTGGAGGTGCCATGACGAATATCAGTTCCCTGCTCGAGCGGGCGGCGGCGGACCACCCGGACCATACCGCGATCCGCATGGACGACCTGACGCTGAGCTACGCCCAGCTGCGCGAGGCGGCCGGGCGGATGAGCACGCTGCTCGCCTCCCTGGGCGTCGAGCCCGGGGACCGGGTCGGGCTCATGCTGCCGAACGTTCCCGCGTTCCCGATCGCGTTCTACGGCGCGCTGGCCGCCGGGGCCGTCGTGGTGCCGATGAACCCGCTGCTCAAGAGCCGCGAGGTCGCCTACTACCTCGGTGACTCCGGCGCCAGGGCGATCGTCGCGTGGCACGCGGCGGCCGGGGAGGCGGCCAAGGGCGCCGCCGACGCGGGCGCCCAGCTGATCGTGGCGGAAACGCCGGACCTCAGCGGCGTGCTCGACGGCCAGGACGCGGCGGCGGCACCGTCGCGCCGGGGCGAGGACGACGACGCGGTGATCCTGTACACCTCGGGGACTACCGGACGGCCCAAGGGGGCCGAGCTCACCCACGCCGGGCTGGTCAGCAACGCGGAGATCTCCTCGCGGACCCTATTCGACGTCGGCCCGGGCGACATGATCATGGGCTGCCTGCCGCTGTTCCACGTGTTCGGGCTGACCTGCGGGCTGAACGTATCGGTCGCCTCGGCGGCGACCCTGACCCTGTTGCCGCGGTTCGACCCGGCCAAGGCGCTGGACATCATCCAGCGCGACCGGGTGACGATCTTCGAGGGCGTACCGACGATGTACGCCGCGATGCTGCATCTCCCGGGCGCCGATCCGGCCAAGACCGCGACGCTGCAGCTGTGCGCGTCCGGCGGCGCCGCGATGCCGGTGGAGATCCTGCGCGGCTTCGAGGAGAAGTTCGGCTGTGTGGTGCTCGAGGGCTACGGGCTGTCCGAGACCTCCCCGGTGGCCTCGTTCAACCACCCGAACCGGGTCCGCAAGCCCGGCTCGATCGGAACCCCGATCGAGGGCGTGCAGATGCGGCTCATCGACGACGACTGGAATACGGTCCCCGACGGGGAGATCGGCGAGATCGCGATCCGCGGCCACAACGTGATGAAGGGCTACTGGGGCAAGCCCGAGGCTACGGCGGAAGCGATGAGGGACGGCTGGTTCCGGACCGGGGACATGGCCCGGGTGGACGACGACGGCTACTACTTCATCGTGGACCGCAAGAAGGACCTGATCATCCGCGGCGGCTACAACGTGTACCCGCGGGAGATCGAGGAGGTCCTGCACGAGCATCCGGCGGTCGCCGAGGTCGCCGTGATCGGGATCGCGCATCCCGAGCTGGGTGAGGAGGTCGGCGCCGCCGTGGCGCTCAAGCCCGGCGCCAGCGCGACGCCCGAGGAACTGCGCGCGTTCGCGCGCGACCGGGTGGCGGCCTACAAGTACCCGCGGCACGTCTGGCTGGTGGACGCGCTGCCCAAGGGCCCGACCGGGAAGAT
Organism: uncultured Actinomycetes bacterium; assembly: GCA_963705835.1. GTDB lineage: Bacteria > Actinomycetota > Actinomycetes > Streptosporangiales > Streptosporangiaceae > Palsa-504. The sequence goes on from CAVPLC010000034.1 coordinate 34,172, forward strand.
CTTGCGCCGTGAGGTGCATCCCCCCGAGGAGAGCGGATGACAGCGGAACAGGCGTGGACCGAGGAGGCGGTCGACGCGGCCGGCGGGCTCGACCTGCTGCTGACCGACGCGGCGCTCGGCATCACGCGGCGCCTGCGGCCCGACAGCTCCCTGCTGCGGCTGGCCGCCGGGCTGGCCCGCCGCCCGGGGTTCGTCGCCCGCCAGGCGGCACAGTTCGGCAGCGAACTCGGCCAGATCGCGGCCGGCCGGTCGGCGATCGCGGCCGACCCGCGCGACCGCCGGTTTTCCGATCCGGCCTGGAAGGACAACCCCTTCCTGCGGCGCTCCGTCCAGGCCTACCTGGCCGCGGCCAAGACCGCCGAGGACCTGGTGGCCGGGGCCGAGCTGGGCTGGCGCGACGACACGCGGCTGAAGTTCCTGCTCACCAACCTGGTCGCCGCGGCCGCGCCGAGCAACAATCCCGTGCTCAGCCCGGCCGCCTGGAAGGCCGCCATCGACACCGGCGGCGAGAACGCCGTCCGCGGCCTGCGGGCCCTGGCCTCGGACCTGGCCACCTCGCCGCGGGTGCCGTCGATGGTGCCCGCGGGCTCCTTCGAGGTGGGTAGGGACCTGGCCGTCACGCCGGGCGGCGTGGTGCACTCGAGCGAGGTGTTCGAGCTCATCCAGTACCAGCCCGTCACCGAGAGCGTCCACCGCTACCCGCTGCTGATCGTGCCGCCGATGATCAACAAGTACTACATCGTCGACCTGGCCCCCGGGCGCAGCATGGTCGAGTATCTGGTGGGGATGGGCCATCAGGTGTTCGTCATGTCGTGGCGCAACCCCGACGCGAGGCACCGCGACTGGAACCTGGACACCTACGGCGGCGCCCTGGCCGAGGCGCTGACCGCGGTCCGGGCCATCGCCGCGGCGGCCAAGGTGAACGTGTGCGCGCTGTGCTCGGGCGGCATCATGGCCTCGATGGTGGCCGCGCACCTGGCCGTGACCGGGCAGCTCGACGAGCTGGCCAGCCTGTGCCTCGGGGTGGCCGTGCTCGACCAGGAGCAGGCGGGCACCGCGGGGGCGATCATCGACGAGCAGACCGCCGCCGCGGCCATGGCGGTATCCAGCGCCCGCGGCTACCTGGACGGCCGGGCCCTGGCCGAGGTCTTCGCCTGGCTGCGGCCTGACGACCTGATCTGGAACTACTGGGTCAACAACTACCTGCAGGGAAAGACGCCGCCGGCCTTCGACATCCTGTACTGGAACGCCGACACCACCCGGCTGCCCGCCGGGCTGCACCACGACTTCCTCAAGCTGGGCATGGTCAACGCCCTGACCAAGGCCGACGTGGCGACGATGCTCGGCTCGCCCGTCGACCTGTCCAAGGTCGACGTGGACGCCTACGTCATCGCGGGCGTCTCCGACCACCTGTGCCCGTGGCAATCGTGCTACCGGACGACGCAGCTGCTCGGCGGCCAGGTCAAGTTCGTGCTGTCCAACAGCGGCCACATCGCCTCGATGGTCAACCCGCCGACCAACGCCAAGGCCAGGTTCCAGACCGCGCCGACCAATCCGGCCGACCCGCGCGAGTTCCTGGCCGAGGCGACCACGGTGGCGGGGAGCTGGTGGTCGGACTACTCGTCCTGGCTGGCCGAGCACGGCGGGGGGCAGAAGAAGAGCCCGCGCACGCTCGGCCGCAAGGCCTACCCGGTACAGTGCGCCGCGCCAGGAACCTATGTTCACGACCACTAAGGTCCGCAGCATCGCCGTCAACGGCACGCAGCTGCGCGTCGCGGTGCGGCCTGGCCGGTCCAAGGGGCTGGGCCTGAAGCTGGCCGCGCCGGCGCCGCGGGTCCCGCTGCTGCTGATCAACGGCATCGGCGCCAGCCTGGAGCTGCTCGAGCCGTTCGTGCGCGAGCTCGACCCGGCCCTGGACGTGATCCGGTTCGACCCGCCAGGGGTCGGCGGCTCGGCCCCGCCGGCCGGGCCCTACCGGTTCACCGGGCTGTGCACCCTGATCGCGGACATGCTGACCGAGCTGGGCCACGACCAGGTCGACGTGCTGGGCATCTCCTGGGGCGGCGGCGTGGCCCAGCACTTCGCCGCCTTCCAGCGCGCTCGCTGCCGCCGGCTGGTGCTGGTGGCCACGGCGACCGGCTCGCTGATGGTGCCGGGCAAGCCGTCGGCGCTCGTCCACATGGTCACGCCGCGGCGCTACCTGGACGCCAGGTACCTGTACCGGTTCGCGGGCGACCTGTACGGCGGTTCGGCCCGGGAGGACCCCGAGCGGATCGCCGCGGCGATGCACGACGGCAACCGGGTCGGCCCGTCGCGCGGGTACCTGTATCAGCTCACCGCGGGCGCGGGCTGGACCAGCCTGCCGTTCCTGCCGCTGCTGCGCCAGCCGACGCTCATCATCGCCGGCGACGACGACCCGATCATCCCGCTGGCCAACGCCAGGCTGATGAAACTGCTCATCCCGAAATCGCGGCTGCACGTCTACCACGGCGGCCACCTCGGCCTGGTAACCGAGGCGGCGGACCTGGCCCCGGTGGTGGACGACTTCCTGGCCGCTTTAGTTACCTAGGGGAGAACACCCATGACAAGCTCCGGCCAGCCGGTCGTCACCGGCGCCGACTTCTACCTGATCGAGCGGTCGCTCGACCCCGCCGACCGCCAGCTTCTGCTGCGGGTCAGGGAGTTCATGGAAAAGTCGGTTCAGCCGGTCATCAACCACTACTGGACCAGGGAGGAGTTCCCGCACGACCTGGTGCCGGGCCTGCGCCAGCTCGGCATCGCGGGCATGGCGTACTCCGGATACGGCTGCCCCGGGGTCAAGAACCTGCTGGACGGCATGATCGCGATGGAACTGGCGCGCGTCGACTCGTCGATCGCGACGTTCTTCGGCGTGCACAGCGGCCTGGCCATGGGGTCCATCTACCTGTGCGGGTCGGAGGAGCAGAAACAGCGCTGGCTTCCCTCGATGGCCCGGATGGAGAAGATCGGGGCGTTCGGGCTGACCGAGCCCGAGGTCGGGTCCGGGGCCGCGGGCGGCCTGACCACCACGGCCCGGCGGGACGGCGGCGACTGGGTCCTTGACGGGCAGAAGAAGTGGATCGGCAACGCCACGTTCGCCGACTACGTGGTCATCTGGGCCCGGTCGCTCGAGGACGGGCAGGTCAAGGGCTTTGTGGTGGAGAAGGGCACGCCGGGATTCGAGGCTTCGAAGATGCGCGACAAGATCGCGCTGCGGGTGGTCCAGAACGCCTACATCACCCTGGACGGAGTCCGTGTTCCCGAGGAGAACCGGCTGCAGGGGGCGAACACCTTCCGCGACACCGCCGCGGTGCTCCGGCTGACCCGGGGCGGCGTGGCCTGGATGGCCACCGGCTGCGCCCGCGGCGCCTACGAGCACGCGCTGGCCTACGCCCGGCAGCGCCAGCAGTTCGGCCGCCAGATCGCGGGCTTCCAGCTCGTGCAGGACCTGCTGGTGCGGATGCTGGCCAACGTCACCTCGTCGGCCTGCCTGTGCGCGCAGCTGGCCGCGCTGCAGCAGGACGGCCTGGCCGAGGACCATCACTCCGCGCTGGCCAAGGCGTTCTGCACGGTCCGGATGCGGGAGGCGACCGGGTGGGCCCGCGAGCTGCTGGGCGGCAACGGGATCCTGCTGGAGAATCACGTGGGACGGTTCGTCGCCGACTCCGAGGCGATCTACTCCTACGAGGGCACCCGCGAGATCAACACGCTGATCGTGGGCCGCGCGATCACCGGCACCAGCGCGTTCGTGTGACCAGGGCTCACGGGGGCCTGGCCGCCCCGAAGCCGCACCCGGCGGCGTGGCCCTCGGTTACGATGGCCCCGCACTCGGGGCACACCAGGTGGGCCCAGCAGGCCGCCTCCCCGCCTTCTGCGGCTTCGGCGTCCTGGGCCGGCTCATCGAGCACGACCGGCCTCCCTTCAGGGCCACGAGGATGTCGCGGTCAACGCGACGGCCTGCGCAGCTCCACCCATACGGCCTTGGCCGCCGGGCCCAGCGGCTCGACTCCCCACCGGCTGGCGAGCGCGTCCACCGCTCCCAGCCCGTGCAGCGGCGCGGCGGGCAGCGCCGCTCCGGCTGGCGCCGGGCTCGTGTCCTGCACCGAGATCCGCAGCACGCCGGGCCAGGCCGCGAGGTCCACGGTGAAGCCGGAGCGCGCGTGGACGATGGCGTTGGCGGCCAGTTCGGTCACGACCAGGGCGGCGTCGTCGGCCAGGTCGGCGGCGCCCAGCCGCGGCAGGGCGCCGACCGCGAAATGACGGGCGGCCGCGGGCGCCTCGCGGTGGAACGCGAACGTCCGCGTCGCGCCCCGTGCGGCGGCCCGCGCCGAGGCAGAGTCGCGGGGCCAAGGGCCGAGCACCTCGTGGTGCAGCCGGCACATCTCGGCGAACGCGTCCAGGTGACCGTCACGGATGACCGATTCGGCGGGGTAGCCGCAGAACAGCGAGAAGGGGTGCCGCCGGAGGAGACCGTCCCACATCTGCTCGAGCTGGACGGCCGCGCTGACCAGCCCGGCGTCCCAGAGCAGGGCGACCATTTCCCCGTAGGCGCTGACCGGCCGGGTCCTTGCCCCGTCCTGGCCGGCCCGCCTGATCAGGCCGCCGATCTCGGCCTCGAAGGCGCCACCGTCGAGCCGGTCACCGGTCATCAGCGCGCGCAGCGTCTCGTCCGCGTCCAGGGCCAGGTAGGCGCCGCGGCCGGCGGCCGCGTCCAGGTCGGCGCCGGCGCCGGCGCCGGTCAGCCGCGCCAGCCGCGCCTCGAAGGCGCGCCGGTGCGCCTGGGTGGCGATGACGATCGCCACGCCGCCGCCGTCCAGCGCCTCCCGCAGGTAGGCGGCCACCCGGTCAGCGAGTTCCTCCTCGTGCCCGTAGAACTGGACGACGTGGCCGAAGTTGCCGTGCTCAGTCGCTACCACCATTTCTCCAGACCAACTATCTGGCGAAAGCCCGACGCTCGAACTCATCGCCATACCTGCCCCGCAATCGCCGCTACATTCATGATGCGCCAAGATCGTCACTGATCAGCCGCCCAGCGTCTCGCGGTAGGGTGCGTGGCCGCGGTCTGGCGAGCCCCGTGAATGCGGCGCGCCCTTCTCTGGGCCCGATCTCGGCCCTGTCCAGCAACAGGTCGCGTATGTCCGGGCACAGGTGAGGCGACGTGACGGGGCGCTACAGGCCGAGGCGGCGGGACAGGTCGGAGGCTAGGAGCCCGGCCGGGTCGAACTCGGCCCGCAGCTTGGCGAACTCGGCCAGCCGCGGGTACATCTCGGCCAGGACGTCGGGCGGCACCCGCGAGTCCTTGGCCAGGTAGACACGGCCGCCCGCCTCCACGACGAGGCGGTCGAGCCGGGCCATCAGGCCGGCCAGGCCCGGCGTGCGCGCGGGGAAGTCCAGCGCGAGCGTCCAGCCGGCCATGGGAAACGAGAGCAGCCCGGGATCACCCTCGCCGAACCTCTTGAGCACGGTCACGAACGACGGCGCGTGCGCCTGGCTGACCAGCTCGAACGACCGCCGCACGGCGGCCTCCCGGCCGAACGGCAGGACGTACTGGTACTGCCGGAAGCCGCCCGGGCCGTAGACGCGGTTCCAGTTCCTGATCCCGTCCAGCGGGTGGAAGAACGTGCCGATCGTCTGCAGTTCCCCGCGGCGCGAGCGCGGCGCCTTGCGGTACCACGCCTCGTTGGCCAGGGCCACCGTGTACCGGTTGATCAGCCCGGGCGGGAAGCCGGCCGGCACGCCCACCCGGGCGCCGGGCCGGAACGCGAACGGATCGGCGCGGTCCGCGGGCGCCAGGTCGGCCGGCTCGGCGAAGTCGCCGCTGGTGATCACCGAACGCCCCAGCCCCGCGCCCCGGGCCAGGCTGTCCGACCAGGCCACCGTGTAGCCGTAGCGGCGGTCGTGCTCGGCCAGCACGGCCATCGTCTCGTCGATGTCGGCCGTGCGTACCGTGTCCACCCGGACCCGCGAGGTGGCGACCTGCTTGAGCTGGATCGTGGCCCGCACGATGAGCCCGGTCAGCCCCATGCCGCCCGCCGTGGCCCAGAACAGCGCGGGATCGGACTGTTCGGTCACCGTCCGCGGCTCGCCGCCGGGCAGCAGGATCTGCAGCGACAGGACGTGCCGGGCGAAACTGCCCGCCACGTGGTGATTCTTGCCGTGCACGTCGGCGGCGATCGCGCCGCCGACGGTCACCTGCCGGGTGCCCGGCGAGACCGGCACGAACCACCCCGCGGGCAGCCCCGCGACCATGAGCTGTTCCAGGCTGACGCCCGCCTCGCAGGTCACCAGGCCGCTCGCTGCGTCCAGGTCAATGATCCGGTTCAGCCGCGCGGTCGAGATCACCACGCCGCCCGCGCACTGGGCCGCGTTGTTGTAGCTGCGGCCGAGGCCGCGGGGGATCACGCCGCGGCGGGCGGCCCCGTGGTCCAGCAGTTCGTGGCCCAGCAGTTCGGCGGCGCTCGCCGCGCTGGCCGGCTCGGCCAGTTCGGCCGACGACGGCGAGACCCGGCCCCAGCCGGTGAGCCTGACGGTTCGGCCTGGCATGGTCAGGGATACTACCCGGCCGGACCGGCCCGGGCGGCCGGGTCCCGCCGTGGTATAGCGTGATGGGGTTCTGCCGTCCGCCGCGATGCGGCGGGGCTATCTGACGCACCGGGAGCGCACGATGCGCAGGCTCTGGACCGCCGGCCTGCTGGCGGGCCTGTGCGCGGCGACGGCCTGCAGCTCGTCGCCGGCACCGCCGCACGAGGCCGGCTCCCCCGTTCCGTCCGCCCGCGGCACCGCAGCCTCGGGGAGCGTGCCCGAGGCCAGCCGGACGGCCCGCGCGGTCCCGGCGCCGCCGCCGCCGGCGCCGAAAGTCACGGTCACCCGGACGCGGACCGCGGACGGATCCCTGGTCACCCTCGCGACCTTCTCCGGCCCGGTGCGGTATGTCCTGCACAACGGCAGCGAGGATCCCGGCGCGGCGGCCGGACACGTGCGGGCTGGCCCGGCCATCACGGGCGGCGACCGCAGGCACCTGCTGGCCGCGTTCAACGGCGGGTTCAAGCTGTCCGCCGGCGCGGGCGGATACGAGCAGGAGAGGCACGTGATCAGCCCGCTGCTCCGCGGCCTGGCCAGCCTGGTCATCGACCGGTCCGGCCGGGCCACGATCGGGGTCTGGGGCCACGGCGTGCCCGCGCCGGGCGAGGCGGTATACAGCGTCCGGCAGAACCTGACGCCGCTGGTCCTGCACGGCAAGCCCACCGCGGCCGCGGCCGACTGGGGCCTGTGGGGCGCCACTCTGGGCGGCGGCGAGTACGTCGCGCGCAGCGCGCTCGGCCAGGATGCCCGCGGTGACCTCATCTACGCCGCGAGCATGTCCGCCACCCCGGCCGACCTGGCGGTCGCCCTGGCCCGCCACGGGGCCCGGATCGCCATGGAGCTCGACATCAACCCCGAATGGGTTCAGCTCGACGTGGCCCGCCGGCCCGGCGGCTCGCTCCGGGCCGCGGTGCCCGGCCAGGACCGCCCGGCCGGGCAGTACCTGGCCGGCTGGGTCAGGGACTTCATCGCCGTCGAGGCGGCCACCGCGGCCGCGCGGGCCTGAACCTGCAGGCCCGCACCACGGACCGTTCGGAAAACAGAAGATCTTTCTCCCGAACGGGCAGTGGCTTGTGCGGCCGGTCAGGTGGCAGTCAGCGCGGAGGTGGCGGCGGGCGCATGATCGGGGGGTCAGGATCGCCGGCGGCCGGGAGGGTACCGGTTTGTCCTGCGCCGGGGGGCGGGCCGGGTGATACTTGACCGGTGATCGGAGCCGCGTTCGGGGTCGTGCTGGCCCGGGCCCAGGCCGGCGATGAGGCGGCCTTCGCCTGCCTGTTCCGTGACGTGCAGCCGGCCCTGGTGCGGTACCTGCGGGTCATCACGCCCGACGCCGACGACGTGGCCAGCGATACCTGGCTTCAGGTGGTGACCGGCCTGGCCCGTTTCCGTGGCCAGGAAGAGGCGTTCCGGGCCTGGCTGTTCACCATCGCCCGGCACCGGGCGGCCGACGCCGGGCGGTCGCGGGCCCGCCGTCCGGTGTCGCTGGAGATGACCGAGGCGGACCAGCCCGCCGTCCCGGACGCCGCCGACCTGGCGCTGGAGGCGATCTCGGCGCGATCGGTGGTCGCGCTGATCGCCACGCTGCCCCCCGATCAGGCCGAGATCGTCATGCTGCGGGTGGTGGGCGGTCTTGACGTGGCCGACGTGGCGCGGATCGTCGGGAAGTCCCCGGGCGCGGTCCGGGTGGCCGCGCACCGCGCCCTGCGCAGGCTCGCCAGCCGCCTCGAGCGGGCCGGTGTAACGCGATGAACCCGTCCGACGCTCTGCATGGCGAGATGCCTGGGTTCCCCTTCCCCGGCCGGCCCGGCGGCGAGCACGACGAGCCGCTGCTGGACATGATCTTCGACGGGCGCGTCATCCCCCCCGACGCGCCCCGGGAGATGCATGACCTTGAGCGGATGCTCGCCGCCTTGGCCGGACCGGCAGAACCCGGTGAGCTGGCCGGGGAGGCAGCAGCGCGAGCCGCGTTCAGCCGATTCGCCTCCCCGGCCGGCATCTCGCCCGTGGCCCCGCGGCCAGCCCTGCACCGGTTGCCCAGGCGGCCAGTCACGCATCGGGTGTCCCGGCGTCCGGTCCGTGAGGGGGCCGGTCGCCGGATGGGGCTGGCCGCGGCCTTGGGCGTGGCCGCGGCCCTGCTGATCGGCACCGCCGCGGCCTACACCGGGGTGCTGCCCGAACCCATCCAGCAGGTGGCGCACGTGACGTTCGGGGCGCCGGCGCCGCACCACGCCGGCGCGCCCGCGCCCGGCCAGGGCGGGTCGGGTGCGGCTGGCCACGGGCAGGGCCCGGCCGGCCAGACCGCCAGCCCGCGGCCGACCCGGCCGGCGGCGACCGGCCGGGCGCACGGCCAGGCCGAGGCGGCCAAGCACGGCCATGAACCGCCCCGGACGGGCCAGCAGCCCGACGCCTCGTGCACACCCGGCTCGTTTGTGGCCCAGAGCCCGCCCGGCGTCGCGCCCGGGTTCCCGCCGCCGCCGGAGCCGAAGGGGCCCCGCTGCCCGGGCAACGCCGGCCAGGGCAACGGGCAGGAGCAGGGTGCCTGCCAGGCCAACGGACAGGGTAACGGGCAGGGCGCGGCAAACCCGCTCAAGTCGGGCTAGCGGGTCATGACCCGCCGGGGACGTGCATGACCAGCCGCGGGCCGAGGTCGTGCAGCCCGCCGTCGACCTCGGCCTGCCAGTGGGCTCGCAGCTGCGGTCCCCAGGCGGCCTCGGGCAGCTCGACGAACCCGTGCCGCAGGTACCAGGGGCCGTTCCACGGCACGTCCCGGTAGGTGATCAGCGTCAGGCCCGGCCCTGACCGGCGCACGACCTCCGACAGCAGCGCGCTTCCGATGCCCTTGCGTCCCTGGTCGACCCGCACCGAGATCTGCTCCAGGTGCGGATGCCCGTCCATGTCGACGATCGCCGCGAAGGCGACCGGAGGGTCACCGGCCACCAGGACGTCCGCGCCACGCGCGATGGCGGCCTTGATCGTGGCCGGGCCAGGGGGGAACACGATCCCGCGCTCGGCGAACATCGCTTCGCCGGTCATCTCGATGGCGGCGAGCCGGGCCAGTTCGGCGGGCCGCGCGGCCCGCACCGTGACGGTCACCCGCCCAAGCCTATGCGTGCGGGCGCCGTACCCCTCCCGGCACCGGGGGAATGGGCAGGCGGGCGGTCATAGGCCGGGCGCGAAAACCGCATTCGGGAAATAGCCGGCGTTCTCCGGGCCGGAGCCGAAAGCGCTGGTTCCGCCCGTGCATACCTGGCCGGCCGACCAAAGGCAGGGCGCCCGGGGCGCCGGCAGCAGCCCGCCCGGGGTCTGCTTCAAGATCGGCATGACGGCCCCGGCGAGCGGGACCTGGCGGAATCCGGCGGGGATGGGCACGGTGAGCTTGGCCAGGTTCTGCGCGGTCGGCGGGAGCCAGGTGATGTCCGCTTCCCGCTGGAAGACTGGCGGGCCGGGGGGCGAGCGGAGGACCACGCGCACCGGCAGGTAGCTGCCCGGGCTGACCCAGATGGTCTCGGCGATCTGGCTGCCGGGGCGGCTGGTCAGCTCGATGGCCTCAACCCCGTCGACGCGCTGCCGACCGGGGGCCACGGCCAGGGTTCCGCAGGAGATCGCGGCGCGCAGGGCCTTGGCCACCGTCGCGGGCGACCCGGCCGACAAACCGGCGCCCGGCAGCCCGGGCTGGAACAGCAGCGGGAGGGCAGCGATCACCGGCCCGCAGCCGCCCGGACTCGGTTTCAGTGCCGCCGGGAGGCCCAGTCCGGCCTGTCGGGCCCAGGTCCGTTCCGGGTAGTTGACCAGGGTATAGACCGATGCGGTGCTGATGCCCTCGTCGTAGACCAGATGCCCGGCCGGCGAGTACGTGACCGAGCGCCACTGGCCGTTGTAAGACCACTCCCGGGCGGTGGCCGTCGCGGTCGTGCCGTCGGGCACCGTGACGGTGGTGGTGACCGTCATCTGCGCGATCTCGCCGGGTTCGGCCGCGCTCAGCGCGCCGTCGACGCGCTTGACTACGTACGCGGCCAGGCCGGCGCCGCCGTGACCGGCACCAGGCACCACCCCGGCGGCCAGGGCCACGACGGCCGCGGTCAGCGCCGCCGCGCCGGCCGCCGAGCGCAGCGCCAGCCGGCGGCGGCGCCGCCGCGCAGCCCGGCGGACCATCCCGCCCGGCGCCCGCAGATCCGCGGTGAACCGCGCCATGCCCTCGCGGAGCAGGTCCTCGACGTCGTTGTTCATGATCGTGTTCCATCCCGGCCGCACATCGCCGCCGTATCGTCCCAGTCCCCGGCCAGCTCGCGCATCCGCGCCAGGGCCCGCGAGCCGGCCGACTTGACCGTGCCCTCCGCGCAGCCCAGCGCCGCCGCCGTCTCGGCGTCGGTCAGCTGCTCCCAGTACCGCAGCACCAGCACGGCCCGCTGCCGCGCCGGCAGCTGCACCAGCAGCCGGACCAGCGCGTCGCGCAGGTCCACGCCGCCGGCCGGGTCCCGCTCCGGCCCCAGCCCGGCTCGCAGCAGCCGTTCCTTCTGCCGCCACCGGCCCGCCCGCCGGCGCCCGTCGACCGCCAGGTTGCACAGCGTCCGCCGCAGGTAGCCCTCGGGATCCCCATCGAACCGGCGCCACCGCCGCAGCAGCCGCTCCACCGCCGACTGCAGCAGGTCCTCCCCGGCCTCCCGGCTGCCAGCCAGCAGCACCGCCGTGCGCAGCAGGTGATCGGCGCGCTCGGCAAGGAAGCACTCGAGTTCAGCCGCGCTCCGCCCGGCCGCCATCCAGACCTCCTCCCGGGTCTCCTCCCGTCCGCAAACCAAGCACGAACAACCCGGCGCAACGGTTCCCGCCGGCGGCAAAACCGGCAGGTTCGCGGGTCCCACGGCGTCGCCGTCGGCTCCACGCGGCAAGCGAGTAAAGCCGCGAGGGCAGGGCCCAGACGCAGCGAGGCCGGGCGGCTCGCTAGGCCGTCCGGCTGCGTTGTTAAAGAGATCAGGCGTGCACCGTGATGCCGGGTCCGCCGATGATCGGGTACGAGGTGCCATTGGCGGCGTAGGTGTCATGCCTGACGCCCCATCCGCCGTCGTGCACCGTGACGGTCACCTTGACCCCGGCCAGCCCCGATGAGGCAGCTGAGGCCGGGATGGTGAACTGGAAGGTCGCGTTGTGACGCTGCACCTTCGCCGACTGGACCGGCGTGATGTAGTGCAGCACCGACTTGAACGACCCGGCGGGCATGGTGAACATGAGCGCCTGGTGCGACGAGGACTCGGCCTTGCCGGTCACTGACCCGTCCGTGGCGATCTTGCCGGTCAGGAATACCGTGTAGGAGGACCCGTCGTAGGCGATCGTGGCCCTGAACCTGCCGTCAGTCACCTGGCCGTGAATCTTCCAGGTGGTGCTGCTGCCGTTGTAGAAGCCGCTGCCGGAGAAGGCGAGCGTGTCCGGGGACAGCGCGGTCAGCTTGAGCCCGCCGTTCAGCGTGTGGGCGTACGGGTTGCCCTGGTAGGTGAAGACGAACGCGATGGGCGAAGTCACGCCGCCCGGGACTTCTCCCGCGGGCGCATAGACACCGGAGCCTGGCTCCGCGTAGGTCCAGTTGGTGTAGTCGACCACGCCGTGGCTGTGATGCCAGCGGCTTGTGAGAGCCACGAACTGCTCGTACTGGAGCGGGTTGCCCAGCTCGACGGAGCCGGCAGCCTCCCGCTCCGGTGCCTGCCTACAGCCTACGGCTGTAATTCGAAACTAGCAATATTTTTCAAGAAATGACTGTACACTTATCTGCATGGCGGAGTGGGGTTTCCTGACCAACCACGCCCGGGTCCTGCTGCACATCGCCCACGACCCGGGCGCGAGACTGCGCGACATCGCGGCCAGCCTGGGCATCACCGAGCGCCGAGCGCACGGCATCATCACCGACCTGGCCGAGGCCGGCTACGTGATCACGCGGAAGGACGGGCGCCGCAACCGCTACCAGATCCAGGCTCACCTGCCGGTACCCGAGCCAGGCACCAGGGAGCCGGCCGTCGGCGAGGTCGTTGCCCTTTTCGCAGCCCGCCACGGGTAATCCCCGGGGTTGCGGACCCGGCGGGGCAGAGGATCCTTCACGGTGGTGAGCCGCCTGCAGGCCGGCGATGAGGGTGTCGAGGCTGGCGGTGAACCGCTGGTCGCGGTCGTCGGCCCAGGCGTACGGGCCGAGGGCGGCCAGCGCGGGGAACCGGCTGGCGGGCAGGGAGCGCAGGAAGGCGTGCAGCTCGGCTCTGGTGGCGGTGTCCTGGATGCGCTGCCCGCCGGGTGAGGTGGGGTCGCTGAGCGCGAAGCCGAGGGTGTAGTCGTAGATCAGCCGGAAGGCCCAGGCGGCCTGGCGGCCGGGCAGGCCGGCGGCGTGCAGCGGGGCGAGGAACGCCTCGGCCAGGGCGAGGGATGCAGGGCTGAGGGGGTCGCGGGTCTTGAGCAGGGCGGCGATGCCGGGGTGGTCTTCCAGGACGGTCCGCAGCCGGTGCGCGAGCGCGCTGACCTGTCCGGTCCAGGGGAGGGCGGGGTCGGCCTGGCAGTCGACCTCGGCCAGGACGCCGTCCAGGATGAGGTCGTACAGCTGCTCCTTGCTGGTGACGTGGTGGTACAGCGCGGCGGGGACCACCCCGAGGCGGGCGGCGAGGACGCGCATGCTCAAGGCCGACGCCCCGCCGGCGCTGATGATCGCGAGGGCCTCGGCGACGACGCGGTCGCGGGTGAGCGCGCGCCGGCGGTTCTGCTCGCTGTCTGGAGGGCTGAACCACAGGGCGCCGGTGCCTGCGTCGTCGGCTGCTGCCTGCCGCTGCCTGGGCATGTGCGTCCTCCGTTGACCGCGGTTGACTGTGAACATCGTTCACTATAGAGTGAACAGTGTAGCTCGGAACTGAATAGTGTTCACCTGAGCGGTGTTCTTCCGGGTCGCCGGGTCTTCGGACCGGCCAGAGGCAAGGGAGAACGAGATGACAGTCATGACAGGCTGGGACCTGTTTGAGGACCTGCGTGCCGCGCAGGATGAGATGCTGCGGGCGACCAGGGGACACGGCTGGCGGCCCGGCCAGCAGTTCACCAGCGGCACAACCCCCGCGGCCTGGGCGCCGGCGGTCGACATATCCGAACGCAAGGACGCCTACCTGGTGGCGGTCGAGCTTCCCGGTATCAAGGCCGACCAGGTAGAGATCACCTTCGAGGACGGCCTGCTGACGATCCAGGGCGAGCGGCACTTCGCGCACGACTCCGCCGAGGAGAAGATGCACCGGGCTGAGCGTCATCACGGCGCCTTCCGCCGCTCGATCACCATGCCCAGCCACGTCGAGGCGGACAAGATCGAGGCCTCGACGCAGGACGGCGTACTGCAGGTCCTGGTGCCCAAGGCACCGGACGTCCAGGCCAAGCGCATCAGGGTACGCGCCGGCCAGGCTCACACCGTCCTCACGCCAGGCGTAACGGTCCAGGACGGCAGCTGACCGCCAACCCGGACCCGGCCGCGCCGGGCGGGTCCGGGAACAAGATCCTCCTGCCGTCACCGCTCACCACAGCGGTGGCGGCAGGAGGCGCGCCAGCCGCCTCCGGAAAGGGCACACGCCATGTCGAGGACCAACCAACGCCGGGCGGCGATCAGCCTGAGGCCGCCCTCGCGACCGGAAGAAAAGGAGCCCGCGATCTACCCGGCGCGCGTCACATTCTCCTCATCGTCAGGTACCGCCGTGCATCCGGCAGCGATCTGACCGCCACCAGCCCAAACGCCGCTGCGGCGGCTGCCATGGTGATCGCCGTGACGTATCCAAGTGCCCGCATCGCTTTCCTCCTGCTCTTCAGCGGGTCCGCGACGGCGGCCCGCGACATAGATGTCCCTCATCCCGGAGCAGGCAGCGCGCACTGCACGGGTGGCGGCCCGGCCACCGCCGGGCTCACTGCCCGCCTGCAGCAGGCCTTCTTACCTGACGGCCGCCCTCGGCAACGGCGGCCGATGAGGATGCCGGCCTGCGCAGTGCCGCGTGCAAGAGGGCCGCCATGTCACGCGGATAGATACCCAGCACTCTGCTGGCTCGGAGGTACCCGAGGCCGCCGAATAGTGCGGGCCTGAGCGCTCCCCGCTCCTTCTCCCTCAGGCGATAACGTTCATCGTCTTCGCCACGCTCCGGGATTCGGGCCAGCGCGCACTCATTGACGATGACGTCACAGACGACATGCTCGGCCAACGCCGAGTCGCTGTGAGTCAGCAGCGCCTGCCGGTACAGCCCAACGGCATAACGGCGGTAGATGTCCGGATCCCGGCTGCGCACCGGGCTGGCCGTCACACAGGCGCCAACCGCGACGGTCTTACGCAATCCCAGCATCAAAGCTCCGAGCATCTCGGCGGCGTTGCAGTCGGCAAGCGCCATCAGCCACCGAGGTCCAGAGCGGTAACCCGACATTACCACGGGCGAGATCACGAACGCGATCGTCGCCTGCCGCAGAGGGAGTACTAAGCCGGGCCGAGCCCGTGCCCGGCGTCTGCCGTACGTCGCTGCCGCACTTCGTCAGTACCGAGGCCGCCGGCGCCGGTCAGCCGGCCGAGATGAGTCCGTCGGGACCGGACTTAGCGCGGCGCTGCCGGATATGGCGGACGGCATCAACGCCGATCGCGCCTATCAGCAAGCCGCCGCCGACATCGGCCTGAGGCGAGAAACACACGCGGGTCCTCTCAGCCCGGCGGGGGCTGCTGGCGCGGCTGTCCGTCGCCGGGCAGCCGCTGCCGGGTCTTGCTCGCGTTCAGGCCGGTGAGGGTTTCTGTGCCGTCGATGAAGGCCCGGGCCAGGTCGGACAGGCGGTGGTTGCTGGTCCTGGCGCGGTCTCGCAGGAGGGTAAAGGCCTGGTCCATGTCGACCCCGAGGCGCTCGGCGAGCTTGCCCTTGGCCTGCTCGATGATCACCCGGCTGTTCAGCGCGGTCTGCAGCTGCTCGTTCAGGGTGTCGCTGTGGCGCATGCTGCGCTCGTGCAGCAAGCTGATGGTGGCCACGTCGGCCAGCGCCTGGCCCACCCGGATGTCCGCGGGGGCCAGGGCGCCCGGGCCGGCGCGGAACAGGTTCAGCGCGCCGATGACCTGCTCGCGCAGCCGCATCGGCAGGGCCTGCACGGCGGCGAACCCGGCGCGGCGGGCGGCGGGCGCGAACCGCGGCCACCGCGCCGCCGCGGCAGCCAGGTCCGCGGCGGCGACGGGCCGGCCGGACCGGAAGCAGTCCAGGCAGGGCCCCTGATCGTTTTGTATCTGGAACAGCTCGAGCAGCCGGGCGGCCTCGCTGGAGGCGGCCACCACGCGCAGCTCACCGCGCGGGTCAGCCAGCAGCAGCCCGGCGGCGGAAACGTCGAGCAGCTGCACGCTGCGGTCGGTCAGCACGTGCAGGAAGTCGATCACGTCAAAGCCGGCCACCAGCGTGTCGGTCAGCTCGACGAACGTCGCCGACAGCAGCTCTCCGTCCATCCCGCTCACCCTTTCAGCAACAGGCAGCACGACCGGCCAGCGGTATCATCATGCGCACTCTCATGCCTGGCCGTCCTAGGACGGATCTGAGTCAGGACGCAGCCGCAGCCGCCGTGCGATGATGTCGCGGGCCAGATCGGACAGCCTCCGGTCATGAGCATACGCGTAGGCACGCAGCCGGATAAATGCCTCCGCGATACCCACGCCGAGCTGCTCGGTGAGCATCCCGGTGGCCTGATCGATCTCGGCGCGGTGCACGGCCAGGCCCGCAGGCTGGCCGCCCGGCCCGGACCCCGCCGCGGCCTCGCCCGCCGCCTGATCCTGAGCCTCGAGCAGCAGCAGGGTCGCGGTATCGGCGAAGACCAGCGCATCACCCAGCTGGGACTCGCTCAGCGGGCCGGGCCGCTCTCGGTACAGGCCCATCACCCCGGCCCGGATCGCCCCCACCTGCAGCGGGAATGCGAACACCGCCGCGGCCCCGGCCTGGCGGGCCGCCGGGGCGAACACCGGCCAGCGGCGGACGGCTTCCATCTCGCCCAGATCCGAGGCCAGCACCGGCCCGCCGCGGGCAGCGGCATCCGGGCCCGGGCCTTCCCCCAGGGTCACCTGCAGCTCGGCGAGCAGCTCGCTGACCTCATCAGTCACCCGCAGCAGGTGACCCGCCTCCGCCCCCTTCGCCGCGACCAGCCAGGCGCCGGTGACCTCAACCGCGGCGACGGCCGCCACGCAGGCATCCGCCGCCGACACCCGCCCGCCGCGCCGGGCCGCCTGCCCCGCGACCAGGCCCCAGACCCTGCCCGGCCGACTCCCCGTCATCCCCGCAGCCCTGGCCAGCGGCTCATCACACGAAGGACCCGGACGGGATCATGTCACGGCGACCCGGGCGGAACGCCCGGCCACGGGCGCGGCACGCCGGGAGCGCCCGGCGTTCCGGGCCGCCTCAGCCACGCTGACATGGACAGCGAAGGCATCGATCAGCCGGGTCAGGGCAAGGACCCGCAGCACCTGATGCTGCGGCGCGGCTAGCAGCAGGTCACCCCCGGCATACCGCGCCAGCTTCCGCCCGCGCGCCAGCGCCGCCACGCCGCTGGAATCGATGAACTCCAGCCCGGCCAGATCGACGATAATCTCCGGCTCGCGGGCCGCGACCACGGCGAGCGCACCCGCAACACCCGCGGCGTCTGCCACGTCAAGCTCTCCGCGCAGCACGACGATAACGTGACCGTCGCAGTCGCGGGTACTCAAGTCCACATTGAACATAGGGACGCCTTCCTGCTTCGGCAGCAAGGCGGGGTCCCGACCCGGCGGCGAGTTCACCAGCTCTCACAACGGATACTACCTCGAACGCCCGCCGCTGTCCTGGCTGGGTGATCCCGCAACGGGGCCACGCGCCGTCAGGGCAACGGGCCGACGGGAAGCCTGCCCGTACTACAGTCGATTGCCGCAGGCCATACCGTTCAGGAACGGCAGTACCGCTGATCTGCCCGCGGCCTGCGCACAAGCGATCAGCGTCGGCCGCAGATTCATGGCCCGTTGGCGGCGGGATGCTCCTCCGGGTCGAGCAGGCGCGAGCGCAGGTAGCCCAGCGCGTGGGCGCGCAGCCGGGAGACGCGCATCTGGGAGATGCGGAGCCGCTGGCCGATCTGCACCTGGGTCATGCCGCCGCGAAAGTCCATCAGCAGAATCTCCTGCTCACGCGGGGGCAGCTCGCCCCAGTGCGCGGCGACGGCCTGCATGCCGAGCATGTGCTCGATCCGCGGATCCTCCTCGCCGAGATAGTCCGCCAGGATGATCATGCTGGGCTGACCGGCCAGCGGCGCGTCCAGCGAGTACGGCCAGAAGGCCAGCTCCGCCCGCCGGGCCTGCCGCAGGTCATCCCCGCTGACCCCCAGGTGCCGGGCCATATCGGATTCGGTCGGCGTACGGCCCAGCTCCTGGGCCAGCCGCCAGGTCGCCTCGCGGACTTCCAGGACCAGCTCCTGCACCGGGCGCTTGACCCGGACCTGCCAGCGCTTGTCCCGGAAGTGCCGCTTGAGCTCGCCGCTGATGCACGGCCGCGCGTACGTGGCCAGGCTGCAGCAGACGGCCGGATCGAAGTTGCCGATCGCCTTCAGCAAGCCGACATACCCCACCTGCATCAGGTCCTCCGCCGGCTCAGGGCTGCTCAGGTACGGTCGCACGCAGGACCGGACCAGGCCCTGGTAGCGGGTGACCAGCAGCTCACACGCCGCCGCACCCCGCTCGCTGGCCTGCGGCGACAACCGGACGATGTCTAGCAGTGCCTGGTCATCCAGCCCGGCCAGGTCCGTCTTGAGCTTCTGGTCTGCCGGGGCGAGCGAACCCGGCACGGATTCCGCGGCAGATACTGTTCCTGAAGACACCGCCGCCATGCCAACCTCGGTTTCGCAAAAGGCCGAATAAGAACCGCCGAGGTCTAGGGCAGATAGGTACATAAATCGTGCGCTCGGGGAATGATGACGTCTTCCCCGCTCATCGCCAGGCTAGGCCACAGTAACGGTGACGGCAATGCCCGCCTGCCGCTAAACCACCTGATCAGTCGTAATCAGTCAGGCCGCGGTTGCCCCTCCGGGCGGACGCCGCTTAACGCAGGTGTCACGCGGCAGCGGGCGGACCGGCGAATGACGGGCAGCGCGGCATACCGGCTACCGGGTGCCGGATCGGGTAACCATGGCGGCGGGGGGCCGCTGCGGCGCCGCCGGCGACCACGGCTGAACCTGTCTTGCGCTGCTCGCGGCCTCTTCCACGCTCGGGTACACCGTGAAGACATCGATCAGGCCGGTGGCTTCCAGAATCTGTCGCACCGGTTGCTGCGGGGCGGCCAAGGGCAGGTCACCGCCGCTTCGCCGAGTCCATTTCCGTACTCGCAGCAGCACCGACAGACCGCTGTAGCCGATGCCCTCCAGGTCCGCCAGGTCCACGATAACCCACGGCCCGCAGGCCGCCACCGCCGCGATCAGATGCGACGCGACACTCGGGACGTCGGCCACGCTAAGCATCCCGCGCAGGGCGATGACTGCCTGACCGTCGAAGTCATCGATGCTGAGCTCCACGTTAAGCATGAGCTTCCTTCATGATCTGGCAGCCAGGCGGGAGACCGGGCCCAGCGGCCAACTCGCTCAAACCAGATGTCAATGGTCACCAGGCATCCCGGGATGACCGATGGCGGATAAGTCACTGCCCGGCGAGCAGGCGGCCCGCCTTGAATCAGCACGGCCGGGACGGCTTACGGCCCGGCTGGCTGGGTTATCTGCCGCTGGCAGCCGGGACAGTCAGCCAAGGGCAATCTGCTAGCCGGCGGCCAGTACACGAACTTGTCCGTTCGGCAGTAGATGCACAGCACGGATCGGATGACATCGGGTGGTTGCTCAGGCCGCGCTGTGGTGATCGCCGCACGTCCGCCGGGCTGCCTGATCGCAGAGTCCGTCATGTGCCTCGCCGCCTTCAACGCGGGAACCGCTAGCGGCGAGGGAGCACATGGTCCGGACAGATCCAGGCGCGCTAAGTGAAACTACTGTCGCACGAATCGACGGGAGAGGCAATCCGCCGCCGGTACCCGCACCTGCCCGCGTCAGCTCACAAATGCGACAGCCAAGGGACGTGGACGACCGGAGCACCCGCACGGGCGGGTGGGCTGACCGGTGCGTCGGGGATCACAGGATCACGATCCCGAACGGCCGTGGTGACAGCCTTGTGCAGGGCTGTAACCACGAACCGTTCGGAGTTAAAAATGCTCTTTGCCAGCGGTCCCGAAGGTGCGGGCCCGCTACAGCCGACGTTTCCGCTAGGATATTGTCTACGTTGTAGATCTACTCAGCGGAACCCGGCCGCATGAGAGAAGGTGCTGTTGCGATGACCCGGCCGCCGGCCGACCGGACCGTCCAAGATGCTGACGCGCACCGGGACGGCAAGATCACCCGCGACGTGGTGCTGACCACGGCGCTGGAGATCATCGACCGCGACGGGGCCGACGGCTTGTCAATGCGCCGCCTCGCCCGCGCCCTGGACCGGGACCCGATGATTCTCTACCGGCACGCGCCGAGCAAGGCAGCGCTGCTGGACGGCGTCGCCGAGACCGTGCTCGCCCAGCTCAAGGTCGACCCCGCCGACCCCGACTGGGCTGGCCAGCTCCGCGCCGTCGCCCGCGACTACCGGGCGCTGGCGCTGGCCCACCCGCACGTAGTGCCGCTGCTGGTCACCCGGCCCCTGGCCACACCGCTCGCGCTGCGCCCCCCGGGCACCCTGCGCCCGCTCGAAGACGTCCTCACCCTACTCACCCGGGCCGGCTTCAGCGGCCCCGACGCGCTGCACATCTACCGGGCCCTGTTCGGCTTCCTGCACGGCCACGTGCTCAACGAACTGCAAGAACTCGTCGACAACCCGGACGAGACCGACGACCTGCTGCGGCTGGGCCTGCACCGGCTGCCGATCGGCGAATTCCCCCTGCTGCGCAGCCTCGCCCCCGTCCTGGCCGCCTACGACGGCGCCGCCGAACTCGAACGCGGCCTCGACATCCTCCTCACCGGCCTAGCAACCACGCTGCCCCCGCCAGACGGGGCGCGGTCCTCCAGCCAGGCAGTGCCTCCCGCCAGCGACCCGCCCCTGGACGCCTGGACACCAACGGGCGTGCGCGAGTGATCTGCCATTTAACACCGGCCACCTCCTACCCCGCACGGACCCCGCACGTCGTGATGACGGCATCACCCTGGCCGGACTACGCTGGCTCTGTGCGGTATCCCATGCGGGGGAATGACTGTGAGCACATGCGATGCCGCGGAGAGGAAGGCGGGCGTGTTCGAGGCGGGCGATATCCGGGAGTGGCGGGGCTACGACGTTGTTGACCCCGACGGTCACAAGATCGGGGAGCTGGAGGCCGTCTACGTCGACACGAGCACGGACCTGCCAGCGTTCGGCACCGTCAAGGTCGGGCTGCCCACCCGGCACCGGCTGGTGTTCGTTCCCCTGGCCCAGGCGACCGTGGGTCCCGGATACCTCAAGGTCGCTCACAGCAGGAAGCAAGTGAAGGATTCTCCCTCGATCGGCACCGACGGCGAACTGCCAGCGGCCGATGAAGAGGCCATCTTCAAGCACTACGGCCTGACATATCAGCCAGGAACCAGCGGTGAACGGCAACTGGCCCGCCGCTGACCAGTACGACTAAGCGGAGCATCAGATGCTGGCCTTCTTCCTCCTCCTCGTGATCGTGGCGATCGTGCTCGGCCTCGTGGGTGTTGTCGTCAAGGGCCTGCTGTTCTTGCTGTTCATCGGCATTGCCGTGTTCCTCGGTGCCCTTCTCCTGGGTGCCCTGCGAATGCGGCGGCGACCCCGGAAGCCCCCGGCGCGGTAATCGATGGGAGCTGTGCGGGTCAGCGGCGGGTGGTCCATCGGGGCCCGGTCAGGGACCACGCGGATTCCCACGCCGCCAGCCGCCGCCGGTCGAGCACGAGCCGGCACAGCCCGTAGCAGACGAGCAAGGTCATCGCGGCCCCCCCGGCCACCGCGGCGCTCGCGGCCAGCGCGTTAACGATCATGGCGACCTGGCCGCCGGGAGGCGCGACCGGCTGACCCGAGCGATCCAGCCAGACCGGTATCCGGGCGCCCGCCGCCGCACCGAGGATGCCGGGCGCCGTCGAGGTGGTCAGCACGCCAGATTGCTCGCTGCCTCCCGGGTCGCGCCAGCGCGCCCCAGCCTGCACGGGTTGGGCCAGGCTGTCGTAAAACAACGGCCCGGCCTGACTCAGCACGGCCACAACCGGGCGCAGGCCAGCCGAGGCCGCACGCTGCGACTGATACGTGTGCGCGCCAAGGACGGATGCCACCGCCATGGCCGCGAGGAAGGCCGCGGTCAACGCCACCAGGACCGTGCCCTCGATCCTGTCAACCGGCCGCCTGAGCGTGTTCCGCCCGGCCAGCCATCGCACCAGCCGGGACATCCGGCGAGGGCGGGCCCGGACCGGTTCTGATTCGGAGGATTGCACTGCGGGACTCCTGAAAGGCACATCGCGGCCGGGCTAGTCGATGTACCGCCGGGGTCCTGAGCGGCGGATGCAGGGCAGGAGCCGCGTCGTGAATCGCGCCAGGAGCCCAGACTGTTCACTACCAAGATAACCCCTCAAGTCCGCTGATGGCGGCCTGCACGTGGCCTCGGATTCGACGTCGGACGTCAGGACTGCGGGCCCAGGTTCCCGGCTGGCTGCCCGGCCGGGGAGCGGGGGATAACGACAGGCTCACCGTCGGCGGCGGGGTCGGCGGCGGCGCGGGCAGTCGGGGTGGTCATGACGGGGGCACCGTCCCCTCCTGATGAACGGCTGCAGGCCACCACCATATCCAAACGATGTAGGTCTACGATGTTGACATCGTACTATCTTGGTGTTTTACTGTAGATCTACAGTATAGAACGGAGCATCTCATGATCGTCAT
Organism: uncultured Actinomycetes bacterium; assembly: GCA_963705835.1. Classification (GTDB taxonomy): domain Bacteria; phylum Actinomycetota; class Actinomycetes; order Streptosporangiales; family Streptosporangiaceae; genus Palsa-504. Next base: position 56,661 of record CAVPLC010000034.1, read on the forward strand.
TGCCGGGCTGGTCATCCTGGTCGCCGCGCTAATCCTCGGCGTGGCCGGCGTGCTGGCCAACGGCGGTCACGCCCATGCGGTGACCCATTTCACGGTGTTCGGCTATCACGTGACCGGCTCCACCGGCACCTTGTTCCTGTATGGCATCGTCGTCGGCGCGCTGGCAATGCTCGGGCTGAGCCTGCTGGCAGCCGACGCCGGCCGTAGCTCGCGGCGCGATCTCGCGGCGAGGGCCTCGCTGGCGCAGTCCCGCCGCGAGACCGCCGCCGTCAGCCAGCACCGCGACGACCTGATCAGCGAGCGCGACAGCGCCCGCGCCTACACGGTGCTCGACGAACAACGGAACTACACCGCCAGCACGCTCGGCGACGGCGACGCCAGCCCCCGGGCCGACCGCGATCCCGGCCGGCGCGACCCCCGGCCGGGCAGGCCGCACCTGGCCGCGCGCCGATCCGCCGGGCGGCCAGAAACGGTGCCCGGCCAGGCTGCCGATGCCCCCGCCGCTCAGACCCCCGCCAGCGCGCCCGCGCGCCCCGTCACGTGGTAGCCGAACACCGCGAAGGGGTGGGGGGAGCGCATGCCCGCTGCCGCCATTAGTCAGGACTCCGGCCACGTCGGCGACCACCGCCGCGATCCGGACGAATTCCCTTTCGTATTACCTTCTCGGCGCGCGTGCGGACGGGTCAGGCTGGCTGGGGGGTCAGGGTGGTGGTCAGCCCGGTGAGCAGGATGTCGAGGCCGCGTTCGAGCTCGGCGGCGCCGTCGTAGGCGGCCAGGACGGCGGCCAGGCCGCGGAGCAGGGGGAAGTCGCCGATCGGCAGCCGGTGCAGGCCGAGCCGGAGCAGGTCGTCGGTCTCGTCGGGGCTGACGGTGAGTTCCTGGAGCTCGTCCAGGACGTGGCCGTGCAGGAAGCCGAACAGGGCCCGGTAGATGTGCAGGGCGTCGGGCCCGCTGAACCCGGCCCGGGTGAGCAGGGCCAGGATGTCCTCCAGGGGGCGCAAGGTGCCGGGAGGGCGCAGCCCGAGCGGGGTGGCCAGCGGCCGGGTGACGATCAGCGGCACCACGTGCGGGTGGGCCAGCGCCAGCGCGCGGAAGCGGCGGGCGACCTCGCGCAGCTGGCCGGCCCAGTCAGGGTCGGCGGAGTCGACGTGCAGCTGGGCCAGGACGGTCTCGGCGACGCCGTCGAGCAGGGCGGCCTTGCCCGGCGCGTGCCGGTAGAGGATCATCGGGTCCCGGTCCAGGGCGCGGGCCAGGCGGCGCATGGACAGCGCGTCGGCGCCGTCGCGGTCGATGATCTCCAGCGCGGCGGCCAGCACGACATCGCGGGTGATCTTGCCGCTGCCGTCGGCGGCGGGGCCGCCGGCGGCGCGGGCAGTCGGGGTGGTCATGCGATAGTGCCTTCCCTCCTGCAGATCTGTCATGTCAACACTGTACAGTACCGATGTAAGTCTACGATGTTGACATCACCTTACCTAGATGATTCACTGTAGATCTACACATAAACAAATTGGAGTACACCATGATCGTCATTCTCGGGCTGGTCATCCTGGTCGCCGCGCTGATCGCCGGCGTGGCCGGCGTGCTGGCCAACGGCGGTCACGCCCATGCGGTGACCCATTTCGCGGTGTTCGGCTACCACGTGACCGGCTCCACCGGCACCTTGTTCCTGTATGGCATCGTCGTCGGCGCGCTGGCAATGCTCGGGCTGAGCCTGCTGCTGGCCGGCGCGCGCCGCACCTCCCGCCGCGGCCGCGACGCCCGCCGCAGGCTGGCGCAGTCCCGCCACGAGACCGCCACCGTCAGCGCGGACCGCGACGACCTGCGCGGCCAGCGCGACACCGCCCGCGCCTACACCGCCAGCACGCTGGGCGACGACGGCACCACCCCGAACGGCACCACCCCGAACGGCACCGATCCGGGCCTGCGCAGGCCCAGCTTGTTCGAGCGCCTGTTCGCGCGCCGGTCCGCTCCCCCGCAGGCCGACCCGCAGCCAGATGCGCTGGCCAGTCAGGCCCCCGCCGCACAGCCGGAGCCCCGGGCCGACCAGGCCGCCGCGGTCCCAGGCGCGTCCGCGCCCGCCGAGTGACTCACCCGTAACCGGTTCGCGTCAGCAACGCGGCCCCGGACCCGCCATCCAGCCCCGCCGCCCGGCTCAGCCGGATCGGCCCCTCATAAGCCCCCAGACACCAGAGGAGCACCCCATGTTTATCAGCTTCGGAGCAATCGTGATCATCGTAATCATCGTGCTTGCCGTCCTGTTCCTGCGCAGGCACTGAACCAGCTCACCGGCAGCGGGGCCGACCCGCACCCGAACCGGCTACGGCCTGCGCGAGCCGGTCCCGCTTCTGAAGGAAGTAACGCCATGACCGAACCAGCAGCGCCACACGGCACGACCAGCACGCTGCCGCCCCCCTCAGCCAACGGCTCCGCCCCGCCCCCGCCCGCACCGCAGCCACCCGGCCGCCGACAGCCGCAGACCCGGACCAGCGGGATGCGCACCGGGCTGATCGTGGGCTTCGCGGCCCTCGTCGTGGCGGTGATCTTCATCATCCAGAACGCGCACGCCGCGAACATCAGCTTCCTGGGAGTTCACCTCGTCCTGCCCCTGGCCGCGGCCTTGCTCCTGGCCGCCATTGCAGGCGCCCTGGCGATGGCCGCCGCAGGATCCGCGCGGGTCACCCAGCTACGGCAGATCATCCGGCGCGCCCTGGGCAAGGCCCGGGCCAGCTAAGCAGCCCACGACCGGCTCCCCGCCAATGCCCGGGGCCGGTGCACCCGCCCCAGCAGATGACTCAGTAGAAAGGGCGAGCGCCCATGAGTACCCGCCAAGAAGCTCGCGCCCGGGTCCGTTCCAGGAATCCGCAGCTGGAGGCATCGCATGGCCGGGCATGATCTGCGTCAGCGCGTCGAGGTCAGCGACGATGACCGGACAGTCGCCACGGCCGAGGTGACCACCTCCGAAGGTTCTGGAGGCACCGCCCGGGTGTCGTTGCGCGCCGAGTCGGGGCACATCGCTCCGGGGCGCCGCGCGAGTCTGGTCGATGCTGTGCTGGATCTTCCCGAGGTGCAGAAAAGCGCACGTATGGAGGCGGCATTCCGGCTTGGTGATAGCGAGTCGCTGCACCGGTTTCAGGAGCGCTGCGAGGACGTCAGTACCCGCCCGGCTGGGTGGAGCGCGCTCCTCGATGCGAACCTTCCGTCCAGCCGCGCCGGGCAGCACCTGCCCGCCGTGATGGATGAGATTGAGCTGGACCGGAGCCACCGATGACCACCACCCCACAGGCCTCCATGTGCGAGTGCGAGGAATGCCTTGCTCTGCGGGCCGCGGAAGACGACCCCGGCTCTGGCGAGACCGGACTTCGCCCAGCACAGAGACCCGGCTCGCCGGGCTGATCACTTTAAAGATCAAATAATCAGGCGCCGAACGAGCGGTGGTGACACCACTACCGCAGCTGAGTCCCAGCCGCGGAGCATCCGCACCGGACGGCGAGAATCCGCGCGAATGGCTTGTGATCTGTCTGGATGATGACGTTTGCGGTTTCCGGCTCTTTCCCCGTTGGAATTCCCCGGCTTAACTGGAAAGTGACAAGTCAGACGGCAAGGTATCGCGAAGCCACGGCGGGGCCAGTCCCCCCGGCCGCGATCCGGCACCAAACCGGCCATTTAGCTCATCGCAGCACAAGGAGTCGGTTATGGGCATCATCGCATGGATAGTTCTCGGGCTGGGCGCGGGCCTGCTCGCCAATATGCTGATCCCCGGCAGGAGATCACAGGGCCTCATCATCACCTGCGTGATCGGCATCGCCGGCGCGCTGCTGGGCGGCTGGCTGGCCACGAAGCTGTTCCACGTGGTCACCCTGCACGGGTTCTTCAACCTGTCCACCTGGCTCACCGCCATCGCGGGCGCGGCTGTCCTGCTGCTGGCCTACCACCTGCGTGACGAGCCGGGGCAGTGGCCGCAGTCGCAGCACCGGCCGCAGCCGGTCACGCCGGTGGGCGCACCGGTGAACGAGCAGGTTCCCCCTGCGGCCGGACGGGTGCTGGGCACCGGCACCCGCGTCGCGCTGATCGCGATCGGTGCCATCTTGCGCTTCGCACTCTCGGCGGGCTCCCCCACCGCCTGAACGTGCAGGTGGTCGGCGTCATCGTGATCGGGGCCCGACGTGCTCTGCCTGGTGCTGTCGCTGCTGGTATGGGGCCCGCTGAACCCGGCCAGGCGCCAGCTCATGCTGGACGCGGATCGTTTCTTAGCGCGGCTTGAATGAGTAGCGGGCCGCCGGGCGACCTGCCCGGCTGCCGCGATGAACAGACTGGAGTGCGGGTCATGTCGGTGAAGAGCGCGAATCGCACTGTCAGAGCCTCGGGGCGCCGGGCGGCGTCCAGCCGCTGGCTGCTGTGGCTGGCCCGCGGGGGGTTCGTGGCGCGGGGTGTTAGCTACGTGCTGATTGGCGTGCTGGCCGTGCAGATCGGGCTCGGCGCCGGGGGTAAGGAGGCCGACCGCACTGGCGCGCTGCACGCCATCGCCGCGCGGCCCGGCGGGGCGGCCGTGTTGTGGCTGCTCGCGGTTGGTTTCGCGGGCATGGCGTTGTGGCGGCTCGCCGAGGCGGCCTACGGGCAGGCAGGCCCAGGGGGGCGGGCCGCTGGCAAACGGTTGGCGTCGCTGGCCCGCGGGATCTTCTACGCCTTCGTGTGTGCCGGCGTCGTCAGTTTCGTGTCTGGCAGCGGTGGCCCGGCTTCGAGCAACAGCCAGTCCAGGGACCTGACGGTGCGGCTCATGAGCCATGCCGGCGGCCGGTGGCTTGTCCTGCTGATCGGTCTCGGCGTGGCCGGGGCGGGCCTGGCCATGGCGGTGGGCGGCGTGCGCAGGACGTTCCGCAAGCATCTGCGCCTGGCGCAGATGAGCTCGCGTACCCGCAAGGTCGTCGAGGCCCTGGGCGTCGTGGGGACCACCGCACGCGGGATCGTGTTCGGCGTCATCGGAGTGTTCCTCGTCGTCGCCGCGGTGACCTTCGACCCGGCCAAGGCCCAGGGTCTGGACGGGGCGCTGCGCAAGCTCGCCACTACACCGCTGGGTCCGTGGCTGCTGGTCGCCGTCGCCCTCGGGCTGGTGATCTTCGGGGTCTACTCCTGGTGCGAGGCACGCTGGCGCAAGATCCAGCCAGGCTAGGAACACGGGGACGCCAGGTAGGCGGGCGCGCACGCCTGTGCATGCTGGCGGCACGGGATGGGAGATCGCCTGCCCTGGTGTGATCGGCTACGGTGATGAGTCTTGCCCGGATTGCTCATATCCGCCTGCTCGCGGATGGCCTTTACTAGTACATGGATATGTGTGGTTGAACGGATCAGCCGGCATATCCAGCGCCGCTGCTGGCATTTCACGGGATCCTTTCAATCTCCGCTGTCCGCAGGGCGCTAACCAGCGAACATGTCGTCGGAGGCAGTCGTGCGTATCGGATCGGTGCTACTCCTCATCTGGCTGGTCATCGGTGCCATCGCCGGCGGCCAGCGCCATTACTACAGCAGTTCTGACCCGAACTGCGCCCGGACGGGCACGATTATCGTGACGGTTCTTGCGGGCCCGCTCAACTACTCCGGCGTGAACCCGAAAGTCTCCTGCAAAACACCGCAGCCGAGCTAGTTACCCTGCGGTGACCCCATCTTTCCGGACTGCGCATGAAGGATGGCACGGCTCGTTTACTACGGCCACCTGAAATATCATGATGCTTCGCGTGCCCGCAGGCGTGGCGGAGAACCGGCCGTGCCGGGGCCGGGCATCTCAGACGGGACGCTGGTGGACGTAGCACCATCGCCAGCGTGATCCCGCCTCCAGGCCGGCGGCGAGCGGGTGGTCGGTCTCTTGGTAGTGCGCCCTGGCGTGCTGGCCGGGTGAATCGTCGGAGCAGGCCACCCAGCCGCAGCTCAGGCAGACCACGAGGAATGCCAGGCGGTCCGTGCGGTCCTGGCAGTCCCGGCAGTGATCCGACCGGGGTGTGACCGGCTGGAGCCCGTCGAGGTGCTCACAGCGGGGCGCTGAGCCGTTCGGGCTGATGGCGGGCACGCCTAGGGCGGTGTTCTGGGCGGGGATCATGGCAGGCCCCCTTATCGTGGTGGAGACGCCGGGTCCGGCCGACTGGTCATTGGCAAGTCAACCCTGATAGCGGCGCTGCGGAAAGGGGCAACCCGAGCAGGGCCCATCACCAGAACCGATCAGCAGCCGGTCACCCGGCGAGACGGCCGATTAGCGTTCCAAGAGCCCGGGCGCGGAAATAGGCTAGGCGCAGGTTTACCTGTCCCCGGCTGGGTAGGCGTTCCTACGGATTCATCGCTGCCCATTGCGGTGATACCACGTCCCGCGATCCAGCGGGCAGTTGCAAGGAGCACAGGGATGGACCGGACACGGACTTGGCGGCGGGTGTGGAGCTGCGTCAGCTCCGCTATTTTGTGACGCTGGCCGAGGAGCTGCACTTCGGCCGGGCGGCAGAGCGGGAGCACATCGTCCAGTCGGCGCTGAGCCAGCAGGTGCAGCGGCTCGAGCGTGAGCTGGGCGTCCGCCTGCTGGAACGCAGCACCCACCACGTCGGGCTGACCGCTGCCGGGGCGGTGTTCCTGGTCGAAGCGCGGCAGATCCTGGCGCAGGTGGACCGGGCGGCGAGGGCGGCCCGCAGCGCGGTGGGCGCGGCTGCGACGCTGCGGGTCGGCATCATCGATTCCAGCTACGACTCGATGCCGCAGATCCTGCACGAGGTCCAGGCCCGCTATCCCGGCCTGGTCATCCATCAGGTCGAGGCCGGCGTCCCCGAGCAGTACCAGCAGCTGACCGATGGCCGCCTGGACGTCGGAATCGGCCGGGCCGCGCTCGCCCCGCCCCAGGTCTCGTCGCTGCTGTTCCGCCAGGACCCGCTCGGGGTCCTGGTGCCGACCGGTCACCGGTTCGCCGGGTTGGAGGGCGTGCCGGTCGCAGACCTGGCCACGGAGCCGCTGCTGCTCGCCGAAGAAGCGCGGGCTCCGGAGTTCAACCAGTTCACCGTCGAGATGTGCCGGGCCTCAGGCTTCACCCCTGCCGTTTACGGGGGGACCGTGGAGAGCACCCGCGCCGCCGCTGACCTGGTCGCCCAGGGACGCTGCCTGTACTGCGTGCCCTCCTCCTGCATCGCCTCGCTGCCCGGGACCATCTGGCGGCCGCTCACCGAACCAGCCCCCTACTACCCATGGTCGGTGCTGTGGCGCGCCACCGAGGCCTCCGGACACGTGCACGCCGTCGTCAGCTGCGCCCAGGCGATGTCAAAACGGCTCGGCTGGCTCGCCGCCGCCGGCCAGGCGGCACAATGAGCAATCGGATACGGCAGCCGCACGCGGGGACACCCACCCAAGCCGGGACTCGTTCCTCGAGGCGAAATGGCACGTGAAACCACGGTTCGTTCGGTGTAAAAAGATCTTTCATTATCCCGAACGGTCCGTTGTGTTACGGTCCGAGCCAGCCGGCGGCCGGCTCCCGGTGCCCGCTCCTCGCCGCACATCGGTAGTATGAAACTAGCAATATATTTCTAGAATTTGTGGTAGTCTTTAAGGCATGGGGGCCGGAGCTTGCTGACCGATACCCACAGCTGCGCGAGGCGCAGACCAGGCGTCCGGCCACGCGTGTCACCGCGCCATCGCTCGTGCACGTCCGCACTACCCACGATCAGCACCGCCGACACGACAACAACTGAGTCCGGAGGCATCTCCGCATGACGACAATCGCGCACCCCGAGCTTGAGGGGCTGGAGCGTTACAAGTTCGGCTGGGCCGACTCGGACGTGGCGGGCGAGTCCGCGCGCCGGGGCCTGTCCGAGGAGGTCGTCCGGGACATCTCGGCACTAAAGGACGAGCCGGATTGGATGCTGGACCTGCGGCTGAAGGGCCTGAAGCTGTTCCGGCGCAAGCCGATGCCCGGCTGGGGCGCGGATCTGACTGGCATCGATTTCGAAAACATCAAGTACTTCGTCCGGTCCACCGAGAAGCAGGCCGCCAGCTGGGACGACCTGCCCGCGGACATCAAGAGCACCTACGACAAGCTGGGCATCCCCGAGGCGGAGAAGCAGCGGCTCATCGGCGGCGTCGCCGCGCAGTACGAAAGCGAAGTCGTCTACCACAAGATCCGCGAGGACCTGGAGGACAAGGGCGTCATCTTCCTGGACACCGACACCGCGCTCAAGGAGCACCCGGACCTTTTCCGGGAGTACTTCGCCACGATCATCCCGGTGGGCGACAATAAGTTCGCCGCGCTGAACACCGCGGTCTGGTCCGGCGGCTCGTTCATTTACGTGCCGAAGGGCGAGCACGTGGACATCCCGCTGCAGGCCTACTTCCGGATCAACACCGAGAACATGGGCCAGTTCGAGCGGACCCTGATCATCGTCGACGAGGGTGCCAGCGTGCACTACGTCGAGGGCTGTACCGCGCCGATCTACTCCTCCGACTCGCTGCACTCCGCAGTCGTCGAGATCATCGTCAAGGCCGGCGGTCACTGCCGCTACACCACGATCCAGAACTGGTCGAACAACGTGTACAACCTGGTCACCAAGCGGGCCGTGGCACAGGCTGGCGCGAGCATGGAGTGGATCGACGGCAACATCGGCTCCAAGGTCACCATGAAGTACCCGGCCATCTACCTGATGGGCGAGCACGCCAGGGGGAGACCCTGTCCGTCGCGTTCGCCGGCCAAGGCCAGCACCAGGACGCCGGCGCCAAGATGGTGCACTGCGCGCCGAACACCTCCTCCCAGATCATCTCCAAGTCCGTGGCCAGAGCCGGCGGCCGCACGTCCTACCGGGGCCTGGTCCAGGTACAGGAGGGCGCGGCGCATTCCAAGTCCACGGTCAAGTGCGACGCGCTGCTGGTGGACACGATCAGCCGGTCCGACACCTATCCCTACGTGGACATCCGCGAGGACGACGTGGAGATGGGCCACGAGGCCAGCGTCTCCAAGATCTCTGAGGACCAGCTGTTCTACCTGATGAGCCGCGGCATGACCGAGGACGAGGCCGCGGCCACCGTCGTGCGCGGCTTTGTCGAGCCGATCGCGCGCGAACTGCCGATGGAATACGCGCTCGAGCTGAACCGGCTGATCGAGCTGCAGATGGAGGGGGCGGTCGGCTAATGACGGGCGCAACCGGTGACGAGTAGGCCGCATACTGGAAGTGATGAAGCCAGCCCGCGCCGCGTCCCGGCGCTTCTTGCCCACTAGTCCCTTCGGCCCCCCACCCGCCGCTCCGCCTGCTGAGCAGTTCGCCGTGCGGGATCAGGTTACCCACGATACGTACGGTCTCGGCCGGGTCATCAGCGTCGAGGTTGACACCGCCCTGATGGTGAATTTCGGTTCGTGCCGGGTGCGGATCACGACGCCGTGCGCCAAGCTGACCAAGCTCTGATCCCGCCAGAGATACCCCGCGGTCAGCGGGGGCGGTCTTCAGCTGTGCTGGTGACAAGGTCGGCGGCACAGTCGCGGAGCTTACGGTGGGTGGTCTGGGAGAGCCGGGTGAGCAGTTCGAAGGCTTGCTCGGGGGTGCAGTGCTGCTGGGCGACGAGGATGCCCTTGGCCTGCTCGATGACGGCGCGGGTTTCCATCGCCCGCCGCATGTCCTCGGCCAGCGTGGCAGTGGTCTGGTAGAGGCGGGCGTTGGCGATGGCGACGGCGGCGTAACCGGCGAAGGTCCGGGCCAGCTCGGTGGCATCCCGGTCGAAGTTGGCGGGCTGGGTCGCGTAGAGATTGAGTGCGCCGAGCACGACTGCTGGAGGGCGCCATGATCCAGCCCGCGCGTCCAGACCCCGCGCGCACCCCATCCCGGAACGATCATGTACGCCCTGGCCCGGCCCCTTCGGGTGCCTGTGGCCCGGCCCAGTTTTCGATCGGCACCCTGGCCCTCCATATCGGCACCCTGCCTCCGCGCCGTACCTGGTTTGCTCGGGGGTGGTCCGGGCCGCCCGCGACACGGCGCGCTCACCCCGCCGGCTCGCGGACATGACCCGGGTGTGGCCGGGCCAGCCGGGCAGGCTCGCGGAGCTTCCGCTGGCCGGGGCCGCCCAGCGGCGTGTGCGCCGGCAGGCGAGCTCAGCCACGTGGCCGACGCGCCCGCGCCACCTGGTTCCGTGGTGGACGGTGGTCTCGGCCGGGCTGTCGCCCGTCTTGGCGACCGGGGGCTGGCTGATCGCCGGCGCGGTCCAGCCGGCCTCCTACAGCCCGATCCGGGAGACGGTCAGCGTGCTGGCTGGCCACGCCGGAACCGATCGGTGGATTATGACGGGGGCCTTGTTCCTGGTGGGCGGGTTTCAGCTCGTGACTGCCGCGGGCCTGGCCGGCGTCCGGGTGCCGGCCCGCATCGTGCTCGCCGTCGCGGGCCTGTCCAGCATCGGCATCGCCGCATCTCCCGAACCGGCTAGTGGCTCGACTCCGCAGCACCTCGCCTGGACTTCGCTCGGCGCGGTCGCAATCGCGGTATGGCCTGCCCTCGTCGCCCGGCGCGCGCCGCCGCGGCCGCTGATCCTGAGCGGCTACGGCTGTGCCGTCCTGACCGCCGTGTTCATTGCCCTGCTCGGCTGGCTCGTCATCGAAACCCAGGGTGGCAGTGACCTGGGCCTGGCTGAGCGTCTGTTCCTATCGATCGAGACCAGCTGTCCGTTCATCGTCGCCATCGCCCTGCGGCAAACCACGGGCTGACCTGGGCTTGGCGTGAATAAGCGCTGGCGCGTGCTGCCAGGTGAGGCAGGCGATCGCGCCGAGGGGGATGGGGGGCAGGTAGGTGACGGCCCGGTACAACAGTACGGCGGCTGTCACCTGCGCACCATCGCGGTGGCCGGCGCCGGCGGCCAGCGCGGCGATCAGTCCGAGTTCGGTGATTCCGAGACCGCCGGGGGTAATGGGAAGCACCGTCAGCAGCCGGACGAACGCGAAGGCCCCCAGGGAGGTCTGCCAGGGTACCTGGGCCTGGGACAGGCCGACGCCGCGCAGGCACGCCAGCAGGACGAGCCACAAGGTGAGGTTGCTCGCGGCCGTGGCGGCGGTGATCCGCCAGCCGCGCGCGGCGATCAAGGTGCCGGCCCGGTCGCGGAAGCCGAGCAGTGATCGGGGAATGTCGAAGGACGCCGGCCGGTGGACCACCCGGCAGGCCGTCACGAGTGTGAGCTGCAGCGCGCGGCCCGCGCAGCCCGCGAACGACTCGCTGCGCATCAGAAGGCCGAGCCCGGCGGCCAGGGCGGCGAGCAAGGCCAGGCCCACCGCCGCGGCGGCGATCAGGCCGGCCCCGGGCCGACCGGCCGTGGCCAGGATCACCAGGGCCAGGACCGGCAGGCCCAGGCGGGCGAAGACGTTCCAGATTCCCGATACCAGGGTGTAAACCACGTACTCGGCGGTGCTGACACCCCAGCTCGAGAGCATCGCCCAGCTGACCCCCATGGCGAGGGCCCCTCCGGCGGGCAGGGTGTTCGCCACCGCGTTGGAGCCGAGGTTGACCACGGCCGCTTCGCGTAGCCGTACCGATGGCAGGACCGAGCCGATCATGATCCAGGTCGAGATCATGCTGGCTGCTGCGGCGGCGACGACGAGCAGCGCCTGGGCCCACGTCATCGCGTGGATGCTGGCCCACACGCTGCGGTAGGACGCGAAATGCGGGACGGCGAAACCGAATATGGCCGCGACGAGGGCGACCGATCCTGCGGTACGGAAGAACTTCCGGCCGGGCCGTGACGCTGGGCGCCCCGGACCCGTAATAGCGGCGGCTGGCGGATCGGCAATGGCCGTCACCGGGCCCGCCCGGGATGGCGGCTGTCGAGCTCCAGGGCCGGCGGGTCCACGATGATGTCCGGCTCACGGGCCACGACAGCTGCGAGCGCGGCCGCCACGCCCGCGGCGTCTGCCAGGTCAAGCTCCCCGCGCAACACAACGACGGCATGGCCGTCGCATTCCCGGGGATTCAGATCCACGCCGGACATAGGGACGCCTTCCTGCTTTCAGCAGCAAGGCGGGGTCTTGACCCGGCGGCTAGTTCACCAGTTCCGGCACTAACACTACGCCGGGCACCCGCCCGTGTCCTACCCGGCCAGCCGGACGCCCTTGACTGAACGCGCCAGATGCCACCGATCTGGTGACGGCTGGAGGCCGGCACGGAAGGGTCATCACGCCGGTTCAGGCAATGAACCGCGCTATCGCGACGTACTGGCAGGCCGCGGCGGCGCAGACGTAGGCATGAAAGACCTCGTGGTAGCCGAACACCGAAGGGTAAGGGTTGGGCCAGCGACGATGGTAGGAAAGCGCTCCGGCGGTGTAGAGCAGGCCACCGGCGAGCATCAGTGCCGCGGCCGCGACGCCGGCATGGATCCACACCCACGGCAGCGCGAGGCCGGCTGCCCAGCCCAGCCCGACGAATGTCGCGCCGACCAGGCGCTCCGGTGCGTCCATCCACGTCAGGTGGATCGCAGCCGCGGTGAGTGTCAGTGTCCAAATCACGATCAGGCAGACCAGCCCGAAGGTGCTTGGTGTATCCAGAAGGAAAGCGGGAGTTGCCGTGCCGGCGATGAGGAAGAAGATCATCGCGTGATCCAGACGCTGCATACGCCGCCGCCAGGTATCAGTCCAGGTACCGCGGTGATACAGCGCGCTAATCCCGAAAAGCGCGCTCACGCTGGCTGAGTAGACGGCGACAGCGGTAATCTGCGCGGCTCCGTGCGCGCGGGCCAACAACAGCGGGCCGAGCACCAGCGACACCCCGAAGCAGAGCAGGTGCAGCCAGCCACGAAGGACGGGCTTGGCGTAGTAGACGCCGCGCCGGGGGTCGTAAAGCGGCTCCGCCGCCGGGGAGTCCGTGACCGTCACCGTCCGCCTCCATCTCGTGTCGAGTCTGCGTACAGGTACGCATGCGGATCAGGTTCGAAGGAGGGGGATGGCTCGGAGTACAGACATGATGGCTGAGAGTCTCGCGTGTACATGCGGGCCGTCGCCACGATAATCAGTCGGGACAGCCGCTGGCGGCTGCTCCAGCGTCGCTAAGGTGATGGACGATCTGGCGGAATGACTCGACAAAGCTTTCTTCGCGGTAACCGAGATCGGTCGCGACGCAGAAGTCCCTGACGAGGCCCTGGACCCGTTGCAGATTGGGCCGAGGCATCGACTCGAATAGGTGATGCTCGATCTGGTAGTTAAGGCCGCCGAGCATGAAGGTGGTAAACCGGCCGCCCCTGATATTTCGGGCCGTGACCACCTGGCGGCGGGCGAAGCCGGCCGCCGTTGCGGATTCGATGATCGGCATCCCCTTGTGGTTGGGCGCGAAACTGATGCCCAGGTACACCGAGAAGACCGCCTGCTGTACGGCGACGAAAGCGAGTGCCTTGAGCGGGGAGAGCACCCACAGCACCACCGTCAGGTACAGCGCGGCGTGCAGCATGATGAGAGAGGCTTCTACCGCCGAGGCACGGTCTCGTCGCCCCAGAAGCCGCTTGATCCCGAGTACGTGCATGCCGACGCTTCGCAGCAGCATGAGCGGGAAGAACAGCGGCGCCTGCCAGCGTGCCAGCCACGACGCGAGAGGGCCGCGCCCGGTTCCCGGCAGGACGACTCCTTCGCCGATATCGGGGTCGCGGCCCAGCTCGTTGGGATGCGCATGGTGTGCGTTGTGCTTGGGAACCCACCAGCCAAAGCTCAGCCCGATGAGCGCGTTCCCCACGATGAGGCCGAGCAAGCGATTGCGCCGCCGCGCGCCGAAAACCTGGTTGTGCCCCGCATCATGGCCGAGGAAGCCCAGCTGGGTGAACATCATCCCCACCAACGGGGCGACCGCGAGGGCCGTCCACGAGTTGCCGGCCATGACGAACAGGGCCCATCCAGCGAAGAACGCGAAGATCGTCAGGGCGATCTTCGCCCGGTAGTAGCCCGGCCTGCGGTCGAGCAGACCCATCGCCCGTACCTGCAGCGCCAGTGCACGAAAGCTAGCCGTCGAAGGATCGACGGCAGCAGGCAGCCCGGCTGCGGCTGAGGCGCGGCCGGACGGCAGGGCAAGAAAGCCGGGTGCAGTTGTCATCGTCGCTCTGTCCTCCTGGGCGTCTCCCAAGCACACCGCTCGGGCTTGCGTCGCCAGGGTCTGGAGCAACGAGGCCGCGGCCAGGGCCTAACCGCCGCGACCGCACCTGCTCTACGGTACCCCCACCAGACGGCCCCGCAAGGCCGACGCAAGGCGAGGCCTCCCTTGGATCGGTACGGTGGGCGTCCATGAGCCCTTTCCCGTCTCCTGTCATCCGTTCGGCACGGCTGGAACTGCGCGAATACGGCGCTGGTGATGCCGGGCTCGTGCACGAGCTCCTCGCCGCCGGGGAGGGCGAGGCGCTGCCGCCCGGTGCGCCGTCAGACCCGGGTGAGGTGGCAGGGTGGCTCGCCGACGGCGTGCAGCGGCCGCGGCGGGAGGGAACGGGCGTCCACCTGATGATGCTGGACCGCGTGGCCGGCAAGATCGTCGGGTCCATCGGCCTGTTCCACGCCGACTGGGAGGTCCGCTCGGCGGAGATCGGCTACGGCGTCCGCGGCGTCGAGCGCGGCAAGGGATACGCATCCGAGGCGCTCGGCGCGGTAGCCAGGTGGGCGCTCACCGAAGGCGGCATCCAGCGGGCCTGGCTGACGGCGAACACAGACAACGTGGCGTCGGTTCGGGTAGCGGAGAAAGCAGGCTTCCGCAGGGAAGGGACACTCCGCCGCGCGGGGCTGGAGGACGACGGGCTGCACGACCAAGCGGTCTTCTCCCTGCTCGACGACGAACTGTGACCGGGCACCCTGACCTCAGCGCGGCATGCGCGCGAGGTGACATCTGAGCATCCTCACACGCGCTGGTGATATCCCCGGCGAGCCGGATTACCGGAGTAGCGCCCGGAATCGCCTGGGAGGGGGCGGGATGATGCGGCCGCCTGCGGGCTGCCCGTCGGTAGCGCGCGCCGGTGAGATGATGGCCGCCTGCAGACGACGGACGACGTCAAGGTGGTCGTCGGTCCAGATCATCCGGACGGCGGTGGCGCTGGCTCTGCCGTCGTCACCGAGCAGGTCGCGGCGTACGGCCCGGACAAGGCGGCCGTCGGCGGCCTTGTCGTGAGCGAGCGGCTGGGGCAGCTCACCGCCGGTGATCATGGTGGTCGCGAGACCGTCGTACCAGCCCGTGACGCGTTCAGCGGTGCCCAGAATCTCATGGCGTGCGGCGGCCACATCGCCGTCTGCCTGGCCGTCGTCGCCTCGCCAGAGGTCCAGTACCGCGTCAGCCTGCAGACGCAATCCGACGACCCCGGTGACCAGCCCGGCCGCATCGGCGAGCGGGAACCGTTTCGCACCGCGCTCGGCCAGGTACGTGCGGAACGCGTCATCGAGCCGGCGCGACGCCGCAGCGGCCCGGGCAGCGTCGCCGGCCAGAGCGGGGGGTGCGGGTGTGCTCGGGTCGCCGCGTGACATCCCGAATCGCACGGTGCTGGCGAGGTAGCCCGCGCCGTCGGCGTACGCCTCCGCCAGCGCCTGGCGAAGCGCAGGCGCCGCGCCCCGCGGCCAGAAGAGGATACCCACGGCCAGGCTCACGCCAACCCCGATGGCAATGTCTTCGATCCGCACCAGGCCGACGCGCCATCCGGTCGGCTGGATGATGTTGAACAAGATCACCAGTGTGAGCGTGAACGCCGCCTGCCCCCCGGCGAACGAGATGACCGCTGGAGCGACCCCGGCGAGAAAGACCGCCAGCGGCAGCAGGAACCACAGCAGCGTGGTGTTCGTGCCGATTCCCACGAGCAGGGCCGCGCCGACGATGAAACCCGCTACCGTGCCGAGCATGGCGCGAACGGCGTCCTGCCCGGTGTTCAGCGCATTCGAGCGCAGCACCGACAGCGCGCCGAGGACCACCCAGAACGAGTGCTGGACCCCGGTCAGTCTCGCGGCGAGCACCGCCAGCCCCAGCCCGGCGGCACCACGCAAGCTGTTGTGCAGCCAGACCGAGTGCGGCTCGAGGTAGGACGTGATCCGTTCCCGCGCGGCGGACAGCGTTCCCGGCACACCCTCTGGCTGGCGGCCAAGCCACCGCTCCCGCCAGCTCCGTCGCTCGGCGGCCGCGGTCAGCTCGACGTTGCGCGCGATGATCGAGACCGCGTAGCTCAGCTCCTCCGCACGGAAGGCGGGGTCAAGCGAGGTGATGAACTCCATGCCCGGCTCCCCGCCCGCGGCAGGGTCGCTCGCTGGCCGCGGGGACCGGACCGGCAGGTCGGCCGTCACGCCCTCCTGCAATTTCGCGTGCTCAGCAGCCAGTTCGGTCAGCGCGGCGTCGAGCTCATCGCTGCTCCCGCCCTTGGAGTCGAGGAGATCCGCGGCACGGTCGAGAACCGCGGCCGCGGCCTCCTTGACCCTCAGCGCTGCGCGGTTGACGCCGTCGCGGTGGAGCCCAGGCTGAATGACAATGCTGTTCAGCCAGATCAGCTCGTCTACCAGGCGCACGGTCGTCCTAGCGGGAGTGCTCAGCCCGGTCGGGCGGTAGGGCGTCGCCAGGAAGGCACTGCGCAGCGCCTCGACTGCCTGGTCCGCCTGCGCAACCGCGTGATCACGATCCAGCGCAAATTGTTCGTCCATCCCGCTGAGCAGGTACGCGAGCCCCGCACGCAGCCGGAGGGCCAGCGCCCGGCAGGCAGCGGCCGCGGCACCACGCAGCCGGTCGCGCGCTGGCGCGGGCCACAGGAGCGCCGTCGCAACCAGCGCGACGGCTCCGGCCATCCCCCAGCCGGCCAGCCGGTCGGGCACGGCCGACGCCGGAGCGGCCAGCGACACGGGCAAGATGAACGCCAGCAGCAGCGCCGTGGTCGCCCCGGCCAGCACCGAGCTGACTACGCCAGCAAAGATCACGCCGAACCCCACCAGCGCCATCGCGACGGCCGCGAGCCATGCGGTCTGCGAGGCTAGCGTGGCGAGGCAGACGAAGACCCCGCCGGTCACGGCGAGCGCTGCCTCCGCCTGGAGCCGTTCCGCCATGGAGCCGCCGAAGTCGACCAAGAGCAGCATCGCGAAAGACCCGAACGCCGCGAACGTGGCCAACTGCGGGTTGCCGATGACCTTGTCGCCCAAGGCGAACATGGCCGGCATGATGATCGCTGTCCGGGTGGCACGGCGCAGTGCGGCGAAGCCGCGGTCGCGCTGGCCGAGCCACCGCAGGGGGTGCAAGTGCGGCGGCTGCATATCCGGCATGTGCGAGAGCCCGCCCTCCACATCTAGGCATTACCATCTTTGGCCACACCATCTTTGGCCACCAGCATGCCCATAGCAACAGCGGGGGACCGCGGGAGGGCTAGCTACCGGCGGGCGTCCTGCCCGCCCGGCGACCATCAGGCAGGAATACCCGCAGGTCAGCCAGCTATGTCCCGGGTTTGGGACCCGACGCGCACGCGGCCAGTAACCTGGGGTTTCGTGACAAGCGAGGTCTCGCCCTTGACGGGGTTCTTGACATGAGTCATCAGTCCGCGCCGCCGGAGGCCGTCTACATCATCCGCCACGGCGAGAAGCCACAAGACCCCGCGCCCGAGCATAGGGCCGCGCACTCCGGCGTGGATTTCCTGGGCCATCAGAACGAGCACTCGCTGCTGCCGCGCGGCTGGCAGCGATCCGGCGCGCTGGCGGCACTGTTCGATCCCGCGCACGGTCCGCTGCGAGCCGGACTCCGGGTTCCCCGGACGCTGATCTCGCCGTGGTACGGACACCCGGGCAAGACCGCTGAGCACAGGACCCACCAGACGATCCGCGGGCTGTCGGACCGGCTCGGCATCGAGATAACGGCCGGCTTCGCCAAGGGAGAGGAGCCTCAGCTCGCCACCGCCGTGCTGAACAGCGGCCCCGGGGCGGTGCTGATCTGCTGGGAGCACAGCCACATTCCGGCGCTCGCGTCCGCGCTGCCGCTGGCCAGCGGCACCGTCATCCCGACGTCCTGGCCAGATGACCGCTACGACGTGATCTGGACGTTCACGCTCACCGCCGATGCCACGTACGCCTTCGGCCAGGTTCCGCAACTGCTGCTATCCGGTGACGCCGGCACCGTCATCACCTGAACGCCGTCCTGGACAGCACCGCTGCCCCTCGGCCCGTCAACCGGGCCCCCATCGGCAGCCAGCAGTTCACCGGCTGGGTCCGCTAGCCCAGCCGCGCACGGCTCGAGTGAGCCAGCTCAGCCGTCCATCTCACATTCACGAAATCACTTAAGGAGAGAGTCATGCCCAAGTTCGAAACGCCGCAGCCGATCGCCATCACCGTCGACGTGATCCTCGGCGACGTCAAGATCATCGCCTCGGACCGTGCCGACACCGTCGTCGAGGTCCGGCCCTCCGATCCTTCCAAGAAGGACGACGTGCGCGCCGCCCAGGAAACCGAGGTCGACTTCGCCGCCGGCCACCTGACCGTGAAAGAGCCGAGGGGGTGGAAGATGTACACCCCGTTCAGCGGCGACCCGTCGATCGACGTGACCATCGAGGTGCCCACCGGCTCCCGGCTGCACGGCACCGCCAGCATGTGCCGGTTCCTGGTCACCGGCGAGCTCGGCCAGTGCGAACTGAAGACGTCCGCCGGCGACCTGCAGCTGGAGAAGGCCGGCCCGCTGGAATTGCGGACCTCCGGCGGCAACATCACCGTCGACCAGGTGGTGAGCAGGGCGAACATCGCCACCAGCACCGGCATCGTGCGCATCCGCGAGATCGACGGCAGCGCGGTCATCAAGAACTCCAACGGCGACAGCACGATCCGCGAAGTCGCCGGCGACCTCCGGGTGAACGCCGCCAACGGCAACATCACGGTCGAGCGCCCGCGGGGTTCGGTGACCGCGAAGACCGCCAACGGCAACATCCGCATCGGCGACGCGTCGCGCGGCACCCTGCGGCTGGAGACGTCCATCGGCGAGCTGGAGGTCGGTATCCACCCGGGCAGCGCCGCGTACCTGGACGTCAACACCAAGGCAGGCACCGTGCAGAACCTGATGGAAAGCGCCGACCAGCCGGCGCAGAGCGAGGAAACCGTGCAGGTGTACGCCCGCAACTCGTTCGGCAACATCATCATCCGGCACGCCACCGCCTTCTGACCCACCAAGCTCCGCCAACGCACGCAGCACGAGCGGCGCCCGCGCCACCTGTCCGCAGGGCGCCGCTCAGCGGCCCACCCCACGACACCCCGTCACTTCCCTGACCGAGCGGGGCCGTGGGCCCGTCCCCCTGAGGGAGGGAGGCTAGGGCTGTCGATCTGGGGAATCCGAGAACTTTCAGGCGAGGGCGTTGCCCCCATCCCCGGGGCGCCTGGTGCGGGGAGGATCGCGGGGTTACGTTCAGCGCATGCGCTTCGGGATCATCGACCATAACGACGACACGGGACGGCCGCACGTCCGGCAGGTCGCTGAGCGGCTGGAGCTGATCGAGGCCTACGACCGGTTGGGCTTCTACGCCTACCACCTGACCGAGCACCACGGCACGCCGCTGGCCGTCACGCCGTCGCCGCACCTGATGCTGGCGGCGGCCGCGCAGCGGACCTCGCGGCTGCGGCTCGGGACGCTCATCACGATCTTGTCGCTGTACCACCCGATGCGCGTCATCGAGGAGGCGGTGACGCTGGACCAGCTGTCCAACGGGCGGCTCGATCTAGGCGTGGGCCGGGGCGTCTCGCCCGCCGAGCTCGCGTTCCACGGCGTGTCTGGCGAAGAGGAGGCACAAGGCCGGTTCGACGAGGCCTTCGCGATACTGCAGCAGGGGCTGACGTCGGACAGCGTGACCTTCGACGGGAAGTACTACAAGCTGCTTGACGCGCCGGTTACCTCGCGCCCGGTGCAGCGGCCGCACCCGCCGCTGTGGTACGGCACCCGGACGCTGGCCAAGGCGCAATGGTGCGCGCGGCTCGGCATGCCGATGATGGCGCTCGTCCCGTCGGAGGCCGTCCGTACACTGACCGACGCCTACAAGGCCGAGTGGGCGTCGCTCGGGCGCTCTCTGGATGACCTGCCGCCGCTGGGCATCTCGCGGAACATGGTGCTGGCGCCGACCAGCGAGGAGGCGATGAAGATCGCCAACCGGGCCTTCGCGCGGTTCAAGGACAGCCTCTACTATCTCTGGAAGAGGTACGACATCCCGATCCCGCCGGTCATCCCAGCCGAGACGTTCGAGGGCATCCACGCGGTCGGCCACTTCTACGCCGGCGACCCAGCGGGCGCGCGCGAGTGGGTCGCCCGTCATCGCGACATCGGCGGGATCAACTACATGGCGCTGGAAACATGCTTCGGCGACATGGCCAAGGAGGAGGCGCTGCAGTCAGCCGAACTCCTGGCCACCGAGGTGATGCCGCACTTCG
>CAVPLC010000035.1:0-70762 GCA_963705835.1 uncultured Actinomycetes bacterium
TAATGGGATAACGCGCTAGGGGTTGTTGTCCTGCAGGGTTGTGATTGATATAGGAACGTCCTCCTGGTGCGATAGTTCGGGCTTGGTGTCCCAATCGCAGCGAGGAGGACGTTCTGTGGGTAAGGGTAGCGGCACGACGCGGGGGGACCGGCGGCGGAATGCGCGGCGGGAGCGGCTGCGGGCGGTGCTGCCGCGTGATGGCGTGGTGATCGGGATCGACCTGGCCGAGGACAAGCAGGCGCTGGCGGTGGTGGATCACGATGGGCGGGTGCTGGCGCGCAAGACGGTGCGGGTGAAGGCGTTCCGGCTGGGTGAGGCGCTGGACTGGGCGGTGGGCCAGGCCCGGGTGAGGATGTTCGCGCACGTGACGGTGGCGTGCGAGCCGACCGGGCCGCGGTGGCTGCAGGTGCAGCGGCTGTGCGCGGAGCGGGGGCTGCCGCTGGTGTGCATCCAGCCGCTGGTGAGCCATATCTCCCGGGAGCAGCAGGATTACACGACGCACAAGAGTGATGAATCTGATTGCGTGATGATCGCCCGGCTGGCCATCGAGCTGCATTGCTATCTCCCGGAGGAGCTGGATGAGACGTGGGCGCAGCTGCGGCACCTGGGGCGACGCCGGGCGCAGCTGATCACCGCGGCGACGGCGTCGGTCCAGCGGATCCGGGACTTCTTGTCGGTGGCCTGGCCGACCGTGACCGAGACGTGCGCGTATCCGCTGGAGTCCACGACGTGGCTGGCGGCGGTGCAGGTGGTGACGTCGCGGTGCGGCGGGGACCCGGGCAGGCTGGCGGCGATGGGGGACGAGGCGTTCACCGTGCTGGTCCGCGGCGCCCAGCGCGGCTGGGGCGGGCAGAAGGCCTGGGGCCCGATCTGCCGGCGGATCTTCGCCGCGCTGACCGACACCGAGGGGGTGGTGCTCTCCTGCCGCCGGGGCCTGCTGCGCCGGGTCGCCGATGAGCTGGGCGACCTGCAGCGCACCCGCGGCCAGCTGCGGGCCCTGCAGGCGGACATGGCCGCGGTGCTGGCCGAGCTCGGCCTGTCCCGGCTGGCAGGCATCCCCGGCCTGACCGCGGTCGGCGCGGCGGCGATCTTGGCCGAGACCGGCGACCCGCGCCGGTATGACAGCTCCTCCTCGCTGGTCAAGCACGCCGGGCTGTCCCCGGCCGAGAACGCCTCCGGCGCCTTCGCCGGCCAGGCGCACATCTCCCGCCGCGGCCGGCCGGCCCTGCGGCTGGCCGTCTGGCGCGCGGTGTGGCCGATGCTGCAGTACAACCCCGTGATGGCCGCCAAGTACGCCGCGATGACCCAGGGCGCCGGCGCCGCCGCGGATGCCGCCGCGGCGGCTGATGCGGGATCGCGGCAGGTCAGCGCGGCAGCCGCGGCAGCCGCGGCGGCCCGGGCGCGGCGCGCCAAGGCCCGCGTCGCGTGCGCCGCCTCCTTGCTGCGCTGGATCTACTCCATGATCGTCCACGACACCAGCTGGGACGCCGCGGCCGCTGCCGGCGCCGCCCCTGGCCAGGACGCACCGCGCCGCCAGCCGGAGGCAGCCTGACCAGCGCCTCCGCCCGCACCCGCCACGGGTGCCCCAGACCTTCCTCCCGATGAGGGGGACAGCGAGCCCGCCAAGGCGTCGGGGACCAACCCCGCCGGAAACCCTGGGCAGCTGTCCCCCGGTCGCCCCGGAGCTTCTCACCAGCTCGGTTGCACGCTGTCGGGGCAGGCCCGCCCGCGCACCGCGCGGACCGGCCGAGCCCGCTTGCACTACGTAGAGCGAGAAGACCCCGGTGACGGGCACCCCGGACCACGCCGCAGGAAATCATCACCCCGGCGCGGCACCTCACCATGCCCTCAGCCAGGCCGCCGTCCCGCACCACCGCCTCCCGGAACCGCCCGCCACCAGCCGTAGCAACAACCACCCAGGTCAAGGCCCGCACCGCAAAACAACGCAAAGATCTCCGGTCGCGTGTCCCGTCTCCGATAAATCGGCCCTGTCTCACTGATTCCGGCCCATTGGGGTCCGTGTCTCAATGCATGCAGCCCGGGATCATGTTGGCTGCTGTGGTGTCTCGCGATGCTGTGCCGGAGGTTTGGTCCAGGCGCGGATGATCTCGGCTGCCAGCCAGTGCCCGAGGAGTTCTGCTTCGGCTTCGATGGACGTGTTGTTGTGCAGCGCTTGCGGGTCGGCACCGCGGGCGAGCAGGAATGCGGTCATGTCGGCGTGAGGGGGCTGGCCTGCCGGGGCCTGGGTGGCGGATTCGCGGTGGATGGCGTGGCGGAGCAGGGTCCATCCGTGTCCGTTGCCGTCTTCAACGTCGTGGCCGGCGTCCAGGAGCTCCCGGAGCCGGGGCAGGTCGTGCTGCTGGATTGCCAGGTGGGCTGGCGACCAGGGGGCCGGGCGGGGCTGGTCCGGGCTGGCAGCGGCCCGGTGCGCGGGTCGTGGCCGCAGGCTGCGGCCGGCGACGTAATCGCGGACCATCCGTAGGGAGATCCCGGTCGCGTTGTGCTCGGTGATCAGGCGGTCCAGGATCTGCTTGCAGGTGCGGGCGGGTTTGCCGGGGTGGTCGAGGTCGTTGTCGAGGATGGCGTCAATCGCTGCGCGGTGGGGGGCCAGCCGGGACGACCGCGATGGTTTTTTGCGTGGTGGCGGGGCCGTGAAGGCGAGGGCCTGCCGGATGGTGCGGCGATGCACCCCGTGGTGGTCGGCTAGTGCCCGTATCGACCGGTGGTTGTTGCCGGCGTCCTCGCGGATGGCGGTGAACAGCCGCTGACGTTGTTTGGCCCCCTCTTGATGCGCCAGGTCTGATGAGGCGGTCCCGAAGGCGTGCTCGAGGGAGGAGACGGGTCTTGCTGCCAGGGCAGCGAGCATGTCGAGCCTGATCGGCCCGGTGCCGCCAGCGCGCAGGTAGCGGCCCAGGTAGCGAGGCCGCAGGTGGTTGGCGCGGGCCAGCCGGCGCAGGTAGGAGGACGGGGTCTCGCCGCTGATGGGGCGCGGCCGGACGGGCAGCGGCCGCAACGCCGGCGGATGGGCTGTCTCCTGGGTCACCGGCGGGTCGCGGAGGTGCGGCGGCTGGCCGCCGTCCCGTCTTGCTGGGCGGCGTGGTCGAGGTCGATGGTCTCCAGCAGCTTCTTGGTGATGTGCTCGGTGCTGGTCAGGATCGCCTCGATCGCCGCGCCGCGGATCAGGCAGGACAGGCTGCCGATCATCCCGCTGGTGCGCTGGTGCAGGTAGTGATCGAGCCCGGCCAGGGTTCCCGCCGGGTGGCGGTGCAGGCGCAGGGCGTCTTCGAGGGTGGCGACCAGGCCGCGCCATTCATCGGCGAACGGAAAGGCCAGCGTGGGGATGAGGGTGAAACGGCCGGCGATCTGGCGTCCCCGGATACCGGTGAACAGGCCCTGATGTTCCAGGTCGATTCCGGCATAGACGAAGGTGGCGGGGATGCGTTCGGAGAAGTATTTAAGGGTGTCTGACACCTCGGCGCCGCTGCGGGTGGCCAGTTGCATGTTGTGGATCTCATCGACCAGCACCACGCTGACCCGCATGTCGATGGCGATGCCGCAGACGGCCTCGATGATGTCGGTCATGTTGGCGCGCGGCAGGACCGGCAGGCCCAGGAAACGGGCGAATTCCATGGCCAGCATGCGCGGCGTCGCCGCGGGCGGCACGGTCACGTAGATGACCGGGATCCGCTCCAGGCCCGGATGACGAGCCCGGTCGATCGCCTCGTGAGTCTTGCCGAACTGGGTGATCGCGGTCGTCTTGCCGGTGCCGGCCGCCCCGGACAGGATCAGGCCGCGGCGGGCGCTGATCGCATGCCGGTTCAGCAGCGTCAGGCGCCGTCCGGTGGTGACGACCTGCCGCAACGTCGAGGTCCCTACCACGCCTAGGCGGGTGTGGTAGTCCAGCCGCTCCTCGTCATAAGCCGCCCGGGCGTCACTGCCGAGGGCAGCGTACTGGTCCCCGGGCAGAAGCCGGGGCGGCGCGGGCACGGCGGCGGTGAAGCCGCGCCAGCCCTCCAGCGCGGACAGGTGCCGGTACGGATCACCGCTCGCCGGCATGGCCCGGGCGCCTTCGCCGGGAACAGCACCCGTCACCATGGCTTCTCGGCCTCCTCGAAGGGGTCGAAAATGCCAAGCGGGATCACCTTGGCGACCGGCTCCTCACTGTGTTGTCCCGGCGCTTCCGGAGCATCTTCGGTCGTGGCAGGCACCGCATGGACCGAAGCCCCAGATCCTGCGCGGGATGCCGTGGTGGCACGCGTGCGTGCGGCAACTCGCCGGTCCCGGGCCGATAGCTGCCGCCCAGATGGCTGCGAGGGCCTGGCCGGGTCCGGGGTGTCCGTCCCCGTGTCGTCCGGCGGGCCGTGGTAAGCGCGGCGCAGCAGGTCATCAACAGCCCGGGCGCGCTCTAGCTCGCTGGCATTGCCTCGCCCCTGCTCGGCCAGCCGGCCCGACACGTGATCCCATGCCAGCTCTCCGAACGGGACCGGCACTTTCTCCAGGTACTTCCACGGGCAGCTGATCCAGCCTCCAGGCCCCCGGACGAACACCCGGGACACGTCGTAGGGGTCGTGGTGGACCTCCCACAGTCCCTTCCGGGTCGTGACCCCCGATTTCTGCTGCCGGATCGGGTTCAGCTCCGCAGCGTCGTAGGTCCGGTGATTGATCTTGATGCCATAGGCGTTGACGGCGCGCCATACCGCGGGCAGCAGCTCGATGTGGTCCTCGGCGCTGAGCGGGACCGGCACGTACCCGGCCATCTCGATCAGCGCCGCGTACTTCTGGTTCGGCGAGAACATCCGCTGCGGATGCAGCGGTTCCCGCAGCCCTTCATGGGCCCTGTTCTGCCAGACCGAGATGAGCCATTCATCGAGCAGGTCCTGCATCTGGATCAGAGACCACAGCGGCTGGCCGTCCACGCGGCGTCCCCGCCGGTCGGCGCTGCGCCCCAGGTAGCCGACGGCGAACTGGCAGAACAGCGTGGCCAGCGAAGAGAACATCTTTTCGATGTGCGGCTTGTCCGAGCCGGTCGCCAGGTGCGCCGGCTGGATGCTGATCCCCAGGTGCCGGCAGGAGGACCGGAAGTTATCCGAGACGAACACCGACCCGTGGTCGATGACGATGGTGTCCGGCACGATCACCGGCCGGGCCGCGGCGTGCCGCAGCCGCTCATCGATGCTCAGCAGCCGCTCATAGGGCAGCGCCGAGTGCGCCATCGCCAGGCTCGCCGGCCACCCGGGCCGCATCGGCTCGGGCGTGAGCGCGCGGGCCAGCAGCACGCTGGCGTCCACCGACCGGGTTGAGGGCCGCAGCACCGCCGCGGGCACCGTCCGGGTTGCCACATCGATCATCCCGGTCAGCTCCACCCGCCCGGGCACCCCGTCATCCAGCAGCACCATCACGTCCAGCGGCGTGGAGTCGATCTCCACCAGCTCGCCCGGCGCGGCGGGATACGCCTGCGAGAACATCCGCTGCGGCCTGCCCGCCAGGCCCCGGCGGGTCGCCGCGGACCCGGTGGTGTGCCTGCCCGCCGACAACCGGGAGAACAGCCGGAACATCGTGGCCCGCGACGGCTCCTTGCCGGCCTGGCCCCGCTCGGCCAGCAGCTGCCGGGTGCGCCACACGATGAACGTCGCCGTCCGGGACGACTCCTCGGTCGCCTCGGCGATCGCCTGCTCCATCGCCTCAGCCACCACATGATCGGCCCGGCCAGCCGGGCTGCGGCGCCGCATTACCCGCCTGTCGACCAGCCCGGGCAGCCCATCGGCCTGCCACCGCTGCCGCCGGTGCTTGACGGTAGAGGCCGCCACTGGCTTGCCCGGCGTGGACAACTCGGCCGCCTTGGCCTGCTCCCGCTCGCGCAGGCTGGTGCGTTCCACGTCATAGGCCGGCCGGGACGGTGTCCCGGCCGGCGCGTCCGGGCGGGTCCCGTCCACGACCTCGATGATGTGGGCCTCCCACCACCGCGCTTGCTCGGCCGCCTCCGGCGGCAGGCCGGCCAGCCCGGCCTGCGAACCCGGATTCCAGCCCGTCCCCCGCGGCTGCAGCCGCAGCCGGCCGCTGCCCGCCAGCTCCGCGACCGACGCCTCCTCGACCGCGCCGTCGTCATCTGCGAACCGGATCAGCGCTCCCGAAGCGCCCAGCACCACCCGCGGCCGGCCGTCGACGACGACCCGGTCCCCGGCCCTGATCAGGCCCGGCGGGCCGGCTGTCCCGGTCACCCCGCGCTCCCGGCCGGCGCCCGCCACGCCATCGATGTCCGGCCGAGCAGAACGGACAGGTCACAGGCCAGCTCACGCCGCCACAGCAGGTGATATACCACCGGCAGGACCGCTGCCGGGTCCCCGATCTTGGCCGCGCCGGCCAGCAGCGGCCTGCCTGGCGTGAACGCCTCCCGCAGCTCGGCTGCAGCCGGCTCCCGGCGGCAGCGCTCGTGCCGGTACCGCGACAGCCAGCGCACATTCGCCCGCACCACCGGATCGATCGTGCCTGCCCGCCGGAACTCCCAGCCGGCCTGCCCGCAGGCAATGGCCGTCATGCGGAACACCTCGGCGTCCTTCGGCGGAATCCGGTCATCCGGGCGCACGTCGACCACCACGCCGCCGCCATCGGCCCGCCGCGCGAAGAAGTCCGGCGCGTGCCGCCGTGACCGGCCGTCCTCGTCCTGCCAGTGCAGCCAGAAGGGCTGGGAAGCGATGCCCACGACGCCAGGATCGAAGTCCATCAGCATGACGTGATCGCGTTCCAGCCACGACTCGAACCCCACATGCTCCCCGGTGGTCGATGACCACCAGGAGCCGGGGAAATGCGAGGCCCCCTTCGCCCACTGAAACGACCGCACCGGCAACGCGTCCTCGAGCCGCTCAGTCGCGCAAGCCGCCAGCGGCTCCCGGTTCCGCGTCCCATCCGCCCGCACGTACTCCACTAAGAACCGCAGATCAGCACCGGTTCCAAGGTTCAACGCAGCGACAGTCATCGCCCTGCCCGTCATCAGGGATCCCGCCCCCTGGGCCAACAATAATGAGACACGGTCCGTGACGGGCCGGAATCAGTGAGACAGGGCCGATTTATCGGAGACGGGACATCGCGCTTGACAAACTCCCTCTTACGCTGGTTTCCGCGGAAGCGCTTTGTGAAACAGCGCACAAGCCGCCTCTGCAGAAACGCGAGGAACAGCGACGGCATTCAGCCGGTCGCGCGGTACGCGGCACGAGAGTACGTCGCTCGGCGTATGCCAGTGTTGTGCTATGGGCACTCCCGGCATCGCCGTCCAGCCCGTCGACGAAGGTAATTCCGAGTCGGCCGTCCGGTTCCTCATCGAGTGGGTAAGCGATGGCGAGGCCGAGGCGCGGAGGTATCTGGCCGACCACGCGGAACCAGACGGCGCGAGCCTGATCGCCATGGACGGTGCCGACGTCATCGGTTACGCCGCGATCGTATAGGAGTCCAACTACGTCGGATTCCGCAGCCGCGGCATCTCGCTGGTCCACCAGATCGCGGTGGCCGGGCCGTTCCGGCGGCGGGGCGTCGCGACACAGCTGATGGACGCGGCCGAGCAGATGGCTCGCGATCGCGGCATCGCCACGCTGGGCATCACCGTCGGCCTGTTCGACGAATACGGCCCGGCTCAGCGGCTATACGGACGGCACGGCTACATCCCCGACGGCCGTGGCGCATGCCGGGGCCAGCGGCCGCTCAGCAAAGGCATGCAGGTGACCATGGATGACGACCTGATCATCTGGCTCACCAAGGATCTCGTCAGCTGACAACCCGATACCGCACCTCATCGCGGCATGTGAGTGCGTGGCGCTGTCCATTGTTCGGCGCTGGGAAATCATCGTGGATGATAGGGCCATGCCGGGCGCGCGAGATCCTGTCAGCGTGATGATGGCAGGCGCCGCGATACTCGCCGATGAGCTTTCCCCTGCCGGGTTCACGTTCCACCTGGCCGGCTTCGGGCGCAGCTCCGGCGGCGACTTCGCCGTCGGCCGGTTCACCAGAGGCGATCAGTACCTGGAGATCCATTTCCGTCATTCGCTCGGCCTGGTCACCTACGGATGGGCGATAGCCTGCTCAACCACGCTGATTACCTGGCCGGGCTGGGAGAGACTGGCGCCTACCCCGGCTATGGCACGGACCCTCTGGACGCTTTCCGTCACCTGGCCAGGGATCTGGCCGGCCCGCTGTCGGGCTTCTTCAACCGCGATCGCAACGGGTATGAACGCAGCCTCCGAGCAGCCAGGCAGCCGCGCCGTAGAACGCTTCCCTGACACCCGCCGCCCGAAAGGCTCGATTGACAAGTATCAACTCATCGCGGCAGATCCGGACGTTTCGCGGGGCTTGGCGGTCTGCCTATGCTTCGCCAGAGGCAGACCGCTATCAACATCCGGGCGGAGCGCTTCCGCTCACGAGAGACTGCTTTCCGGATACGATCACGCCGTCGCGCACAACATATCTGAACACGTAACGCTGCAGAGCTTTGGCGGCGCCTTTGCTCTCGTACGCGCGGAACGAACCTGACACGACCTCCTTCCTCGCCGTGGGTTTGCCGTTCAGTACATCACGATCGGTGCACTCGTAGCCCTTGATCATCCCCGGGTAGGTGCGGTATTCACCCGTGCCGAGGTTCTTACCCCCGAGTTGCCAGACTCTCGACCAGTTGTGATCGTTGATCGCCGTGATGAAGGCTTCGGCCACGCTGGTCGGCCCTGTGGCCTTCGATGGCGGCTGGGACGCCGACGAGTTGTGGATCATGACTGCCAAAATCCCGATGATGATCGCAGACAGCGCGCTCAATTTTAGGCTCACGCCTACGGAAGAGAGTGTTCCGCCGGTCACATGGGGGGTGATACTGAAAACCAGAGGCCCAATGGGGATCGCGATGGCGAGGACCACGAGCCATCCGGGGAGGTGGGGGATAACCAATTTGCCACTCCTTCGGATGCCGCCATCGGTATACCCTGCGACGTCTTTCCTCTACTGCTACGCACCTGTCTCATTTGGTACAGAGACATCACGCACGACCGAGGTCTGACGGCACACCGTAACGAGATAATCACAGGATCACGATTACGTTGGTGCTGCCAATCATCTGGGCAGCACAGGCGCAGGTTCGGCTGGATCGGTGCCGGAGGCGGCTTCCGGTTGATTCTGGTTCCCTGCGTCGCCGGTTCCGCGCTGCTCGACCTCACTGCGCCGCACGGCGCCGCGTCCGCCATGGCCACGCCATGGCCTCAGGCGGACTTGTCAATGCGTACGCTGGCCACTTTGTGGGTAGCGGCCTGAGGAGCCCAGCGATCATCGGTGCCGGACACCGGGCGAGGCCGGGCAGTACGCAGCCTTCTTGATGGGTTTCGCCCTAATCTGGCCGCCGCGGCGCGGGCGCCAGTTCCACGCAGCGTTCATGGCGGCCGGATGACCTGCGTCGAACGCGCGGAATGCGGCATGAGAGGGCCTTGTGATCTGGCCTTGTGGGAGGATGTAACGGCTAGGGGAAGTGTTTGCAGATGGCTCCGAGAGCGGCGAGAAAGGGTCGGCTACGTCGTGATCGCTCTTGGCAGCAATATGCATATTGTCGCGCGCGCGCACCGGCGCGGGGAGCTGGCTCGGTGCTTTGCGACGGTTCTTGGCAGCCTGTTACGGACCGTTGAGTTCCCGGGTATCGATCAGCCGATGTTCATGATGAGCCTTCCCTGTGGGGATATCTCAGTATCGAGTTCACCGAGGATGCACCCGATGACGAGCAGCCGCGCCTGGTGCCTGGGGTCGAGCTGCGCGCCGGCGACCCAGTTGCAGTGCTCCAGGCGGCAATTGAGGCAGGACTTTCTGAGGTCAAGCATCCGGGCCATCTGTACTACTTCATCATTCGTAGCGGCCAGGCGTTCGTCCTCGCCCCAACGAGCTGAACACGGCGGAAGCGGATATTCACCGCAAGGGCAGCGATGCCAGAAATTACAGTTCTGGCGACAGCGCGTCCGGACCACCAACGGGAGTACTGGGCGGGCAGCAACGCGGAGGTTGCCTGACAACCGCGACGAGCCTGTCGCCGGTCTGGGCGGGTAGTGCTTCCCGGCGCCGGAACAAAGAGGCGCTGGGCTGACTTGGATAGAGGGAAAGATTTAGAAGAGGGACTCGGAAAGCAGCCAGGGCATGGGGTCGACGGGCAGGTCCGAGGGCGGGACGGGACAGGCTGCCAAGGACGAGCGGTATCATCCATGTCCGGCCGGGCGGCACTGGGGGCCGAGGGGCGCGGCGGGCATCCTGCCGTGGACGGTGACGTCGGATGGGCGCACGTGGGTGCTGCTGAGCCACCGCTCGCCGCATGTGCAGGCGGGCGGCACCTGGTCCACCTTCGGCGGCGCCATTGACGACGGCGAGACGCCTTGGCACGCGGCCATCCGCGAGACCAGCGAGGAGATTGACGGGATCGACGTGCGCCTAGGCGTCGTGGCCGCGGAGCTGGAGGTTCCCTGCGAGCATGGCTGCGGGTGGTCTTACACCACGTTCGCCGTGCGGGTCTGGAACACGGGGACGGGCGACCTGCCAAGTGCCCGGATTGCTCCCGGGCGCTCGGCGTGGGAGACCGCCGGGCTAGCGTGGGTGCCAGCCGACCGGGTTGCCGAACATCCCGGCCTTCACCCGGGGCTGCGCGCCGCTTGGCCGAGGCTACGGGCTTCCCTCGCTGACGCGCCACGCGTCGACGGTCCGGCGTAGTCCCTGCGCGATGTCCAGGAAGGCGGTGTCTTGGTCTGACCAGGTGCTGACGGCTTTGCCGTCCTTGGGCAGGGCCTGAAGTCCCTCCAGGCCCGCAGTCTGCCAGTCCGCCGGTCTCAGGATGACCGGGATCACGATGGCCTCGCCGCGGCGATGCCGTTCCAAGGCCCTGACCAGTTCGACCCTGCCTATGTAGTCGGAGCCGAGGAAGCTGGCCGTTACGAGCAGGAGGATGATGTCGGCTTCGTCCAGCCGCCGGATGATCTCGGGAGCCCATTCCTGACCCGGAACGACCTGACCGTCGCTCCATGCTGAGATATAGCCGCCGGAACGCAACCCACCGAGATGGTCGAAAAGCTTGTCACGGAACTCTTCGTCCTTGCGGGCATAGGAAACGAACACGGACGCAGCCCTTCGGCGGCTTGATTGCTCACGCTGCGCGGCACGAAGGCGCTGGTCAGTGTTTCGCTCCAGGGCTGCGCGCAGCTCGCCCTCACGGGCGACGTCTCCTCGGCCCTGCTGCAGGTCAACTAGCTGCTGCTCAAGTGTCTGCCGCTGTTGTTCAAGACCCAGCAAGTCGGAGACGACCGCTTGTGGCCGATCGGGGCGCGGTGGCGGTGGCTGCGCGGTTTCGTGCGCAGCTATCAGAGGCACTCGGCGCGCGAATTCTTCATAGAAGGCCACGTACTGCACCGGCGAAGCCATAGTCCGAGACATGAGCATGATCGACACGTCGAGCTGCCAGCTGCTTTGGCTGAGAGTATCGTTTATCACCTCTGCCATCGCGGCGGCCGAGGCCTCGATCGGGTAGCCGGCGGTACCGGTGCCCAGGGCGGGAAAGACAATAGACCTGACATCCAGGAGCTGCATGAGTTCAAGACAGGTCCGGGTGGCGCGCCGCACTAGGCCGGCGACTTCCCGGGCAGGGGCCCCACGGGAGTCTTCCCAATAGCCCGGGCCGATCGTGACCACATGGAACACGTAGCGCGCAGGCAGCGCGCCTGCGGTCGTCACCACGACATCTCCGGCTTCCCTGGGCACCGCCTTCGCGGCATCAAGAACCACCGCGTTCCCCGCGGCTATCCGGATAGCGGCCGATACCCCTCCGCCCGTGGACAACTGGTAGTCGTCAGAGCTCACCACTACCTCGGCGGGGACATCCAGCACACTGCCGAAGTCGATCGTCAACTGACTACCCGCTATGCGGTAGGTGCGTTGCGTGCTCACGTGATTTTCTCTCCAACCTGGCTTGTATCACAAACTACTCGGTCTCAAGGCTTATCGGAAGATACTTTGACCTATAGAACGGGACACAGCGTCGCCGTAGTGTGGTGACGAAATCTAATATTATCCGTGACCGTTTCACGGATTCGGACACAAAGATGATGCTACGCGTGGAGCAGCGGCGTCTTTCAGCTCTAGTCCAAGCATTTCATTGGAAGCAATATGACAGCCGGAAATCGATCAGCCTCGAATAAATTGAGTTCTACGGCGAAACTCAATTATAACGGGGCCAGTTAAATCATGAATGAGTATACTGAGCGGCACATGTGTATCCGGGAAACGCGCTCATCTCGGCAGAGTCGGTCGGCGTTGTATGGAGGTTATTGACCGTGTGGCCGCCACTGGCCGTGCGCTCGGATACAAGTGGTAAGGAGGTGACGGCGCCACGGCGTGAGGCGCGAGCCGGTCAGGCCGGCGCCGGGCGGCCGGCCGCCGCCTGGCGTAGGGTCGGTTGCTGTGTCCGACCGGGAGCTGGTGGTCCTGGGGACGGCGAGCCAGGCGCCCACCCGCAGCCGCAACCACAACGGCTACCTGCTGTTGTGGGATGACGAGGGACTGCTGTTCGACCCGGGCGAGGGGACCCAGCGGCAGATGCTGTTCGCCGGGGTCACGGCGAGCCGGATCACCCGCATCTGCATCACGCATTTCCACGGGGATCACTGCCTGGGCCTGCCGGGCGTGCTCGCGCGGATGTCCCTGGACCGGGTCCCGCACCCGGTGGAGGCCTGCTATCCGGCGCAGCACCAGGAGGTATTCACCCGGCTGCGGCATGCGGCGCTGTTCCGCGACGCGGTGGACCTGCGGGAACGGCCAGCCGAGGGTGCCGGCACGGTGCTGCGCGCGGCCGGGTTCGGTGTCGAGGCGCGGCCGCTGTCGCACACCATCGCGGCCCTGGGCTACCGGCTGGCCGAGGCCGACGGGCGGCGGATGCTCCCGGACAGGCTCGCCGCCGCCGGCATCACCGGCCCGGACATCGGGCGGCTGCAGCGCGAGGGCCGCCTGGTCACCGGTGACCGCCTGGTGACGGTGGAGCAGGTAAGCGAACCGCGGCGGGGCCAGCGGTTCGCGTTCATCATGGATACCCGGCTGTGCGATGCCGCGTTCGAGCTCGCTGACGGCGCGGACATGGTGGTGTGCGAGTCCACCTTCGCCGACACCGAGGCCCGGCTGGCCCGCGAGTACGGGCACCTGACCGCCGGGCAGGCCGGCCGCATCGCGGCCGAGTCCGGGGCGCGGCTGCTCGTGCTCACCCACTTCTCCCAACGCTACGAGCATGACGGCGGCCAGCAGCTCGCCGCGCAAGCGGTGGCGGCGTTCGGCGGGCCGGTGGTGCTGGCCCGGGATCTGGACCGGATCCCGGTGCCATCTCGGCAGCCCCCAGCCACGTAGCCGATCCCCCGCTGGGTCATCTCGTGTGCGCTATCAGGTCAGCGGCAGGCGGAAACACCAGGACGCCGGGGATCGCCATGATCAGGTCAGGCACGGGCTGTACACGCTGTGCGGTATCGGGAGCAGACCGGGGTTCTCGCACCGATTCCAGATGCCCGCTGACTGCCGCTGCGCGAGTTCTGGGTCTTGCCAGGAAGGGCCAGGCGGAGGAGCCTGCTCTCATCGGTCCCGTGGCCGCCGCGGGACCGGATCGTAATGAGCACTCGCGCGAGGTGCGCCTGTTTTCGGGTCGGCCACGCCAGTGAGGTGACCGTAAATGTCTATCGATCACCAGACGATGGCACGCGAGATCGACCGTCTTCACCAATTCTTTCACCTCAGCGGAGACGATCGCTACCTGGATCATGCCGCCTACGCGTTCGAAGATCTCCCTAAGGATGTACGCGAGCAGGCTCGGCTGATCCTGGACGTGCCCGCTGGCGGCTCCTTGGCGAAGAGAGTCATCGAAGTCACCGCTGATGCGGTCGCAGATGTGTACGGCTCGCTCGAGAAGGTAAAACTGCTACATTTCCTGTCGCGGTATCCGGTGATCCCTTACACCTATCCGATAGATGGTCACCTCTCGCGGGGCAGCCGCCCCAGCCAGGCGAAACTAGCGCTGCTGGCGCGGGAATCGTACGCGGGTACGGTCAATCTGTGCGCCGAGATGGACGGCGGGGACGCTCCGCAAATCAGCAACGCGGGTCTTGCTGCCTCGCTGAAGACTCAGCACATCCCCATTACCGACGGCACACCGCCTCGACGTGACCAGGTTATCGAGTTCCTGCAGGTGCTGGCCGCCCCCGAGACCGGCCGGACGTACCTGCACTGCGAGGCGGGACAGGCGAGGACCGGGGTCATGACCGCCTGCTACCGCATGGCGGTCATGGGCTGGAGCCCACCAGACGCGCTCATGGAGGCCAGGAACTTCGTCTGCTTCATTCCCGACCAGCTGGAATTCATCCAAGATTTCGGAGAGAAGCTGGCACAGGGTGACCCCGCGATAATCGGCTATCCACGTCAGCCTCTAGGATCTCACGCCCTGACAGCGTCGGAACGGAGCGCAACGATCGCCACGGCCGCCGCCGACGGTGGATGACACAACGAATCCGCTTCCTTGGGTTCGGCAGCCACACGCAGCGGCGGCTCGTGATTGTCGCCGCGCGCCGCTGAACTGCCGCGAGTGGCCCAAGAAAGCTAGGTTGGATTGGCCCTGGGTGATAGGCCATGCCGGCCGTAACGTTGGCGTAC
Source organism: uncultured Actinomycetes bacterium (assembly GCA_963705835.1). Taxonomy (GTDB): domain Bacteria; phylum Actinomycetota; class Actinomycetes; order Streptosporangiales; family Streptosporangiaceae; genus Palsa-504. The sequence goes on from CAVPLC010000035.1 coordinate 14,674, forward strand.
CGCACTCACGGGAGGAACCCATGCGCCACGTGACATTCGAACCTGCCCGGCCTCTGGACACCGGAGGCATGCCGTGGATCCCGACCGGGCCAGGCAAGTCGTTCCGTCCGCTGCGCTTCGCCGCGGACGGCTGGTCCGAGCTGATGCGGCTCGAGCCAGGCAGCGCCGTGGCGGTGCACCGCCACACCGGCGAGGTTCATGCCTTCAACCTCGCTGGTACCCGTGAGATCCTCGGTACTGGCGAGCGGGTCGGGCCCGGTGACTACGTGTACGAGCCTCCAGGCACCGTCGACGGATGGGGAGCGATCGGTGACGAGCCATGCGTGGTGCATATCAAGGTCGTCGGCGCCGTCGAGTATCTCGGCGGAAACGGGCAGGTTATCGAGTCCGTCAACGCGGAAACCCAGCGTGCGGTCTACCTCGCCTGGTGCCGGGAGCATGGCGTACGCCCAGCAGAGCAGATCCTGGGCTGACCACAGAAGGGACACAGCCCCATGACCGATTCTGTCCGCAGCATGCGCGCCATGTGCGCATCGAGCCCTGATCCGGCCAGCCTGACCAGCCAGAACGTCCCGGTCCCTGATCCAGGGCCGGGCGAACTGCTGGTTGAGGTCCGCGCCACCGCCATCACCGCCGGCGAGCTCAGCTGGCCGGAGAGCTGGCCCGCCATCCCCTGCCACGACCTGTCCGGGGTGGTGGCCGCCACGGGTAACGGGGTCACCGGCTGGCGGGCCGGCGACGAAGCCTACGGCCTGGTCGGTTTCGACCGCCCCGGCGCCGCCGCGGAGTACGTCACCGCACCCGCCGCCGACCTCGCCCCCAAGCCCGCTTCGGTGGATCACCTGGCGGCCGCCGCCATCCCGCTCGGCGCGCTCACGGCCTGGCAGGCCCTGCACGAGCACGCAGGGCTGCGGCCTGGGCAGCAGGTCCTGGTCCACGGCGGCGCCGGCGGTGTCGGCGCCTACGCGGTCCAGCTCGCAGCGCTGGCTGGCGCCCGGGTGACCGCTACCGCGTCCGCGCGGGACCTGGCCTTCGTCACCGGGCTCGGCGCCAGCGACGTCCTCGATTACACCGGCCGCTTCGAAGAGCACGTGCACGACGTGGACGTCGTGATCGACCCGGTCGGCGGCACCACCACCGCCCGTTCCTGGCCGGTGCTGCGCAGCGGCGGGACCCTGGTCGCCATCGCAGAGGAGCCGGACCCGGGCACCGGGGGCCGCGACGACGTCCACAGCTCGTACTTCGTGGTCCGGCCCGACGGCAGCCAGCTGCGAGAACTAGCCAGCCTGGTCGACAAGGGGCAGCTGCGCCCGGTTGTCTCGGCGGTCTTCGAACTGAGCGCCCTGCCAGAGGCCTTCCTGGCCCAGCGGGCCGAACGACCCCCGGGCAAGGTGATCATCAGCATCGGGGCCGGAGGCCGCCGCTGAGACTTTCGCCCAGGCCGTCGCCACGGCGACGAGCACGTGATCGACTCCGCCGCGGCGGCTTTTGCTTACGCGGCGGCGAGCTGGCGTTCGGCCGACGCGGGCAGCAGCAGATCGGCGACGGGGCGCCTGGTCCGCGGCGCGGCCTCACGAGCGGCCAGTGCCGAGGGGAGCGAAGCGGTGTCCTCCCGGCGGCCGATCGCGATGACCACGACCGGGGTGAGCGTCTGGTCCAGGCCGAACTCATCCCGGACCGCGTCGGTGTCGAAGCCGCCCATCTGATGCACGACGAGCCCGTCGGCCTGCGCCTGGGTCACCAGCGCGTGCACGGCCTGCCCGGTGTCGTACAGCGCCCACGGCTGCGGCCTGCCGTCGTCGCCCGCGGTGCGCGCCGCGACGAGGACCAGCGCGCTGGCCGCGCCGGCCCAGGCCTGGTTGCCGGGGGCGAGGGCGGTGAAGAGCCGGCCGTGTGCCTCCTCGCCGCGGCGGGTGACCAGGAACCGCCAGGGCTGGCTGTTCCCCGCCGACGGCGCCCAGCGGGCCGCCTCGAGCAGCGCGGTCAGGGCCTCGTCGCCGATTTCGTGCGCGGCGTCGAACCCGCGCGGACTCCACCGCTCGGCGAGCAGCGGGTGAACGGGGACCGTCGTGCTGGCGGTCTTGCGCATTGCGGTGGTGTCCTTCGTCTTAGCCGCGGGAACCACGGGAGACGTCAGTTGATGACGTGTCATGGACCTCTCAACATGCATGACACGTCATTAATTCCGGCTAGGATGGGGTCATGTCCGTCCAGTGGCTCACCGCGGACGAGCAGCGCATCTGGCGTGCCTACCTGCGGGCCGGAACGCTGCTCACCGCCCGGCTGAACCGGCAGCTACAGGCCGATTCCGGCCTGTCGCTGGCGGAGTACGAGGTGCTCGTCCAGCTCAGCGAGACACCCGGCGGCCGGCTGCGCCCGTTCCAGCTCGGCCAGGCCCTGGACTGGGAGCAGAGCAGGCTATCCCACCTGCTGTCCCGGATGACCCGCCGCGGGTTCGTGGCCAGGGAAGGGTGCTCAGGCGACGGGCGGGGAGCGTTCGTCGCGCTCACCGCCGCGGGCCGGGCCGCGATCGAATCGGCGGCGCCCGGGCACGTGGCCGCCGTCCGCAGGCTGATCTTCGACGCCCTGGGCCCGGCGCGGGCGAAGGCGTTCGGGCGGGCCCTCGAGACGATCCTGGCCGCGCTGGAGGACCCCGGAGAGCTCAGATGAGGCCGGCCGCGATGGCCGCGGCGTGCCGGGCCGGTCGCCCGAACAGGTAACCGGCGCCGTGAGCCCGCTTGAGGTAGCGGTGCGCCCGGTGTTCCCAGGTGATGCCGATCGCGCCGTGCAACTGGATCATCTCTCCGGCGACCTTGATCAGCGCCTCGGAGCAGTAGACCTTGACCGCGGCGGCCTGCAGCGCGAGCGCATCCCCGGAGGCGGCAGCGGCCGAACGGGACAGCGACTGCGCCGACTCCACCAGGACGTGCAGGTCGGCCAGCCGGTGCTGCAGCGCTTGGAACCCGCCGATGGCCCGCCCGAACTGCACTCGGGTCATCGCGTACTCGACGGTCAGCTCCAGCGCCCGCCGGGCCGCGCCGACCTGCTCGGCGCCGAGCGCCAGGCACGCCAGGTCCCTGGCCCGGTCCAGCGCGCCCGCCGCGTCGTCGCCGACACGGCACCCGCGGGCCCGCGTCAGCCGCACGACCGCCAGCCTGCGCGTCTCATCCATGGTGGTCACGGCCGTGCGGGAGACGCCGTCCCGGCCCGGATCCACCTCGAACAGCCCCACGCCATCCGGGCCGCGCGCCGCGACCAGCAGCACGCCGGCCGTGTCGCCGTCCAGCACGTAATGCGCCTCGCCGTCCACCTCCCAGCCGTCCCCGTGGGCAGGCCGGGCAGAGAACCCCACCTCGCCGCTGTCCCAGTGCCCGTCGCTCGGCGTCCAGGCCAGCGCGGCCGTCGCGGACCCGTCGGCGATCGCGGGCAGCAGCCGCCGGCAGGCGTCGTCGTCGCCGGTGCCCAGCAGGGCCTGCGCGGCCAGGACGGCCGAGCCGAGCATGGGGGAGGGGATCAGCTCGCGGCCGAGTTCGGCCATGACGACGCCGGTCTCGGCCGCTCCTGCGCCCGCGCCGCCGTAACGTTCCGGGATCGCGAGCCCGGCCGCGCCGACCTCGCCGCACAGCCGGCGCCACAGCGACCCCCCGTCGCCGGCCGACGTCACCAGGCCGCGCACGGCGTCGCGGAGGTCCTGCTGCTCCCGGGTGAGGCTCATCCAGACGCCTTCATGCCCCGGGCGTCCAGCCCGGCCAGCGAATGCCCGGACACCTCGGCGTTGTGCGCGTGCGCCAGGTGGTGCAGGCCGAACACCGCGTCCATGCCCGGCCGCATCCCCATCTGGTCCTCGCACTGGTTGACCGCCCGCTTGGCCAGCGCCAGCCCGAACGCCGGCATCTCGGCGATCTGCCCGGCCAGCGCGAACGTCACGGACTCCAGGTCCGCCCGCGGCACCACCCGGTTCACCATGCCGGCCTGGTAGGCGCGCTCGGCCCCGAACCGCCCGCCGGTAAACAGCACCTCCTTGGCCAGCCGCGGCCCGAGCACCCACGGATGCGCGAAGTACTCCACGCCCGGGATCCCCATCCGCACCACCGGGTCGGCGAAGAACGCGTCATCGGCCGCCACGATCAGGTCGCACACCCAGGCGAGCATCAGCCCGCCGGCGATGCACGCGCCGTGCACCATCGCGATGACCGGCTTGGGAATCTCCCGCCAGCGCCGGCACATGCCGAGGTAGACCTCCATCTCACGGGCGTACCTGGCGTCCGCGCCGGCCTTGCCCACGTGGTCCCACCACAGCACGGCCTGGCGGTCGAAGGACTTGTCCGCGTCCCGCTCCGGGGTGCCGATGTCGTGGCCGCCGCAGAAGTGCTTGCCCGCCCCGGTCAGCACGAGCACCGCGACCTGATCGTCGTTCACCGCCCGGGCGAACGCCGCGTCCAGCGCGTAGGTCATCGCGGAGTTCTGCGCGTTGGCGTATTCCGGCCGGTTCAGAGTGATCACCGCGACCCGGCCGCGCGCCTCGTACAGGACCTCATCCGCCATCAGGCCCGGCCTCCTCTCGAAGCAGACGCTTCAGCACCTTCCCCGACGGATTGCGGGGCAGCTCATCGCGGAACACCACCCGCCGCGGCACCTTGTAGTTGGCCAGCCGCTCCCGGCAGAAGGCCAGCACCTCCGCCTCGGCCAGCGCGTGCCCTGGCCGGGTGACCAGGTAGGCCCGGCCGACCTCGCCGAGCCGCGGGTCGGGCACGCCGACCACGGCCGAGTCCGCGACCCCGTCCAGCCGGGCCAGCACCTGCTCCACCTCGGCCGGGTACACGTTGAACCCGCCGCAGATGTACATGTCCTTGATCCGCCCGGTGATGGCGAGGTTCCCGGCCGCGTCCAGCCGCCCCGCATCGCCGGTGTGCAGCCACCCGTCTGCGTCGATGGCCGCCTTCGTCGCGTCCGGATCGTCCAGGTAGCCGAGCATCATGTTGGGCCCGCGGAGCAGGATCTCGTCGCGATCGCCGATCCGGACCTCGAACCCGGCCGCGGCCCGCCCCGACGTGCCGGAGACGACCTCGGGCGGATCCCCGGGACGGCACATCGTGGCCACCACGGCCTCGGTCAGCCCGTAGGCGGTCAGCACGACCTCGAAGCTCAGCTCGCGCCGCATCCGCTCCACCAGCGCGACCGGCACGTCCGCCGCGCCGGTGACCGCGAGCCGCAGGCTGGACAGGTCGAAAGAACCCCGCGACGGATGATCCAGGATCGAGGAGTAGATCGTCGGCGCCCCGGGCAGCACGGTGATCCGCTCGGCCTCGATCAGCCGCATGGCCTGCCCCGCGTCGAACACCGCCTGCGGCACCAGGGCCGCCCCGCTGACCAGGCAGGCCAGGATGCCCGCCTTGTAGCCGAACGTATGGAAGAACGGATTCACCACCAGATACCGGTCACGCGCGGTCAGCAGCGCGCACTCCGCCCACGCCCGCGCCACGGCCAGGGTCCGCTCGTGCGAGGTCATCGCGCCCTTGCTCCGCCCGGTCGTGCCCGAGGTGAACATGATGTCGCTGACGTCACAAGGCCGCACCGCCCCCGCTCGCCGGCGAGCCTCAGCCAGCACAGTCCGCCGCCGCGCCCCCGTCAGCGAACCCCCCCGCGACACGAAGACGTCCCATTCCCCCGGCAGCCGCACCACCAGCCCGAGCCGGTCCAGATCGCCGGGTTCGGCCGCCCGCCGCAGCGCCCCCAGCCGGTCCACACCGAGGAACTCACCGTCCACGAACAGCACCGAGGCCCCGCTGCGCGAGATCACGTCCAGCGCCTCGGGCCCGGTGAACCTGGTGCTGACCGGCACCAGTACCCCGCCCGCACCGAGCGTCCCCAGCGCGGCCAGCACCCACCGAACGCTGTTGGGCGCCCACAACGCCACCCGGTCCCCGGGCGCCAGGCCGCACTCGATCAGCGCACCGGCCACCCCCGCCACCCGCTCGTCCAGCTCGCCGTAACTGAGCCGCGCCCCGCCCGGCTCGGCCAGCGCCTCCGCGTCGCCGAACTCCCGAGCCGCCTGCGCCACCGCGGCCGGGATCGTCAGCTCCGCCGGCGCGCCCAAAACCCTCCTAGCAAGCAAGTGCTTGGTAGGTTTACCCTACGCACCAGGGGCAGCGCCTGCCAGACCCTGTCGGCTAGAGCCAGGGCCGGCTAGATCCAGGGGAGGCCCGGGTGCGGTTCACGCCGCAGGACGAGCAGTTCCGTGCCGACGTGCGCGCGTGGCTGGCCGCCAACCTGACCGGCGAGTTCGCCGCGCTGCGCGGCGCGGGCGGCCCGGGCCGCGAGCACGAACGGCACGACGAGCGGCTGTCCTGGAACCGGCACCTGGCCGCGGCGGGCTGGACCTGCCTGGGCTGGCCAGACCGAGTTCGGCGGCCACGGCGCCACCCTGGCCCGGCAGGTCATCTTCCACGAGGAGTACGCCCGGGCCAGCGCGCCGGCCCGGGTGAGCATCGTCGGCGAGGAACTGCTCGGCCCGACCCTGATCGCGTTCGGCACCACCGAGCAGCACAAACGCTTCCTGCCGCCGATCAAAGCGGTGACAGAGCTGTGGTGCCAGGGCTACTCCGAGCCCGGCGCCGGCTCCGACCTGGCCAACGTGGCCACCCGCGCGACGCTGGACGGCAACCACTGGGTGATCACCGGCCAGAAGATCTGGACCTCGCTGGCCCACGTGGCCGACTGGTGCTTCGTGCTGGCCCGCACCGCACCAGGCTCCCGCCGGGGCAAGGGCCTGTCTTACCTGCTCGTCCCGATGCGCCAGCCGGGCGTCACGGTCCGCCCGATCCGCCAGCTCACCGGGACCTCGGAGTTCAACGAGGTGTTCTTCGACGGCGCCCGCACCGACGCCGCGAACGTGGTCGGCGAGCCCGGCGACGGCTGGCGGATCGCCAAGGCCACGCTGGCCATCGAGCGCGGCGCGGCCATGCTCGGCCTGCAGGTCGGTTTCCGCCGCGACCTGGAGAACCTGCTGGACGTGGCCCGGCACACCGAAGCCGGCCAGGATCGGCTGCTCCGCGACAAGCTGGCCCGGGCCTGGATCGGCCTGGAGGCCGTCCGCGCCTACGCCCTCGACACCCTCGACGGCCCCAGCGACAAGGCCGAGGCCTCCGTCCTGAAGATCCTGTGGTCCCGCTGGCACCAGTCCCTCGGCGAACTCGCCATGGAGGTCCTCGGCCCGTCGTCGGCCATAGCGCGGGGCGAGCCCTACGACCTGGACGAATGGCAGCGCCTGTTCCTGTTCACCCGGGCCGAGACGATCTACGGCGGGTCCGACGAGATCCAGCGCAACATCATCGCCACCCGCGCCCTCGGCCTGCCCCGCCCCGAAGATCCATGAACGGCCACCACCTGCTCGAGGGCAAGGTCGTCGTGATCACCGCGGCGGCCGGGACCGGCATCGGCGGCGCGGCCGCCCGCCGCTGCCTGGAGGAAGGCGCCCAGGTGATGGTCAGCGACCAGCACACCAGACGCCTGGCCGAGACCCGCGACGAGCTCACGCAGGCCCACGGCGACCGGGTCGCCGCGCAGCCCTGCGACGTCACCGACGAGGAGCAGGTGACCGCGCTGATCGCGGCCGCGGCCAGGCACTTCGGCCGCATCGACGTGCTGATCAACAACGCCGGCCTGGGCGGCACCGCCTCGGTCCTCGACATGACCGACGAGCAGTGGCTGCGGGTGCTGGACGTGACGCTGACCGGGACGTTCCGCTGCACCAGGGCGGCGCTGCGCCAGATGGTCGCCCAGGGCCACGGCGGAGCGGTGGTCAACAACGCCTCGGTCCTCGGCTGGCGCGCCCAGCCGGCCCAGGCGCACTACGCGGCGGCCAAGGCCGGGGTGATGGCCTTCACCCGCTGCGCCGCCCTCGACGTGGCCCGGCACGGCATCCGGGTCAACGCGGTGGCCCCGAGCCTGGCCATCCACCCCTTCCTGGCCAAGGTGACCAGCGAGGACCTGCTCGCCGAACTGGCCGGCCGCGAGGCGTTCGGCCGCGCCGCCGAGCCGTGGGAGGTCGCCAACGTCATGGTCTTCCTGGCCAGCGACTACGCCGGCTACATGACCGGCGAGGTGGTCTCGGTCAGCGCCCAGCACCCCTGAGCCCCGCACCGGTCCCCGCCGCACGCAGGCCGCCCCGTTCGGGCAAATTCAAAGATCATTTATCCCGAACGGGCAGTGGCTCACCGACCCCAGCCGGTTACAAGCGTTCGATGATGGTCGCGGTGGACATGGCGCCGCCGGCGCACATGGTGATCAGCGCGGTGGTGGCGTCGCGCCGCTCGAGTTCGTGCAGCGCGGTGGTGAGCAGCCGGGCGCCGGTGCTGCCCACCGGGTGCCCGAGGGCGATCGCGCCGCCGTTGACGTTGACCCGGTCCGGGTCGGGCCGGTGCACGCTGAGCCAGGACAGCACCACGGACGCGAACGCCTCGTTGACCTCGAACAGGTCGATGTCGCCGATCCTCATCCCGCTGCGGGCCAGCACCCGCTCGGTGGCCTGGACCGGCCCGTCCAGGTGGTAGTAGGTCTCGGCGCCGACTAGGCACTGCGCGAGGATCCGCGCGCGGGGCCGCAGGCCGAGCGACCGCGCCCTCTGCGCGTCGGCCAGCAGCACGGCGGCCGCGCCGTCGGAGATCTGCGAGGATGTGCCCGCCGTGTGCAGGCCGCCCTCGACCACCGGCTTGAGCCGGGCCAGCGCTTCCATGCTGGTCTCGCGCAGGCCCTCGTCGCGGTCGACCACCCGGGTCTCGCCGGTGGGCCGGCCCTCGGCGTCCAGCACCGGCGCCTTGACCGGCACCACCTCCCGGTCAAATCGTCCCTGCGCCCACGCGGCCCGGGCCAGCGTCTGCGACCGCAGGCCGAACGCGTCGGTCTGCTCGCGGGTCAGCCCGCGGCGTGCGGCGATGCGCTCGGCGCCGACGTACTGGTTGGGCAGGTCGATGTTCCACGTGGCCGGCCGGGGCGTGCCGATGTCGGCGCCGCCCCCGAGAACGGCGGCGCGCAGCGGCACCCGGCTCATCGCCTCCACCCCGCAGGCGATCCCGACGCCGATCGCGTCGGCCGCGATGAGCCCGGCCACCAGGTGGGCCGCCTGCTGCGCCGAACCGCACTGCGCGTCCAGCGTCAGGCACCCGGCTTCCTGCGGCAGCCCGGCGTGCAGCCAGGCGGTCCGGGTGACGTTGTTGGACTGCTCGCCCGCCTGGGTCACGCAGCCGCCTGCTACCTGTTCTACCTCCGCGGGCGGCAGGCCCGCGCGGTCGAGCAGGGCGGCCTGGATCCCGCCCAGGAGCTCGGCCGGATGCACCCCGGCCAGCACGCCGCCGCGCCTGCCGACCGGCGTCCGGGCCGCCTCGACGATCACCGGCGCTCCCATGGCTCACCTCCGGATCCTGTGATCTAATCCAAACTAGAACACGTTCCACTCTCAGCCAAGGGAGGCTGCCGTGACCGTGCCGGACATCCCGCCTGGCTTTGACCTCACCGATCCGGACATCTACACGACCAGGGTGCCGGCGCGGGAGCTGGCCGAGCTGCGCCGGGCGGCGCCGGTCTGGTGGGTCGCGCAGCGCCGCGGCTCGGCGGGGTTCGACGACGAGGGGTACTGGGCCGTCACCCGGCACGCCGACATCCTGGCCGTCTCGAAGACCCCCGACGTGTTCTCGTCTTCGGAGAACACCGCGCTGATCCGGTTCGCCGAGGGCACGCCCCGCGAGTCGATCGAGATGCAGCGGATCATCCTGCTCAACATGGACCCGCCCGACCACACCAAGCAGCGCGGCATCGTGTCCCGCGGTTTCACCCCCCGGGCCATCGGCGGGCTGCGCGAGGCGCTGACCGCGCGGGCGCAGCGCATCGTGGCGACCGCGCTGGAGTCCGGCACCGGTGACTTCGTCGTCGACGTCGCGACGGAGCTGCCGCTGCAGGCGATCTGCGAGCTGCTCGGGGTGCCGCAGGAGGACCGGGGCAAGGTCTTCTCCTGGTCGAACCGGATGATCGGCTACGACGAGCGGGCCGCGGACGACGAGGACGGGATGGTCGCGGCCACCGAGATCCTCGGCTACAGCCTGGCCATGGCCGAGGAGCGGCGGGGCTGCCCCCGGGACAACATCGTCACCAAGCTGATCAGCGCCGAGATCGACGGGCATCAGCTGTCCGACGATGAGTTCGGCTTCTTCGTGCTGATGCTGGCCGTGGCCGGCAACGAGACGACCCGCAACGCGATCGCCCACGGGATGCTGGCGTTCCTTGACCACCCGGAGCAGTGGGAGCTGTTCAAGGCGTCGCGCCCGGACACCGCCGCCGACGAGATCGTCCGCTGGGCGACCCCGATCACGGTGTTCCAGCGCACCGCGACCCGGAGACGGTGCTCGGCGGGCAGCAGATCACGGCGGGCCAGCGCGTCGGGCTGTTCTACCGTTCGGCCAACTTCGACGAGGAGGTCTTCGAGCACCCCGAGCGGTTCGACGTCCTGCGGAACCCGAATCCGCACCTGGGTTACGGCGGCTACGGCACGCACTACTGCCTGGGCGCCAACCTGGCCAAGCTGGAGATCGAGCTGATCTTCAACGCGATCGCCGACGCCATGCCGGACATCCGGATAGCGGGCGCTCCGGTCCGGTTGCGCTCCGGCTGGATCAACGGCATCAAGCACCTCCCCGTCACCTACACCTAACGCTCCCGCCCCGGCCCCAGACCATGATCACGAACAGTTTCGGGCGCTATTTGCCACTTTCTGTGCATGATCATGAAATAGCCGTGGCGGCCACCACCCACATGGAGAAGAACTGGGAGCCGCCGCCGTAGGCGTGGCCGAGCGCGGTGCGGGCGCCGGGCACCTGGTGCGCGCCGGCCTTGCCCATGACCTGCAGCGCGGCCTCGGCGAAGCGGAGCAGGCCGGACGCGCCGATCGGGTTCGAGCTGAGCACCCCGCCGGACGGGTTGACCGGCAGCCTGCCGCCGATGGCGGTCTCGCCCGCCTGGGTCAGCCGCCAGCCCTCGCCCGGCGCGGCGAACCCGAGGTTCTCCAGCCACATCGGCTCGTACCAGGAGAACGGCACGTAGATCTCGGCCACGTCGATCTCGTTGAGCGGGTCGGAGATGCCGGCCTGGCGCCACAGCGCCGCGGCGGCGTCCCGGCCCGCGGCCGGGTTGACGTGGTCCTTGCCCGCGAACATGGTCGGCTCGCTGCGCATCGCGGTGGCCCGGATCCAGGCCACAGGTCCTTCGCTGGCCCGTGCGGCGGCCTCGTCGCCGATGACCACGGCGCACGCGCCGTCCGAGGACGGGCAGGTCTCGTCGTACCGGACCGGGTCCCACAGCATGGGAGAGGCCTGCACCGATTCCAGCGTGATGTCGGCCTGCTGCAGGTGGGCGTACGGGTTGAGGGCGCCGTTGCGCCGGTCCTTGACCGCGACCAGCGCGCCGATGTGCGGCGGCGCGCCGCTGCGCCGGATGTAGGCCCGGATGTGCGGCGCGAAGTAGCCGCCCGCGCCGGCCACCACCGGGATGCTGAACGGCGGCGCGATCGACAGCGCCCACATGGCGTTGGACTCCGACTGCTTCTCGAACGCCACCGCAAGCACCCGTCGGTGGATGCCCGCCTGGACCAGGCTGGCCGCCACGATGCCGGTCGCGCCGCCCACCGAGCCGGCGGTGTGCACCCGCAGCAGCGGCTTGCCCACGGCGCCGAGCGCGTCGGCCAGGTACAGCTCGGGCATCATCACGCCCTCGAACAGGTCGGGCGCCTTCCCGACCACGACCGCATCGACATCGCTGAGTGTGATCCCCGCGTCCTGTACCGCCCGGTCGGCCGCCTCGCGGCACAGCCCGGCGATCGACACGTCGGTGCGCTTGGACCGGTGCCGGGTCTGCCCCACGCCCAGGACGGCTGCCTGCGCTCTCATCGCGCCTCCAGGACGCAGACCAGGTTCTGCTGCAGGGCCGGACCGCTGGTCGCGTGCCCGAGCGCGCGCCCGGCCCGGCCGGACATGACCGCGCGGGCGGCCAGCCCGATCCGGGCCAGCCCGGCGGCGAACATCGGGTTGCCGCACAGCGCGCCGCCCGAGGGGTTGACCTCCACGTCGTCACCGAGGCTGCAGCGCCTCGCGCAGCAGGATCTCCTGGTGGGTGAACGGCGCGTGCAGCTCGGCCACCTCGACCGCGCCGGCGGCCGCACAGGCCGACACCGCGGCGGCCGCGGACGGCACCGTCAGCAGGTCCCGCGCGCCCAGCGATCCGGAGTCGATCCGGTGCTCGAAGCCGGTAATCCAGGCCGGCCGCGCGCACAGCTCGCGGGCCCGGCTCGCGGACGCGATGATCACCACCGCGGCGCCGTCGCCGACCGGGGCGCAGTCGTGCGCGCGCAGGGGTTCGGCGACGTAGGGCCGTCCCAGCAGGTCCTCGACCGCGACCTCCCCGGACACCTGCGCGCGGGGGTTGGCGACCGCCGCCGCACGGCAGCGCGCGGCCACCGCGGCCATGTCCTTCTCGGTCCACAGCCCGGCCTCCAGGCCGAGCCGGGCCTGCAGGGCCGCGATCGACACCGAGTCCGGCCACAGCGGCGCGACCAGGTACGGGTCGAGCTGCAGCGCCAGCACGCGCCGCAGCTGCGCGCCGGACGACTTGCCGAACCCGTAGGCCAGCGCGATCTCGGCCTCGCCGGACAGGATCTTCACCCACGCCTCGTACAGCGCCCACGCGCCGTCCATCTCCACGTGCGATTCCATGACCGGCGGCACCGCGCCGATCGCGTCGACCGCCTGCACGAACGAGAACGCCCGCCCGGCCAGGTAGTCCGAGGACCCCGAGCACCAGAACCCGATGTCGGCCTTGGTCAGCCCGGTGGCCGCGAACACCTCGGCGAAGATCGGCACCAGCATTTCCACCCCGCTGGTGGTGGCGTCCGGCCGGACCCGGCACGGCGACTGCGCGAACCCGACGACCGCGACCTCCGTCATAGATGCCTCGCGTAGGTCTCGTACGGCGCGTCCGGTTCCCCGGTCGGCGCGAAGTGGCTGATGGTCCCCGAGTCGCCCCACGCCGCCCTGACCCGCATGCCCATCCGCACCTCGCCGGGCTCACACCCCAGCACGAGGTGCTGGAACGCGAGGTCCGCCCCGTCCAGCAGCACGGCCGCCGCCACGTAGGGCGGCTTTACGCGCTGCCCCGGGTAGCCCACGTTCACCACGCAGAACGTCGTCACGGTCCCGGTGTCCGGCAGTTCCACCTCCTCGGCCATCGGCACCCCGTCCGCCGGGCACGTGCCCCGGGGCGGTATGTACACCTGCCCGCACACACCGCACCGCTGCCCGACCAGCCGGCCCTCGGCCAGCCCTCGCAGGTAGGCGCTCTCCCCGGGCGAGGCGGTGTGCTCGTAGTGCAGCCGCACCGGCGTGATGATCATCCCGGCCGCTGTGCCGTCGTCGGTGCCGGGCTCCGCCGCGGCAGCGGGCGCGTCGCACGGCTCGAAGCACGCGATGTCGCGGATGCTGCCGACCCGGCTCGCGGCCCACCGGGCCCGCACGCGCATCCCGGTCCGCACGGCGGCCGATCCCGCCGCCCCGGCGTCCACCGCGTGCACCATCGCGGTGTCCGCGCCGTCCAGCCGGATCAGCGCCCACGCGAACGGCCCGGCGAGCGGCTGGCCCTCCAGCGGGTCCGGCATCCACGACCAGCTGACCACGGTGCCCTCCGGGCCGACCTCGGTCAGCTCCCGCGGCGGTTCCGCGGTGACCGGGTCGTACTCGAACGGCGGCGCGTGCACCCGCCCGTCCGCGCCGCGCGCGCCGAGGATGCGCCGGCCCGCCAGGCCCGCCATGAACTGGCTCAGCACCGGCCCGAGCGAACGCGTGTAGTCGAACTCGATGTCCAGCGGAGCCCGCAGCGGCTGATCCACTCGCCAATCATAGAACGTGTTCTAGTTCGCCGGCCGCGCCCTGCCAGTCGCGCCCTGCCGGGCTGCCTTGTCCGTCCGGCCAGCCTTGTCCCTTAATAGAACGTGTTCTAGATTAGCCCCGTGACCGACATGGGCCTGTGGGCCATCGCCGAGGCAACCCCGGACCGGATCGCGGTGATCGACCCGGACGGAACCGCCGTCACCTACGCGGAGCTGGCCGCGCGGGCCGACCGGTACGGACGCGGCCTGCAGGCCCTCGGGCTCCGGGCCGGCGACACCGTGGCCGGCCTGCTGCCCAACGGCACGGACGCGCTCGCGCTGTTCTTCGCGGCGGCGCAGACCGGGCTCTACGTCGTCCCGGTGAACTGGCACCTGACCGCCGCCGAGGTGGCCTACATCCTCTCCGACAGCGGCGCCGGGGCGTTCGTGGCCCACGAGCGGTTCGCCGGCGTCGCGACGGCCGCCGCGGACGCGGCCGGGATCGATCCCGCGGCTCGGTTCGCCGCCGGCGAGGTCCCGGGGTTCGCGCTCCTGGCCGCGCTCGGCGCGGACAGCTCCGGGCGTCCCGACCCGCGGACGGCGGGCGCCCCGATGATGTACACCTCGGGCACGTCGGGCCGGCCCAAGGGCGTGCGCCGCCCGCTGACCGGCGAGGACCCGGACAAGGTGCCGCCGACCGCGATGTGGTTCTTCGGGCTGTTCGGGCTGGCACCGCTTGACGATCACGTGCACCTGTGCTGCTCGCCGCTGTACCACACCGCCGTGCTCAACTTCGCGACGATCTCGATCCAGCTCGGCCATCCGGTCGTGCTGATGGACCACTTCGAGCCGGAGGCGCTGCTCGCCCTGGTCGAGCGGCACCGGGTGACCCACACGCACATGGTGCCCACGCAGTTCCGCAGGCTGCTCGCGCTGCCCCGGCCGGTGCGCGACCGGTACGACGTGTCCTCGCTGCGGTGCGCGATCCACAGCGCCGCGCCCTGCCCGCAGGACGTCAAGCGCCAGATGATCAGCTGGTGGGGGCCGGTGGTGACCGAGTACTACGCGGCCAGCGAGGGCGGCGGGACCGCCATCACCGCCCGGGAGTGGCTCGCCCGCCCCGGATCGGTCGGCACGCCGTGGCTCGGCACCGAGGTGCGCGTACTCGACGACGAGGGCAACGACGTCCCTCCCGGCCAGCCCGGGCTCGTCTACCTGCGGATGGGCACCTCGACCTTCGACTACCACAAGGACGAGGAGAAGACCAGGGCGTCGCGGGCCCGGGGGATGTTCACCGTCGGCGACATCGGGTACCTCGACGCGGACGGCTACCTGTTCCTCTGCGACCGCAAGAGCGACATGATCATCTCCGGCGGGGTCAACGTCTACCCGGCCGAGATCGAGGCCGCGCTGTCCGGCCACCCTGCCGTGGCCGACGTCGCCGTGTTCGGGATCCCGCACGACGACTGGGGCGAGGAGATCAAGGCCGTGGTCCAGCCCGCCGACTGGGCCGCACCAGGCCCGGCGCTGACCGCCGAGCTGCTGGCCTACCTCGGTGACCGGCTGGCCAAGTTCAAGCTGCCGCGCACCGTCGACTACGTAGCCGAACTGCCCCGCGACCCCAACGGCAAGCTCTACAAGCGCCGCCTCCGCGACCCCTACTGGTCCGGCCGCGACCGCGCCATCTGAGGCGGCCCTCAGCGAGCCGGCGGCAGGTCCTCCACCTGCTTCTTGGTGAGGTTGACCCGGATCCCCTCCTCGGCTCCGGTCACGGCGCTGATCGGGATGGCGACCTCCTTGCGTCCCCACAGATGCCCCTCGCGGAGCAGCACGTGGGTCACGTGGCGGTCGTCCGGATCGACGAGCAGGCCTTGCACATGCCCGATCTCGCCGTCGAGAGCAAGGACCGGGTCGCCGGCCGACACCTCGGTTTCACCCTTCGGGATGACGTCTTCGACGATGAACTGGGCCGGCCCCGGTATCCCCGTCGGGGGCCCGCCGGCCACGCTGGGGATCCCCAGACCGGCACCTTCCACCATTTCTGTCTCGTCGGCAGGTTCGAGCTCGTCGAACTCGGCGATGGTGCAGCGCAGCCTGATCTCGCCGGCCGTGCTCTCGACCAGGTCCACGGGCACGAGCCGGCCGGTCGGCGTCCCGTGCCTCGGCTCGATGACCAGGTGCGTGACCGTACGAGCATCCGGATGGATGATGATGCGGCGCAGCACGCCGCAAGGACCGTCCGAGCTGCTGGCTCTCGTCCCGATCGTGAACTCTGTCTCCTGCGCCATTGCGGGTTCCCTTTCCGGTTGCCGTGAGCCGCCGCCTGCCGCCGCGTACCCCGAGCGTAGCCTCGCCGTCCGCCGATGACACGCTAACGATCGCGGAACTCTACTGGTCCTGGAAATGGGGCCGCCGCTTCTCGGCGAACGCGCGCGGGCCTTCCCGCGCATCCTCGCTGGCGAACACGGCCAGGCCCGCCCGCGCCTCGAGCGCGAACGCCTCGTTCTCCGGCATGCCCTCGGTCTCCCGGATGACGCGCAGGATCGCGCGCACCGCGACCGGCCCGTTGGCCGCGATCATGTCCGCGATCTCCAGCGCCCTGCCGAGCGCCTGGCCGTCCGGCACGACGTGCCCGATGAGCCCGACGGACAGCGCCTCGGCCGCGGTGACGTGCCGCCCGGTGAGCAGCAGGTCGGCGGCCACCGTGTACGGGATCTGCCGCGGCAGCCGGACCGCGGAGCCGCCCAGCGGGAACAGCCCCCAGCGCGCCTCGGAGATGCCGAACCTCGCGCTTTCCCCGGCCACCCTGATGTCGCACGCCTGCAAGATCTCGGTGCCGCCCGCGATGGCCGGGCCCTCCACCGCGGCGATCAGCGGCTTGGTCAGCCGGCGCCCCTTGAGCAGCGGCTCGATCACCGAGACGTCCAGCTCGCCGAGACGCGAGCCCGGATGGTCGCTGGTCATCGCCTTGAGGTCCGCGCCGGCGCAGAACGCCCCGCCGGCCCCGGTCAGCACGCAGGCCCGGACGTCGGGGTCGCTGTCCACCGTGTCCCAGGCCTGGCGCATGAGGGCCATCATCGGCGCGCTGAGCGCGTTGCGCGCCTCCGGCCGGTTCATCGTGACGATCAGCACGTGCCCGCGGCGCTCGATCAGCGCGTGCGGCGACCCTTCGCCGGGTACGCCACCGGTATCGTGCGCGGCGGTCGCGGTCACGGCGATTCCCCCGTTTCAGGCGTCCCGAAGGCTTGCCCAGAACAGTAACACGTTCTACTTTCGTTCCCATGGCCCTGAACTTCGCCGACCTCTTCGAGCACGCGGCGGACGCCTTCGCCGACCGTACCGCGGTGGCCTGCGGAGACCGGCAGGTCACCTACGCCGAGCTCGACGAGCGCACCAGCCGGCTGGCCCATCACCTGGCCGGGCTCGGCATCGGGCCGGGGGATCACGTCGGGCTCTACGCCCGCAACTCCATCGAGGCGCTGGAGACGCTGATCGCCGCGTGCAAGCTCCGCGCCGCCGCGGTCAACATCAACTACCGCTACGTCGAGAACGAGCTGTACTACATGTTCGCCGACTCGGACCTGACCGCGCTGGTGTACGACCGGCGGCTCGCGCCGCTGGTCGCCGCGGCGGCTCCGGCCGCGCCCGGGCTGCGCGACCTGGTCGAGATCGACGACGGCAGCGACGCCGCGCCAGAAATTCCAGGCGCCATGGAGTACGAGGCCGCGCTGGCGGCCGCCTCGCCGGCCCGCGACTTCCCGGCTCGCAGCAACGACGACGTGTACATGATCTACACCGGCGGGACGACCGGCTACCCGAAGGGCGTGATGTGGCGCCACGAGGACATCTGGCGCACGCTGGGCGGCGGCATCGACTTCATCACCGGCGAACCGCTGCCCGATGAGTGGGAGCAGTCCCGCAAGGGCCTGGAAAACGGCGAGTTCGTCAAGCTCTGCGCGGCGCCGCTCATCCACGGCAACGCGCAGGTGGCCGCGCTGGCGGGCCTGTTCGCCGGGGAGACTATCGTGCTGCTGCCCGCCTTCGACGCCCGCGAGATCTGGCTCGCCGTCCAAAAGCACCAGGTCAACGTGCTGGTCATCATCGGCGACGCGATGGCAAGGCCGCTCATCGAGGCGTACGCGGAAGGCGACTACGACGCCTCCTCGCTGGTCGCGGTCTCCTCGAGCGCGGCGCTGTTCTCCCCGGCGGTCAAGGACGCCTGCGCCAAGGCGCTGCCCGACGCGGTGATCACCGAGGCGATCGGCTCGACCGAGACCGGCTTCGCCGGGATCTCGTTCGTGTCCGCCGGCGAACCGCACCGCGGCGGCCCGACCGTCATGGCGGGCCCCGACGTCATCGTGCTCGGCGACGACGGCCGCTGGCCGCTCCGGGCACGGTCGGCCGGCTGGCCCGGGGCGGGCACGTCCCGCTCGGCTACTACAAGGACCCGGCCCGCACCGCCGCGATGTTCGCCGAGGTGGACGGCAAGCGCTACGCCGTGCCCGGGGACATGGCCCGGGTGGAGGATGATGGGACCGTGACGCTGCTCGGCCGCGGCAATACCTGCGTGAACACGGGCGGCGAGAAGGTCTTCCCCGAAGAGGTGGAGGGAGCGCTGAAGTCCCACCCTGAGGTGTTCGACGCACTGGTCATCGGCGTGCCCGACGAGCGGCTCGGCCAGCGCGTGGCCGCGCTCGTGCAACTGCGCCCCGGCGCGGCCGCCGATCTCGGCGCGCTGCAGGAGCACGTGCGCCGGCAGATCGCCGGGTACAAGGTCCCGCGCAGCATCTGGCTGGCCGAGGCCATCAGGCGCACGGTGTCCGGCAAGGCCGACTACGCGTGGGCACGCGAGTACGCCGCGAGCCACGCGCCGGGCCTGGACCGCGTGTCCGGCGCGCACTCCCCGAACTCGCCCGCGACGCCCCGGTGAGCAGCACTGTGCGGACGCCCCTGTGCGACCTGCTGGGCATCGAGCACCCCATCGTCGGCTTCAGCCCGTCCGAGCACGTCGCCGCGGCGGTCAGCCGGGCCGGCGGCCTGGGCGTGCTCGGCTGCGTCCGCTTCAACGACCCTGCCGAGCTGGACGCCACCCTGGACTGGATGGATGCCAACACCGGCGGGCGTCCGTACGGCATCGACGTGGTCATGCCGGCCCGGGTGCCCGCCGAGGGCACGGCCGTGGACCTGAACCAGCTGATCCCGGCCGAACACAAGGACTTCGTCCAGCAGACGCTGCTCAAACTCGGCGTGCCGCCGCTGCCCGACGGCGCGCAGCCCGCCGACGGCGTGCTCGGCTGGCTGCACTCGATCGCGCGCAAGCACGTCGAGGTCGCCATGGCCCACCCTGCGCGCCTGATCGCCAACGCGCTCGGCCCGCCGCCGCCGGACGTCATCGCCGGCGCCCACGAGCGCGGCATGCTGGTCGCGGCGCTGGCCGGGAAGGCCGAGCACGCGCGCAGGCAGGTCGCGAGCGGCGTGGACATCGTGGTCGCGCAGGGCTACGAGGCGGGCGGGCACACCGGCGAGATCGGCAGCATGGTGCTCGTCCCGGAGATCGTCGACGCGGTAGGCGGCCCGGACGGCAAGCCGGTGCTCGCCGCGGGCGGGATCGGCTGCGGCCGGCAGATCGTGGCGGCGCTCGCGCTCGGCGCGGCCGGGGTCTGGATGGGCTCGGCCTGGCTGGCCACGCGGGAGTACGAGCAGACGACCTCCGTGACGGCGGTCACCCGGGCGGTGCTCGCGGCCACGTCGTCGGACACCGTCCGGTCCAGGATCTACAGCGGCAAGCCCGCCCGGCTGCTGAAGAACCGGTGGACCGACGCGTGGGAACAGCCCGGCGCTCCCGAGCCGCTCGGCATGCCGTTGCAGAACCTGCTGGTCAGCGAGGCGCACCAGCGCCTCATGCGGTCCGGGCAGCCGAACGTGGTCCCGATGCCGGCCGGGCAGATCGTGGGCCGGGTAAACGAGGTCCGCCCGGTCGCCGACGTGGTCGCCGATCTCGTCCGCGAGGCGGCCGAGACTCTCGAGGCCCTCGAGACCCTCGGGCGGCCGCGATGAGGCTCGCGGTCACGGTCGGCTACTGGGCCGCAGGCCCGCCGCCCGGCGCGGCGGACCTGTTCGAGGCGGCCGAACGCGCCGGGGTCGACCAGGTCTGGACGGCCGAGGCCTACGGCAGCGACGCGTGGACGCCGCTGGCCTGGTGGGGCTCGCGCACCACCAGGATCCGCCTCGGCACCGCCGTGTCCCAGCTGTCGGCCCGGCCGCCGGTCACCCTGGCCATGACCGCGATGACCATGGACCACCTCACCCAGGGCCGGGTCCTGCTGGGGATCGGCACCAGCAACCCCCAGGTCGTCGAGGGCTGGTACGGCCAGCCGTACCCCCGCCCGCTGGAGCGCACCCGCGAGTACATCAACATCGTCCGCAAGGTCATCGCGCGCACCGAGCCGGTCAGCTACGACGGCCGCCACTACCAGCTCCCGCTGCCGGCCGGCCCCCAGAGCACCGGCCTGGGCAAGCCGCTGCGCTCGATCCTGCATCCGTACCGCACCGAGATCCCCATCTACCTCGGCGCGGAGGGACCCAAGAACGTGGCGCTGGCGGCCGAGATCGCCGACGGATGGAACGTCATCTTCTTCTCGCCGGCGATGAGCGACTTCTACGCCGCCGCCCTCGCCGAGGGGTTCGCCCGCCCCGGCGCCCGGCAGTCGGCCGAGACCTTCGACGTGGTCGGCGGCCCGCTCGCCATCATCGAGGACGACGACCTCGAGCGCGCCGCCGACCAGCTAAGGCCCACGCTGGCCCTGTACATCGGCGGCATGGGCGCCCGCGGGGTCAACTTCCACCACGAGGTCTTCGTCCGGATGGGATACGAGGCCGAAGCCAGGAAGATCCAGGACCTCTACCTGGCCGGGGACAAGAAGAGCCGCCATCGCGGCCGTCCCCACAAAGCTGGTCGAGGACGTGGCGCTGATCGGCCCGTGGGCCAAGATCGCGGACGAGATCCAGCGCTGGAAGCAGACCGTCCTCACCACGTTCTCCGTGCCGTCCGACCCCGCCCAGCTCGCCAAGATCGCGGACCTGATCCGCTGACCTCCGCCCGCTGTTGTGGTCTGGCCCCACCGCACGGGTCCGGCGCCGTTCCACGATGATGTTGCCCGCCGAGAGGAAGCGAAGATGAGACATGGGACCTGAGGAGTTCCGGACCGCCGGTCACGAGCTGATCGACTGGATCGCGGATTACCGCGCCCGGATTCCGCAGCTGCCGGTCCAGGCGCGGGTGGGACCGGGTGAGGTGGCGGGGAAGCTGCCGAGCAGGGCCCCGGAGGAGGCCGAGCCGTTCGGCCGGGTGCTGGCCGACCTGGAGGGCGTCGTCGTCCCGGGCGTGACCCAGGTCCAGCACCCGCGCTACTTCGGCTGGTTCCCGTCCAACGCCTCCCTCGCCTCCGTGCTGGGCGACCTGGCCACCTCCGGGCTCGGAGCGCTCGGGATCACGTGGCAGTCGGCCCCCGCGCTGACCGAGGTCGAGGAGGTCGTGGTCGAGTGGCTGCGCGAGCTGACCGCGCTGCCCGAGTCGTGGAAGGGCGTCATCCAGGACACGGCGTCCAGCGCGTGCCTGGTCGCCCTGCTCGCGGCCCGCGAGCGCGCGACGAACTACTCGGAGGCACGCGGCGGGCTGCAGGCCGAGAGCGCGCCGCTGACCGTCTACACCACCGAGCACGCGCACTCCTCGATCGCCAAGGCCGTGGCCCTGGCCGGCTACGGGCGGGACAACCTGAGGTTCGCCGGCGTCGACCCGGTCACCTACGCCATGCGTCCCGAAGCGCTGGCGTCCGTGCTGGAGGCCGACGTGGCGGCCGGCCTGCGCCCGGCCGCGGTCGTGGTCAACGTCGGCACCACCGGTACCACGGCCGTGGACCCGCTGGCCCAGATCGTCCCGCTGGCCCGCCGGTACGGGATGTGGGTGCACGTCGACGCGGCGATGGCGGGCTCGGCCTTGCTGCTGCCGGAGATGCGCTGGCTGGTGGACGGCGTGGAGGGCGCGGACTCGCTGGCCTGGAACCCGCACAAGTGGCTGGGCACCGTGCTGGACTGCTCGCTGCTGTACGTCGCCGACCCCGGCCACCTGATCCGGGTCATGTCGACCAATCCGTCGTACCTGCGTTCCGCCGTCGACGGCGAGGTAACCCAGTACAAGGACTGGGGCATCCCGCTCGGCCGGCGGTTCCGCGCGCTCAAGCTGTGGTTCCATCTCCGGCTCGACGGAGCCGAGGCCATCCGGGCCAGGCTCCGGCGGGACCTGGACAACGCTCGCTGGCTCGCCGAGCAGGTCTCATCGGCACCCGGCTGGCGGGTCCTGGCTCCGGTCAACCTGCAGACCGTCGTGCTCAGGCACGAACCCGCCGGGGTCGTCTCCGGCACCGGCGCCGTGCTGGACCCCGAGGCGCTGAACGCGCACACGCTCTCCTGGGCGGACTCGGTCAACGCCTCCGGCGCCGCTCTGGTCACGCCGTCCCTGCTGGACGGCACCTGGTCGGTCCGGGTCTCGATCGGCGCCGAGCCCACCGAACGTCCCGACGTCGAGCACCTGTGGACCCTGCTGCAGCACGCCGCCGAGCACAGCTGACCGCCCAGGGCCGCCCGCGGTTTACGGCCCGGCCAGGACGGCGCCGATGCGGCGCAGCTGAGCCGTCGCGCCGCCCAGCGCGAACTCGTTCTGCGTGGCCGCGGTGAAGTAGCGGTGCACCGGGTAGGACACGTCGATGCCCATCCCGCCGTGCACGTGGACCGCGGTGTGCGCGACCCGGTGGCCGGCCTCGGCGGCCCAGAACTTGGCCGTGGCCACCGCCAGATCAGCGTCGGCCTCGCGGCCGCAATCAAGCAGCCAGGCCGCCTGCCACATGGTGAGCCGGGCCGCCTCGACGTCGATGTAGGCGTCGGCCAGGCGCTGCGCCACCGCCTGGAACGAGCCGATCGGCCGCCCGAACTGCACCCGGTTCCGCGCGTGCTCGGCCGTCATCTCCAGCGCCCGCTCGATGACCCCGACCTGCGCCGCGCACAGCCCCACGGTGGCCCGCGCCACCAGCCAGCCCGCGACGTCCGCGCCGAGGCGCGCAGCACCCGGTCCTCGTCCAGCGACGACACCTCGTCCAGCACCACCCGCCCGGCAGACGCGACGTCCGTCAAAGACTGCGCCTCCACCCGCACTCCGTCGTCGGACGGCGCGACCAGGAACACCAGCACCCCGTCGGGCCCCGTGACAGGCACCAGGAACAGGTCCGCCCCCGGCGCGGCAGGCACCGCGGTCTTCACCCCGGTCAGCACCCACCGCCCGTCGGACGCCCGCGCCGCGCTGGCCGACGGAGACCGGGGATCGTCACCGGACTCCTCCGCCAGCGCCGCGGTCAGCACCACCGCGCCCCGCCCCGCGGGTTCAGCCCACCGGGCCCGCATGGCCGGACGTCCCGAACGAGGCCAGAGCCCCGGCCCCGAGCACGATCGACGCCAGGTACGGCACGTCGGACACCGCGCGCCCGAGCTCGATCAGCACCGAGCACTGCTCGAGGAACCCGAGCCCCGCGCCGTCCAGCGACGACGGCAGCCCGGCCGCGAGCACCCCGGCCGCGGCCAGGTCCGCCCACGGCGCCTCCCGTTCGGCCACGATCTTCCTGATCAGCCCCGCGAGCTCGTCCTGCGCCTCGCGATGCGTGAAATCCATCAGATCCTCCTACCGCCGGGAAAGCGGCAGCCCGAGCGCCGCGGCCGCGATGATGTCGCGCTGGACCTCGTTCGTCCCGCCGCCGAAGGTCAGGATCAGCGCGGCCCGGTGCGCCCGCTCGATCCGCCCGGCCAGCACCTCGCCGGCCGAGCCCGAGCGCACGAACCCCCCGGAACCGAGCACCTCCATCAGCAGCCGGTACGCCTCCACCGCGAACTCGGTGCCGAACACCTTCGTGACCGAAGCGTCGGCCGGCCCTATAACACCGCCCGACGAGGACGCCACGCGCCAGTTCATCAGCTTGAGGAACTCGGCCTTGGCGTGCACCCGGGCGAGGTTGAGCTGCACCCATTCCGCGTCGATGACCCGCCGCCCGTCCGCCTGCCGGGCCGACGCCGCCCAGTCCCGCACGTCGGCCAGCGCCGAGAGCACCGGCGCCGCCGAGGTCAGCGCGACCCGCTCGTGGTTGAGCTGGTTGGTGATCAGCGGCCACCCCCGGTTCTCGTCGCCCACCAGCGAGGACACCGGCACCCGCACCCCCGAATAGTACGTAGCCGAAGTCGTCACGCCCGCCACGGTCCGCACCGGCGTCCAGGAGAACCCGGCCGCGGTAACCGGCACGATGATGATCGACAGCCCCTTGTGCCGGTCGGCCGCGGGATCGGTCCGGCAGGCCAGCCACACGTAGTCGGCGTGCTGGATCAGGCTGGTCCACATCTTCTGCCCGTCGATCACCCACTCATCCCCGTCCCGCACCGCCGTGGTGCGCAGCGACGCCAGGTCGGTGCCGGCCTCCGGCTCGGAGTACCCGATCGAGAAGTGAATCTCGCCGGCCGCGATCCGCGGCAGGTAGAACGCCTTCTGCTCGGCCGTCCCGAACCGCATGATCGTCGGGCCCACCGTGTTGATGGTCAGGAACGGCACCGGCACCCGCGCCGTCGCCGCCTCGTCGGTGAAGATGAGCTGGTCGAGCATGGTGCCGCCGCGCCCGCCGTACTCGACGGGCCAGCCCAGCGCCAGCCACCCGTCCCGCCCGAGCTGCCGGATCACCTGACGGTAGGCCTGCCCGTCCCCGACGTCGTCGTCTCCCCCCGACAGCGCCGCCCGGACCTCCGGCGTCATCAGAGCGCCGAAGTACGCCCGCAGCTCCCGCCGCAGCCGTTCCTGCTCCGGGGTGTAGGCGATGTGCAAGGGACTCCCCTAAACTAGAACGTGTTCTAGAACGAATCCTACAACGGCGAGGCACGGATGCCCGAGGCCTTCATTATCGACGCGGTGCGCACCCCGGTCGGCCGCCGCGGCGGCGGCCTGGCCACCGCGCACCCGGCCGATCTCGGCGCGCACGTGATCGCAGACCTGCTGGCCCGCACCCACGCCGACCCGCTGGCCGTCGACGACGTGGTGTTCGGCTGCGTGGACACGGTCGGGCCGCAGGCCGGCGACATCGCCCGCACCGCGTGGCTCGCGGCGGGCCTGCCCGAGGCGGTGCCCGGCGTCACCGTGGACCGCCAGTGCGGCTCCTCGCAGCAGGCGGTGCACTTCGCCGCGCAGGCCGTGCTCAGCGGGACCGCCGACCTGGTCGTCGCGGGCGGCGTGCAGAACATGAGCATGGTCCCGATCGGCGCGGCGATGGGCCCCGAAGGACCCTTCACCGACTCCCAGGGCTGGCACGCCAGGTACGGCGCCGAGGAGATCTCCCAGTTCCGCGCCGCGGACCTGATCGCCGACAAGTGGGGGATCGGCCGGCCGGAGATGGAACGCTACGCCCTGGCCAGCCACCAGCGGGCGGTGCGCGCGATCGACGGCGGCGCCTTCCGCGCCGAGATCGCGCCCTACGGCGGCATCAGCGAGGACGAGGGCCCGCGCCGCGACACCACGCTGGACAAGATGGCCGCGCTCAAGCCGTTGCGCGACGGCGGCCGGATCACCGCCGCGCTGTCCAGCCAGATCGCCGACGGCGCCGCCGCGCTGCTCATCGCGTCCGAACGCGCACTGGACCAGCACGGCCTGACGCCCAAGGCCCGGATCACCCACCTGTCCGCGCGCGGCGACGACCCGGTCCTGATGCTCACCGCCCCGATCGCGGCCACCGCGTACGCCCTGCACAAGGCCGGGCCTGTCCCTGGACGAGATCGACCTGATCGAGATCAACGAGGCGTTCGCCTCGGTCGTCCTGGCCTGGCAGCGCGAGACCGGCGCGGACCCGGCCCGCGTCAACGTCTGCGGCGGCGCGATCGCCCTCGGCCACCCCCTCGGCGCCACCGGCGCCCGCCTGCTGACCACGCTGGTCCACTCGCTGGACCGGACCGGCGGCCGCCGCGGGCTGCTCACCATGTGCGAGGGCGGCGGCCAGGCCAACGTCACCATCATCGAGCGGGTCTGACCGGTACCGGCCGCACGCACCACTTCCCGTTAGGGACAAAAGATTCTTATTCCGAACGGGACTTGGTGACCCGGTCCAGGCACCGGTCAGCCTCGGCCATGATCGCCTCGATGAGCTCCGCGCACGACGGCAGGTCCTCGATCAGCCCCGCGACCTGCCCGGACGACATGAGCCCGAGATCGGGACGGCCGTCCACCATCGCCGCGCGCAGCAGCACCGGCGTGTTCGCGGCCATCAGCACCTGGCCCCAGGTCAGGCCGGTGTCCCGCCGCCCCGTTCCCCGCTGCCCCGTTCCCCGCCGCCCTGTTCCCCGCTGCCCCGTTCCCCGCTGCCCCGTTCCCCGCTTCAGGGCCTGCCCCTGCCGGACCATCTCCGCCCAGCTCAGCCCGGACAGCCCCCGGAACGCCGCCGCGTTACGCGCCGACCGCACCAGCGCCCCCACACCCCTAGCTCCCACAAGATGGTCGACCATTCTCGTCCGCAGTACCCGATGCGGCACCCCGTCGACCCGGGTCGTGACCACCGTGCCGTCCAGCCCGGCCGCGAGGTACAACTGCTTGACCGCGTCGGGCACCGGGCTATCGCTGGTCAGCAGGAACCGGGTGCCCATCGCGACGCCGGCCGCGCCCCAGGCCAGCGCCGCGACCAGCCCGCGGCCGTCGAAGAACCCGCCGGCCGCGATCACCGGGACGTCCACCGCGGCGGTGATCTGGGGGATCAGCAGGCTGGTCGGCACCGAGCCGACGTGCCCGCCGCCCTCCCCGCCGGTCGCGATCACCGCGTCGATGCCCCAGCCGGCGACCTTCTCGGCGTGCCGTCGCGCGCCCACCGACGCGATCGTGACGACACCGGCCTCCTTGAGCGCGGCGATCAGTTCCCGTCGCGGCGCGAGCGCGAACGAGGCCACGGGCACGCGGCTGGCGATGATCAGCCTTACCCGCTCGGCGGCGTCCGGCGCGTCGGCGCGCAGGTTCACCCCGAACGGCGCAGCCGTCCTCCCCGCCGTCTCCTCGATCGCGTCGCCGAGTTCGGCCAGGCTCATCGTCGCGGACGCGATCAGGCCCAGCCCTCCGGCGTTCGACGTCGCCGCGGCCAGCCGCGGCCCGGACACGTACCCCATCGCGGCCTGCACGATCGGGTAGCGGATGCCGACCAGTTCGGTCAGCGGCGTCCGGATCAGTGCTGTCCCGCTCGCCTCCGGACCCCCACCCACCTCCCCATCCCCCTTCACTGGTGCCTCCTTCCCTCGTCGCTCCTTCGTCGCTCCTCAGTCCAGTCGGCACCGCGGTCCTTTGGCTCGCTCAAGACAGCTCCGCGTCCCGCGCCCCGCCCGGGTCGAGACGGCCGCGGATCAGGTCGAGTTCGGTCGCGGTCGGGTGCCGGGTCACCGGCACCTCGTCCGGCACGGCGAGCGGGAAACCGGTGGCGGCCGCCACCTCGGCCACCTGGACCCCCGGATGCACCGAACGCAGCCGCATCGCCCGCTCCGGGGTGCCGAAGTCCAGCACCGCCAGGTTGGTCACCACGACCCGCAGCTCGCGTGCGCCCCGGTCGTAGCCGACGCCGCACACCATGTCCACGTGGCTGGTGAACACCCGCGGCGAGTGCCGGGGGATCCAGTAGCTGACCGGGTGGTTCACCGTGTTGCCGGGCGCGCCGCGCACCCCGAGCAGCTGGGCCCTGGGGCGTTTCCAGTCGCCGATGGCCGAGATGTTCTGGTTCCCGAACCGGTCGATCTGCGCCGCGCCCATCATCGCGTGCCGCCGGCCGGCCGCGAGCATGGTGAAGACCTTGGCGTACGGCAGCCACCCCTCGACGCCGCCGTCGGCGTCGACCAGGTAGGCCTCACCGTCGGTCAGCAGCAGGTCCGGCGCGAACGTGAGCCGGGCCAGCCGGGCGCCCAGCGACGGGATCAGCCCCATCGGGCTGGCCAGGATCGCGCCGTCCCCGCGCCACGCCTCGGCGCAGGCCACGACGCAGACCTCCGCCCGGGTCGCCTCGCTCACTGAACCGCCTTCTGATAGTCCGCCTCGTCGCCCTCCAGGTACTCGGCGCGGAATCGTTCCCACCCGGCTTGGTCGGCGGCGGCCCGCGCGTAGCGGGCCTGGAACGCCTCGTCGCGGCCGTAGTCCGGGACGCAGCTGGTGAAGTGCGCACCGTTCGGCGTTTCGGTGACGGCGTGGACCATGGCCCGGTTGAGCAGCAGCGTCTGCGGCGGCCCTCCGAGGGCGGGCACGATCCGCTCGCACGACACGTAGGCCCGCTCGGCGGCCAGGCAGAACAGGTCGTCGAAGTACGGGTCGGGCCCGAGGTACTGGCCGTTGCCCGCGGCGTCGGCCCGGTTCATGTGCACCAGCGCGGCGTCCAGCCGCAGCGCCGGCATGGCCACCAGCTCCTCCCCGATGCCGAACGGGTCGCCGTACGGCGAGCGGACCGTGCGCAGCTCCGGGTTGACCTCCAGCACGCCGGAGCCGATCCCGGCCCGGATCGGCAGGAACGGCAGCCGGTGGGCGGCGGCCAGCAGCCCCCAGTGCAGCATGCCCTCGTCCAGCTCGGTCAGCTCGACGGTCCCTTCCTGCCTGGCCCGGCGGAAGTGCGGCTCGAGCGCGATCGAGTCCAGCGACGCGAACCCGGTCACGACCCGCGTGGCCTGGCCGGACGCGACCAGCAGCCCGACGTCGGGACCCGCGTACGACACGACGGTGAGGTTCTTCAGCGGCGACCGCAGGATGGCCCGGACCAGCGCCATGGGCTTGCGCCGCGATCCCCACCCCCCGATCCCGATCGTCATCCCGTCCCGCAGCTCCGCGGCGACCTCGTCCGGCGTCAGTGCTAGCCCGGGGGGACGACCCCCCGCTCTGCCGCCCGGGGGGGACGACCCCCCCGAACCCCCTCGAGGCCCCCGCGTCATCCGTGCTTTCCGTCCACGAACGCCTGCCGGGCGCGGTCTCCGGAGCCGGCCACGGTCAGCTCGTAGGTGAAGCCCTGCTCGTAGCGGTAGGAGCGCTTGACATCGACCGGGTCGATGCCGTTCAGCGACTGCTTGGCCAGGCGTATGACGGCCGGGTCCTTGGCCACGATCTCCTCCGCGAGCCGGCGTGCCGCCTCGCGCAGCTCGCCGGGCGGCACGACCTCGAGGACGGTGCCGAAGGCGAGCAGCTGGCGCGCGGTGACGGTCCGGCACGTGTAGACCATGGCGCGCATCAGCGGCTGCGGCACCAGCCGGGCCAGGTGCGTGGCCGCGCCCAGCGCCCCGCGGTCGACCTCCGGCAGCCCGAACGTCGCGTCCTCGGCCGCGAGCACGATGTCCGCGCTGCCGGCCAGGCCGACGCCGCCGCCCAGGCAGAAGCCGTGCACGGCGGCGATCACCGGCACCGGGCAGTCGTAGACGGCGGCGAACGCGGCAAAGCACCCCCGGTTGGCGCCGAGCAGCGCCTCGTGCCCGCCGGTCCGTTGCATCTCCTTGATGTCCACCCCGGCACAGAAGCCGCGGCCCTCCGCGGCCAGGATCACGGCGCTGGTCCCGGGGTCGGCGCCCGCCGCGGTGACCGCGGCCGCCAGATCCTCCCAGCCGCGGGCGGGCAGCGCATTGACCGGCGGGAAGTCGATGATCACCTCGGCGATCCCGTCCGCGGCGCGCACCTCGACGCTCATCGCGTGCTCGCCCGCGCCGCTGGCCGCGGACCTGCCTTCGCCGCTCGCCGCGGACCTGCCTTCGCCGCTCGCTGCATCACCCGCACCGCCCTGGCCGCTCTGACCTAGCGCTTGCTTGGGCGCGAGCCTAACATGGCGCCATGCAGCCCGTCGACCAAGCGTTCCCCGACTTGTCCGGCAGCCGGGTGGCCGTGGCCGGCGGGACGAGGGGCATCGGAGCGGGCATCGCGCGGGGGTTCCTGCGCTCCGGCGCGCAGGTGCTGGTCTGCGGCCGGACCGAGCCCGCGGACCAGGCCGCTCTGCCGACCGCGGGCGGCCGGACCGCCGCGTTCACCCGCGCCGACGTCAGGGACCCCGATCAGGCGCGGCGGTTCATCGCGGTGGCGGTGGACCTGTTCGGCGGCGTGGACGTGGTGATCTGCAACGCGGGCGGATCGCCGCCCGCGGCGGCCGCCACCGCGTCCCCGCGGTTCCACGCCAAGGTCATCGAACTGAACCTGATCGCGCCGCTGCACGTCGCGCAGGCCGCGAACGAGGTGATGCAGGGCCAGCCCGGGGGTGGTTCGGTCGTCATGATCGGCAGCGTGAGCGGGACCAGGCCGTCACCGGGGACGGCGGCGTACGGTGCCGCCAAGGCCGGGCTGCACCACCTGGCTACCAGCCTCGCCGTCGAGTGGGCGCCCAAGGTCCGGGTGAACACCGTCGTGCCGGGGTTCGTGGCCACGGAGGCCGCTGCCGGGCACTACGCAGACGCGGGCGGGGTGGCGGCCGTCGCCGCGACCGTGCCGCTGCGCCGGCTGGCCACCCCGGACGACGTGGCCGACGCGTGCCTGTTCCTGGCCTCGCCCCGGGCCGCCTACGTCAGCGGCGCCTGCCTGACCCTGCACGGCGGGGGCGAACCCCCGGCCTTCCTCACCGCGCGCCTTCGGGCCCCTGAGGGACCGCCCCGGTAGCACTCCACGGTGTCGCGGTGTCGGCCCCGGTGGCCAGGTGGTGCCAGGATGTAACGCCACGCAGTCCGTCGTCGCTTCTTCATCAACATGGTCGCTGATATGGCGAGACACACAGGCGCGGAGCCCTTTTACCTGAAGTCCATCACCGCGGGCCGTGACTGCGCCGTGCTGCGGATCGAAGGCGAGGTCGACGCGTACGCGGCCCCGCAGATCTGCGACCGGGTGGTCGACCTGGCCGGTAACGGCACCGTTCACATCATCGCGGATCTGCGCGGCGCCGGTTTCCTGGACTCGGCTGGCATAGGCGCGCTGGTGGCCAGCCGAACCGGGCTTCGCGCCCGCGGCGGATCGCTCACGCTCGTGGCCAGCACCGACCGGATCTTGCAGACCTTGCAGGATCACCGGGCTCAGTGACGCCTTCGCGCTGCACGCCAGCGTCCCAGACGCCATCGCCGCCGACGAGCACTGGCAGGCTGCCGTCTCAGACGAAGGCGACAGCACCGAGGAATGGTGCCGAAGACACGGATTGCTGTGAATCCGTCGCTTCCGGGGCGCGCCGGGCCCGGTGTACGCTCCGACTAAGTAGAACGTGTTCTACCTAACGGGAGCGCGCCATGGTCGCATCCATCACGCCGCACCGCGACAAGGTCGGTCTGGGCGACGGTCTCATGCTCATCGACGGCCGCTGGGTCGCGGCGGCCAGCGAGGAGACCTGGAGCCACCTCCATCCCGCCACCGGGGAGCAGGTCGCCTCGTTTCCCGTCGCGGGGCCGGCCGACGTGGACCTGGCCGTGCGCGCGGCGCGCCGGGCGTTCGACGACGGCCCGTGGCCGCGGGCCCGGGCGGGCGAGCGGGTCCGGGTGCTGCGGACCATCGCCGACCTGGTCCGGGAGCACGGTGATGAGCTGCTGAAGCTGCAGGCGCTGGACAACAGCGTCCCGCTGAGCTTCGGCGAGATCTACGCCATGTCGGCGGCCTTCGTGGCCGACGTGTTCGATCACCACGCCGGCTGGGCCGACAAGCTGGCCGGGGAGACGCTGCCGCCGTACCAGGGCGGCGACCACATGGTCTTCACGCTGCGCGAGCCGGTCGGCGTGGTCGGCGCGGTGATCCCGTGGAATGCGCCGCTGGTGCTGTTCGCGCAGAAGGTGGCGCCCGCCTTGGCGGCCGGCTGCACCATCGTGCTCAAGCCCTCGGAGTACGCCACGTTCGCGGTGCTGCGGCTGGCCCGGCTGATCGCCGAGGAATCCGGCCTGCCCCCCGGCGTGCTCAACGTCATCACCGGGCCCGGCGAGCCCTCCGGGCAGGCCCTGATCAGCCACCCGATGGTGGACAAGCTGTCGTTCACCGGCAGCCGGGCGGTCGGGCGCAAGGTCATGATGGCGGCCGCCGAAGGGTGCAAGCGGGTCAGCCTCGAGCTGGGTGGCAAGAGCCCTTCGGTGGTGTTCGCGGACGCGGACGCCGGCAGCGCCGCCGCGGTGACCATGGGCACGGTGACCCTGGGCCTGTCCGGGCAGGTGTGCGCGGCGCAGACCAGGGCGCTGGTGCAGCGGGAAGCGGTGGAGGAGTTCTTGATGGCGGCCGAGATGATCGGCACCATGGTCAGCTACGGGAACCCGTTCGACCCGGAGGTCACGTCCGCGCCGCTGATCAACACCCGCCAGCTGGACCGGGTCCTCGGCCTGATCGCCCGCGGGCAGGAAGAGGGCGCCCGCCTGGTGTGCGGGGGCAGCCGCGCCGACGGCGACCTGGCCGCGGGCAACTTCGTGGTGCCCACGCTGTTCGCCGACGTGTCCAACGACATGAGCATCGCCCGGGAGGAGATCTTCGGGCCGGTGCTGTCGGTCATCCCGTTCGGCGACGAGGACGAGGCGGTGCGGCTGGCCAACGACACCGAATACGGCCTGGCCGCCACCGTGTGGACGTCGGACGTGAGCCGGGCCATGCGGATAACCAGGGCGCTGCGGGCCGGCACCGTCGGCGTCAACGGCTTCCAGCTCGAGCCGAACTGGCCGTTCGGCGGCTTCCGGCAGTCCGGGCTCGGCCGCGAGGGTGGCCGGGCCGCGGTCGAGTCCTACACCGAGCTCAAGACCGTGCTGCTGCCGTTCACCGATGAAATGATGTAACCCGGACCGGGTTTTCGCCGGGCCAGGCACAGCGCGAGGGAGAGCTCATGCCGTACCGGGTGGCTGTGATCGGCGCGGGATTCGGCGGGATCGGCATGGCGATCGCGCTCAAGGGCGCGGGCATCGAGGACTTCGTGGTGCTGGACCGGGCCGCTGACCTGGGCGGGACCTGGCGCGATAACAGCTATCCCGGGCTGACCTGCGACATACCGTCGCACCTGTACTCGTTCTCGTTCCGGCCCTGGCGCTGGAGCCGGCGCTTCCCCGCGCGCGAGGAGATCCTGGCCTACCTGCACGCGCTGGTCGCCGAGCACGGCCTCGGCCCGCACCTGCGGTTCGGGCACGGGGTCGCGGCGGCCGAGTTCGACGAGCCCGGGGCGGTCTGGAACCTCACCCTCGACGACGGCGGCACGCTGCAGGCCAGCGCGGTCGTCTGCAGCGTCGGCCAGCTCGGCCGCCCGGTCATCCCCGACCTGCCCGGCCGGGACCAGTTCGCCGGCCCCTCGTGGCATTCGGCCCGCTGGAACCACGACGTCGACCTGGCCGGCCTGCGCGTGGCCGTGATCGGGACCGGGGCCAGCGCCATCCAGTTCGTGCCCGAGATCGCCAAGGTCGCCGGGCACGTCGACGTCTACCAGCGCACTCCCCCCTACGTGCTGCCCAAGGCCGACCGGCCCTACCGCGACGCCGAGCTGGCCCTGTACGACCGGCTGCCGGTGGTGCGCAAGGCCGACCGGCTACGCATCTTCCTCTACGGCGAGCTGCTCACCAGCGGCTTCGTCCTGTCGCCGAAAATGCTCGCCGCGCCGATGGCGATGTGGCGGCGCCAGCTCCGGACCCAGGTCGCCGACCCGGAGCTGCGCGCCAGGTGCGTCCCGGAGTACGTGATGGGCTGCAAGCGGGTGGTGTTCTCCAACGACTGGTACCCGGCCCTGGCCCGGCCTGACGTCGAGCTGGTCACGGACCCGATCGAGCGGATCGTCGCGGACGGCGTGGTCACCGCCGACGGCACGGCCCGCGCCGCGGACGTGATCGTCTACGGCACCGGCTTCCAGGCCACGCAGTTCCTCGTGCCGATGCAGGTCTCCGGCCTCGGCGGCCGGCGGCTGGCCGAGGCGTGGCGGGACGGGGCGCAGGCCTACCTCGGCATCACGGTCAGCGGGTTCCCGAACTTCTTCATGCTCTACGGCCCCAACACCAACCTCGGCGGCAACTCGATCATCTACATGCTCGAAGGCCAGATCCGCTACACCCTCGGCGCGATCCGGGCGCTGCAGGCCGAGCGCCTCGCCTGGCTGGACGTGCGCCCGGACGTGCAGGACACGTTCAACGCCTGGGTCCAGTCGGCCAGCCGGACCTCGGTGTGGGAGAGCGGCTGCCACAGCTGGTACACCACGGCCTCCGGGCGCAACATCAACAACTGGCCCGACCACACGTTCCTGTACCGGTACCGGGTCCGGCGCTTCGACCTCGCCGCGTACCGACTCCAGCCGGCCGTGGTCGGGGCCAGCGCCGCATGAGCCCGAAATCCGCCCGCCGCCCCCGGCCGGGCCTCCACGTACCGCCCGCGGTCATGCGCCTGGCGGCCCGCCAGGTCGGCAGGCGCTGCCTCGACCCGGCCCTGCCCTGGCCGGTGCAGCGCACGCGGCTGGATCAGCTCACCAAGACCTCGCTGCTGCCGCGCGGCACCACGATCACCGAGCAGGCCATCGGCGGGGTCCGCGCCGAAATGGTCTCGGCCCGGGCCTCAGGCTCGCAGCCGACGGTGGTCCACTTTCATGGCGGGGGCTACTGCGTCGGCTCGGCGCTCACGCCCCGGTCATGGGCGGCGCACCTGAGCGCCCAGGCGGGCTGCCGGGTCGTGCTGCCCGAGTACCGGCTGGCCCCGGAACACCCCCATCCGGCGGGGTTGCAGGACGCCCGCGCGGTCATCAAGGCGCTGTACGGCGAGACCGAGCCGGGCTCGGTCGTCGTGTCGGGCGACTCGGCAGGCGGCGGGCTGGCCCTGTCCTTGATCCTGTCCCTGCGCGACGAGGGCCAGCCGCTCCCGGCCGGCTGCATCCTGCTGTCGCCCTGGCTCGACCTCGGCCGCGACCGCCGGGCCGTCCCGGAGCTTGTGCGCCGCGACGTGCTGCTGACCCCCGAGTGGCTCGACGCCTGTGCCCGCGCGTACGCCGACCCGTCCGCCTGGGCCGAGCCGTCCGTCTCGCCGTTGTTCGCCGCGCACTCCGGGCTGCCGCCCCTGCTCATCCAGGCCGGGACGGACGAGGTGCTCGCCCCGGACGCCGAACTGCTCGCGGCCCGCGCCTCGGCCGCCGGGGTGGACGTGACCTACACCCGGTGGCCGCGCATGTGGCACGACTTCGTCCTGCAGCCCGGCCTGCTCGCCGCCGCCGACAGCGCGCTGGCCCAGGCGGCCTGGTTCATCAGCAAGGGACGTGCGCGAAAACCGCAGGCCACAGCTTAGGGCAGGCGATAGATGGCCATCGGGGCGTCGCTGGCTTCGGTGGCGACCGGCCGGACAGACACGAGATGAAAGCCGTTCTTCTCCAGGACACGCCGGGAGGCTACGTTGGCGGCGTCCGGGTCGGTCAGTATCCCGGCGCCGGGATGACGGCGGCGTATTTCGGCCGTTAGCGTGGCGATCAGCGTGGT
This sequence comes from uncultured Actinomycetes bacterium, assembly GCA_963705835.1. Taxonomy (GTDB): domain Bacteria; phylum Actinomycetota; class Actinomycetes; order Streptosporangiales; family Streptosporangiaceae; genus Palsa-504. The sequence continues at coordinate 50,066 of CAVPLC010000035.1, forward strand.
GCCGACGCCCCGGCCGACCTCTGCCGGGTCGCCGATCGCGTAGTCGATCCCGATCTCCCCGTCGCGTGCGCCCATGGCCTCGGCGTCAGCGGGGTAATCGACCCACCTGTACCACTGGCACCAGCCGACGGGCGTGCTGTCCAAGGTGACCATCAGCATGTGAGTGGCCGACTCGCTGTCCGGGCGGACTCGTTCCCGGTACTCGGCGATCTCCGCTGCGGCAGTGGTGTCCGGCGTCCACCAGCGGGTCACATGCGGCAGCCCGAGCCACGCCTCGACCGCCGGGAGATCTGCTTCAGTCATCGGCCGCATGGAAAGCACCCCGCCAGGGTAGGGCAGGCGCCCCGGGCAGCCGTCCCTGTCCAACGTGTCCTGGGCGAAGAAGAGGGCGAACTTGACCTCGCGGGTGCGCGCCCAGCCGTCCTCGCACTTCCCCCTCCCGGCCTGCTGCCTCTCACGGTACAGCTCCGCTCGGCGGCGCTCCAGTTCCCGCCAGCTCATCAGGCCCGTCGGGAGGCTCACAGCCAGCTAGCCACCCTCCGGACTCCTGCGAAATTGACGTGCACCTATCAGCAGGATGAAGGGCCGAAAATGTCAGAGGCACCTGCTAGGGTCGGATTAGAACACCAGGATCGAAGGAGACAGGCGTCCACGCTATCTCGCTGGCACCCGGGAGGTGAGACGGGGCGTGTGCACGGTGACGGGGTCGGCCAGCGCGGCTGAGGCGCTGGACATGCTGGAGTCCTTGTCCGCCGTCTTGGCCCGGGCGGATCTGGCGCAGGTGCCCGATGAGGTGGTGGCGCGGGGGCTGCGGGTGCTGGAGCGCGCCGACGCGGTGCAGGCGGCGGTGCGCGGCCGCCTGCTGGCGGTGTTCGACGCCCGGGACCTGCACCTGGCCGACGGGCAGCGGAGCACCCGGGCCTGGCTGGTGCACAGCCTGGGGGTGACCCGCGGGCAGGCCGCCGAGCATAAGGCGGTGCAGGCGCTGGCCAGCGACCACGGCCCGCTGCTGGCGGGCCTGGCCGGCGGGCACGTGCGGGCCAAGTCGGTCGCGCTGCAGCTGGCGAGGTGGACCCGGCCGATCCCGGCGGAGTTCCGGGCGCAGGCTGAGGAGATCGTGGTGGCCGCGGCCCGGGCCGGGGCCGGGCTGCGGGAGCTGGCCGCGATCTGCGCGGAGATCCGCTAGCGGAAAAATTGCATCGTGATTGACGTCACATCAGCTTCGCTCGCCTCCTTCGGACGCAGGCCCTACCCGACGCCGGGGTGTTGACGGCCTAACTATCTGAGCGTCCTGGGCGGGTGCCCGGCCGTGTTCTTTGACGATGTCGCTTCCCGGGCTGCTGCGGGCGGGTCAGGATCGTGGTGTCCCGTTGAAGGTGAGGGATCCCCTCCTCGCCTTCGGCCCGACGATCACGCGGTGGAACCGATCGCACCGGGGGAGGCCGGAAGGGGGGCCTGACCCCTTCCGGCCAGCGTTTGTCCCGGGCCGAGAGCGACACCCCGGCGGCGATAACGACGTGCTGGTGAGCGCCACGACGGCGACGCCGGCTCAATCGCGAACGAGTTTCAGGGCCAGCCTGGGCACGGCAAAGGATGCGAGAAAGATCGGCAAGAGCCTCTTTCCGGTGCATCGGAAGGCGACGATCTCTTCCTCGGCGGCGTCGAAGGTTTGAGTGCTGCTCGAGTTTCGTCCATTGCGAACTTGCAGGGTGTGGTGTCCAAGCTCGACTGGTATCTCGATCGTGTGGTTCATTTCGACCGACCCGGCCCGCTCACCGTCGACCATGACATCGTACGTGCCACGACGGACCTCCGCTCCGATTGCCTTATGCGTCAACTTCAGCGTCGCCGGCATTTGCTGATCTCCTCTTGTTTCTGACGGCGCTTCTCTGGCTGCCCGGCGACGAACGCAACGTGCCGTCGGCCCGGGGCAGCAGGCCGGCGTGGTGCCGGTCGTCGCAACCGCTGGCGGCACATCCTCGGGGTCGGGAACGCCCGTGTTGCGCCGACCGCGAGAAGGGATCCGAGGCGGTATCGCCCGTGGCCATCGTATGGCCGTGCCCGCTTGCGATCGATACGTTCCGCGCCCCATACGCTGGGGAGTCCCTCGCGGCTGCGCTCCAGGCTCTGCACCGCTTCCATGGCCTTCACCCTGATTTCGGGTGCCCGGCACTCCCTGCGCCCGCCCTCACGGGCGGGACCCCTAACGCCGATTTTCACTAAGCGAATTGGCCCCCAGTCTGGTCAGTCGTACTGGTAGCGGAGGGTCCGGCCGTCCCACCAGGGGACGGTGATCGTTTCGGGCAGGCTGGCCTGGCGCAGGATGGGTGAGTAGGTGCGGCGGGCCAGCCGGATGGTGGTCTGCCTGCGGTCGTTTTCGATGATGCCGCCGGTGTTGAGAAACCGGCGCTGCAGGGTGTCGGGGGTGGCGGTGGCATAGCCGGGCAGGCGGCGGCGCAGGGCGGCGCAGAGGGTGTGGGCCAGGACCGACAAGGTGACGTCGAGGTCGACGTTGAGCGGGACGGCGCCGGCGAGGGCGTCCAGGCTGAAGGACTGGATGGCTTCGGCGAGGCGCTGCTCGATGTTCATCCGCCGGGCGTAGGAGCTGATGACCTGCCGGGCCGGGAGCTGGGGCCGGTTGGTGATCAGCAAGGTGGGCTGGTCGTGGCCCAGGCCGGTGACGGCGAGCTGGCGGATCGGGCGGGGGTAGGCCGACAGGGTCGCGGCGGGGTCGTCGTGCACTTTGACGCGGCGGGTCTTGCCGCCGGCCCGGCCGAGGGTCATGGGTTTCCAGGCTGTGGCGGGGAGGACGGCCAGGGTCTTGGTGATGCCGGGGTGGCGGGCGCGCAGGGTGATGAACCCGATCTTGCGGTCGTCGAGCTCGGCCAGCACGGCCTGGGTGGTGAGCTTGGAGTCGAAGATCAGCAGCGCCGGGTCGGACCCGGTGACGGCCTTCCAGTGGTCGGCGAAGGCGATGACTTCCCGGTTCTGGCTGGCCTTGGACAGGTCGGCGTTGGCATACAGCAGGGTGTGGGTGCCGGCGTCTTCAGCGAAGAACGTCAGCACCGAGCGGGTGCGCTGGGACCGGCGGGGCACGTAGTGCTTTTCCAGGACCGGGTCCTCGCCCCAGTGCATCACGGCGTGGAAGTCCAGGTTGAGCGCGTCGCCGGTGGCGAGCCCGGCCGTGATGGCGGCCTTGTCCACCGCGGTCAGGAACGCGGCCTGCCGGGCGTGTTCCAGCCGGTAGGAGTAGGTGGTCAGCGCGGTGGCCTTCGGCAGGGCGGTGAGCCCGGCGAACAAGGCGGCGCCGGGATCGGCGGCGATGTCGTAGACGTGGGAGACCCGCCGGGTCGATGTCAGCTTCAGTGCCAGCAGCGACAGCAGGTACGACAGGGCGGGGATCTTGCCGGTGGACGGGTAGCCCGCGGCGGCCACCATGTCCGGGACGCCGAGCGCGATCAGGTCCGGGATGGCCAGGAACAGCCCGGCCAGCCGGGTCTCGGCCAGGCCGGGCAGCGCGGCGAAGTCGGCCGCCTCGGCGCGGGCCTGGACCTCCCGGGCCGGGCCGCCGCGCTCGGTCTCAGGGCGGCGCCACATCCGGGGCAGTCCCTGCCCGGCGATCACCTCGGCGATCCCGGTCCGGTTCAGCGGGGTGCCCTCGGCCGCCAGAGCCTGGGCGATCTCGTCGATGGAGTGCCCGGCGGCGCGCAGCTCGATGATCCGCGGCCGGGCGGCGTCCTTGGCCGGCGCGGTCTTCGGGCCGGGCCTGCCGGTGACGAAGAACTCCCGCGCGCCGGCGCGGAAGTCCCGGACCGCCGACAGCAGCGACGCCGGGGTGTAGCCGGACCGGGCGGCGGCCTCGGCGGCGGGCAGGCCCTCGGCCAGGTAGGCGCGCAGCGCCTCGTACCGGCGGTGCGCCGCGGAGTCCGGGCCGCAGGAAGAACTCCCCGCCGGGCCGGGCGGGCTGAGGGTCTTTCGCTGACTGGTCGATGCTGCTAGTTCATCACGTCTGCGGCGGGATCTCCCGCAGGCGCGCCGGTATCGGGTCATTCCGGAATGAATTACATGGCTGTAAGCCTGTGGTGCCGTGGTCCGGCAGGCCATCCATCGGACATCAGCGGCAATCTGAACCGACCAGTCAGCGTTACCTACCCCAACAGATGGCCACCCGCAGCGGAGTCATCGCACAAAATGCCTGCACAAGACCACAGGCAGTCCCTGCAGCCGGTTGCCATCCAGTCAGCCCAGGGGACAACTACCCGCCGCGAAAATCGGCGCTAACGACGCCGCAGGCTTCGCGTCATGCTACGGACCGCATCGTCGCTCCCCCTTGCAGGGCTTTTGACGCTGGGCTCCGACCCGGCCCGTTTCCCGGCCGAGCCGCCAGCCTACTACCGGGCCTCCTGGCAGCTACCCGGACCGGACTTCCACCGGCAGGCGACGACGAGCTTACGAACACGAAGATCCACCATGGCATTACGTCGCGGTGTCACCTCCTGCTCTGCTGGGCGCACGAAAGATCAGGGCTAACCTCCTTGATTAGTCTTCCCTGGACGGTATCGCACGATGGTGAACTGCGACTCAGACCGCGACTCTTGGCCGCAATCCTGGGCACTCAGAAGTCGTCCGAGTATGGCCGACTCGGCGGAACTCGCGCCAGTTGGGAGCAGACCGTGCCGATGCTCAAGAAGTGGCGGTGGGAGACGAGCCGCCGCGCCGCTCGCCCCCGGCGGCGAATGCCTTCACGGCCATGGACGGTGGCTCTTTGCTCACCGCGAGACCGCCCGTGAAACGGCCGTCTTCGCCTGGGACCAGCATCACTGCGGGGTCGGTGACGTTCACGAACACAGTCCCCTGAGGACCCTCCCCAGCAATCGTAGTCGAGGAGGAAGAATGCTGGACTGTGATCCCGGTGTACCCGGCCTCCCTCAGCGCATCGGTGATCTTCTCGATGAGGCCAGGATGCAGATCGGCTATCGTCATGGTCAGTCCTCCTACGGGAGCAGGCCTAGGGCGACGTCCTGGTCGGCGTTCTGGTGGCTGTCGCCACTGATGCGAGTGCCATTGCCAGGCAGGAAATACAGCATGCTGTAGGTCCCGCCGGCTACCACGGGAATCGCCTCGTCGAGGACTTTCTGTACAGTCGAGAATCCGTTCCGCATCGCATTGCGGATGCCGTCGTTAACGCCGCCTTCGCAGATGGGCCAGCCGCCTGAGAACGTCCAGGTGGCGTAGTCCGCAGATCCGTTTAGGTGCCCCGCGTCGCCTAGCCAGAACAGCAGGTAGTACGACAAGGTGGCGTCGGCGTCCGTGCAGTACCCGGGCGTGTGAATGTGCACGTTGAAGTAGACCCGCACGAGCATGTCCCACGGCTGGTGCCGACCGGCGTCATGCTGGTCGTAGGGAACGTCCTTCCAGAACATTCCCTGCGCCGTCAGACCCGACGTGCGATTGGCATTCGTGCCCTTGAGGATACCGTCGACGGCACCCGTGACGACGGGGTTGCCGACGATTTGCGCGAAGTCGAGGATCTGCTCATTGTCTTGACGCACCCACGTCAACGTCGCGGCGGACGAGCCGGTGTCTGAGATCCAGGCCCATCCCCCGTCACCGAACGGCTGATTGTACTGCTCGAACGGCCCATACCAGAGTCGGTTCTGGAACCAATAGTCGGTGAGCAACGACATGTGTCACCTCTTGCAGCGCAGCAGGGCCGGGAGCTTAGGTCTGGCATTGGCGTGATTAGCCGACCTTAGCCTCGTGATAGTAAACTCGGCTGATTGGTTTTCGATCTTGGCCATTGCACCCCCTACGGTACGCTAGCTACGAGGTAGCGCTTCCTTCCCCTGCTATTATCCGTCAGCAAGCCTGCGATTGATGAGCCATTTCATCATAAGGAAATTGCAAACTTAATGAACAGTGGCTATATGAAGACCGTGTGGAGACTGTGTGGAGATGGTATGGAGACCACGCCAGCGTACTGGTATCCCACCCTGCGGGCGTGTCGAGACCCCTTGAATTGCCATTGCCCGTTGACTCACGTAACCGTGCAGAGGATCATTAAGGGCCCATGTTGGGGGTCGCAGCGGTCCATACCGCGTCTGGAGACGGAGGAGGATAAGTGGAGACCGTAATCTATGTTGATGGAGCCTCGGGTAGCGATCAAATCGGCGACGGTAGCGTCGGCAAGGCGTATTATTCCATACAACGGGCGCTTGAAGATGCGCGAGTGGGCGACACGCCGGTTCGGGTCCAAATTCTGCAGGGCACCTATCCAGGATTTGACCTCCTTCACTTTGGTGTCCCGAGTCCAATGGATCCCAGATCCGGATCAAACCTCACGATCACGGGTACCGAAGTGGCATACACACCCGCGGCTGGCCCATCGGAAGGCCAAATCTCTCAGGCGGACCAGCATGATACCGAAGCATCGTCTATTACCGTGGTTGGCGCCGGCTGGACCCCTGACGAGCTCCGGGGGCGGTTCGTTAAGATCTCTCTGGGCGCGGGGGCTAGCGACACTATGATACCGATTTCCGCCAACACCGCAGACACTATTGAGGTAACCCCAGGAAATTTTCCAGGTGGGCTGCCTGGCGCGGGATCCAAATTTAGGATCATGGAGCTCGGCACTATAATTGATGGGGAACTTCAAGGTTACCCGGGGATTAGTGCGATTCAACCAGCGCACGGGAACCGTTCATCGGCTGCACGTATCGGAAATTGCCCTGGACCTGGAAACGCGATCGTAGTGCGAGCGCTGAAGTTTGCTCCGACCATGAACCTGACCGGCCTCGATCTGGATCGTTCGGCCGTTGTTGTGCAGAACTGTATCTTTCGCGGCAACCCTGCGATGGACCGCGCCAATATCACCGTCGGGTCCGCGTCGCGGCTCAATATGCGCTCCTGCCTAATCGAGACTTCGCAGGGTGGCGCAGGTATTTATATGGGCGGGCAAAGCCACGTTCCCGCGGCACTGTACATCTATGGGTCTATCCTCCGAGACGGACGTCTCGCCATTGGGAACGTGAATGGGAGTCTCGAAGTCACAGGGACGCTAATTGAAAGCGTTGGCGAGACGGCCGTTTCAGCATTCGGGGAACTCTCTACTTCTCAGATTATCATGAGTGTCTTGGATGGCTGTAGGGTCGGATTTGCTAGCAAAGAAGACTTCTCTCTAGGGCCATCCACCTTCGCCTTGGGTCTAAATGCGGTGAGGATATCCAATTGCTCGACCGCCATAGATTTGCAAGGGCCGCTGAGCGGGGCCTATCTAAAACAGGTCGTCGGTGACGGAAATTCTGTGGGCATACGAGTTTCCCATGGAGCCTTTGTGGGATTGACGGCCGATGTAGACCTTCAGGGAACGACCCAACTAGATATTGACGGCAATACCGCAACGCTCACAGGAATGCGGGCCGCCTCACCGAGGGTAATTCGTGACCAAGCATTCGGGAGCATGATTTACGAGATCTCGTAGAGGGCTCGTTGGACCTGAACAGTCCGTTAACCTGGGACCAGGCGGGGACCACACGTGGGCGCGTGGGTGAACGTTGAACACGGTCAGCAGTCGTGTGAACACGGCTGATCGCGTATGACGAGCAGGGACCGCGGCGCCCTGGTCCTCGTCATCACCCAGCGACCTACGCATTACGAGGGTGTTCCCGTGCGTTGCGCGCGGGTTCAGAGCCCGCGCTGGCTTCATGTTCGCAGGTTGCTGCTGGTGGCGATCGTTGGCTGTTGATGGCAGTTCGGGGGCATCTCGGGGCAGCTCGTGATGCGCAGGCCAAGTGCTCGGTTGAGCGGCGCCGCCGCACGACAGTCCGCTAAGGCCGGACTTATCCCATGGTGCCATGAATCGTGTGAGTAGCCCTGCGCTGTCTCCGTGCGCCGTTGCTTGCCGTTGGTGGCCGCTGTTGCTGTCGCCGTTGCTGTCGGCTGAGCCTCGGCCGCCCGGCGTGGTGACGTCCGACGTCATCGACCGATCGTCATCGGTCGTGCAGATCGTCTTGGACAGGCCCCAGATCATCCAGGTCATCTGGGACCCGAGCGTCAGGCCCCTCGACGACCAGCAGTGCAAGTACGCTAACAGCGTCGGCGGGCCGGCCACGCCCGGTGTTCCTGACCTACATCGCCGAGCACGGCATCACCTTCGAGCAGGCCGCCGCAGCCGACGACGGCGCCTCCTCCGGCCGCAACAGGCGCGAGACATCCTTGTACGCCAAGAGCACCGAGCGTAAGGCGCTCAGCGCGCGCAGCGACTAACCGAGGCTGTGCCAGCGGCAAAACAGGTAAGGAAGGAACACCCATGAGTACGCCGGAGCCGTCGTCGCAGGAAAAGGCCCCTGACTTCACCCCCCGACTCACCGAACTCATCGGCAACCCGCTGTACAGCAAGGTGTCGGCCGATCCGGCATTGAGCCCCCGCGATCGGAGCATCGCGACCGTCGCCGCCCTAATCGCCCTGCACCGGCCCGAGGAGCTGTCCTTCCACCTTCTCGTAGCCCGCGACAACGGGGTGACCCGCGACGAGCTTGCCGCTCTCATCACCCATATCGCGTTCTACGGCGGCTTCCCCGCGGCGATCTCCGCATCGGCGATCGCGGCACGGACATTGACGGACTGACCACCGATCGCGGGCACCGCGCGACGAGCCGCAGATCGTTCTGGACGGCCAGCGCAGGGCGTTCGATCATCGAGCGGCGCGAGCCCCGCCCAGCAGCCCCGCATGCACGGCGCACCGTGGCGCAGGCCATGCGGACACGGCACCGGCCTGCGCCGTGAGCTGCTGGCCGCTGCCCTACTCTGAGCATCACGCCTGACCACGCCTGCTGAGGCCGGGGCACCATGAGCCTGCGGAAGTTCCTGCGCTCCCGGACAGGCGCCGGAAAAGCGTCCAATCGCATCTCACAGCCAAGAGGAGAGCAATGAAGATCGACGGATCGGTTGCCCTGGTTACCGGCGCTAACCGGGGACTGGGCCGGGCCTTTGCCAGGGAGCTGGTCAGCCGGGGCGCGGCCACGGTCTACGGCGCCGCGCGTGATCCTGCCGCGGTCACCGAGCCAGGTATACGACCGGTCGCCCTGGACATCACTGACCCGGGCCAGGTCGCCCACATCGCCAGGCAGTGCGCGGACGTCAGCCTGCTGGTGAACAACGCGGGAGTGCTGAGATACAGCACGTTCATCGGCGCGCCGGACCTGGCCGCGGCCCGGCTGGAGATGGAGACCAACTACTTCGGCACGCTGCGCATGTGCCGGGCCTTCGCGCCCGTGCTCGCGGCCCGCGGCGGCGGCGCGATCGTCAACATGCTCTCGGTCACCAGCTTCTACACCAATCCCTTCGACGCGTCCTACGGCGCCTCCAAGGCCGCGGAATGGTCGCTGACCAACGGCGTCCGCCTCGAACTCCACCATCAGGGCACCCTGGTAGTCGCCGTGCACGCGAGCTTCATCGACACCGACATGGCCGCGCTGACCGACGCGCCGAAGATCAGCCCGGAATCAGTAGCCCGGCAGGTCTTCGACGCGGTCGAGGCGGGCCAGATCGAGGTGCTGGCCGACGAGCGGTCCCGGTTCGTCAAGGCCTCCCTGGCCCGCGATCACGAGCTGATCTACCCGCCCATCGAGGAATTCTGGGACGCCGCGGTGAAGAGCACCGGTTAGCCAGAATCCGGTACCTGGGCTTGTCATGGATGAAGCGGGTGACGGGAATCGAACCCGCACTATCAGCTTGGGAAGCTGGTAACAAACTCGGATCGGCCACTCCAGCTGGTCACTGTGACCAGGAGAAATAGCTCATCGACTCCGCCGTGTTGCCTCTTTGGGTAGAAAAATGGGTAGAAAACCGCCGCTGCCCGGAATCTGTGAAGCCTGGTGCAGCGCAGTGCCGTTTTGTGAGTCTGCGGCAGCGCGTGTACCGCCTTGCTGATGGGGCATCAGCCCCTGGCCGGCTGTGGTGGCCCAGTCGGTCATGACGGCAAAGTCCTGCTGGCGGCAGGCCCGAAATGTGGTGGTCCGCACGTTGCGAACACGGGCAGCGTCGCGGCCGTGTCACCTCGTCGCCGGGTGCCTTCCTGCCGCTATGGCGCCCGGGGACGGTCGTCCCGGTGTGACAGGCTCGGGTCATGGACGGATCATCCGGCGGCCGGGTTGCGCTGATCACCGGTGCGAGCGGCGGCATCGGGCAGGCCCTGGCGCGCCGGCTGGCCGCCGGCCGGGGCAGCGCCGGGGCTCGGCTACCGCACCAACGGAAAGGCCGCCCGGGCACTGGCGGCGCAGATCACCTCGGCAGTCGGCACGGCGCTCGCGATCGGCGCCGACCTGCGCAGCCCGCAAGGCCCCCCGTCAGCTCGTCCAGGCGACCGCCGACGCGCTGGGCCCGGTGGACGTGCTGGTCGGCAACGCCGGGCTGAGCCACGTCCAGCCGCTGCCGGAATCACCGCCGCCGCCTTCGATGAGATGCTGGCGGTGAACCTGCGCGCCCCGTTCCTGCTCGCCCAGCGCGCGGTGCCCTCCATGAGGGAACGTGGGTTCGGCCGGATCCTGTTCATCTCCTCGGTCGCCGCGTTCACCGGCGGGCTCGCCGGCCCGCATTACGCGGCGTCCAAGGCCGGGCTGCACGGACTGACCCACCTCCTGGCCTCCCGGCTCGCCGCATCCGGGGTCACGGTCAACGCGCTGGCGCCGGCGCTGATCACCCAGACCGGCATGCTGCCCGGCGACCCGGCACAGCTGCGTCAGCGGGTGCCGGCCGGCAGGCTCGGCCATCCATCCGAGGTCGCCGATCTCGCGGCAGCGATCCTGGCCAACGCCTACCTGACCAACCAGGTCATCTCCCTCGACGGCGGCACCCACCCCAGGTAGATACCGGGCGGTCTCCATCACGGCGTCCGGTCCGTCCTGGCTGGGGTTCCCGCCGATGACACGCTCCGCCGTGATCCACGATCGGTGCCACCACCAAGATGACGACCGATATGCGGCATGTGAGTATGTGCGGTCAGGGTCCAATGCCACTTAGAGCTTGCAGATTATTAACGCGCGGCTTTGGTTCCCGGGATGAGCGTGACGCCGTGTGCTGCGGCGAAATCGGTGAGTTCTGCGAGGGTCTTGACGTGCGTTCGGGCCGGCTGGATGACGTGCCGGCGCTGGTCCAGGAGCGGCCGGATCTGGCGCTCGGCCTTGGCGATGGTGCCGATGACGACGCCGAACAGCTCGGCGAGCACCCGCAGCGGCATGCCGAAGCGTTCCCGCAAGATGGTGGCCAGGATCATCTCGGGCAGGGTGAGCGCGGCCGGGTACCCGCCGGCGGCTTGCGGCTGGCGGGGCCGCCGCGGGCGATGTGCAGCCCGGCTTCGCGGTGGGCCTGGTAGGGGATGACCAGCGCGCCGGTCAGCTGGGTCCAGTCCGCGTGCGGCATCCCGGTCAGCGCGGGTGCGCCCAGCCGGCGCTGTCGCGGGCGGGCCGGGCTGCGGCGGGCGCGGGGCTGCCGGGCGGGCGCGGGGGTTCCGGGCGGAGGGTGTAGTTCCAGTCGCCGTGCCAGTCGTGGCGGTCCAGCGGGAGGCCGGCCATCTGCTCGTCGCTGACCTTGACCCCGGTGTCATAGGTGCCGGGGCCGGGCTCGGCGCGGACGGTCAGGCCGGTGCGGGTGGTAGTGGCGGCGATCGTGTTGACGATGACCTCGTGGCTGGTCAGCGGCCGGCCGCGCCAGTTCATGGTGATGTGGGAGAACAGCCGGTGCTCGATCCGGTTCCATTTCGATGTCCCCGGCGGGAAGTGGCATACCGTGACCGCGAGCCCGGCCTGGAGCGCGAACGCGGCGAGCTCGGCCTTCCGCGCGCGGGTGCGGTAGCCGTTGGAGCCGCCCGCGTCCGCAGTGATCAGCAGCCGCCGGGCACCGGGGTAGGCGGCCCGGCCCGCCGCGTTCCACCAGCGGCGGATCGACTCGACGGCGAATGCGGCCGTGTCGTGGTCGGTGCCGACGTTGACCCAGCCGGCGTTCGCGGCCAGGTCATAGACCCCGTAGGGAATGGCCTTGCCCAGCTGCTCGTCCGGGAAGTCGTGGGTGCGCACCCCGGCCGGCTCGCCCCGGGGCCGCCATTCCCGGCCGCCGTTCTTGAACTCCCCGACGTTCTCCTTCTTCTTGGTGTCCACGCTGATCACCGGATCGGCGCTGTCCTGATGGGCCCTGGCCTGCTCGTTGACGTAACGGAACTGCGCGTCCCGGTCCGGGTGCCGCTGGCCCTCGATGGTCTTGGCGTTGCCCTGCAGGCTGAACCCCTCGGCCCGCAGCAGGTCACTCACGGTGTCAGCACCCACCTTGTGGCCCCGGCGGGTCAGCTCGCCCGCCAGCGCGCGGGTCGACTTGGTGGTCCACCGCAGCGGCGACATCGGATCGCCGCGCTCCTCCGGCTCCACCAGGGCCAGCAGCGCCGGGCGCAGCCCCGGGTCCAGGTCGGCCGCGCGCCTGCGCCCCCCGCCAGGCCGCCGCGCCCGGCCCAGCGGCTCCGCCCCGGAGTCCAGCTCAGCAACGCCCAGCGCCACCGTGGCCTCGCGGACCCCTGCGGCCCGCGCCACCAGCCGGATCCCGCCGTGGCCCAGCGCCCGGGCCTCCGCCCCCATCAGCAGCCGCCGCTGCCGCTCATCCAGATGCGGGATGATCGCCGCGAACTTCGCCGCCAGCATCCGTGCCGTTTCCTCGTTGCCGCTCATACCACATCAGCATGCCGGATCCCAGGAAGCTACGGTTTATTTTTCGGCAAGCTCTAAGCAGCTTGGCGCTCGACCCGAGCCTGCTGCTCGCCAAGCTGACTCTTCATCGAGTTGATAAGAACATTTCTTGCCTCTTTGGCGCCGTCATCATAACTTTCCAGCTCGATAAGATCATCATCTGAGTTCTGCACCATTTTCTCCGCCCGCCGTTGCATCTTCCCAAGGAAATTCCCAGCTTGATCTGCATATTCTTGTACGGTCTGGTCAAAGTACAGTCTAAGGATCTCTCGGGTGTCTGCGGCAGTTCTTGCCGCTGCCACCATTACCTGGTACTTTGCATCAGCTTCGGCGCCACGCGAAACGGCGTAGTCCCGGATATCCCGCCGGAAAGTCCCAAACGCACGTAGATATTCTTCGGCGATGGCAGTTCGCTTCTCATGATTTCTGTATCGCCGGGTCTCCATATTGGATACATGATTAAGCCAGAGATTGGCCAGGGTAGGTATAAGAACACCAAGCAGGGTTGCTCCTGCCGTAATCGCCAGCACTCCGATGCCTGCCATAGTAGCTTTATACGTCAGGGCGGAAGATCTGTCCATCGCGAGAAAAGCCAAGACAGACCTGGCGGGAGCGAAGCTCGCCGCCGCGTCACGGAAGGGCCAACCGCAGCTCCTGAGACGGGCGCTGGTGATTCCCGGTCACCGGGACGCTGGAAGCCGGGTGCGCTGGAAACCAGGACCGCCGCGCCACCCGACAGCCCTGTCTGTCAGTCGCGCGGCCCGGGTGACTATAGCTGCCTCTCATCAGCATGGCCCGCGCCGGGTGACACGTGATCAGGCTGGCGCCTGGCTGGTAGCGGCTCCATGGTAGAGGGAAATTCCGTACTGCAGGCAGAGCGCGGCAGAGTTTTCCGCAACCGCTCCAACTGCGCCCGCGCGCTGTCACGCCGCATGCGGACGTAATGCACGATGCCGTCGACCTTCTTAGGCCCACGCCGAAGTTCGGACTGTCGGCCAGCGTTCCAGTAGACCTCGTGGTTGCTGTATCCTCGGCCGGTGAAAGGCGGCCCGTGTGGCGTTTCAGATTCCTGATAAGCTGCTTGGCGCACGCGATCCCACAAACCGCCTTCGAATTCACCTCCGATCTCCCCGGCGATAGCCTTCGGATGGAACTCGGTGTCGAGAAGATACTCAACGTGGTCTATGTAGTACCGTCGGTATTCGCGATTTAGCAGTAGATTCGTTACTAGCGGAATACGCGAGGGAGAATGGTCTCTCCAGTAGCGTTGGGCGCTGCTCGCCCAATCAATAATGTCCGAGTACTGCCAGCGAACGCCCACGTTATCTATGCCCAGGCATTTGTCGTAATCCCATGGGATGAACGTAAAGTAGGGCGAATTAACGAAGTCCCGCTCGGCTCCCTTTCGCCCCGAGTTATAGAGATAATAGTTCGCTGGCGTACCGAAATAGTTATCCCAGGCGCCAAGAAGCATGTTTACACCAGCCCACCGGAGGAATGCCCGGCTATTCATGACTTGATTCACCGACTCGCGGAAGGCGTCTGTGTCGAATCGTTCGGGGCCGCCGGGAAGCCGCACGCCATTGACCGTTTCGATGAAAAATGCGAGATCGGCGTAGGTGTTCTGCTTTGAATCCTTTTTGTTAGTCCGCAGGCGGTAAAGGCGGTCTGCGGTCAACGGGGCGAAATAGTGGTGGCCGTAATCCACTCCCTCGGGTCCGACTTCGTAGTCGAGCGTTGCGCATCCTGTCTCACAGCAGTACGCCTTATAGAGATTACCGCGGTCATTGTCGCCGAAATGATCTTTCAGGAACCGCTGGTCGACCTGCTCAATCAGCGAGAAAAGGCCTCGATAAGATGCGGAGAACGCTAGCTTCGCATACGTATGGCGCGGCGACGGTATCCCGACCTTGCCGAACAGGTGCCAGGCCAGGGCCTCCCGCATCTGAGAAGGATCGCTATACATTGCGTTGAGGTTGATACGGCTCATACCGGCCAGCCGATTGTCGACACCGCCATGCTTCTCAAGGTCAATTCGCCATGATGGCTTGGGAGCGCGCAGTGACCGGTTTCCGCGGTTCCCCAGCGAGAATGCCGAGGTATGGAAAAGGATTCCCTCACCGCCTGGAGCCGGAATACGCCGGTGGTCACTAGAATCAATGCGCCAGACTTTGAGCTCGGCATTCCCGAAGGACTGCGTGGGTGGCTTGACTAGCTTGTCGATAAGCGGAAACCCGGTCACATGGAACATATACATATCGGTGTCAAAGAATTCTTGCTTTCCTCGTGATGCCAGGAGATAGTCCTCGACTGCCCGGCCTTCTCTGGTCGGCTGACCTGCCTGATCGGCCAAGACCAGGTTCCCGGGGGGCTGGACCGCGTGGGTTCCCTCTACCAGCCAATTAAAAAGAGCGATGAACTCAGGCGTCGTTCGCAAGCAAACATCGCCGCGGCCTGAGGTCAGTTTAACCTGATGGGCTATCTGCTTGCTATATCCGGGCGGCAAATTTGTCACCACTACCGCGCGATCCTTGAATATCTTGCGGAAGCCGCTATTGCTTACTACCGCTTTCATTTCCCGTCCCGTGATTCTCGATATATGACTCGTGCCGTTATGTTTGCGGCCTGCTGATCAGGGATATCGGGCAGTCGGCGCCACGCTGAACCATCTGCTGGCATGGCGCTCGGGCATCGGCGCCCGTGCCGGATCTTCTGCATGGTGCAACGGTACGGCATCCCGGCTGGGATACCGCATGAGCCAATGCCGCTTAACGAAAGTTGGTCATGATGCGAGCGAGAGCGAGCGGAGGTTGGCCTGCTTGATTGCGGCCGGTCTCATGCTCCCATCTTTGGTGGCAGGCTTGGGTTAGGTCTAGGTACAAAATGCGAACCAGGGCCAGACCGACGACATCGCGGTCCACCTGCGCCGCCTGGTGGCGCTGCGGGACCAGGGGTGCCAGTTCCCGGGCGGCTGCTTCCTCTAAACACACATTAACCGTGCGGGCGAGGCGTCGTCTAGTCCGTCGCGTCTGTCGCTACATCATCTGCGGCTGGCCTGGGGGTTACGTGGACTTGAACCACGGACCTCTTCCGTGTCAGGGTGGCGGTTTAGCCGTTTAGGTAGCGCTAGTGTGTCTGTGACCTGCCGCTTAGCGCGGTACAATCCCTGTGGGCGAACAGCCTTGACCGCCGTGGCTTGGTCTGCTCGCTTTCCACGGCCAGATCAGCACGGGACGTTCCTGTTCGTTGAGCGGGTCACGATGTCCGGCTGACTCCAGCTCTCGCCGCCGGAAGTGCCAGCCGGTACGAGCGCGGCGGCGGCAAGCTGTCATCCCCGCCACGTATCCTTCGTCCATGTCGGGAAGGTTCAGTCGCGCCGTCAGGGAACGGATCCAAGTCATCCGCCGTATCTACTAGCGCATGTCGTTCAAGATCATGGGTGGCGTCTACGCAGTGATCAGCCTCTCCGCCCTTGGCCTAAGCGAGTTCGGGACGGACAGCGTGCAGCACGAGCTGCTGTTCCGCATCCTCATCCAGCGCGTCCCGGTCTGGGCATGGCCCTCCAAATCCAGGTCTAGTGCCCGCCCGCGGCCACGTGATGTACGGCGGGACAGCCAGTCGAGCGGGCCGTTCCGGGTCTTCGAAGCCGTAAATCAAGATCGCACATTTACCGGCGAAGTCACTGCGTGCGAGCTTCACACAGTCGGTCACGGCACTTCGGTCATCGGGGTATGGGGAAAGAATTATCTTGATTCGGCTTTTTGTCCAACTTTGAATATTGTACCGCCACTTGGACGTTCGGGATGATCGCCGAAACTCCGTACAATCTCTTTCAACCCTTCTCTCAAGGATACTTGTGGATTATATCCCAATGATCGGATTTTACTGATATCGGCAACCAGGCGATAGGTATCATCCGTAATTTCCCGTATAGCATGGATTCGGACTTTTCTTCCGGTTATCTGACCGATTGTCGTTACGAGTTCGGTCATTGATATCTCTTCACCCGAACCGACATTATACGCCTGTCCTGCTTGTCCTTTGTCAACGATGACCAAAAATCCTCTCACGAGATCATGAACACTGACAAAATCACGGGTTTTACGATCAGGATCGCCGACGACGGGAATGGCATCGTCATTAAGAGCCCAACGAATAAATCTGGTAGGCTCGGTTAGTGCTATTTTTGGATTTTCACCAGGGCCATAAACACAAAACGGCCGAGCGATTACGACGTCCAGTCCCCGTGCATGAAGAAATGAGAGCGCGTTCAATTCTCCGCTATATTTGGACGAGCCATATGGGACGAAGGGTTCTTTCGGGTCGGTTTCATGCATTGGAAAGCTTTGCGGTATTCCATAGACAGATGCAGATGATACATAAAGCACACGTCCGATGCCGCCGTTTGATGCTCCCTCCATGACATTAAATGTGCCGATATCGTTCATTTCGTGATCCAAACGTGGGTTTTCCACAGAAAGCGTTCCATTTGAATTCGCTGCTACATGGAACACCAAATCTGCACCTTTTATAGATTCGGCAATTTTTCCGGGGTCACGTATATCTGCTTCGATGAAGCGAACACCTTTTGGAACTGGCTTGTCCGCAGATGTCCAAAGACTATCTATGATAGTTACATTCTTTCCGAGCGACTGCAATTCCCCTACGAGATGGGTGCCAATAAATCCTAGTCCTCCGGTTACTGTAACATTCTGATATTTTTCAAGCATATAACTATTCTCCTATCTCTTAGAAAGAGAACAAATAATATTACCGTAGGTCATATTACCGTAGGTCATTGAGCAGTATGTCACCGGCGGCGTGGACACCCACGCCGACATGCACGTCGCCGCCGCGCTGGACCCCATCGGCGGGCTGCTCGGCGTCGGGCGGCTGCGACCAGTCCGCCGCCGCCTGCGAACCGCACCACGTGGTCCACCGCGCCGACGGCGGGCACACAAGCCTGACTGGCCTCAAGAGCTGGTGCTGGTGGCACCAGCACGTGGTGCTGCACCAGATGGGCTGAACCTTGACCGTGCATCCCGATGGCACCAGCCAGGTCCGCAGCCCCCGGCGGGAAGATCATCCGCAGCCACAGCCCGCCCCCGTGGCCCGGGTGATCCCACCCGCCCGCTCCCATCGGGCCCGTCGGCACGCACCAAGCCAGCGTCTGCCAAGGACTAGGGCGCGACCGGCGCGGTGAGCTCCAGCTGGATCCCGTCCGGGTCTTCGAACGGCAGTACGTCGATGCCGAACGACGCCAGCCTCGTGATCGCGCCATGCGTCACGCCGTGCTCATCGAACAGCTGCACGGCGTCCTCCAGGTCCTCACGCGCAGCCACGCCGAAGCTGAGGTGATCCAACCCGACCCGGTCCGGGTCGAAACGATCGGCCTCGGGCGCCATCGGCCGCAGCCCCATCAGCAGGTTGCCGCGGATCATGACGATGCCGCCGAACAAGATGCCGAAGACCGCCTCCGCCGCCGGGTCGTCCGGCGGCGGTGATTCCACCGCGACCTGGAAGCCGAGCAGGCCGGTGTAGAACTCGCGGCTGCGCTGCAGGTCGGTCACTGTGAGCCGAAGGTGATGGATATCCCCGGCCGGAATCTGCCCTGGCACCACGCCCTCCCTCCCGCGAAGCACCGTTGCTCCGCACCGTCAGGCCTGGCCCTCAGCATCCCAGTCCGGGGACGCCTGCTGGGTAGTCTTCAGTCAAAGACGCGTCGAGAGCCGCGTCGGCCCGCCGTCGAACCGAGGAGCTCCGGTGTCCGCTTGGCAGATGCAGCTGCAGGCCAGGGCAAGGGCCAGGGTCAAGGCGAGGGTACGCCTCGCGGGGTGGCGGCGGCTGTGCCTGTCCTCGGTGGTGCTGGCCGGGATAACGGCCGTGATCGTCTGGGTGGCGGTCGCGGACCTGCTCCGGCAGGGCCGCGTGGAAACGGTGCTGTCCGCGGGGCGGGCCGAGCTCGCCGCCCCGCTGCTGATCGCGCTGGTCGTCGTCACCGGGATCTGCGAGCGGATCTGGCCAGCCGAACGCCGTCCGGTGCTGGCCCGAGGCCACGTTCAGGACGCGTGCTTCCTGGCCCTGCACGCCATCGTCGTGATACCGCTGATGACCCTGCTCAGCATCGGGGCGGCGGCGCTGTTCGCCAAGGCGCCGTGGATCCAGATCCGGGCGGCCGCGCACTGGCCGGGCTGGCTGCTCGTCCCGCTCACGATAGTGGCCATGGACGCCGCCAACTGGCTGGCCCACTACGCCGATCACCGGCTCGGTGCCCTGTGGCGCTTCCACGCCCTTCACCACAGCCAGGAGGAGCTGAGCGTCCTGACCTCGTTCCGGGCGCACCCGCTCATGCACACGACGGGGTTCGTGCTGGCCACGATCCCGGTCGTGGCCCTGATCCGGCCTCGCCCGATCGCCCCGGTGCTCATCACGATCTACGTCTGCGTCGGCACCCTCCAGCACGCCAACCTCCGCTGGACCTTCGGTCCGGCCGGCCGGGTGATCGTGAGCCCCGCCTACCACCGGCTGCACCACGCGCCAGACACCCAGCAGGCCAACCTGGGCGTCGTGCTGACGATCTGGGACGTGCTGGCCGGCCGGGCCGCTTTCCCGGCCCGCGGCGCCGCAGCGGGGCGCACCGGCCTGGACGGCCTGCCGGTCCCGGTCGAGCAGGACGCCTCGGCCGCTCCGGCCCTGCTGCTCATGGCCGAGCAGCTCATCGAGCCCTTCCAGCCCCAACGCTGAGCCCGCCCCCGCTCAGGCCACCGTCCGCTCAGCCCACCGCCCGCTCAGCCCGCCTAGCAGCCCTGCGCCGCGAGCGCGCCTAGCGTCGCGACCTGCTGCTCGGTGCCCGCCGTCCAGGGGAAGCCGGTGTTGAGCCGGATGAAGTTCCGGTAGCCGCCGGAGGGCGAGAACATCGGGCCGGGCGCGAGCCGGATGCCCTCGCGGGCCGCGGCGTGGTACAGATCCATGGCGTCGGCGCCGGGCGGGAGCTGGACCCACAGGACATGCCCGCCCCGCGGCGTGGTCAGGCGGGTCTGCGCGGGAAAGTGCCGCAGCACCGCGTCGATGGTGGCCTCCATCTGCTCGCGGTACATGCGCCGGACCCGGCGGATGTGCCGGGCGAATCCGCCGCTCTCGACGAACGCCGCGATGGCCAGCTGCGGCGCGCTAGCCGCGGACTGGTTGACCACCAGCTTGAGTAGCTCGACCTGGTTCTGGTACCGGCCGGGGATGGACCAGCCGATGCGCAGGCCCGGCGACAGGGTCTTGCTGTACGAGCTGCAGTACAGGATCAGGCCGCGGTGGTCATAGGCCTTGATGGCCTTGGGCCGCGGGCCCTCGAAGGCCAGCTCACCGTAGACGTCGTCCTCGACCAGCGGAACGTCGTGCGCCTCGAGCAGCTCGACCAAGCGCTGCTTCGCGTCGTCGGTCATGCACGACCCGCTGGGGTTGGAGAAGTTGGACACCAGCGCGACGGCCGCGATCGGCTGGGCCCGCAGCGTATGGTCCAGGTCCTCCAGGCTGATGCCGTGCCGCGGGTGGCTGGCGATCTCCACGACCCGCAGGGACAGCGAGGCTAGCACCTCCAGCAGGGCGTAGTAGGCGGGAGACTCGATCGCCACCGTGTCCCCGGGCCGGGTCACCGCCCGGATGGACAGGTACACCGCCTCCTTGGCGCCGCTGGTGATCACGATGTCGTCCGGCGTCACCGAGTACCCGGCGTCGGTGCCCTGCCGGGCGATGACCCGCCGCAGGACCGGGCTGCCGGGCGGCGCGTCATAGGAGTGGCAAGCCCCCGGCTGGTACCGCAGCACGTGGCTGAGCAGGCGGTTCATCGCGGTGATCGGCATCAGCTCCGGGCCCTGGACGGCCGCGCCGAGCGTGGGCTGCTGCGGGTTCCCGATGCCCAGGTTCAGCTTGACCGCCAGCGAGGCGTCTACCCGCCGGACGTCGGGAGAAGGCCGGG
>CAVPLC010000036.1:0-61842 GCA_963705835.1 uncultured Actinomycetes bacterium
TTTTTGATCCAGGTCAATTTCATCGGCCTAATGCGCCAGTAAAAGAAGGTAGCTAGTGAGGGGCATCGGGGCACCGTGAGGGTGGTTATGTCGCGAGCCTTTAGAAACTTTATAGCTACCGTCCTCGCTGCACTCTGTTTATCAGGTTTGTCGGCGCGATCTGATGACATCCCAACTCTCATGTGAACCCGTCTGTCGCGGAATTGCCAGTCAGGGGGAGTTAGAAGTGGGTCTTCAGCAGACCAGTTTTCAGCAATGCGTGCAAAGTGAGCAAGCCGTTCGTGACGAGTTAAAGAAACAATGGTCCACTTTTACGACAGCAGACAAGACCGATTGTGTTGCCTTGGCTAAGACCGGAGGAGAATCGAGTTACACCGAGCTCATCACCTGTATGGGAAATCGCGCGCGATGTCCGACAGCTGCACAGCCAAGCTCGACAACTCGTCCGCACCCGTCCCAGCGGGCTTCCGGCACCGGTGGGTCATCGCCAGCCGACGTCACGATAGCCTGCTAGCCGTCAGATGCTCAGCTCGCGCCGACGAGGTGATCGAATAACGACGTCTTTGCCGCGGCGCAGAATGTCTGCTTTTGGCACAAAGCGGACATCCAACTGTCGCCCGGCAATGTCCGCTTTCGGGGGTAAAGCGGAAATCGCGGCAAACCAAACCCTCAACCGTGTAAGCTTTCCACGTGTTTGAATGCGCGTGAGAGGAGTGGGTCATGCTCAGGTTTCTTATGCCTGCGTCGTTCATTGTATTGTTGTTGACCCCCATAGCGGCGACTGCCCAAGACCAGCGGCAAGATATGCCGGGCCAGTTCGACTTTTACGTACTGTCGCTATCATGGTCACCATCGTTCTGCGCCGCGGCAGCCGAGCGCGGAAGGGGTCGAGCGGCAAATGCACAGTGCGGTGTTCGGCCTTATTCGTTCGTAGTGCATGGCCTATGGCCGCAATATGATAAGGGCTTTCCGGAATACTGTCAGTTGCCGGCGCCGCGGCTTGATCGAAGCATCGTCACTTCTATGCTCGATCTAATGCCGGCGCCGCATCTGATCTTCAACGAGTGGGATCGCCACGGCACCTGTTCAGGTCAGACGCCGCGCGTCTATTTCGAGACGGTGCGCAAGGCCCGCGCAGCGGTAAAAATCCCACCCGACTATACTGATGTCCAAGAGCCACTCAGCGTTACGCCGCGCGATGTCGAAGACGCGTTTATTAACGCCAATCCCGGTCTGTCGCCACGCGCGATTGCTATCGGTTGCGCTCGCAAGCGCTTAACCGAAGTGCGACTGTGTCTATCTAAAGATCTGCAATTTCGCGATTGCTCGGGGATCGCTAAGCGCAGCTGCCGACGCGACCAGTCGTCATGCCACCAACGCGCGGCGAGTAGCGCGACCGAAGAACCATGGCGACACGCATCCACGGGTCAGCTAGTGCTGCACGCCGCAAGTAACGGCCAGCATCGCCCATAGGATGCCCCGCGCCGTGCGGCGGTAGCGCCGCCGATGCGTCTTTCCGTGCGGGCCGCTACCACACCCCGACGAAGCAAACGCGCGTGGCCCGCTGCGAGGTTGCGGACATCCTGCGGACACTAAACCAGCGAGCAAGCAGGGAGGTGAGCGGCTACCTCCTAAGTCATTGAGATTGTTGGTGGGGGAGGTAGTTTTCGAAGTTTCGCGTCGCATCAGGACGCTAGCTTAGGTGAGGGCCAATCGGGGGGCTTTGAGCGGCAATAAGTATTTCTGTTCACGCCCACACCGGGCACCGAAGAATTTGTACCAACCGCGTACCCATAAACGAAAGGACCGGCAGCGTTTGCACCGCTCGCCGGCCCCAAAGGAGAACTCTGCCTAACAATGGAACGAATAGCATCGCCTGCGCCGCAGGGCAAGTCCGATGTGGACACCTCTGGCGAGCGCGATCTGGTGCTCTCGGCAATACGCGTCGCCGCGACCCGTTCGCGTTTAATTACTAACCTTCTCGACTTAGTCGGAATTGCACTTCCCACAAAGACAGGTCGATTGCGCCGGCGCTTTGGCGTGGCTCAAGGATGCAAGCTATCCTCCATCTGCTTCCGTTCGGAGGTGATGAGCCGGGGGCGCGCAAATGACCAACAACGAACTCGACGAAGCTGCTGAAAACTTGAGCGCGGCGCCGACTTGGATATGACGACCATTGCTCCGGGGCAGAATGGATCGCTTTCGGTTGATAGCTTCTATGCCTACATGCCGCAGCATAGCTATCTGTTCATCCCGACACGCGAGATGTGGCCGGCGGCCAGCGTTAATTCTCGCGTTCCGGCGATAGAAATAAAGCGGGGTGTCGAGATGAAAGCCAGCACGTGGATCGACCAGCATCGCCCAGTCGAGCAAATGACATGGGCGCCCGGATTGCCGATGCTGATCGAGGGCAGACTGATCGCAGAGGGCGGATGGTTTGACAGCCCGCATAACTGTTTGAATTTGTATCGGCCGCCGATCCTTAAACATGGCGATCCAACACAGGCTGGGCCGTGGATTTAACATGTCGAGAAAGTCTATCCTGATGACGCCAAGCACATCATCAAGTGGCTGGCGCAGCGCGTGCAGAAGCCGCAAGAGAAGATCAACCATGCCAGCGCGGCGCGATGATCTGCGCGCATGAGGTGGCACACTTGTGGTTCGGCGCCCTGGTGGGGCCGCGGTGGTGGGACGACGTGTGGCTCGACGAGGCGATCGCCACCTACCTGTCGTACGCCGCGCTGGCCGCGGTCGCCGGGGTCAGCGAATCGCTGTCGTGGACCGGGTTCGCTTACACCGATAAGCCGGTGGCTTATGAGGCGGACGAGCTGCCGAGCCGGGAGCCGGTGTCGTCTCCGGTCAGCACGGCCGCGCAGGGCCGGGACAAGCCGTTCGGCATCTTGTACGTGAAGGGCGCCAGCGTCATCCGCTCCCTCGCCGCGCTGATCGGCGGCGACGCGCTGCGGCGGGGGCTGAGCGACTACCTGACCAGGTTCGCCTTCGCCAGCGCGACACTGGACGACCTGGTCGGATGCTGGTCCCGGGCCAGCGGGCAGGACCTGGCCGGCTGGGCGGAGCAGTGGCTGCGCGCCGAGGGCACGACCGCGATCCGGCTGGACGGAGATGGCGCCGTCGTCCAGGACGTACCGCGCCGGCAGCGGATCGGCATCGGGCTCTACGACCTGGACGGGGACGGCCAGCTGCACCGTCGCAGCCTGGTGCATGCGGAGCTCGACGGGGAGCGGACCGTGGTGGCCGGGCTGACCTCCGCGGACGCGGTGGTGCTCAACGACCAGGACCTCTCCTACACGCGGACCGGGTTCGACGTCCGGTCCGCGCGGGCGCTGGCCGCGGCCGCCTGCCAGGTCGGCGATCCGCTCAGCGAGGCGGTGTGCTGGAACGGGTTCTGGCTGCTGGTCACCAGCGGCGAGCTGCCGGCCGCGCAGTTCACCGACATGGTCTGCCGCCGGCTGCAGGCGGGCGGCCTGCCCGAGGTGGGCGTCGAGACGCTGCTCAGCCGCGCCGTCGAGGCCGCCGACGCGTGGGCCCCGCCGCGCCAGCGAGCGGGCCTGAGGGAGCAGATTGCCGCCGCGACCCGGACCGCGGCCGGAGACGCGCGCAAGCTGTTGATCGGCTTCGCCGCCAGCGCGCAGGCCGACGATCAGCTCGCCGTGATCGGCGCCTGGCTGGCCGGCAAGGACCTGCCAGACGGGCTCGCCCTCGACGCCGAGCTGCGGACGCGGATCCTGTTTACCCTCGCGGCCCGCGGGCTGGCGCGCGGGGAGGACATCGACGCGCTGTCGCGGCTCGACCCCGTCACCGGCGAGGTGAACCGCGCGACCTGCCTGGCCATGCAGCCGGACCTGGCGGCGAAGGAAGCCGCCTGGACCGTCGCCCTCTCCCCCGGCGAGCCGGCCAGGATCGCGCAGGCCTGCGCCGCCGGCATCTGGGTGCCGGGGCAGGAGGAGCTGATGACCGGCTACTGCGACCGTTACTTCACCGAGGCCCTCCCCGCGCTCGCCGCCAGAAGGCAGCGGCCAAAGGCACGGCTGAGCCGCCTGCTGTTCCCGGCAACTCTCGTTTCCGAGGCAGCCATCGAGGCCGCGAATGCCGCAGAGCCGCCGGACAACGTCCTACGGCTCGCCGTGGCCGAACAGGCCACCATCATGCACCGCCGCCTCGCTGCACACCAGCGGCATTAGCCGACGCCGCCGGTCGTGAGCTATTCAGCCAGGCGCCGGAACGGATGATCTGCGCTCAGTGCCATTGCGCGATCCTGCCAGTGTCAGCCGCCCGGAATCGGCATTATGCGTGCTGTGTCCCTCGTATGTCGATTTTGCTCATTACATTGCGTGAGGCCCGGCGGCTGCGGATTGGGCAGCATACGTTGCTTCGCCCAGTGCCGCCACTGCGTTCACGGCACGGGCAAGCATCTGAGCGTGCGGCGGAGTGCTTCCAGGGGTTAGGCGCCGGTGGTGACTACTGAGTCATCGATGGCTCCTGGCCCTGGTAGTTGCCGTGCCTCGGCAATTCTCGCGCGGGCCCAGCGGCGGGAAGTGCGTCCGAACATCCGCGCAAGCTCCGCAGCGGCAGCGCAGTCGGCGCTTCATCTGCGCTGCGTTCTGGCGACCACCAGGGGAGGCTGTGGCTTTGGCAGGCCCTCATTTCGTCGCAGGCGTAAGCCAGCGGTTGAGGTCGTCGAGGACCGCTTCGATGGCTGGCCGCAGCTCGTCGGCGATCTGGTCCTGGCTTTGGCCGTCGCGGGTGCGGCGTCCGGCCTCGGTGATGATGATCTGGAAGACGCTGGCGAGCGCGATTCCCCGCAGCTTTGCGATCTCGGGCGCGACTGCCTCAGTCTCGGCGATAGCGGCGGCGAGGGCGCTGGCCTGGCGGTCTGACATCTCCAGGGCGAGCCGGTGGACGGTCGGGCTGATGGCGGCCAGGAAGCCGAGCTCGCCGCGCCACTGCCCGGCGGGAATGCGGCGGATCCCCTCCACGGTGTCGAGTACGAATTCGCGGATGGCTGCGGCCGGGGTGGTTCCGGGTGCCCGCGTGCGGATCAGCCGGCTCAGCTCATCCTGGACCAGCTGATCGCGATCGGTGACCAGCTGTTCCTTGGTCTGGAAGTAGTTGTAGACGGTCTGTTCGGAGACCTCGGCCTCGCGCGCCACGTCGCTGACCGCGACCTGCTCATACCCGCGCTCGGCGAACAGCCGCGCGGCCGCGTCGGCGATGACCTGGCGCGTGCGGGCCTTCTTGCGTTCGCGCAAGCCGGGGTCGGTCATGTACTCAGCTTAGCAAATCTTGACTCAACTCAAAACTTAGTGCAGACTCAAAAATAAGCAACGATATCGCAGCGCACCTCCCAGCGGCCCTACGCCGCCGACCAGCAACAAGGAGCCATCATGACTACCACGACCGAAGGCACCAGCCGAACCGCGCACCTCCTCGCGCTCATGAAGAAGGGCGACGACGCGTTCAACGCCCGCGACTTTGCCGCGGTGGATGAGATCCACCACCCCGACATGGTCGCCTACATCCCCGGCCTCGCAGAGCCGGTCTACGGACGGGAAGCGCACGCCGCGGCGATGCAGCAGTTTCTCCGCATCTTCCCCGACATGCACGTGTACAGCGACCCGTACCCGATCCAGTTCGGCAGCGGCGACTGGATCACCGTCATCACCAACTCCACCGGGACCTTCACCGGGGAGATGACCCTGCCCGACGGCACCGTGATCGCCCCGACCGGAAAGGCGTTCGACGTCGAGTTCGGCCAGACCACCAAGTGGGACGGCGACCAGCTCATCGTCATCTCCGCCTTCTACGACGCCGCTGTGCAGAGGCGGCAGATCGGTCTCGCCTAGCAGCGAACGTCGCCGGTTTCAGGCCAGACACGTGGCGATCGGGCCCCGCCGGCGGTGTACCGATTCCAGCCAACGCGTTTGAACGGACAGGCGACCGGCCCGTGGCAAGACGAAGGAGTTAGCGCAATGCTTCCGCTCCTGAGGGCGTGCGGTCCATGAGCACGTTGAGCTTCAGTGGGCTGCTAATTTCGCTTGATCAGGTGCCGCGTCGATCCTTGCCCTGGCGTAAAGCGCGTGAAGCTGCCAAGCGCCGTCGTGGAGATCGCCGCCGGGATTATCGTCGGGCCGTCTGTTCTCGCCTGGGTGAAGATCGATCAGCCGGTCAACGTGGTGGCCCTGCTCGGCCTGGCATTCCTGCTCTTCACTGGCCGGGCTGGAGATCGACCTGAGGGCGACGACCCCTGTCAGTTTCGCGCTCCACTCGCCGGGCTTGCCGGCTCGCTCATGCTCGGGGCCGTCGCGGGCGACCGCCGTCCATGCTGTGGGATGGGTCCGCGATCCGTTCTTCCTGGCCATCACGCTGGCAGCCACGTCGCTCCGGGCTCGTCGTCCCCGTCCTCACCGACGCGGGCCTATCGGGAACCGGGGCGCCGCCTGGGCGTCTGGTTCGCTCACGCCGTCAAGTATGACGTCGCAGCCAACCTGAACCGGGCTCATCTGCCGCGGTGTGGTTGTTGTCAGAGGGTGACTGGGAACCCCGTAGGCTCCTGGTTAACCGTCGGGCAGTGGCCGCGGTACGATGCCGGCCAGGTGCTGGCTGGTGCCGTATTCGTAGGCGCCGCAGGTGCCGGACATAGTGAGCTCGCTGTGACCCGGGCGGCGGAACTTCAGCTCCACGGTGGCCAGGGCAGCGTGCCTGACCACCCGGGTTCCTCCTCGCGGATCGGCATAGGTGACCGCGACCGCGTCGTCATCGGTGGTGCTTGCGGTCAGGTCAAGCCGGGCTCCCGGTGCGGGGATGCCTGCGGTGAGCTGGCCGGGGCCTGCGCTGACCTTGGGCCGCCGGCCGAGCCCGCCCAGCGGGATAAGCTCACGGCCAAGGCCGAGCGCGCCCATCGCCGTCCAGGGGGAGCGCACCGGGCCGATCTTGATCCTGGCCAGCACCAGCTCCAGCCAGGCCTGCGGCGCGGCGCCAAAGCCGGCGGCGTGCAGCCACACCCAGCAATCGGCATGCTCGGCTCCCCAGTTGTGGCCGACGGTCCCTCGCCATCGGTCCACCCCGACCTGGTGCCCATCGATATCGAGCATGCCGGTGACCAGGCCATCGGGGACGCTGGCCTCCAGCTTGGTGCGCGGCAGCGGCGCACGGTACAGCATCGCCGGCCGCAGCGGCCGCAGCGTTGGCTGCCCGCCGGTGATGGCCAGGTCCCAGCGCGCGTTCTGCTCTGCCATCGCGGCCGCTCCCCGGAACTGCCCGGGCCCGGCGGCGGCGCCGGGCGGGAACGCGCCGCAGACCTCCTTGACCACCACCGGCCGCTGGCTCAGGTCCTGATCGACCAGCGTGCACCACAAGGCGGCCGACTCCGGCCCCACGGCGGGGCGCAGCGTGGTATGGCGGATCCACAGCGCCCTCGGTGAGGCCGGGTCGCGCGCACTGACGAACCATGACTCATACCCGCCCGCACTCACAGGCCTATCATGCCGGCCGCGCGCCACATCCGCACCATGACCACGACATCAGCGAGTAGCCGAACTAGCCAGAATCGACCCTAAGCGGCCTGCCGCCAGGGGGCGACCCAGTCTTGGTCCATCAGGTCCGGACGGCGCAGGCAGGCGATCATCAGCTGGACCGACTCCCGCACGTCGCGCGTCAGCGCGAAGCACTCGGCCGCCGAGCCGCAGCTGTCCGGCGCGAACTGCCTGGCCATCGCCACCACCGTGGCCGCCAGCCCACTGAGCTCGCGGGCGTCGTCCGGGTCGAGCGGCCACGCTCCGTGGCCGGATGCGGCGCCCGTGCTGGCCACCTGGTCGTGTAGCCAGTCCCAGGGGCGGGCGGTCAGCACCGCGTCCCAGGCCCTGGGGCACGGCTCGTTGCCCGAGAACCCGGGGTGGAAGTGCGCGACGCCGTAGCTGCCGGGCGGGTCGCCGACGCGGTCGAACAGGTCGGCCCGCCACAGCGGGCGGTCTGCCGCGACGATCTGTGCCGCTGACTCGCTGCCGCGGTGTTGCTGCGGCACTAGCTCGCGCAGTTCGATCCGGGCGCCGTGCTCCATGGACGCGTCGTCGAGGTCGATCTCGAACCAATGGCGCGCGATGACGGCGCAGCGCGACAGGGCGAGGATCTGCTGCACAGTACCTCCGCAACGTTATGGGCCCGCACGGCGCACGTCGGCGTTCACGACCAGTATCGGTGCCAGCGTCCCCGCTCGTGTCACCGCGGTTTGCGCGGAGCGGCGCGATGGTCACCATGGGCAGACCTCTCAATCACGAGCAGCGCGGGGACCAGGTACCGCAGGACCCGCCACCTGAGGGCGAGCCGGGCGCGGTTCTCAATCGCCCGTTGCGCCGCTGGTTTGCGTGCAGTCCTGGTTACCAACCCGGCGGGGCCGCATGTTTATACATCGCGTTTCGGGGCGAACATCCGCATCGGCGTTCCGCGCGTCTGCGTGGGTCAGCCGGACTGGCGGCCGGTCCTTGTGGCTGCGGGCAGGCCTGCTCGCGCGAGAGTGTCGGCGCGGCGCAGGGCGTCGGGCAGCCGGTACCGGCCGGCCATGCGCCGGACCAGGTCCGCCGCATCGGCTGCGGGCATCCCGGCCGCGGTGACGAACAACGGGCGCGCCGAGGATCCGCGCACGACCGGCACCGCGTGGGTAGCGGTGCGGAACCGGGACTTGGCCACCCCGATCACCGGGATGCCGAACTCGGCGTGCGCATGCGCACCTAGGCCGGGCCGGCCGCTGGGGTCCAGATCGGCGTAGCCATCGACCACCAGCAGGCCCAACCCGCTCAGATCCTCCAGCACCGCGCGCAGTGCCGGGAGCTCGCGCAGGTAGAACTGTCCCGGCCGGTAGGGCCGTACCCGGGGTACCACGGCGGTGCGTTCGGCCAGCACGTGCGCGAAGGCGGCATCGGCGGCCAGCACCGCTGCCGCCCGAGCGCCGCCGGTGCTCAGATAATGCACGTCGACGGCTGCGCACACACCGCAGTCTGGGCGCCCGCCGGTATCCATGTCTTGAGGATGCCCGAGTCCGAGCCCGCGCCGGCATCAGGACCGTGTCCTGGACGCTGCCCGCACAAGTCCCCAGTAAGCAGTCCGCCAGGTTGCGAAGCGTAATTGGCCTGCATCGAGCTGACGCACGTGTAATCGCCGTTCGGCGCGGCTGCCGTCCCATGCGTGATCAGCAGTGGACGCGGCATGGTCAGGTCATCCTGTATGCCATCCCTGCACCTGGGTCGACGTGTTCTCGGGTGCCGTTTGCGGTGGAATCACGCCATCGTCACGAAGGTTGCTACTGCTATGAATATCGAGATCTGGTCTGACGTCGTGTGCCCGTGGTGTTACATCGGCAAGCGCCGGTTCGAACGCGCAGTTGCCTCCTTCGGCCATCCCGGCGAGGTCACGGTCACCTACCGGTCCTTCGAACTGGACCCGAGCGCGCCCGCGGAGCGTACTGGAACCCATGCCGAGCATCTGGCCCGCAAGTACGGCATGACGATCACCCAGGCCGAACAGGCCAGCCAGCAGATGACCCAGCGTGCAGCCGCTGAGGGCCTGGAGTTCCGGTTCGACCTCATCCGCGGCGGCAACACCTTCGACGCCCACCGGCTGCTCCATCTGGCCAAAGATCACGGGCGTCAGCCGGAGATGAAGGAGCGTCTGCTGCGCGCCACCTTCACCGAAGGTCTCCCGATCGCCGACAAGCTCACCCTCGTGCGCCTGGCCACCGAGGTCGGCCTGCCAGCCGCGCAGGTACAGGCCGTCCTGGACGGGGACGTCTACGCCGACGCGGTGCGAGCCGACGAGCAGCAGGCCGCGCGGTACGGCATCACCGGCGTGCCGTTCTTCGTCGCCGACGGCAAGTACGCGGTCAGCGGCGCACAGCCGCCGGAGGTACTCCTGCAGCTCCTACAGCGCGCTTACGACGAGACAAGCCAGCTCACGCCCGTCGCCGTCACGGCCGACAACAACTCCGACGCGAGCTGCGACGGCGACTCCTGCGATGCATCGCCAGCACCGCGGCCGTGAGTCTCGGTCGAGCGCTGAGCATGGAGGAAGGTCGGCCGTGCACAAAGTCTGAGGACGCACAGGACGAGCGCGGACGCGCCCGCCTCAGCTGTCAGCAGGCCGAGGCGTTGCCCAGGGCGGCATTCAGCCCCGTCGCCTATCACGGTGGCTTCGGCTGTCAGCCCGGCTCTGCGACTCGATGAGCGATTACGAGCGGCTGGCCGACGCGCTCTGAGAGGATCTCACCTATGTCCGCAGAGATTCCGGCCGAAGCGCTCCAGCTGCGATCGCTGGTGCGAGCCGATCAGACCCTCGAGCTGTTCCTGGACCTGGTCCCGGTGTCAGACCCGGGACCAGACGAGGTCGTCATCAGGGTTGAGGCAGCACCGCTCAACCCGTCAGACATCGGCCTGCTCTTCGGCGGGGCTGATATGGCTGCCGCAGTGGCGAGCGGATCTGCTGAACGCCCGGTCGTCACCGCGCCCATCCCCGATGCCGCCATGCGGGGCCTGGCCGGCCGGGTAGGGACGCCCCTGCCAGTCGGCAACGAGGGCGCGGGCACGGTCGTGGCGGCGGGCGGGTCTGCGGCCGCGCAGGCTCTGCTGGGCAAGGTCGTCGCTGCGGCGGGCGGCGGAATGTACTCGCAGTACCGGCCGGTCAACGTCGCGCTGTGCCTGGAGCTCCCGGCCGGAGCGACGGCGATCCAAGGCGCAGCCTCGTTCGTGAACCCGATGACGGTGCTCGGCATGGTCGAGACCATGCGGATGGAGAATCACCGCGCGCTGGTGCACACAGCCGCAGCCTCCAACCTCGGGCAGATGCTCAACCGGCTCTGCATCGAGCAGCAGATTCCGCTCGTGAACATCGTGCGGAAGCCAGACCAGGAAGCGATGCTCCGCGCGGCTGGTGCCGTCCACGTCTGCAACTCGGCGTCCGCCGGCTTCATGGCCGAGCTGACCGGCGCGCTCAGGGCAACCGGCGCCACGCTTGCCTTCGACGCCATCGGCGGCGGCCGGCTGGCGAGCCAGATCCTGGCGGGCATGGAAGCCGCCGCTAACGCCGCCGCGGGCGGCTACAGCCGGTACGGGTCGGCCGTGCACAAGCAGGTCTACATCTACGGATCACTTGACCGCGGCCCGACCGAGCTGACCCGCAGCTATGGCATGGCCTGGGGCATCGGCGGGTGGCTGCTGACGCCGTTTCTGCAGAAGGTCGGCCTGGCGCGCGTTGCGCAGCTCCGTGACCAGGTCGCTGCCGGGCTCACCACTACGTTCGCCAGCAGCTACACAGCGCAGGTATCACTCCCAGGCGCGCTCTCCCTCGACGCGATCGCCGGCTACGGCCGGCACGCGACCGGCTCGAAATACGTCATCATCCCGAACCGCGCCGCCTAACCCTGCTCTAGCTCGTCGCCGAGGTGGACCAGGCCCACCTCGATAACCCGCTGCGGGGAGACGTTCCACGTGGAGCCGATTGGTGACCCTTCGCCGGTAGTAGTCGGCGTGCCGATGCTGCACCTCGACGATGTCGGGCCGGGCCGCCAGCCGCTCGGCGACGAACACCCGGACGGTCTCCAGCATCCGGCACCGGGGCCCGTCGGCGGTGCGGTAGGACTGGACCAGGCTGTGCCGGGCCAGCGTCTCGGTCAGCTCCAGCGCCTGGCCCTCCTCCAGGCCCGCTACCTCGGCGGCGGCCTCGACGGTCCAACCGTCAGCGAACACCGCCGCGACTTCCAGCAGCGACCGCTCGGCGTCCTCGAGCAGGCCCACGCTCCACTCGACCGTGGCGCGCAGGGTGTGCTGGCGCTCGGGCATGTCCACCGTGCCCGTTCCCAGCGCGTCCAGCGACATGGCCAGCCGGCCCAGCAGCGCGGCCGGGTCGAGCAGCCTTGTGCGGGCGGCGGCGAGCTCGATGGCCAGCGGCAGGCCCTCCAGCCGGCGGCAGATCTCCGCTACCGCGGGGGCGTTGCCCGCGGTGAGGGTGAAGCCGGGGCGTACCGCCTGGGCCCGGTCCACGAACAGCGCCACCGCCGGGGAGGCTGCCAGTTCCTCCACCGACTCGGCACCGGGGTCAGCAGGCAGGGGCAGCGGCGGCACCGGGTATTCCCGCTCGGCGCGCAGCCCCAGCACCGTGCGGCTGGTGGCCACGATCGCCACCCCCCGGCAGCGGGAAAGCAGCTGGCCCAGGTCGCTGGCGACCTCGAGCACCTGCTCGAGGTTGTCCAGGATGAGCAGCCAGGCATCGTCGCCGAGCCATTCGGCCAGGGCTTGCAGTGGCGGGCCCGCTCCCATCGGGTCGGCCCCCGTCGCCCGGCTGATGCCAGACAGCACCAGCCGAGGGTCGGTGACCTCGGCCAGCGGCACGAACACCACGCCGGCATCGAAACGATCCCGCAGCCGCTCACCCGCTGCCACCGCGAGCCGGGTTTTGCCGATCCCGCCCGGTCCGGTCAGCGTTACCAGCCGAACCCCAGGCGTGGTCAGCATGTCAGCCACCTCGCCGACGGCCTGCTCCCGCCCGACCAGCGTGGTCGTGCTCACCGGCAACGGCCGCGGGCCGCGCGAGCCCGGTGCCGCGGCCCGGGAACGGGCGGTGAACCGCTCGCTCAGCAGCAGGGCCAGGTCATCGCGGACCAGCCGGCCCAGCTCGGCCGGCGTGCGGAAGGTGCGGTAGGAGGCCTGCTGCCTGATCCGCGCCAGCAGATCGGCCAGCCGCGGCTCGCGGTCCGGCGCCGGGGCCTTGACATACAGCAGCCGCGGTAGCCTCCGTGACAGGTCGAACTCCTCCTCCAGGCCCGAGACCTGCATGCCCGGGCCAGCCTGCCCGTAGCGCTGCCAGTACAACCCGATGAACACATCGCTTTGCGCCAGGTAGGCCCGGTACAGATCCTGGGGAGGGTGCGGCCGGGCGCCCAGTTCGAACAGCACCGGCGTCAGCCGCAGGGCCGAGATCGCGCGTGAGACCGCCAGCCGCTCCTCGGCCAGCTCACCCAGCGTGGAACTCACGAATACCCGCAGCCGCTGGTCAGGAGTCCTGATCACCGTCTGACCTGATGCCTCCTCGTTCACCGAACGCTCCTGACCTGGGTTTTGCTGCACCCGGGTGGCCGTGCAGGCGTGTGCTGGCACGGCTTCCTGGTCATCCCGGACATGACCATGACGCTAGGTCCGGCGCATATAAATGCGCATCCCCCGGGGTTGATAGTCACGACCGGAGATTGGATAGCCGGCTGGATAGTTCCGCCGCGCCGTGCCCAAGTTTGGGTGCGCGGAGCCGCGGCGCGACCGGCACCGCTCTGGCTGTGACTGTCACCGTCTTTCACCCGCGACAATCACGAGGTGCAAAATGCGCACCCAGGATGATGGCTTAAAGACATTTATTCCGAACGGCCCGGTGTGCTTGCGTCCTTTACAACGAGGAGTGCCTCCGCAGGCATGGCTGACAAGAAACCGTCGAACTCGCCGGCCGCGCCGAGCCGATCAGCTGGCACGTGGCTCCGGCACGCCCGCCTCGCGGCTTTCCGGGTGAGAGGGTGCGGCGATGGCCTCCGGTACGGTGGCGAAGATCTCGAACCGCGAGTCGAGGCCAGTGAGACGGAGAATCGTGGCCGTCAGGGGCGCGGGGCCAGCCAGGCGCAGGACGCCGTGCAGCAGGTCGGCGCGGCGGCTGGCGCCGACCAGCACGGCAAGCCCGCTCGCATCGCAGAAGGTCACCCCGGACAGATCGATGACGATCCGGCTGGCGCCAGGCCGCAACAGGCCAAGGAGTTGCTCACGCAATACCGGTGCGGACGCGATGTCGAGTTCGCCGCTGATCGTTACGACGATGTAACCATCTTGACTGCGGGCGGAAAGCGAAGGGCCAGGACGGAAACGCGAAGGGCCAGGAAGGAATTGATCGATTTCATGCGGCGCCATCACCGGCCGCCCATCTCGGTTCCGGGCAGAACCAGGTCTTCGTGCACCCTGGGCGACGCCGACGTGACTGTCGGCGCGCGAGGAGCCCCGGGCCTGACTCACATTACCCTCCACGGCCCGTCGTACCTCGCGGCGCCCGGCGCTCCTTGACCTTCAGCCACTGCATATCCCGGCTTACCGGTCACGGTCGCATCGGTGCCGGTCAGGAGGGCCAGCACCTCCCCGACGGTGCGTTCCCTGGCGGTCGGTTCCGGCAGCGGGAGGTGCGCCTGGATGTGGTAGCGGTTGCGGCGGCCGTCTTTCTCCTTGACCACGTAGCCGGCCTCGACCAGGTCCGTGATGATGCCGAAGGCGCTGCGTTCGGTGATGTCCAGGCTGGCCGCGATGTCGCGCAGGCGTATCCCGGGGTCATGGGCGACCAGCAGGAGAACCCGCGCATGGGGGGTCAGGAAGGTCCAGCTCGCCACGCTGACATGATATCAGATTCCGGAAAATTCTTGCTAGTTTCTGGCTGCCGACGTAGGTTCAGATCGGGGTACCGGACGTCAATTGCCCGCCGCCAGGGCGCAGCAGCCCGCACGCCGGGCACGCCCATCCGACCTGAAGACCCAGCCCCGCGCGACGTGGGGCCGGACGGACGCGACCGCGACGTGAAACCGGTCAGAGCTTCGTCAGCTTGGCGAACGGCGGAGAGATCCGCACCTTACGCGAGCCGAATTCGACGATCACCGCGTCGTCATCCTCGACCTGGACGACCCAGCCGAGGCCGTACTTGTCGTGGGTCACCTGATCGCGAACGGCAAACTGCTCAACGGGCGGGTCCACGGGCAGGACATTGAAGGGACTTCCGGGCAGGAGACGCCGGGACGCGGCGCGGGCAGGCTTCATCACTACCAGTATGCGCCCTGCCAGCCTCGTCGGCCCCCATTCCCTGCGGTCCGAATACCGCGCCGCCCCGGCCCTGGAGTTCTGGGTTATCGTGGTCGTGCGTTCGTGCGCGAGGCCGTGGCGGACGCTCAGCCACTGCTCGGGACGTCGGCGGGCATGCGAGGCCGTCTAACCAGCCTCCGGATTGCCATGAAGTTCTCGTCGAGCCCCGCGGCGCCGTTCCGGCACCTTCAGCGGCTGACCGATACCATCGGCGTCGTTGCGCGCGCGGACGGGATCATGCCCCGGCACAGGGACGGCTACCGCGTCGAGGACGTTGCCCGCGGCCTGGTGGTGGTCTGCCGCGAACCGTCGCCGTCCGCCGAGCTCATCACCCTGGGCCGCCGCTACCTTTACTTCCTCACGCAGGCTCAGGCGGCGGACGGAAGGTTCCGCGGCCGCCTCGGCGACGACCGCCGATGGCGCAGCCGGCCCGAAGCGCGGGATGGCTGGGGCCTGTCCCTGTGGGCCCTGGGTACCGCCGCGGCGCGGGGCCCCACCGCGGGGATACGCGACGATGCGCTCAGCCGATTCGACGCGAGCGCGGTGGTGGGTTCCCCGTATCCGCATTCCATGGCGTTCGCGGCGCTCGGGGCCGCCGAGGTACTCGAGCGATGGCCCGGCCATCCCGGCGCGCTGTCGCTGCTTGGCATCGCCGGTACCGTCATCGGCGAGCCGCCCGCCGACGCCACGTGGCCGTGGCCGGCCGCCAGGCTCAGCTACGCGAACGCGACCATCGCCGAGGCCGTCATCGTGGCCGGCGAGAAACTCGGCCGCGGTCATCTCCTGAGGAACGGTCTGCGCATGCTCGGCTGGCTGCTGGCCGGCGAGTCGCGCAACGGCCACCTGTCGGTGGTGCCGACCGGGGGCTGGGGCCGCGGCGAGAACCGCCCCGCCTTCGATCAGCACCCGATCGAGGTGGCGGCGCTCGCCGACGCCTGCGCGCGGGCGGCGGACGTCACCGGCGACAGCGCCTGGCTGACCGGCGTGGAAATGAGCGTGACGTGGCTGCTCGGTGACAATGACGCCGGGATTCCGATGCTCGATGAACGAACCGGCGGATGCAGTGACGCCCTCGGCCGTGTCGGCCGCAGCCGCAACCAGGGCGCAGAGTCGACGCTGGCGATGATCTCCGTGCTCCAGCAGGGCCGCCGCCTGGACGCTGCAGCAGCTCGGTGACCAAACCCAGCGGTCCGGGACGTGCTGTACATTGAAGACGCAAACAGCAAGGCGTTGCCGTTACGGCACGCCGGTCGTGTCTGGCTCAAGGAGCAGACTGGTTCCCACGGACGTGGTGGCCTCGACAATGCGGCCACCCGATCCGGAAGGTTCCTTTGACCATCCTGCTCCAAGACAAGCCTGACCCAGCGCGGCACGATGTCCGCGGGCTTCCCGCCACCTTCGGCTCACTCGGCGTCCCGGCGCCGCTCGTCGCGACGCTCGATGCGGCCGGCATCACCGTGCCGTTCCCGATTCAGGCCGCCGCGCTGCCCGACGCCCTCGCCGGGCGCGACATTCTCGGGCAAGGCCGCACCGGTTCCGGTAAGACGCTCGGCTATGCACTCCCGCTCGTCGCGCGGCTCGCCGACGGGTACACCATGGCATGCCGTCCGCGCGGCCTGGTGCTCCTGCCGACACGCGAACTTGCCGGCCAGGTCCGGGACGTTCTGCTGCCGCTGGCCCGGGCCGTCGGCCTCAGCGTCACGGCGGTCTTCGGGGGTACCGCGCAAGGCTCCCAGGTGACCGACCTGCGCAACCGCGCCGATATCGTCGTCGCCTGCCCGGGGCGGCTCGCCGACCTCATCGAGCAGGGCCACTGCCACCTGGGCGACGTCGAGATCACCGTGCTCGACGAGGCGGACCACATGGCCGACCTGGGGTTCCTGCCTGTGGTGCGGCGCCTCCTCGAGGCCACGCCGCCGGAGGGCCAGCGGATGCTGTTCTCGGCGACACTCGACAACGCGGTCAACGTCCTTGTACGGCGCTTCCTGAACGAGCCCGCGCGGCACGCCGTTGACTCGGCCGCGCCGCCCGCCCAGATCAGCCATCACCTGCTTACCGTCACCCCCGCGGACCGGCTGGCCGTCGTCTGCGCGCTGGCGGGCGGCCGCAACCGGACGCTGGTCTTCACCCGGACCAAGCACGGCGCGCGCAAGCTCGCCCGGCACCTGGCCGAGGCGGGAGTGTCGACCGCCGAACTGCACAGCGACCTGCCGCAAAGCGCCCGCACCCGGAACCTGGCGTCGTTCTCCTCCGGCGCGGTCCGCGTCCTGGTCGCGACCGACATCGCCGCCCGCGGCATCCACGTCGACGACATCGGCCTGGTCATCCACGCGGATCCGCCGGCCGAGCACAAGGCCTACGTGCACCGGGCCGGGCGCACCGCCCGCGCGGGCGCCGCCGGCGTGGTGATCACGCTGCAGACACCGGCCCAGGGCAGCGAGGTAAGCCGCCTCATGCGCCGCGCGGGCGTGGTCCCCCTCGCCACGGCGGTCGGCCCGCACTCGCCGGTGCTCCGGTCCATTGCCGGGCCACCCGCTGAACGGGTCGTGCCGGCGCCGCGGCACCGCATCCAGGCCCGGGCCCTGTCGGCTGAGGCCGCGACCGGACCGGGCGCGGCCGCGGTGTCCGCCAGGTCCGGCGGCCGCCGGGGGAACCGCAGGCGATGACCCCGGGGTGGCCGCCATGAGCCACCCCGTTCCGGTCTCGCGGTGCCGGTCAGATCGTGCGGACGTCCTCGGCCTGCGGGCCCTTGGCGCCCTGCGTGACGGCGAACTCGACCCGCTGGTTTTCCTGGAGGCCGCGGAAACCGCCCGCCTTGATGGCCGAGTGATGGACGAAGACGTCGGCCGTGCCGTCGTCGGGGGCGATGAAACCATAGCCCTTGTCGGAGTTGAACCACTTCACCGTGCCCTGAGCCATTGCGCTTTCTCCTGCTGGGGAAGATCTTCGGGGCCGCGTGCGCGGGACCGGGTTGCTGCGACCGCCTGTCCTCGAAAGCCAGGCTCTGGAATCCGCGGCGCCGCTGTCAGAACTTCGCAGGCGCTGTGACACGAACACGAACTTCTACAACCAGGATCAGTAAACACCATCGCGGGCTCAGTTCCCGGATCCCGAGCCCGACCGGTTGCTCTGCGCTCGGCGCTCGCGTCCAGCCGACCGCGGGCCAGCTACACGGATGACCTGGCGCCCGACAGCGTCCGAGCCGCCCCCGAACCCGCGTAATGTGGGGACCAGGCAGCCGCTTTGATTTCCGGCCCCCTGACGTACAGCGCGGGTTTCATCGGACTGTTCCGCCTTGTTGTCCTGCATATTCAGGAGACGATGCCCGTGTCGCGAGCCGGCCCCGCCAGCCAGGCGCCGCAGGCAGCGGGCGAGGAGAGCCAGGACGAGCCGTCGGTTTCCGGTGAAGACGACGAGGACGACGAGGACCTTCCCGCCGCCCGGGTGACAGCCGCCGGCGCTACCGCCGACCCGGTTAAGGACTACCTCAAGCAGATCGGCAACGTGCCGCTGCTCAACGCCAGACAGGAGGTCGAGCTGGCCAAGCGGATCGAGGCGGGCCTGTTCGCCGAGGAGAAGCTGGCCGAGGGCCGCCACTCGCTGACCATCGACCAGAGCTTCGATCTCGAGGAGGTCGCCGAAGACGGCAGGAGGGCCAAGAACCACCTGGTGGAGGCCAACCTGCGGCTGGTCGTGTCGCTGGCCAGGCGGTACACCGGCCGGGGCATGCTGTTCCTGGACCTGATCCAGGAGGGGAACCTCGGCCTGATCCGCGGCGTGGAGAAGTTCGACTACACCAGGGGCTACAAGTTCTCCACGTACGCCACCTGGTGGATCCGGCAGGCCATCACCCGGGCGATGGCCGAGCAGTCCCGCACGATCCGGCTTCCGGTGCACGTGGTCGAGGCCGTCGGCAGGATGGCCCGGGTGCAGCGGCAGCTGCTGCAGGACCTGGGCCGGGAGCCGACCCCCGACGAGCTCGCGGCCGAGCTGGACATGACCCCGGAGAAGATCAACGAGGTGCAAAAGCACGGCCGCGAGCCGATCTCCCTGCACATCCCGCTGGGCGAGGACGGCGACAGCGAGCTCGGTGACCTGATCGAGGACACCGAGGCGATCCAGCCCGGCGAGGCGGTCAGCTTCACGCTGCTGCAGGAGCAGCTGCATTCGATTCTCGGCACGCTGTCCGAGCGCGAGGCCGGCGTGGTGTCCATGCGGTTCGGGCTGGCCGACGGCCAGCCCAAGACCCTGGATGAGATCGGCAAGGTGTACGGGGTCACCCGGGAACGGATCCGGCAGATCGAGTCCAACACCATGTCCAAGCTGCGCCACCCGTCCCGATCCAAGCTCCTCCGGGACTACCTCGACTGACCGGGCAGTCCTGCCCGGCTAGCGGCCGGTCACCCGCGGCGATTCTCGGGTATCCGGCT
Source organism: uncultured Actinomycetes bacterium (assembly GCA_963705835.1). Lineage (GTDB taxonomy): Bacteria > Actinomycetota > Actinomycetes > Streptosporangiales > Streptosporangiaceae > Palsa-504. The sequence continues at coordinate 19,307 of CAVPLC010000036.1, forward strand.
GGTCTGTATCAGTAGGCCGCACACGCGCGGCGCGGAACCCATCGCAGCACGGGAGAGTCGCAATGAACGAAAAGGAACTCATCGGTGCGACGGCGCTGGTCACGGGGGCGAGCCGAGGCTTCGGCCGGGGCATCGCCACCGTCTTGAGCCAGGCGGGCGCGCAGGTCGTCGGGGTCGCCCGCGATCGCGGCCCGCTGGAGGAACTGCGCACCGAACTCGGCGAATCCTTCACCGCGGTGTCCGCCGATGTCGCCGACCCGCTGGTGGCCGGGCAGCTCATCGACGCCTGGCGTCCCGCCGTCCTGGTGCTCAACGCCGGAGCCACCCCGCTGCCGCGTCCGGTCCAGAACCACACGTGGCAGACCTTCAGCCGCAACTGGGAGGTCGACGTCGCGCACGCGTTCGGATGGACGCGCGAGGCGCTGCTGGCCCCGCTGACGCCGGGCAGCGTGGTGGTCACCATGTCCAGCGGGGCGGCGTTGCGCGGTTCGCCGCTGTCCGGCGGGTACGCCGGGGCCAAGGCCGCGATCCGGTGGCTGACCGCCTACGCCGCCGAGGAGTCCAGGCGGGCCGACCTCGGGATCAGGTTCGTCTCGGTGCTGCCGCAGCTGACCCCGGCGACCGCGCTGGGCGCGGTGTTCGCCGCCGCCTACGCGGCCCGGGCGGGCGCCGACGCGGCGGCCTCCGCCGGCGGCCCGGTGCTCACCGCCGAGCAGGTCGGCCGGGCGATCACCGACCTGGTGACCAGTGACGCCTACGACCAGGATGCGTACCTGCTCACCGCCGCGGGCCTTCGCCCCGTGGCCTGACGGAGGAGATCATGACGAACTCGGCCGCAGACGAGGCCAGCGACTACAACACCAAGATCATCGAGGAGTTCCGGGCGAACCAGGGACGCGTCGGCGGGATGTGGGCGGGCACCACGCTCATTCTCATCCACCACATCGGCGCCAGGTCCGGGATCGAGCGCGTCAAGCCGCTGGGCTGCTTTACCCGTGATGACGGCCGCTTCGCGATCGTCGCCTCCAACGGCGGATCGCCGACCCACCCGGCCTGGTACCACAACCTCAAGGCCAACCCCAGGATCACGGTCGAGGTGGGGGCCCAGACGTTCACGGTGATGGCGGAGGAGCTTGCTGGCCGCGCCCGCGCCGAGCTATGGCCGGAGCTGGTCGCGTGGGCTCCTTCCGTCGGCGAGTACCAGGCCAGGACCGCGCGGCAGATCCCGGTGTTCATGCTGACCCGCCAGGAGACAACCGCAGGCTGATCACGGACCGTCCGCCGCCGTTTCCGCTTCCGGCCCGAATATTTTGCCCGGTCAGCTGGCCCTAGTTCGCGTTTCGTACCTGTGATCTGGGTCACACGCGTGAACGTGTGCGCCGCCGGGCGGCGTACCCCTGCCCGAAACCCAGCCCGGCCGCACCGAGCCGGACTCGCGCAGGAGAGGAACACCAGTCATGAAGCTATCGTGGCGCCGCCCGCGGCTGCTGCTGAGCGCCGTCGTGGCCGCCGGAGCCCTCGCGGGCCCCGCCGTGGCCGCGGCCCCGGCGTACGCGGCCGGCCCGCACATCACCGTTACCGGCGGTCCTGGCGAGATCCTGGTCCAGGGCGGCGGCTTCAATGCCGACGCCACCGTCCGGATCGAGGCGCTGACCCCCGACTTGAGCAGAACCCTCGACACGATTTACGTCCAGGCCAACTGGATCGGCTACCTCGACGGAAACATATACCTGAACGATTTCGGCGGGTACATCGGGAAGGTCTGGGTGGCGGCCGACGGCGCGCCGGGACCGACAGCCTGGGCCAGCACCCAGGTCAGCCCGGCACCCTTCCTCATGGTTAGCGGCCGCACCCCGCCGTACTGCGACGGGACCGTTGACGTTTTCGGGTACTACTTCCAGCCCGGCGCCACGGTGCAGGTCGATCTCGTGTCCGGTTTCGTGGTGATAGACACGTTTTTTGCGACCGTCAACCAGTACGGGGGAGTCTGGTACCCCTACACGTTGTCTCTCACCCCCGGCTTCGACGGTCCGGTGGCGGTGGTCGCCACCGAGTACTATCCCTACGGCCAGACGGCCTCGGCCTTTCTATCGGAGGCCTGCTGACTAACGCGCTGGATGCTGGAACAGCAAGCGAGCGCATCCATTCGGCGCACATCCCGGCAAAGCCCGCCAAAGGCGTGGACCGGTCAGGGCGAGCCGTATAGCCCCGGACCCGTGATGTCGAGATCGTCAAGGAACGTCCGGGCCGCCTCGTAGGCCGCCTCGATCAGCGTGCCGGTCTGCCGGAAGTCCAGTGGTGACACCGGGTGCGGCTGGGGCCCGTGCAGGTAGACGACCGGAACGTCCGCCGCCACCAGCGGTGCCTCGTAGACCGCCTGCGCGCGCATGGCCACGGTGGCGGTGTAGAACAGCAGCTCGGCGATGGTCTCCGGCGCGTCGGGCACGTGCCCGGGGAAGTTGGCGTCGAGCACCACCAGCGACCGCGCGCCCATGGCCACCGCCTGCCGCATCGGGACGTTGGCCACCAGGCCGCCGTCGTACAGCCGGAGTGACCCGATTTCCACGGCCGGGAAGATGCCCGGGATGGCCGCGCTGGCCAGCAGGGCGGGTAGCAGCGGCCCGTCCTGCATGACGTACGGGCGGGCGGTGGCCACGTCCATGGCGATGGCCGCGAACGGCAGGGTCAGGTCGGCGAACTTGGCGTCCGCGCCCATGAACTCCGTGATGACGGCGGCCAGCCCGGCGCTGGGGAACAGGTGCGTCTTGGTGTGCTGCAGCATGCGCACCTGCGCGAGCAGCCCGCCGGGGAAGACCCGGTCACGGGTCATCCGGGCCCACATGTGCGACAGCCGGTTCGCCGCGCTCCTGGGGTCATGCGCCACGACCGCGCCGTTGAGCGACCCGACCGAGGTGCCGGTCACGAGGTCCGGGGCGATGTCGTGCTCGCCGAGCGCCTGCAGCATCCCCACCTGCACCGCGCCCAGGCTCCCGCCGCCGCCGAGCACGTATCCCACCGGACGGGGAAGGTCCGCGATGCCCATGTCGGCAACCTACCGCCAGACCCGGCGCGGTCCCCCGCCGGCGTGCGAGGATGGCCGCGATGGCGACGATCCTCCGAGCCCGGTCAGCCCGCTCGGGCGCCGAGCTCCTCCCCGGGCTCCGCGCATGCCCGCGCGATCTCGTCGAGGCGCAGGCCCAGGGGCACGGCCAGCGCGGCGACGGTGAAGAAGGCCGGGGTGGCGATGCGCCCGGTCTCGATCTTGCGCAGGGTTTCCGCGGGGACGCCGGAGGCCGCGGCGATCTCGGCCATGCTGCGCGTCCCGCGCGCCTCGCGCAGCAGCGACCCGAGCCGTGCCCCGCGGGCGTGCTCGCGGCGGCTTAGTGGGGGTCGGACCATACCGTGATATTAATACCGGTATAGTTATACCGCCAAGTGAGGTGGCCCAGAGAGGTCGCACAGAGAGGTGGTGGCCCCGTGGTCGAGTTCAAGACGCCCGGAGAGATCCAGGCCATGCGCGCCTCCGGGCGGGTTGTCGCGCAGATCCTGGCCGCGGTCCGGGCCCAGGCCAAGGCGGGCACCCGGCTGGCCGAACTCGACGACGCGGCCCGCGAAGTGCTGGCGCAGGCCGACGCGACCTCGCCGTTCCTGGGCTACCGGCCGTCCTTCGCCCCGGTCCCGTTCCCCGCGGTCATCTGCACGTCGGTCAATGACGCCGCGCTGCACGGCATCCCGGGCCGGTACCGGCTGACCGACGGTGACCTGCTCAGCGTGGACTGCGGGGCCGTGCTGGACGGGTGGGCCGCCGACGCCGCGATCTCCTTTACCATCGGCCCGGCGCGGCCCGCCGACGCGCGGCTGATCGCCACCACCGAGGCCGCGCTGCAGGCCGGGATCGCCGCGGCGGTGCCCGGCGCCCGCATCGGCGACATCTCCGCGGCCATCGGCGCCGCCGGGCGCAAGGGCGGCTACGGCATCTGCACCGACTTCGGCGGTCACGGCGTCGGCCGGGCCATGCACGAGGACCCGCACATCCCCAACGAGGGACCGCCCGGCCGCGGCCGCAAGCTCACCCCCGGGCTGGTCATCGCGATCGAGCCGTGGTTCCTGGCCGGGGGCAAGGACAGCTATCGCATCGACGACGACGGCTGGACCATCCGCAGCGGCGACGGCAGCCGCGCGGCTCACGCCGAGCACACCGTCGCGGTCACCGAGGACGGCCCGCAGATCCTGACCGTCCCCTGACCGTCCCCTGACCGTCCCCTGACTATCCCCTGACGGTCCCGCCATCGTCCCTGTGCTCGTAGCCCACGGCTCTTGACAATAATACCGACGGTATTTAAGTATCGTCGGTATGAGCCCTCGCCTGTCCCGCGCGGAACAGAACGACAGGAACCGCGCCCTGCTGTTCGCCGCCGCCCGGCGGGTGTTCCTGGCCAAGGGGTACCACGCCGCGACGCTGGAGCAGATCGCCGACGAGGCGGGCTTTTCCAAGGGCGTGGTGTACTCGCGGTTCGCCAGCAAGGCCGACATGTTCCTGGCCCTGCTGGAAGACCGGATCTCCGAGCGCGCCGCGCAGAACGCCGACCTCGCCAAGGACCTGGCGGGCTCGGGGAAGTTCGCCGCCCTGGCCGACCTGGCGCAGCAAGCCGAGCGGGCCGCGCCGGGCTGGCGGCTGCTGGTCACGGAGTTCCGCCTCCATGCCGCCCGGGACCCCGACCTCAACCGCCGGTACGCCGTCCTGCACGCCCGGGCGATCGAGGGCATCTCGCAGGCTCTTGCCTCGATCAGCGTGCGCCGAAGCGATGACCTCCGGTTCGCGCCGCGCCAGCTGGCCGAGTTCCTGCTGGCCGTCGAGACCGGCCTCGCGCTTGAGCAGTTGGTCAACCCCGATGCCCTCGGCGGGCCGGACGCGCCGATGCTGCGCGAGCTGACCGGCTGGTTCGCCAAGGAGGAACCATGACCGCTACCACGATGACCGAGCTTGACCTGCTCCGCGCCCGGATGGCCGGGGCCATCGGCGGCCGGATGCCCGGGCACATCGGGCGGCTGGGCTGGAACGCCGGCCAGCTGGCCGTCTTCCAGCGCGACCGCCTGCGGGAGTTGCTGGCCCGCGCCATCGAGTGCTCGCCGTTCCACGCGGCCCGGCTGCGCGGCATCGACCCTGGCCGGTTCGAGCTGGCCGACCTGCCCCGCCTGCCGGTCATGACCAAGACGCAGATGATGGACGACTTCGACGCGGTGGTCACCGACCGGCGGCTGCGGCGGGACCTCGTGGAGCGGCACCTGGCCGGGTCGGCGGCCGAGCCGTCCCTGCTGCTCGGCGAGCACGTCTGCCTGGTGTCGGGCGGCAGTTCCGGGCTGCGCGGCGTCTTCGTCCAGACCGTCGGCGAGTACGCCGAGTTCGTCTGTACCATCATGCGCCGGCCCATGGCCGCCGCGATGACCTCCGCGGGCCCCCCGCCGGAAGGCCTGGTGATCGGGACCGTCGGCGCGGGGTCACCCATCCACTCCAGCGGCATGGGCACCGCCACGGCGACCGCTCCGCCGGTCCGCATGATTCCCGCTCCGGCCAGCCTGCCGACGGCCGAGATCGTCCGGCGGCTCAACGCCGCCCAGCCACCGGCCCTGATGGCCTACGGGACCAAGCTGGCCGAGCTCGCCCGGGAACAGCGGGAAGGCCGGCTACGGCTGACGCTGACCTCGGTGACCTCGATGTCGGAGGCGATCAGCCCGGCGGAACGGGCGGCCATAGGCGAGGCCTTCGGCGTCCCGGTCACCGATCTGTTCGTCTCCACCGAGGGCCTGGTCGGTCGCGGCGAGCCGGGCCGGCCGGTGCTGACCTTCGCCAGCGACACCTGCATCGCCGAGTGCGTCGATGACGAGGGCCGGCCCGTGCCCGACGGCGTGGCCTCGTCGAAGGTGCTGGTCACCAACCTGCACAACCTGACCCAGCCGCTCATCCGGTACGAGCTGACCGACCGGTTCACTCCCGCCGGGCTCAGCGCGGGCGGCTTCCTGCGGGCTAGCGTCGACGGCCGCTCCGATGACCAGTTCCGCTATGACCAGGCCAGCGTGCACCCCTTCGTGATCGGCGCGGTCCTGCTGCGCGCCCCCGCGGTCCGCGAATTCCAGGTCCGCCAGACCGAACGCGGCGCCGACATAAACGTGGTCATCGACGGCGACCTCGACCTCGCCGCGACGACGGCCGACGTCCAGGAGAGCCTCCGCCAGGCCTGCCTGCCCGGTCCGCAGGTCACCATCCGCCGGGTGCAAACGCTGGACCGCGACGCCCTGACCGGCAAGGCCAGGCGTTTCGTACCGTTGCGCCGTACGGGGTAATCACGTGTCCGGTTCGGGACGCTACGCCGGGTGCGTACCATGGGCAGGTGCAGCTGGGGACCTTGCGGCGCGTGTCGTGGCGCGAGCCGCTGCTGGAGCAGTTGGTGCCGACGCGGTTTCGCCTGGGCGCCGCTGTGATCGTCGCGGCCTGCGTCGCGGTGACGATCGGCCTGGCCCCTGCCGTCGGGCACGGGCTGGCCGGACGGCTCGATTCAGCATTCGACCAGCGGATCCAGACCGACATGGGCCGGTTTCCCGCGCTGCTCACATGGCTGCCTGACTTCGGCCAGCTGCGACCGGTGGCGTTCGCGACCCTGGCCCTGGCCCTGGCCTGCGTAGCGACCCGGAGGTGGACCGGAGCTCTCCTGGCGGTGGTTGCCGAGCCCGCCGCGGTCGGCCTCACCGAGTACGTCCTCAAGCCGAACATCGGCGGTCCGTACGAGAACTTCCCCAGCGGACATGCCAGCAGCATGTTCGCGCTGGCCACCATCTGCGCGGTCCTGCTCGCTGATCCGCCGCGCCGCCGGGTACCAAGGTCCGTCAGGGTGCTGGTGGTGCTGCTGGCGCTCCTGGTGGCGGCGGCGGTCGCCGCCGCGATGGTCGCCACGGGTGCGCACGACTTCGCCGACGCGGTGGCCGGCACCGCGGTCGGCATCGGCGTGGTCCTGGCCTGCGCCCTCGTCCTGGACCTGGTTACCGCCCGAGCGCGCCGAGCACCAACGGGGCAGTCTGAGCCTGCCGTCTGACAGCAAGAGGGTCCGCCGCGGTGCGGCCGACCCTTTAGCCCGGGACCTTTCAGCCCCCGGGACCTTTCAGCCCCCGGTGATATCGCCGAGGGCGGCGAGGACCAGGGGCGCGACCTGCGTCTGCCGGGTGACCAGCGGCGGCCCGCCCGGCTCGATGCCCGGCCCGGCGGCGGCCGCCCACGCGGTCGCGACCTCCGGCTCGCGGCCGCCGTGCCCGCCCTGGTCGAGGTGACCGTGGTCGGTGACCACCACGACCGTCCAGCCTTCCCCGGCATGCCCCGGGCGGGACCGGACCGCGGCCAGCAGCCTCCCCACCCGCTCGTCGGCGGCCCGGGCCGCCTCCCGGTAGGCCGCGCCCGCACCGAGCACGTGCCCCACGATGTCCACGGCGCCCAGGTACACGAACGACAGCCGCGGCCCGTCCCCGGCCAGGATCCCGGCGGCCAGGGTGGCGGTCGCGTCGTCGGCCGCGTCCCACGCCGCCAGGCTCACCTCGGACACGGCCACGAACTCCCGCCTGCTGGCCTCGGCGAACAACGGGCCGCCGTCCTCGGCCAGCGCCAGCGGCGGCCAGCCGCTGACCGCGAGCAGGGTGGGCAGCCCGGCGCGGGTGGCCACGGTCACGAAGTCGGGGTGGTCGGCCAGCCGGTGCCCGGTCAGGTTGTTGGCCGTGATGCCGTGCCCGGCCACCTCGGTGCCGGTGACGATGGTCGCCCAGCAGGGGCCGGACCAGGTCGGCGCGGCCTCGTCGATGACGACCGGCCCCAGGAACCCGGCCGAGCCGAACCCCCAGATGACCGGGGTCACCTCCGGACCCAGCAGGTCGAACCGGACGCCGTCGACCCCGATGACCAGCACGTGGCGTAGGGTCGGGCCAGAAGGGAGCACGATGTCATCCTCGCCGGAATCACAGCACCTCGACAACCATCACCGGAACACGCTGCGCCAGATCTTCGCGCACCCGGTGAGTCACAACATCGAGTGGCACGCGGTCACCTCGCTGCTCGACGCGATCGGCACGGTCGAGGTCCACCACGATGGCCAGGTGGCGGTCAGGGTCGGGTCGGAGAGCGCGTTCTTCACGCATCCCGAGGGCAAGGACATCGACGAGCAGATGGTGGTCGACCTGCGCCGGATGCTGACCAAGGCGGGCTACGAGCCGTCATAGCGGAGCTGTCACCCGGTCACCGCCCGCGGCGAGCAGGCGGGCCACGGCGGCGCCGATGCCGGTGCCGCCACCGGTGACGATGACGGCACGCGGCGAGCTCAAGCGGTGCTCTTGGACAGGTCCGCGAGCTGGGTGCTGGCCGACCGCCGGGCCCGGGCGACCCAGGTGGAGGCGAAGCCGATCACGAGCACGGCCAGGGCGAACCACGGCGCGAGGATCGTGGGGCTGGTGACCTTGTAGAACGAGCCGAAGATGGCGCCCGCGGTGATCGCGATGGCCAGCACCGCCGAGACCACCAGCCGACACCCGGCCCGGGGCGTGCGCGAAGCTGCGCAGCGAGCCGACCGCCATCAGCAGGTAGACCACGACCAGCGCGAACCCGCCGAAGGTGGACCCCCAGGCGAACAGCGCGAAGTAGTGCGGGGTGGCCGGCAGCGCGAACAGGCCCTTCCACCACACGTCGACCGCCAGGGTCAGCGAGCGAGGCGCCGACCAGGAAGACCGTGGCGCCGAGCGGGGAGTCGTACCGCTTGGAGGTGATCGCCAGGCGGCCGGGATCCGGCGGTCGCGGGCCATCGCGAAGATCCCGCGGGAGGCGGACACGGCGCAGCCGATCGCGACGGCCAGCATGTCGAACAGCACCACGAGCTCGAGCAGCCGGTCGATCCAGGTGCCGCCGTACCCGCCCGCCGACTTGGGCGCGCCGAGCGCGAACAGCGGCGCCGACGCGGCGGCGGTCAGCGTCTTGAGGCTGTAGTGGAACCCGGCCACCTCGACGTAGGCGGCCAGGATGAAGAAGACGGTGGCGATCCCGGCCGTGATCATCACCGCGGACGGGATGTGCTTGTCGCGGCTTGGGCGTCTCCTCGGCCAGGTTGGCGGCGGTCTCGAAGCCCGACGAAGAGCAGCACGCCGTACAGCACGCCGAAGAAGATCCCGGCCCAGCCGTCGGCCGACGAGGACGGGTTGAACGGCTTGAAGCTGTTCGCCGAGCCCAGCTTGACGATGACGACGATGAAGAAGATCGTGACCACGATGATCGAGACCAGCGCGAGCACGAGCTGGCTGCGGGTGGAGATCCGCACCCCGAAGTACAGCACGGCGGCGATCAGCGCGATGACGATCAGCGTCCAGGCCCAGGCGGGCAGCGGGTTCACGCTGAACTCCGACGCGATGGTGGACTGCAGGTAGCCGCCGATGAGCAGCAGCAGCCCGGTCAGCAGCACGGTGACGCCCGACGTAGTACAGCCAGCCCGCCGCGGTGCCGACCCGCTCGCCGAGCCCGCGGGTCACGTAGTCGTACAGCGAGCCCGCGGCGTGGATCTCCTTGGCGTAGCTCGACACGATCCAGCCGATCGCGAACACGCCGACCGCGGCGATCAGCACCGAGAGCGGCGAGGCGACGCCCGCCGCCCTTGCCCGACGCGCTGATCACCCCGACCACCAGCGGGATCACGAAGGCCGAGGAGAAGACCGGGCCCATGAACCCGACGGACTGCGCGATGACATCGGGGAGTGACAGGACCTTCGCGCCAAGGCGCTCGTACGCGGGCTCGGATGTGGCCATCGCGGCCTCCCTGGTTTTGCCGGGATCGTACGGAAGCAAACGATCTGACTGTCAAGACGGCGCTGTCAAGACGCCGAAGGGCGGAGACCTTGCCGGCCAGCTCGCGGCAGAACGCGCCGATCCGCGCGGTCTCGTCGATGAACTGGGACGGCTTGACGCAGATGGTGGTGAAGCCCCGGGCCAGCTGGGCCGGGATGCCGGCCAGCGCCCGGTCCAGGTCGGCCACGCCGTCCGGGCCGGCGAAGACGCCCCGGGTGCCGCCCACGTACTCCAGCTCGCCGGGATCCGCGCCCGGCGGCGGCCAGCGCGGCCGCCAGCCGCGCCAGGCCCACGTCGTCGGCCGGGCCGAGCGGGTTGAAGCCGCTCCCGTAGCGCACCAGCCGCGCGATGAGCCTCGGGTGCAGGCTCGAGCCGCCGAACCACAGGGCCGGGCCTCGCCCGGCCGCACCGGCTGGGGTTCAATCCATATTTTCCCGAACGAGTAGTGGTTCCCCTCGTGCGCCACCGGCGAGCCGCTCCAGGTCTTCGCCCAGATCTCGAGCTGCTCGTCGAGGATCTCGCCCCGCTGCCCGAACGGCACGCCGAGGGCGTCGTACTCGTCCCGGTGCCAGCTCACCGTGGGCTGCACGATCAGCCGCCCGCCGCTCAGCCGGTCCAGGGTGGCGAGGTCCTTCGCGGTGGCCAGCGGGTGCCGCAGCGGGCTGATCAGCGCCCCGGCTACCAGCCGGATCCGCGAGGTGGCCGCGGCGACCGCGCTGAGCAGGACCAGCGGGCTCGGCCACGGCGAGGCCGGGTCCTGGTTGCCCGGGCAGCGCGTAGTCCCGCGGGTTGGCCGGCGCGCCCGGCCTCGTCCGCCGAGGGACCCAGCACGATGTGCTCGCTCACCATCACGCCGTCGATCCCGGCCCGCTCGGCCTCGACGGCGAACCGGACCAGGTCGGCCACGTCCGGCGCGGGCCGCATCGTCCAGTTCTCGGTCAGGATCAACAGCAACCGCAGCGGGGGGTGCCAGGGGGGTCGTCCCCCCGTGGCCAGCACTGTCAACGGAAGACCCGGACCGGCAGCGACTTGAGGCCGTTGGTGAAGTTCGACCGGATCCGCCGCGGCTCGCCCGCCAGCTCGAACCGGCTCACCCGCCGGGCCAGCGCGGCCAGCACGATCTTGACCTCCAGGCGGGCCACGTGCACGCCCAGGCACAGGTGCGGGCCGCCCCGGCCGAAGCTCAGGTGCCGGTTGGGGCTGCGCCCGACGTCGAAGACGTCGGGTTCATCGAACTCGGCGTCGTCCCGGTTCCCCGACACGTACCACAGCACCACCTTGTCCCCGGCCCGGATCTGCGCCCCGCCCAGCGAGGTGTCGGCCGCGGCGGTCCGCCGCATGAAGTGCGTGGGACAGCTCCACCGGTTCACCTCGTCGGTGGCCGCGTCGAGCAGGCCGGGGTCGGCCCGCAGCCGGTCCCACTGCTCGGGGTGCTCGCAGAAGGCCAGCACCCCCTGCGCGATGGCGATCCGGGTGGTCTCGTTGCCCGCCACGACCAGGATGGAGAAGAAGTTGTCCAGGTCGACCTCGCTGAGCCGGTCGCCGTCCACCTCCGCTTGCAGCAGCCGGGACAGCAGGTCATCGCCCGGTTCGGCGAGCCGGTCCCTGACCACCTGCCGGCCCAGGTCCCACAGCTGCTTGCCGTACGGGCTGCGGAACGGGTACCTGCGGTAGGCGTCGGTGTCGTCCCGGCCCCAGACCACGTCGGTGATGTCCGGGTCGGTGTTGGCGATCAGCCGGTCGCCGAGATCGATGAACAGGTCAAGGTCCGCCGCTGGCAGGCCCATGATCCGGGCCAGCACCCTGATCGGGACCTGCTTGGCCACCGCGTCCACGAAGTCGAACGGCCCGCCGGCCGGGCATTCGTCCAGGACCTGCTCGGTGAGCTCGGTGATGAAGTGCTCGTAGACCGCGACCGCCCGCTGGGAGAAGGCGCCGGACACGATCTTGCGGAGCTTGGTGTGCTCGGGCGGGTCGGTGTCGATGATCGTGCGGCGGGCCGCCATGTCCTCGTCGGTCGGCTCCTCGAACGAGACCCCGCGCCCCGACGAGAACGTCGCCACGTCGCGGCTGGCCGCGACGATGTCGGCGTACCGGTGCACCGACCAGAAGCCCGACCCCTGGTCGGGAAGCCACGCGACCGGAGCCTGGAGCCGCAGCCGGGCGAACTCGTCGTATGGCACCCCCCGGACCCACATGTCAAGATCAGTTAGATCGACAGCACCGACCATAGAAGATAGTTTGGCACCAAACGACATGGTTCGCAACGGTGCGGCGGCCGCCGCAATGAAAGGGCCCGACATGGAACGAGTGATCGTCGTCCGGCACCACGACATCGACTCGGCCGGGTTCATCGCCGAGGCCTTCGAGGCACGCGGGGCCGAGCTGTCCGTCCACCTGTTCCCCGATGACGGCCCGCTGCCCGCGTTCGACGGCGCGGACCGCATCGTGGTGCTCGGCGCCGTCAGCTCGGTCAACGACCCCGACCCCTGGATCGCGGCCGAACTCGCCTGGCTGTACGCGGCCGACCAGGCGGGCGTGCCCGTGCTGGGCATCTGCTTCGGCGCCCAGGCGCTGTGCGCCGCGTTCGGCGGCCGCGTCGAGGCGATGGAACGCAGGGAGATCGGCTGGAAGGTGGTCGACTCATCCGATCACGACGTGATCCCGGCCGGCCCCTGGCTGGAGTTCCACCACGACCGCTGCCTGCCGCCCGCCGCCGCGACCGTCCTGGCGCGCAACGACGTGGCCGTGCAGGCGTTCCGCATCGGCCGGCACCTCGCGGTCCAGTTCCACCCCGAGGTCGACGGACCGCAGCTCAAGCGGTGGCTGGACGCGCACACGGACTCCGACGCCACCTCGCTCGGGATCGACCCCGACCAGTTCCTGGCCGACACCATCCGCGAGGAGCCCGCCGCCCGCGAGCGCGCCGACCGCCTGGTCGCCGCGTTCCTGCGTCTTTAGCCGCTGAGGTCGGGGCGGTTATACAAGGCGGTCATCGTGGCCTGCATGACCGCGAACGGCCGCTCGTCGCCGTCCGCGAACGCCTCCCCGCGGCAGACGACCAGGGTCCGGCCCGCCCGGACCACCTGGCCGGTCATGGTGAAGCGCTGCCCGGCGGCGGGCGCGAGCAGGTTGATCGTGTAGGTCACGGTCAGCACCTGGGCGTCCGGCGGCATGACGCTGTAGGCCGCGTACCCGCACGCGCTGTCCAGGACCGAGGCGACCGCGCCCGCGTGCAGGAACCCGTGCTGCTGGGTGAACCGGTCGTCGTGGCGCAGCGCCATCCGCACCCGGCCGCGCTCGACGGCGGTCAGCTCCACGCCGAGCGTGGCCATCATGCCCTGCCGCTCGATGCTGTCGCGCACCCGCGCCAGCATCGCCTCGGCGGGCTCGGGGTGTTCCGGGTCCGGCGTCACGGCTTGCGCCCGACGCCGCCCCACAGCGACGTCGCCGCCTTGGCGCCGAGCTCCGACGCCGGGCGCCACTCGCTGACCTTCACCACGCCCGGCTCGACCAGGTCCAGGCCGTCGAAGAACCGAGCGACCATCTCGCGAGGGCGCGCCACGTGGTTGCCCTCGGCCAGGTGCTCGTTCATCCGCCGGATCATCTCGGCCATCTCCTGCGGCGAGATGTCGCTGGCCGCGTGCGAGATGGTCAGGTAGCTGCCCGGCGGCATCGCGCCGAGGAGGCGGGCGACGATCCGCTGCGCCTCGCCGGTGTCCGGGATGTAGTGCAGGATGGCCAGCAGCATGATCGCGACCGGCCGGCTGAAGTCCAGCGTCGCCGCGGCCAGCTCGAGGATGCGATCGGTGTCCCGCAGGTCGGCGTCGAGGTAGCCGGTGACGCCCTCCGGGCTGCTGGTCAGCAGCGCGCGGGCGTGCGAGAGCACCAGCGGGTCGTTGTCGACGTAGACGATCCGGCTGTCCGGCGCCACGGACTGGGCGACCTCGTGCGTGTTGTTGGCCGTCGGCAGCCCGGTGCCGATGTCGAGGAACTGGCGCAGGCCCTGGTCGGCGGCCAGGTAGCGCACCGTCCGCGCCAGGAAGGCCCGGTTGGCCCGGGCCGAGGACCTGATCTCGGGGTAGGCGGCGATGGTGGCCTCCCCGGCGATCCGGTCCGCCTCGAAATTGTCCTTGCCGCCGAGCCAGTAGTCGTAGACCCGGGCGGGGTGCGCTACCCGAGCGTCGAAGCGGCGAGCGCCGCGTGACCGGCCTTCGGCCATGGCCGCACCTCCTCAGATCGTGTCTTCTGGTGAGACGGCTGATCGCTTGACATCCCGCGCCAGTCCCGCGGGATCATTGTTACCGACGCGGCCAGTCAAGGAGGATAGATGATCTTTATCACGGCCAAGTTCAAGATCCGTCCCGAGGACGCCGACGAGTGGCCGCAGATCGCCGCCGAGTTCACCGAGGCGACCAGGAGCGAGCCGGGGTGCCTGTGGTTCGACTGGTCCCGCAGCCTGGCTGACCCGGAGGAGTACGTCCTGGTCGAGGCGTTCCGCGACGGCGAGGCCGGCGCCGCCCACGTCCAGTCCGACCACTTCAAGAAGGCGCAGCAGACCCTGCCGCCGCATCTGGCTCACACCCCCAGGATCGTCAACTTCACGATCCCGCAGGACGACTGGTCCCTGCTCGGCGAGATGGCCGTCCCCGAGTGAGCTAGTCGTCTTCTTCCACGGTCCGGATGATCCGGCGGAGCAAGGACGCGAGCTGGTTCTTCTCCCGCTCGGACAGGCTGGCGCTGACCAGCGCCTCGCCCGCGTTGAACGCGGGGAACAGCCGCTCGATCACCTCGCGGCCCTTGGGCTCGAGGGAGACCAGCACCAGCCGGCCGTCCGCGTCGTGGCCGCGGCGCCGGGCCAGGCCGCGCTTCTCCAGGGTCTTCAGCACGCCGGTCAGCGTGCCCTTGGTCACCCCGGCCTCGGCCGCCAGGTGCCTGGTCTGCTGGTCGCCCCAGATCCACAGCACGAACAGCACGGTGAACGCGGCCCAGGACAGGTCCTCGTCCGCCAGCACCTGCTGCTCCATGTGATGGCGGATCGCGTTGGCCGCCCGGTAGATGTTCGACACCGCGGCCATCGCGGCGAAGTCGAGATGCTGCCCGCCGATGCGGTCCCGGATGTCGCGCTCGGCCTGGACCAGGTCCGCGGCGTTACCGATGGCGAGGCGGCGTGGCATGGGACGATGGTAAGGCCCGGCCCGCCCTAACGGGCCGGGGGCCGGGGGCCGGAGGCCGCGGAATTCCCAGTCCCCGCCGAGGGCGGTGGAGACCACCTCCTCGCTGGCCGTCGGCTGCGCCCCGAACCCGGCCGGGACGGGGACCGGGCCCTGCACCACGTGGTTGGTCAGCCGGCCCAGGCCCTCCACCTCGACCTCGACCACGTCGCCCGGCTGTACCGGCCGGGAGTTGGCCGGCGTGCCCGACAGCAGCACGTCGCCGGGTACCAGCGTGATCGTCCGGGCGATGTCGGCCACCAGGTAGTGCATGTCCCAGCGCATCTCGTCGGTGGACCCGTCCTGGGCCACCGCGCCGTTGACGTAGGTGCGCAGCCGCTTGCCGCGGAAGTCCCAGCCGGTGACCAGCCCGGGACCGAGCGGCGCCATCGTGTCCGAGCCCTTGACCCGCAGCATGGACCCGGCGTCGGTGTCGCGGAAGTCGTGCAGCCCGAAGTCGTTCCCGATCGTGTACCCGGCGATGAACTCACCCGCCGTCTCCGGGGTCACGTTGCGGCAGGTCCGGCCGATCACGATGGCGACCTCGCCCTCGTAGTTCAGGTACCGGCAGCCGGGCGGCCGGACCACGGCGCCGCCGTGGCCGACGAGGGCGGAGACCGGCTTGTGGAAGTAGGTCGGCGCGGCGGGCAGCGTGGCCCCGAACTCGGCGACCCGGCTGCGGTGGTTGAGGTGCACCGCGATGATCTTGGTCGGCACCACCGGCGGCAGGTGCACCGCGCCGGCCGCGGGCACCCGCCGGCCGTCCGGGGCCACCAGGTCCGCCCCGTCGCGGGTCACCTCGACGCAGGCCCCGTCCAGCAGGATCCGCCGGTGCTCGGTCATCGCCAGCCCGCCGCGGGCCGGTCGAACCACATGTGGACCTGCCCGGTGCCTACGGAGTTCTCGTAGTCGCTGTAGGCCCGGCCCGGCGCGGTCACCGCGCCCTCGCCGAGCGCCGCGATCATCGTCAGGTAGGGCCCGAACCGGGCCTCGGGCCGGTACTTGAGGAAGTCCGGCATGGTGTCGATGACCCGGGCGTGGTCGCCCGCCTCCAGCCAGCCGATCCGCTCCAGGTCGGCCGCGCGGGCCGCCGCCGTCCTGATGTGCGCCGGGTCGCTGGCCTCGTGCGCCCGCAGTTCGCGCAGCGACCAGAAGGTATGGGACATGGCGCCGGACGCGATGAGCAGCACCGTGCGCCTGGTCGAGGCGATGGCCGCGGCCAGGGCCCGGCCGACCCGCAGGAAGTCCTCGGTGTCGCCGGTCTGTGCCGTGCTCACGGACACCCACCGCCGGTCCAGGCCGCGGCCCAGGTAGCTCCACAGGTTGACCGTCGCGTAGTGCACCGGCAGGCAGGGATCGTCGATGGCGGTGATCCAGGTGCCGTGCGCGTCGGCCTGCGCGGCCATGGCCCGCGCGAGCTCGGGATCGCCCCGCCAGTCGTACGGGATCCGGCACATGCCCCGCGGCAGCTCGTCGGAGGTGAACAGCCCGGCCCGCACCTCCTGGGCGGCCACCACGAACTCCACCGTGGTGTGCCAGTGCGAGTCGAGCACCACCACGGTGTCGGCCTCGACGGTCTCGAACACCTCGCGCCGCAGCCGTTCCAGCCCGGGGACCAGGCTGATCTCCTTGCCCTCGTTCAGCTCGAGGCGCTCGGCGTGGGGGAGCATGATGGTCGGAACGTGAGCGAGCAGTCCGGCTCCCGCGACTTCACCCATCGGTGTGCCACCCTTCCGGTGCGTAGACGGTATTTTTCACGTCCCCGTAGAAATCGAAGCTCCAGGTGCCGCCCTCCCGGCCGATCCCGGACTGCCTGGCCCCGCCGAACGGCGCGCGCAGGTCGCGGACGAAGAAGCAGTTGACCCAGACGGTCCCCGCCACGAGCTGCGCCGCGATCCGGCCGGCCCGGGAGCGGTCGCCGGTGAATACCATGGCGGCCAGCCCGTAGCGGGTGCTGTTGGCCAGGGCGACCGCCTCCTGCTCGCCTGCGAAGGTCTGCACGGTGAGCACGGGCCCGAACACCTCCTCGGTGAGGATCTCCGACCCGGGGGCCGCGCCGGCCAGCAGCGTGGGCTGGTAGTACAGCCCGCCGAGATCGGGATTGAGCGCCCCGCCGAGCAGCGGGCGGGCGCCCGCCGCGATGGCCCGGCGGACGAAGCCGTCCACCCGCGCCACGTGCTCGCGGGTGATGTTCGGCCCGATGTCGGTGCCGTCCTGCCGCGGATCGCCCTGCCGCAGCGCGGCCGCGCGCGCGGTGAAGCGGGCCAGGAATTCCTCGGCCACCGGCTCGGCGACCAGCAGCCGGGTGCCGGCCAGGCACACCTGCCCGGCGTTGTCGTACTGGCCCACCGCGTGCCTGACCGCCAGGTCCAGGTCGGCGTCCTCGAAGACGAGCAGCGGGGACTTGCCGCCCAGCTCGAGCGAGGCCGGGGTGAGCTGCCGTCCGGCCGCCGCGGCGACCTGCCGGCCCGTGGCGACCGACCCGGTGAAGCAGACCCGGGCCAGGTCCGGGTGCGCGGCCAGCGGCGCCCCGGCCTCGGCGCCAAGCCCCTGGACGACGTTGAACACGCCGCCGGGCAGGCCCGCCTCGGCGGTGATGTCGGCGAGCAGGCTGGCGGTCAGCGGCGCCCATTCCGGCGGCTTGGCCACCACCGTGTTCCCGGCCGCCAGCGCGGGCGCGATCCGCCAGGTGGCCAGCATGAGCGGCGCGTTCCACGGCGTGATGACCGCGGTGACCCCGGACGGGGCCCAGGACACCTGCTCGCGATGACCGGCGATGTCCAGGTCGCCGCCGTCGAGCCGGCCGAGCCAGTCGGCGAAGAACCGGAAGTTCTGCGCCGCCCTGGGCATGACGCTGCGCAGGTGCGAGCGCAGCAGCGCGCCGTTGTCCAGCGTCTCCACCTGCGCCAGGTCGGCCGCGCGATCGGTGATCCGGTCCGCGATGGCGTGCAGCACCGCCGCCCGGTCCTGCGGGGGAGTCGCCGACCAGCCCGCGAAGGCCTGCCCCGCGGCCCGCACGGCCGCCGTCACCTCGGCCTCACCGCCGCGGGCCATCTCGGCCAGCGGCTGCTCGTCGATGGGGGACAGGTCGGAGAACGTCGTAGAGGACGGCACCCGCCGCCCGCCGATCCAGTGCCGGGTGTCGACGTCCACCCCGGCCACGCTCGCCGTGCTCATTCCGAGTGCAGCACCTTCCCGCCGTCCCAGGTGACTCCCACCTGCTGGTAGTAGCCGCCGATGATCTCGCCGACCTCGAGCCTGGCCAGTTCCTCGGTCGGTGATTCGAACAGCTCGAGGGTGGCCTCTCCGCGCCAGGCCGGGCCGCCCTCGACGAGGGCGCTGCCCGAGCGGACCAGCTCGTCCAGCGCGTCCGGGGCGCCCTTCTCGATCGAGGGCATCCACCGGTGGTGCGCCATCGGGTGGGCGTTGACGAACCCGGCCGCCGGGACCTGCTCGCGCAGCGTCACCACGGCCTGCGCCAGGCGGCGGTCGGCCGCCGCCAGCGTGCCCGCGAACCGGCCGCCAGTGGCGATCCTGGGCGCGGCGCGGCCGAACGGGTGCGGCCGGGTCTGGTGAACCGACCCGAGCTTCTTCGGGTAGCCCTGGTGCAGGCCGCGGACCAGGGCGAAGTCGGTATCGACCCAGATGTAGACGCAGCGGGAGTAGACCTGGCCCTCGAACGCGCACCGCACGACGGCGAAGCACTCCCGGTACTGCGCCCGGACCGGGTCGAGGAGCTCCTCCCCGCTGTCCCCGCAGGACTGCCAGTCGGCCCAGATCAGCGCGACGGCGCCGGGGTCGTCCGGGGCGGGCTCCAGCGGGCCCGGCAGCAGCTCGGCCACCCGCGCCGGGTCGGTCCGGTACTCCACGGTGAGCAGGTCACCGGAGTAGTGCCACGGCGGCGGGGGCAGCAGTGAGGCCCGGCCGGTGGCCGTCCGCGGGTAGAAGAACCCGGACACGTCAGGCACGTACGCTCCCGCACAGATCGTTTGTATCCATACGACTTGCGATGCTAGCATGTCGCCGTGCCGCAGATGCCCGAAGGGCGCGGGGGGGTTCGGGGCGGGTCGTCCCCCCCGGAATCAGCAGAGCCCTGGGGTTTCCGCGGTCTGCGAGCGCCT
Organism: uncultured Actinomycetes bacterium; assembly: GCA_963705835.1. Classification (GTDB taxonomy): domain Bacteria; phylum Actinomycetota; class Actinomycetes; order Streptosporangiales; family Streptosporangiaceae; genus Palsa-504. The sequence continues at coordinate 38,503 of CAVPLC010000036.1, forward strand.
GCGGTCCGAGGGCGTCGACGTCGTCCGGGTGTCGTACCCGGACCTGATCGGCGTCGACCGCGGCCGCGATGTGCTGCTCGACATGCTGCCCGCCGCGATGGAGCACGGCCTGGCGTTCTGCCGCGCGGTCTACCACACCTCCCCGATGGGCGACGTGGTCCCGGTCCAGGGCGGACTCGACCAGGGCCTGCCCGACATCTGCGTCTACCCCGACCTGTCCTCGCTGACCCCGCTGCCCTGGGAGCCGCACGCGGCCTGGTGCCTCGGCGACGCGTTCACCCCCGACGGCCAGCCGGCCCCGGAGGGGCCTCGAGCGGTCATCCGGCGGGTGGCCGAACGGGTCTCCGGCCTCGGCTACTCGCTGGCCTGCGGCCCCGAGCTCGAGTTCTACCTGTGCCAGCAGGGCCCGGACGGCGGCTGGCGGCGTTACGCGGACGACCCGGGCAACGTCTACGTGGTCGGCCGCAAGGGCGACCCGCAGGGCCTGCTGCTACACATGCTCAGGCAGTTGCGGGACGCCGGGCTGGCGGTGACCGCGGCCAACCACGAGTTCTCGCCGGGCCAGTTCGAGATCAACCTCGGTCACTCCGGGCTGGTGGACGCGGCCGACCGGTCCTTCAGGCTCAAGTCCGCGGTGCAGGAGATCGCGCGCCAGCACGGCCTGCTGGCCACCTTCATGGCCAAGCCGTTCAACGACGAGGGCGGGTCCGGCTTCCACGTGCACGTCTCGGTGAACGACGAGGCCGGGCGGAACGTGTTCGGCGACCCCGGCGGGCCGGACGGCCTGTCCGCCGTGGGCCGCCACGCGATCGGCGGCGTGCTCGCGCACGCGCGGGCGCTCAGCGCCTTGCTCAACCCCACCGTCAACTCGTTCAAGCGGTTCGGCCCTGACACGCTGGCGCCCTGGCTCATCGACTGGGGCCTGGACAACCGCAGCGCCATGGTGCGGGTGCCGCCCGAGCGCGGCCCCGGGGCGCGGATGGAGGTCCGGCTGGGCGACGCCACGGCCAACCCCTACCTGGCCATGGCCGCCGTCGGCGCCGCCGTCTTCCTGGGCGTGACCGACAAGATCGAGCCGGGCGACAAGCTCGAGGGGTACGGCTACGACCCCGCCCGGGCGCAGATCCTGCCCATGCGCCTGGCCGACGCCCTCGACGCCCTGGAAGCCGACCGCGAGCTGACCGACGTTATCGGCGGCTACTTCGTCTCCTCGTTCCTGGCCTACAAGCGCAACGAGATCGAGCGCTTCGAGCGGTTCGTCACCGACTGGGAATTCCGCGAGTACGCCTATCACCTCTGACCGGCGGGTTCACCAGCCCGCCACGGGTTGAGCTGCGAGCACGCCGCGGTGACGATGAGCTCGACCACGGTGTCCAGGGGTATCGCGGTGGAGTCGATCACCAGGTGGTACAGGGACGGGTCGGCCGGGTCGCAGCGGTACAGGCGGCGGACGTAGGCGGTCCGGGCCTTGTCGGCCGCGCGGATGCGCGCCCTGGCCTGCTCCTCGGTGATGCCCTCGACCGCGGCGCCCTGGGCGATGCGGCGGTCAGGCGGTCCGTCCAGCCGCACGTGAAAGCCGCGGTCCTTGCCGAGGACTACCGCGGCCGCCCGGCCGAGGATCACCCCGCCGCCGACGGCCAGCAGGCGCTGGATCCCGGCTTCGCCGTGGCCGCGCAGGTGCCGGTCCTGGTGGTGGGTGGACGGCGGCGACTGCGTGGGCCCGGCCGGCATGGCCTCGGTGAACGAGGCGAGCAGCCGGTGCACCGGGGTGGCCTTGACCTCCTCCTCCGTCAGCTGCTCATCGCACGGCCCGGGCTCGGCGGGGTGCCCCTCCGAGGTGGTGACGCGCTGCAGGAAGGGCAGGCCGAGGCGGCGGGCCAGGGCCGGGGCGACGACGCTGCCTCCGGCCCCGTAGGCCGCCGACACGGTGATCAGCCGCACGGCGGAATCCGCGGCTCCGGACGGGCCGGGAGGGTTAAGGAAAGGCTCATTGGTCATGGACGCTCATCTCCTCTGGGACAGCGGCTGCCGCCTTGGTCGCCGCAACCTCCGCAACCTCCGGAACCCGCACGGTGGCCGGGGTCAGGGTTCCCGGGGGCAGTACCAGCGCGCACACGACCGCGGAGGCGGCCAGGATCGCGGCCGAGACCCAGAACCCGACGACGTAGCTGTGCACCGCCGCCTGGGCCAGGACCAGCGGGCTGCGCCCGTGGGCCAGCACGTAGCTGGTCAGGGCGCTGGCGGCCAGGGTGTTCAGCAGCGCGGTGCCGATCGAGCCGCCGACCTGCTGGTTGGTGTTGACCAGCGCCGAGGCCACGCCCGCGTCCGCGGCCCCGGTGCCGTAGGTCGCGGTGTTCAGCGCGCAGCCGAACACCACGCCCAGGCCGGCCCCGACCAGGAGCAGGGCGGGCAGGATCCAGTCCAGGTAGCTGGTGCGCAATCCCAGTTGCGTGGCCAGGAGGACCAGCCCGCCGGCCGCGGCGAGCAGGCCGGCCGGGATCAGCGGCCGGGGCCCGGTCCGCGGCATCAGCACCCCGCTGGAGATGGTGGAGGCCGCGACGATCGCCGCGATCATCGGCAGGAAGGCCAGCCCGGACTTGACCGGCGAGTAGGCCAGGGTCAGCTGCAGGTAGTAGGTCAAGAACAAGAAGATCCCGAACACGCCGATGGCCGATAGCCCGATGGCCAGGTACGCGCCGCCGCGGAACCGGCTCAGCACGATCCGCAGCGGCAGCAGCGGATGCGCGACCCGCCGCTCGACCAGGACGAACGCGGCCAGCAGGACCACCCCGGCCACCAGCAGCGCGATGGTCTCCGGCGCGCCCCAGCCCGTGGTCGCGGCCTCGGACAGCCCGTAGACGACCGCCACCAGCCCGGCCACCACCAGGACCGTGCCCGGCCAGTCGATCTGCACGTCCGGATTCGCGCGGCTGGGCGGCCATCAGCCGCACCGCGCCCGCGACCGCGATCACCGCCAGGACGACGTTGACGTACAGGCACCACCGCCAGGACAGGTACTCGGTCAGCACCCCGCCGAGCAGCAGCCCGACCGCCCCGCCCGCCCCGGCGATCGCGCCGTAGACGCCGAACGCCCGGCCGCGCTCGGCCGGGTCGGTGAACGTGACAGTCAGGGTGGACAGCGCGGCCGGGGCCAGCATCGCGCCGAACGCCCCCTGCGCGCCGCGGCCGATGACCAGCACCGCGAAGCTGGTCGCCGCGCCGCCCAGCGCGGAGGCCGCGGCGAAGCCCACCAGGCCGATGATCAGCATCCGCCGCCGGCCGACCAGGTCCGACAGCCGGCCGCCGAGCAGCAGCAGCCCGCCGAAGGCCAGCGCGTACGCGGTCACCACCCACTGCCGGTCGGCGTTGGAGAACCCCAGCGCCCGCTGGGCCGAGGGCAGCGCGATGTTCACGATCGTGGCGTCCAGCACCACCATCAGCTGCGCCAGCCCGACCACGCCCAGGATCCACCAGCGTGCGGTCGGCCCCGCGGCGACCCTGGACCGGCCCGTCCGCTGGGAGACCGCGGCCGCGGGCCCGCTCATTCCGGGGCTCCGGTCCGCGCGCCGGCCGAGCGTATGCGCCTGCCACACGCGCTGCGGGGACGCGGGCATGTCGATGTGCCGGACGCCGAGGTGCGCCAGCGCGTCGATGATCGCGTTCTGCACCGCCGGGGTCGAGCCGATCGTGCCGGCCTCGCCGATCCCCTTGGCGCCCAGCGGGTTGTAGCTGGTCGGCGTCTGGCTGTCGGCCAGCTCGAAGCTGGGGACCTCGGCGGCGGACAGGAACGCGTAGTCGGCGAAGCTCGACGTCAGCGGGTTGCCGTCCGAGTCGTAGACGACCTCCTCGAGGAAGGCCTGCGCGGCGCCCTGGGCGATGCCGCCGTGCCGCTGCCCCTCGGCCAGCAGCGGGTTGATGACCGTGCCCGCGTCATCGACCGTGATGACCCGCCGCAGCACCGCCTTGCCGGTCTCGGTGTCGACCTCGACCACGGCCACGTGCGACCCGAACGGGAAGGTGGGCCCGGGCGCGGTGAACACCGCGCGGACTCTCAGCGGCTCGCGCTCGGCCAGCCGGGCCAGCGGGACCGAGGCGTCTGGATCCCCGGCCACCGCGAACGCACTGCCGGCGACGTCGAACACCAGGTCGGCCGGGTTGGCCTCGAGCTCGCCGGCCGCGCGCTGCCTGGCCACGTCCAGCAGGTCCCTGGACGCCTGCTGCACCGCCGCGCCGCCCTGCTGCAGGCTGCGCGAGCCGCCGGTGCCGCCGCCCTCCGGGATCAGGTCGGTGTCGCCCCACTTCACGGTGATCTTGTCCACCGGGATGCCGAGCTCGGCGCTGGCCAGCATGGCCCACACCGTGACGTGGCCCTGGCCGTGCGGTGAGGTCCCGGTCAAGATGGTGGCGCTGCCGTCGGGATGGACCTCGACGGTGGCGTTCTCCCGCGGGCCGCCCTCCTCGGCCCCCGGGCCGGTGATCTCCACGTAGCACGACAGGCCGATGCCCAGCTGGATCACGTCGCCGCTGGCCCGCCGCTTGACCTGCTCGTCGCGCAGGTCCTCGTATCCGGCCGCGGTCAGCGCCTTGTCCAGCGCGGCCGCGTAGTCGCCGGTGTCGTACACCGCGCCGAACGCGGTCGTGTGCGGCTCGGTGAACTTCGGCAGCAGGTTCTTCCTGCGCACCTCGGCGGGATCCATGCCGATCTGCGCGGCGAACAGGTCCATGGCCCGCTCCACCGCCGCGGTGGCCTCGGGCCGGCCCGCGCCGCGGTAGGCGCCGACGGGCGTGGTGTTGGTCACCACCGACGTGCCCACGGCCTCGGCCCGGGGGATCGCGTACGGTCCTGGCGCCATCAAGATGGTCAGGAACGGCAGGAACGCGCCGATCTTCGGGTACGCCCCGGCGTCCTGCAGGATCTCCAGCCGGTAGGCCGCCACCGTCCCGTCCCGGCTGCCGCCGATCGTGACCGTCTGCCGCTGGGCCCGGCCGTGCGTCATGCCGATCAGGTTCTCGTTCCTGGTCTCGGCCCACCGCGCGGGGCGGCCCAGCGCGCGGGCCACCCAGCACACCAGGGCCTGCTCCGGGTCGGCGCCGAACTTGGCGCCGAACGCGCCGCCCACGTCCGGCGTGATGACCCTGACGTCGGCCTCATCGAGGCCGAGCATGCCGGCCAGGGCGCTGCGGGTGCCCTGCGCGCCCTGGTTCGGGATCCACGCCGTCAGCCGGCCGCCGGAATCCCAGGCGGCGGCCGCGGCCCGGGTCTCCATCGGCGCGGGCGCGACCCGCTGGTTGAGGATCGTCCGGGAGACCACCACCTCGCAGCCGTCGAACAGGTCGGCCTTGAGCTTGGCCGCGTCGCCGAACGAGGCAGCGACGTTGGTTCCCGCGGCCGGGAACAGCACGGCGGACTCGCTCGCGCCGGCGTCGTCCATCGCCACCACCGGCGGCAGCGGGTCGTAGTCCACGTCGACCAGGTCGGCGGCGTCCTCGCCCTGGTCGTGATGCTCGGTCACGATCATGGCCAGCGGCTCGCCGACGTAGCGGACCACGTCCCTGGCCAGCAGCGGCTGGCTCATCTTCGCGTTGATCATGCCCATGGACGGGACGATCTCCGCGAGCTCGGCCAGATCGGCGCTGGTGAACGCCGCGATCACGCCCGGCGCCTGCCGCGCCGCGCTGACGTCGACGGAGCGGATCCGCGCGTGCGCGAGCGCCGAGCGGACGAACTGCACGTGGCAGGCGCCCGCCAGCCGCTCGTCGCTGACATCGGCCGTGTAGACGCCGCCGGTGGTCAGGAAGCGCGGATCTTCGGTCCGGATAACCCTCGTGCCGAGTATGCTCACCCTCCCGATACTGCATGGCCGGACGGCGGACGGTCAAAGGCGGCCGACCAAAGGCGGTCGATCAAAGACGGGGCGACGCCGCCGGCCGTTGAACCCGGCGCGGCAAGATCGGGTACCCTTTCTGAGTTACCCGATGGCGGAGTAGCTCAGTCAGGCAGAGCAAGCGGCTCATAATCGCTGTGTCGCCGGTTCAAGTCCGGCCTCCGCTACACTTGACCGGTCCCCATGAAGATAAGGAAGGCACTCCACCGTGGCTGCCACCGATGTCCGGCCGAAGATCACGCTGGCTTGCCAGGAGTGCAAGCGCCGGAACTACATCACGAAAAAGAACCGGCGCAACGACCCTGACCGGCTCGAGCTGAAGAAGTACTGCCCCTGGTGCCGCTGCCACCGCGCGCACCGCGAGACCCGCTAAGACTCCGGTCGTGGCGATCAATACCGACTACATCGGCCGGACCTTTGAGCCGTCCGAGCCGTACGAGGTCAGCCGGGTCAAGATCGCGGAATTCGCCGACGCGATCGGCGAGCCGAGTGCCCTGTGCCGCGACCGGGCCGCCGCGCAGGCGGCTGGCTACCCGGACGTGATCGCCCCGCCGACGTTCGCCATCGTGGTCAGCGCCAAGGGTAGCGCGCGGGTGACGCACAATCCGGACCTCGGTATCAACTACGCGATGGTCGTGCACGGCGAGCAGAACTTCACCCACCACCGCCCGCTGCACGCGGGCGACGTGGTGACCTCGCAGTCCACGATCGAGGACATCAGGCAGATCGGCAGCATGACCACGATGACGACCGTCACCGAGATCCGGACCGTGGACGGCGAGCGCGTCTGCACGGCCCGGTCGACGCTCGTCGAACGCGGCGCGTAGGGGAGAGCGATGACTAACCCCAGCTACGACGAGGCTCAGCCCGGGACCGAGCTGCCGCCCCGGCAGTACCAGGTGACGCGGCGCGACCTGGTGCGCTACGCCGGCGCCTCCGGCGACTTCAACGTCATCCACTGGAACGAGCGCATCGCCAAGTCCGTGGGCCTGCCCGACGTCATCGCGCACGGCATGCTCACCATGGCCCTGGCGGGCCGGTTCCTCACCGAGTGGGCCGGGGATCCGGGCGCCATCACCGAATACGGCGTGCGGTTCTCCGCGCCGGTCGTGGTGCCCGACGACGACAAGGGCGCCACCGTCGAGGTCGCGGGCACCGTGACCGAGCGGCTCGAGGGCAACCGGGTGGCGGTCGAGGTCACCGCCAGGTCCGACGGGACGAAGGTCTTGACCCGCGCCCGCGCCGTCGTCCGCCTGAAGTGAAGCTGGCCGACTACACCACCATCGGCCTGGGCGGGCCAGCCCGCGATTTCCTGCCCGCCGACGACGAAGCGGGCCTCGTCGAGGCCGTCCGGGCCGCGGACGCCCGCGGCGAGCGGGTGCTGATCCTCGGCGGCGGCAGCAACCTCGTGGTCGCCGACGAGGGCTTCGACGGCACCGTGATCCAGGTGCTGACCCGGGGCCGCAGCCGTGTCGGCGAACCCGGCCTGGTGACCGTCGCGGCGGGAGAGCCGTGGGACGACGTGGTGGCCTGGACGGTCGAGGCGGGCCTGGCCGGCCTGGAGTGCCTGTCCGGCATCCCCGGCCTGGCCGGAGCCACCCCGATCCAGAACGTCGGCGCCTACGGCCAGGAGGTCGCCCAGACCATCACGCAGGTCCGGGCCTACGACCGGACCACCAGGCAGGTCCTGGCCATCCCGGGTGCGCAGTGCGGGTTCGGCTACCGGACCAGCCGCTTCCGGCGGCCGGGGGGCCAGTTCGTGGTGCTGAGCGTGACGTTCCGCCTCGCCGAGCAGCCCGTCTCGGCCCCGGTCCGGTACGCGGAGCTGGCCGCGGCCCTCGGCGTCGCGATCGGCGACCGGGTGCCGGGCGGGCAGGTCCGCAAGGCCGTCCTGGAGCTCAGGCGGCGCAAGGGCATGGTGATCGATCCTGCCGACCCCGACACCCGCAGCGTCGGCTCGTTCTTCGTCAACCCGGTCCTGGACGGCGCCGCGCTGGCCGCCGTCGCGACCGCGGCCCGGGCCAGATGCGGGCAGGACACCGCCGTGCCCCGGTTCGACGCGGGGGAAGGCCTGGTGAAGGTGCCCGCCGCGTGGCTTATCGAGCGGGCCGGCTTCGGCAAGGGGTTCAGCCTCGGCGACGGGGCGCGGATCTCCTCCAAGCACACGCTCGCGCTGGTCAACCCGGGATCGGCCACCACGGCCGACCTGATGATGCTGGCCCGGCAGATCAGGGACGGCGTCCGCGCCGCGTTCGGCGTGTCGCTGACGCCCGAGCCCGACCTGGTGGGGGTTTCGCTCTAGTCCCGCCGTGGCGGGACTAGAGCGCGTGACGTCCCTAGCGGTGTAGCAGGTTCAGCGTGTTGGTGGCGTCGTCCACGTAGTAGACGGCGTCGTGGCCGGGCTTGACGGCCAGGCCGAACAGGGCGCCCGCCCCGGGCGGGGAACCCATAACCACCGTGCTGTCGAGCTGGCGGGTCGCGACCTGGAACCCGAACGGCGTGGTCTCGACCAGCTTCCCGTTGCCGCTGTTGACGGTCAGGATGTCACCGTTGGGCGCGATGACCAGGCCGAGCTCGCCGTTCAGGTGGTGACCCCTGGACACGGTGAAGCCGGGCCCGTCACTGAACACGCGGAACACCGGATTGGGGATGCCGGCGATCCGGTTGTCCAGCGTGTCGGCGACGTACAGGATTCCGTTCGGGCCGAGGCCCACGCCGGTCGGGCCGATGACCAGCGCCGCGGGGTCGGTGCGCTCGGGGAAGCCCGATCCGATGGTGGTGTCGAACCAGATGAACGGCAGCCCGAAGGCGGGGATCTTGATGACGAGCCGCAGCACGGTGCCGCCGAAGACCACGTGGCCCTTGGCGCGGACCGTGCCGTTGAGCACGTTGGTGACGAACAGCACGGCCTGGTGGCCCAGGTCCAGGCTGGTCATGTCCCAGGGTCCGTTGATGCCTCCGCCGGTGAACGTCTCCCGGACGTGGCCCCACTGGTCAAGCACGATGAGGCAGCCGGCCCCGGAGATGCTGCCGTTCCTGGTGGGCAGCGAGCCGACGATGACCCAGCCGCTGCGCAGCGCGGTGAGCGCGGTGGTCAGGCCCACGCCGCCCGGGCAGCCGCGCAGGTGGCGGTTGATCTTGGCGAACTGCGACACCCCGCCGCCGGGGGTGACCTGGACGATCGTGGTGCCGGTGCCCTGGACGTTGGCCTTGTCGTTGAAGTTGCTCACCAGCACGTTGCCCCGGTGCAGGTCACCCGTGGTGCGCGGGACGACCGCGACGCCGTAGGGGTTGACGTCGCCGTTACCAGGGACCGTGGAGGCGAGCACGCTGGTGCGGTGCAGCGGGCCGACGAAGGGCCCGAAGCCCCCCGCGCTGGCGCTGCCGGCCGCCAGGCCCGTGCCGGCCAGCAGTCCGGCCGTGGTGGTGACGATCGCGGCCAGCCCGGCCGCGTACCGTCTTGTTGCTTTCATTCCCAATCCGCTCCCTTCCGGTGAAGTGTGTCTCCACCCATGTGCACGTGGCCGGGAGCGGAACGGTTCGGAGCACGCCGAAATCCCGACGGAACACGGGCCGCCGCGCCGGTAATGGCGGTGCCGGTTCCGGCCGGTTCGTTCAGGTTGCCGCGCTATCCCCCAAGATCCTCCAGAATTGTCCGAATGATGCGGGCGGGATCGCTATCGTCCAGACCAGTGCCGCGGCTGCCAGTGGCCGAAAGGACACGGCTCACCGAGCCCGTGATCGTCAGGGTTCGCGATCGGCAGACCCGGTGATCTTTCGGGGACAGCCGCGAACGCTGGCCTCCATCCTCATCTACGGCCGGCCCGCGGACCCCGGCTCAACGGCCGGGGCCCGCGTTATCGACCGGTAAGAACTTCTGAACTCGGCTAGAACAGAAGCTGGAGGTTGTTGTCGGCACCGAAGTCGTCGACGAAGTAGACGGCGTCGGCGCCCGGCTTGACGGCCAGGCCGAACAGGTTGCCCGCGCCGCCCGCGTTGTTGTCCACGGTGTCGACGGCCACCGTCGCCCCGCCCGGGGTGGTTTCCACCATGTTCCCGTCGAGGCTGTTGACCGTCAGGATGTCACCGTTGGGCGCGATGGCCAGCCCGAGCGGGCCCTCGAGCGGGCCCATCATGGCGGGGTTCTCGGACACCGTTGAGCCGGTGCCGTCGTCCTTGAAGCGGAACACCGCGTTGGGGATGGCGGCGATCCGGTTGGCCAGCGTGTCGGCGACATACAGGGTGCCGTGGAACCCGAGGCCGACGCCGGTCGGCCCGATGACCAGCGCGCTGGGGTCGGTACGGGCCTGGAAGCCCGATCCGATCTGGGTGCTGGCGATCACGTGCGGCACCTCGCCGGGCCCGCTGGTGATCAGCAGCCGCTGCACCGTGCCGCCGTTGGCGGTGGTCGGCGTCGGCAGGATGCCGCCGAGCACGTTGGTCACGAACAGCTCGGTGATGCCGCCCAGGTCAAGGGCGGTCATGTCCCACGGGCCCTTGATGCCGTGGCCGGTCAGCGTGCCCCGGACGTGGCCCCACTGGTCCAGCACGATCAGGCAGCCGAACCCGGAGATGGCGCCGCCCTGGGTGGGCAGCGAGCCGACGATCACCCAGCCGCTGCGCAGCGCCACCAGCGCGGTGGTCAGGCCGACGCCGCCGGGGCAGGCGGGGTCGCTGATCTGGGCGAACAGTGACGCCTGGCCGCCGGGGCTGACCTGGACGATCGTGGTGCCCGTGCCCTGCACGTTTCCGCTCGGCGGGTTGGTGTTGTTGTCGGTGGCGTCGTTGAAGTTGCTGACCAGCACGTTGCCCCGGTGCAGGTCGCCGGTGCTGCGCGGCACGACGGCCACCCCGTAGGGGTTCTGGTCGCCGTTGGCCGGGACCGTCGAGGCGACGACCTTGGTCTGGGTCAGCCCGCCGATGAACGAGGATGAGGCGCTCGCCGACGTGGCCAGGACGCCGCTTCCGGCCAGCAGGCCGGCCGTGGCGGTGACGATCGCGGCGATGCCCGCCGCGGATCGTCGTATCGGATTCATTCTGTACAGCTCCCTCCGGTTGAAATTCCTCCGTAACGAGCACGGACCGGAGAGCGGGTCGGTTCGATCCAGAACCAAAACGCCATATACCAGACGACCGCCGGCCACGCCGGCGTAACGCGCCCGTACGTAAGGAGGCGGTAATACCTCGAGGCTTGGCCGGGCCGAGATCAGCTCGCGGACGTCTCCTTCGTGAGGGCCACCTTGACCAGGCCGTCGCCGGCGGGCTGCGGGTCCGCGTGCACCTCGCCGGACGGGCGCAGGTCCAGGCGGACGGCGAGGGTCTCCGCGGTCAGGAACCCGGCGTGCGCGCGCACCGCGTCGGCCACGGCGCCGTCGGCGCCGACGGTGAGCCGGATCCGGTCCGAGACCGACAGGTCCGCGTCCCGGCGCGCCTGCTGCACGATCCGCACCACGTCGCGCGCGGCGCCCTCGGCCGCCAGCTCCGGGGTCACCCGCGTGTCCAGCGCGATCAGGCCGGCGTGGCCGGGCAGGGCCGCGGCCGAGTCGGGATCCGCGACGGCCAGCCGCAGCTCGTACTCGCCGGGCTCGAGCTCGATGCCCGCCGCGGTGACGCCGTCGCCGGTACTGACCCAGTCGCCCGCCTTGACCGCGCGGATCACGTCCTGCACCTTGCCGCCGAGCCGCGGGCCGAGCAGCCTGGGGTTCACGGTCAGCTCGACCCGGCCGAGGCTGGCCGGGTCGGCGGCCAGCTCGACGGCCTTGACGTTGACCTCGTCGGCGATCAGGTCGGTGTACGGCACCAGCGACTTGGCGTCCGGGTGCGCGATGACCAGCGTCGCGAGCGGCAGCCGGACCCGGAGCTTGCGCGCCTTGCGGATGCCGAGCGCGGTGCTGCACACCGCGCGGACCAGGTCCATGGTCCCGGCCAGGTCCGCGTCGCCGGAAGCCCAGCCGGCCACGTCGGGCCAGGCGGTCAGGTGCACGCTCGGCTCGCCGGTCAGCCCCCGCCAGATCGTCTCGGCGGTCAGCGGGAGCAGCGGCGCGGCGGCCCGGCAGGTGGTCTCCAGCACGGTCCACAAGGTGTCGAGCGCGTCCGGCTCGCCCGCCCAGAACCGGCCGCGCGACCGGCGGATGTACCAGTTCGTCAGCACCTCCAGGTGCTCCCGCAGCACCTGGCAGGCAGCCCCGACGTTGTAGGCGTCGAGCAGTTCCTCCAGCTCGGTGACCACGGCGCGCGTCTTGGCCAGGATGTACCGGTCCAGCACGTGCTGGCTTCCGGTCGACCGCCGCGCCTGGTAGGACTCCGCGTTCGCGTACAGGGCGAAGAAGTAGTAGCTGTTCCACAGGGGCAGGATCGCCTGGCGCACCGCGTCCTTGATGCCCTGCTCGGTGACGATCAGGTTGCCGCCGCGCAGGATCGGGCTGGCCATCAGGAACCAGCGCATCGCGTCCGAGCCGTACTGGTCGAAGACCTCGTTCACGTCCGGGTAGTTGCGCAGGCTCTTGGACATCTTCTGGCCGTCGTTGCCGAGCACGATGCCGTGGCTGACGCAGGTGCGGAAGGCGGGCCGGTCGAACAGCGCGGTGGCCAGCACGTGCAGGGTGTAGAACCAGCCGCGGGTCTGGCCGATGTACTCGACGATGAAGTCGCCGGGGTAGTGACCGTCGAACCACTCGCGGTTCTCGAACGGGTAGTGCACCTGGGCGAACGGCATCGACCCGGACTCGAACCAGCAGTCAAGCACCTCCGGCACCCGGCGCATCACGGACCGGCCGGTCGGGTCGTCCGGGTTCGGCCTGACCAGCTCGTCGATGGCCGGACGGTGCAGGTCGGCCGGGCGCACGCCGAAGTCGCGCTCCAGCTCGTCCAGCGACCCGTACACGTCGGTGCGCGGGTAGGCCGGGTCGTCGCTCTGCCAGACCGGGATCGGCGAGCCCCAGAACCGGTTCCTGCTGATCGACCAGTCCCGCGCGTTGGCCAGCCACTTGCCGAACTGGCCGTCCTTGACGTGGCCCGGCACCCAGGTGATCTCCTGGTTCAGCTCGACCATCCGGTCCTTGAACGTGGTCACGGCGACGAACCAGCTCGACACGGCCTTGTAGATCAGCGGGTTGCGGCAGCGCCAGCAGTGCGGGTAGGAGTGCGTGTGCGTCTCCTGGCGGACCAGGCTTCCCTCGGCGCGCAGCCTGGCGGTGATCCCGGCGTTGGCGTCGAACACGTGCTGGCCCTCGAAGTCAGGCACCACGCTGGTGAAACGGCCCTGCTCGTCCACGGTCAGCACGGTCGGGATGCCGGCCGCGTTGCAGGCCAGGGCGTCGGCCTCGCCGTAGGCGGGGGCCATGTGCACCACGCCGGTGCCGTCTTCGGTCGTCACGTCGTCGGACAGGATGACCCGGAACCCGGCCTGGGTGCCGAACGTCTGCGTGTCGGCCAGGTAGGGCAGCAGCGGCTCGTACCGGCGCCCGGCCAGCTCCGCGCCGGTGAGCGTGCCGACCACGGCGGCGCCCTCGAGCTCGCGCTCGTAGGCGGCCTGCCGGTCCCGGGCCAGGATGTACCGCTCGCCGTCCTTGGCCACCACGACGTAGCTGATGTCCGCGCCGACCGCGCAGGCCAGGTTGGACGGCAGCGTCCACGGCGTGGTGGTCCAGGCCAGCAGCCACTCCCCGGTCTCCAGCTTGAACCGGACCGTGACCGAGGGGTCCTGCCGTTCGGCGTAGGTGTCCTCGTCCATCCGCAGCTCGTGGTTGGACAGCGGGGTCTCGCACCGCCAGCAGTACGGCAGCACCTTGAAGCCCTGGTAGACCAGGCCCTTGTCCCACAGCTGCTTGAAGGCCCACATGACGCTCTCCATGTAGGACACGTCGAGCGTCTTGTAGTCGTGGTCGAAGTCGACCCAGCGCGCCTGGCGGGTGACGTAGTCCTGCCACTCGTGCGTGTAGCGCAGCACGGACTCGCGGCAGGCCTGGTTGAACTTCTCGATGCCCATGGCGAGGATGTCGGCCTTGCCGGAGATGCCGAGCAGCCGTTCGGCCTCGACCTCGGCGGGCAGGCCGTGGCAGTCCCAGCCGAACCTGCGCTCGACCCGCCGGCCCGCCATGGTGCGGAACCGCGGCACCAGGTCCTTGACGTAACCGGTGAGCAGGTGGCCGTAGTGCGGCAGCCCGTTGGCGAACGGCGGCCCGTCGTAGAACACGAACTCGCCGTCGGCCGGGCGCTGCCGGACCGAGGCGCGGAAGGTGTCCTGGGCCTGCCAGTGCGCGAGCACGTCCCGCTCCAGCGCGGGGAAGCTCGGCTGGGCCGGGACGTCGGTGTCCCCGGCCAGTGGATAGACGACCATCGGTGGGTACCCCAGATCCCTCGCGGTGCGGTGCTGCGTCGTCATGCCGCGAGGACGACGCGCCCGCTCCCGCGCGGGCGTACCGCGGTACCACCTCGCTTGCCGCCCAGATGTATCGGAGGCGGCCGCTCGTCAGCCGGCTGTGACGGGCCGGACCCGCCCGGGTCTAGTCGGGCCGTGCGGCCCTTTCTTCCGGGAGCTCCCCGGTGATAGCCGGATCATCGCCACGTGCCCCAACTGTATCCGCCGCCGCGATGTTCCCGCACCGCGATTATCGGTGCGCCCCACTTGAGCCCCGCGCGGCGTGGAGCTTGGCCAGGGCACGCATCACGCTCCGTTCTGGACAAAAAAGGACCTAAGCCGGGACGGCGAGCCAGTCATCGATCCCCGCCAGCAGCCGGGCCCGCAGCGGCTGCGGCGCCACCGAGGCCAGCACGGACGTGCGCGCGAGGTCGGCCAGCTCGGCGTCGGTGAACCCGTGGGCGTGCCGGGCGATCTCGTACTGCGCGGCCAGCCGCGGGCCGAACAGCAGCGGGTCATCGGCGCCGAGGGCGACCGGCACGCCGGCCTCGAACAGCTGCCTGAGGGGGACGCGGGACGGCCCGGCCGCCACGCCCAGCGCGACGTTGGACGACGGGCACACCTCGCAGGTGATCGTCTCGGCGGCCAGCCGCTTGACCAGCGCCGGGTCCTCGACGGCCCGGATGCCGTGGCCGATCCGGTCCGCGTGCAGGAAATCCAGGCACTCGGCCACGCTGGCCGGGCCGGCCAGCTCGCCGCCGTGCGGGGCCAGGAGCAGGCCACCGCGTTCGGCGATGCGGAACGCGGCCGCGAAGTCGTGCGCGGGCCCGCGCCGCTCGTCGTCGGACAGGCCGAACCCGGTCACCCCGCGCCCGGCGTACTGGACGGCCAGCCGCGCGAGGGTCCTGGCCTCCAGCGGATGCTTGGTCCGGTTCGCGGCCACGATGACGCCGATCCCGACCCCGGTCGCCTCCTGGGCCTCGGCCGTGCCCTCCAGGACCAGCTCCAGCATGGGCGTGATGCCGCCGAAGCGGGCGGCAAAGTACCCGGACGGGTCGACCTGGATCTCCAGCCAGCCCGAGCCTTCGGCCCGCTCGTCCTCGGCGATCTCGGTCAGCAGCCGCCGCACGTCGGCGCGGGTGCGCAGCACCGAGCGGGCCATGTCGTACAGCCGCTGGAACCGGAACCAGCCGCGTTCGTCGATCCCGCTCAGCTGCGGCGGCCAGTCCTGGGTGAGCGCGGGCGGCAGCCGGATGCCGTGGTGGTCGGCCAGCTCCACCAGCGTCGCGTGCCGCATGGCCCCGGTCAGGTGCAGGTGCAGGTGCGCCTTGGGGAGTGCGGCCAGCGACCTCGACATCCAGTTAGTGTGCCGTGCCTACCGGGCGTCCGCGAGCAGCTTGGCCATCCGGGCGATGCCTTCTTCGAGGTCGGCGTCGCCGAGCGCGTAGGACAGCCGGAAGTACCCGGGCGTGCCGAACGCCTCACCGGGGACCACGGCCACCTCGGCCTCGTCGAGGATGAGGCCGGCCAGCTCGGCCGACGTCTGCGGGCGGCGCCCGGCGATGTCCTTGCCGAGCAGGCCCTTGACGCTGGGGTAGCAGTAGAACGCGCCCTGCGGCTCCGGGCAGATGACCCCGGGAATCTCGTTCAGCATGCGGGTCATGGTCAGCCGCCGCCGGTCGAACGCCTCGCGCATGACCTCGACCGCGGACAGGTCGCCGGACACGGCGGCCAGCGCGGCGGCCTGCGCCACGTTGCATACGTTGGAGGTCGCGTGGCTCTGCAGGTTCGCCGCGGCGTTGATCACGTCCTTCGGGCCGATCATCCAGCCGACTCGCCAGCCGGTCATCGCGTAGGTCTTGGCCACGCCGTTGAGCACCACGCAGGTGTCGGTGATCCTCGGGGCCTGCACCGGGACGGAGGAGAACACCGCGTCGCCGTAGACCAGGTGCTCGTAGATCTCGTCGGTGATCACCCAGAGGCCATGGTCGGCGGCCCATTCGCCGATCTCGGCGACCTGGGCCGGGGAGTAGACCGCGCCGGTCGGGTTGGACGGCGACACGAACAGCAGGATCTTGGTGCGCCCGGTGCGGGCGGCCTCGAGGTCGTCCACGGACGTCAGGTAGCCCGTCTTCTCGTCGGTGTGCACCGGCCGCATGACGCCGCCCGCCAGCGCGATGGCCTCGGGGTAGGTCGTCCAGTACGGGGCGGGCACGAGGACCTCGTCGCCCGGGTCGAGCAGGGTGGCGAACGCCTGGTACACCGCCTGCTTGCCGCCGTTGGTGACCAGGACCTGGCCGGCCTCGACCTGGTAGCCCGAGTCCCGCGCGGTCTTGACCGCGATCGCCGCCCTGAGCTCGGGCAGGCCCGCCGCGGGTGTGTACTTGTGGAAGCGCGGCTGCTCGCAGGCCCGCTGGGCGGCCTCGACGATGTAGGCCGGGGTCGGGAAGTCCGGCTCGCCGGCGCCGAAGCCGATGACCGGCCTGCCCGCCGCCTTGAGCGCCTTGGCCTTGGCGTCCACGGCCAGCGTGGCGGATTCGGAGATGGCGGACACGCGCGCGGAGACTCTGGTTGGCATGGGCTCCATTGTGCCGTGCTGGCCCCGGGGGGGCGAACCCATAAGGCCCCAGGGACCCCGGCGCACGGTGGGCTTCCCTCCTACCTCTCTTTCTGGGGGGACCCATCCCCCCAGACCCCCCTTGGGACCCCGTTCGGTTCGACTCGGAAGGCGAACGGACGTACACTGCATGGACCGGCAGTCGTGCTGTCGTGCGGCAGCATGCCCGTGTGCGTCGGCGGGCGTTGCTGGAGAGCAGTGTTAGCTGGAAAGCTGTAAGGCAGTATTGCTGAAGGGCGGTGCTGCTTGAATCAGAGGGCAGTAGCTCAATTGGCCAGAGTCCCGGTCTCCAAAACCGGTGGTTGGGGGTTCGAGTCCCTCCTGCCCTGCGAGTGCGGTCCGGCGAAGCCGCGTAGCCGGCGAACGTTTAGGTGAGGATATGGCGACTCAGACACGCGGTGAGGCCGCGGAGAAGCGGAGCGGAGGCGGGCGCGCGTCCAAGCGCAGCAGCCGGACCACCCCTGCCCTGTTCTTCCGGCAGATGGTCGGCGAGCTTCGCAAGGTCATCTGGCCCACCCGCAAGGAGCTAGTCACCTACACCGTGGTGAGCCTGGTCTTCATACTCTTCATGGTGGTCATCGTGACGAGCCTGGACTACGGGTTCACCAAGCTGGTGTTCGAGGTGTTCGGCTAGTTCCAGCTCAGGGGCCGCCGGTCAGTGGCCGGGTACGCCAGGCGCGGCGCCATGACCGCGCTCGACGAGCGTGGCGTGAGAAAACGTGAGGAAAGAAGAGAGCAATCGTGTCCGAGACCCAACTGGATTCCGCGGTGACGGGCGCGACAGGACCCGATGCGGAACCCGGGAAGGCCGATGAGGTGAGCGAGTACAGCGAGGAAACCGACGAGCTCGACGCCGCCGGCGCCCCTGACGACGCCGCCGTTCCGGCCGAGGAGTCCCCCGACGGCGCGCTCGAGGAGTTCAAGCGGGAACTGCGGATGCTGCCGGGCGACTGGTACGTGGTGCACTCCTACGCGGGCTACGAGAACCGCGTGAAGACCAACCTGGAGAGCCGCATCCAGTCGCTCAACATGGAGGACTACATCTACCAGATCGAGGTCCCGGTTCATCAGGTGACCGAGATCAAGGGCGGCAAGCGGCAGCAGGTCTCGGAGAAGGTCCTGCCCGGCTACATCCTGGTGCGCATGGACCTGACCGACGAGTCGTGGGCGGTGGTGCGCAACACCCCGGGCGTGACCGGCTTCGTGGGCCTGTCCAGCCGGCCGTCAGCGCTGCAGCTGAGCGAGGTGGCCGGGCTGCTGGCGCCCGAGCCCGAGCCCAGCGCGAAGCAGGCCGAGGCGGCCCGGACGTCCGCGCCGGAATTCGAGGTCGGCGAGTCGGTTACCGTCATGGACGGGCCGTTCGCCACCCTGCCCGCCACCGTGAACGAGATCAACCCGGACACCCAGAAGCTCAAGGTGCTGGTGTCGATCTTCGGCCGCGAGACGCCCGTGGAGCTGTCGTTCGACCAGGTAACCAAGATCTAGCATCCGCAACGGACAGGTTAGGAATAGTCGCATGCCGCCAAGAAGGAAGAGGCTCGCCGCAGTCGTCAAGGTGCAGCTGCCGGCCGGCCAGGCCACGCCGGCCCCCCCGGTCGGTACCGCGCTGGGCCCGCACGGCGTGAACATCATGGACTTCGTCAGGCAGTACAACGCCGCGACGGAGAGCCAGCGAGGCAACATCATCCCGGTGGAGATCTCGATCTACGAGGACCGGAGCTTCACCTTCATCACCAAGACGCCGCCCGCTCCCGAGCTGATCAAGAAGGCCGCGGGCGTGGACAAGGGCAGCGCCGAGCCGCACAAGACCAAGGTCGGCAGCATCACCAAGGCGCAGGTCCGCGACATCGCGCAGACCAAGATGCCGGACCTGAACGCCACCACGATCGAGGCGGCCGAGAAGATCATCGCCGGCACCGCCCGCTCGATGGGCATCAGGGTCGAGGGCTGACCCCTGTTACGCGGCGGGCCTGGGAATAGCGCGCCGCCGTTCGCAGTTGTACATAACCGAATTTCGAAAACTGTGGCAGGGCCAGGCGCGGCCCCGATGACCACGAGCTCCAGATATCAGGAGATGAGCAATGAAGCGCAGCAAGTCCTACCGTCAGGCCAGCGCGCAGATCGACCGCGAGCGGCTGTACAGCCCGGCCGAGGCGGTCACCATCGCCAAGGCGAACCAGGTCACCAAGTTCGACCCCACCGTGGAGGTGGCGCTGCGGCTCGGCGTCGACCCGCGCAAGCAGGACCAGATGGTCCGCGGCACGGTCAACCTGCCGAACGGTACCGGCAAGACCGCCCGCGTCCTGGTCTTCGCGACCGGCGACCGCGCCGAGGAGGCCCGTGCCGCCGGCGCGGACTTCGTGGGCTCCGACGACCTGATCGAGCGCATCCAGGGCGGTTTCCTCGACTTCGACGCGGTGGTCGCCACGCCCGACCTGATGGGCAAGGTCGGCCGGATCGGCCGGGTGCTCGGCCCGCGCGGCCTGATGCCGAACCCGAAGACCGGCACCGTGACCCCGGACGTCGGCAAGGCCGTGAGCGACATCAAGGGCGGCAAGATCGCGTTCAGGGTGGACAAGAACGGGAACCTGCACTTCGTCATCGGCAAGGCCTCGTTCGCCCCGACCGCGCTGCTGGAGAACTACGCCGCGGCCCTGGACGAGGTGATCAGGCTCAAGCCCGCCGCGGCCAAGGGCCGGTACCTGAAGAAGGTCACGTTCACCACCACCATGGGTCCCGGCATCCCCGTCGACCCCAGCAAGACCCGCAACCTGGCCGAAGAGCTAGCCGAAACCCCCGCCTGACGCCCGCTGTTTCATGATCGCGAAGGCTTTTGAGTCTGGGCAGACTAAGAACCCTTCGTGATCATGGAACTGTCAGCCGATTTGGCCGGGCGCGGGGCGGGCCCGTAGACTGGACGCAACCGAAGACCGCTGGATGCCGCCGCGAAGGCGGCGGCCGAAGGCTCCGGGCCGGGTCGTGAGATCCCAACCGGACATCCCGCGCAGGTGAACTGAGCTGTACCGTACCAGCCCGTAACAGGCTGGCCGTGCCGCCCCGTGCGCCTCGCGCCGGGGCGTTTTTAGTGTCTCCGGCCGTCACACGAAACAGTGCTTCTACGCGAACCGAGAGGAGGCACATGGCTAACGCCGAGAAGGTAGCCGCGGTCACCGAGCTCACCGGACGTTTCCGGAGCTCGTCCGGCGCGGTGCTGACCGAGTACCGCGGGCTGACCGTGGCCCAGCTCGCCGAGCTGCGCAAGACGCTCGGGGACAACGCCACGTTCGCCGTGGTCAAGAACACGCTGACCAAGATCGCGATCACCGAGGCGGGACTGAACGAGCAGCTGTCATCGCTGCTGGCCGGCCCGTCGGCGGTCGCGTTCGTCGACGGCGACGTGGTCGAGGCGGCCAAGGGCCTGCGCGACTTCGCCAGGGCCAACCCGCTCCTGGTCATCAAGGGCGGCGTGCTCGACGGCAAGGCGATCTCCTCAGCGGAGATCATCAAGCTGGCCGACCTGGAGCCGCGCGACGTCCTGCTGGCCAAGCTGGCTGGCGCCATGAAGGCGTCGCTGGCCGGCGCGGCCGCGACGTTCAACGCGCTTCCGGTGCAGATGGCCCAGCTCGCCGACGCGCTGCGCGCCAAGCTCCAAGGGGACGAGGCCGCCGAAGCCGGCCCCGCACAAGCCGCGCAACCCGCGCAAGCCGCGCAGCCCGCGGCCGAGAGCGACGCCGCAGCCGACGAAGGCTGACCAGACCCACCTGAGCAAATTTCTAAGGAACGAAGGAAACCACCATGGCGAAGATGAGTAGCGCCGACCTGCTTGACGCGTTCAAGGAGATGACCCTCCTTGAGCTGTCGGAGTTCGTCAAGCAGTTCGAGGAGACGTTCGACGTGAAGGCGGCCGCCCCGGTCGCCGTGGCCGCTGCGGCGCCCGGCGGCGCGGCGGGCGGCGGCGAGGCCGAGCAGGCCGAGGAGCAGGACGAGTTCGACGTCATCCTCGACGCCGCGGGCGACAAGAAGATCCAGGTCATCAAGGAGGTGCGCAGCCTTACCAGCCTGGGCCTCAAGGAGGCCAAGGACCTGGTGGACGGCGCGCCCAAGCTGGTGCTGGAGAAGGTCAACAAGGAGAGCGCGGACAAGGCGCGGGCGGCCCTTGAGGGCGCCGGTGCCGCCGTCACCGTCAAGTAGCCGCACCGGCTGCGCTAGGCGGCCCCAGCGCCGGCCCAGCGACGGACCCGTCGACCGGGCTCAGCGCGACAAAGACCCGGGCTCCGGAGCAACCCGGAGCCCGGGTCTGCGTTCGCCTGCACCCCGGAACACGCAGGGAAACAAGAACGTCCCCGCCAGCCGGCGGAGACGTGAAATAAAGTCTTACCCCCCGGTGTTACAACGTACACCTACCACCGCATGTGGCGTCTGTCACGCAAGTAATCTACACAGAGTGTCCGTTTTGGACTTGACGTTTGGCCGCAGAAGAGCGATGCTGCGGAGCAACCGTGAATCTCATAGTAGCGTACACTTGACGAGCAGTGCGCCTTCCGGCTACACTGCTAGTTTGCGCTGCACTCTGACGTCCTCGGTTCCAACCTCGCGCTACGGGGTATTTGCCGCGGGGCGTTTGGCGTGCGTGCGGTGATATTTCCGCGACAAGTTCGGAAGGACCCCTGTTGGCAGCATCGCGCAGCGCCTCCGCAACTACTACCTTCGCAGCAAACTCTCCTGGTGCACGACGCGTATCTTTCGCGCGCATCCAGGAGCCGCTCAAGGTACCCGACCTGCTCGCCCTGCAGACCGAGTTGTTCGACTGGCTGCTAGGCAACGAGCGGTGGCAGGCCCGCATCAACGAAGCCAGGGCAGCTGGGCACACCAACGTGCCCGAGCAGTCCGGCCTCGAGGAGATCTTCGAGGAGATCAGCCCGATCGAAGACTTCTCGGGAACCATGTCGCTCTCGTTCCGCGACCACCGGTTCGAGCCGCCCAAGTACTCCGCCGAGGAGTGCAAGGACAAGGACATGACGTTCTCCGCCCCGATGTTCGTGACGGCGGAGTTCATCAACAACACCACGGGCGAGATCAAGAGCCAGACCGTGTTCATGGGCGACTTCCCGCTCATGTCGGCCAAGGGCACCTTCATCATCAACGGCACCGAGCGCGTCGTGGTCAGCCAGCTGGTCCGCTCGCCGGGCGTCTACTTCGACCGCCAGGTCGACAAGACGAGCGACAAGGACATCTACTCCTGCAAGGTCATCCCGAGCCGGGGCGCCTGGCTGGAGTTCGAGATCGACAAGCGCGACAGCGTGGGCGTCCGCATCGACCGCAAGCGCAAGCAGAGCGTCACGGTCCTGCTCAAGGCGCTCGGCTGGGACGACGCCAGGATCCTTGACCGGTTCGGCGGCTACGAGTCGATGCGCGCCACCCTGGAGAAGGACCACACCAACGGCCAGGACGAGGCGCTGCTCGACATCTACCGCAAGCTGCGTCCCGGTGAGCCGCCGACCCGCGAGTCGGCCCAGGCGCTGCTGGAGAACCTGTACTTCAACCCCAAGCGGTACGACCTGGCCAAGGTGGGCCGTTACAAGGTCAACCGCAAGCTCGGCCTGGACCTGCCGATCCGCAAGGGCACGCTGAGCGAGGACGACATCGTCGCGACCATCGAGTACCTCGTCCGGCTGCACGCCGGCGAGGAGGAGATGATCTCCGGCGAGCAGATCCTCCCGCTGGAGACCGACGACATCGACCACTTCGGCAACCGGCGGCTGCGCACCGTGGGCGAGCTGATCCAGAACCAGGTCCGGCTGGGCCTGGCCCGGATGGAGCGCGTGGTCAGGGAGCGGATGACGACCCAGGACGTCGAGGCGATCACGCCGCAGACCCTGATCAACATCCGCCCGGTGGTGGCCTCGATCAAGGAGTTCTTCGGCACCAGCCAGCTCTCCCAGTTCATGGACCAGACCAACCCGCTGGCCGGCCTGACCCACAAGCGCCGGCTGTCGGCGCTCGGTCCCGGCGGCCTCAGCCGCGAAAGGGCGGGCTTCGAGGTCCGCGACGTGCACCCCAGCCACTACGGCCGGATGTGCCCGATCGAGACCCCTGAAGGCCCGAACATCGGCCTGATCGGCTCACTGTCCAGCTACGCGAGGGTGAACCCGTTCGGCTTCGTCGAGACGCCGTACCGCAAGGTCAACGACGGCGTGGTCACCGACCAGATCGACTACCTGACCGCCGACGAGGAGGACAGGCACGTCATCGCGCAGGCCAACACGCCGATCGGGCCCGACGGCACGATCGCGGAGAACCGCGTGCTGGTCCGCCGCAAGGGCGGCGAGGTGGACTACATCCCGCCGGACGAGGTCGACTACATGGACGTGTCCGCGCGCCAGATGGTGTCGGTGGCCACCGCCATGATCCCGTTCCTGGAGCACGACGACGCGAACCGCGCGCTGATGGGCTCCAACATGCAGCGCCAGTCGGTGCCG
>CAVPLC010000037.1:0-179128 GCA_963705835.1 uncultured Actinomycetes bacterium
GATCGGCGGCCTGTTCTACTTCAACTATCCGAGCGGAACCGGCCTTGTGTCCGGCGCCGTATTCGGCAGACTTGCCGGCACGAACGCCGCAGCCGCCGCCACAGGGAGGCAATAGTCATGCAGCTCGCGCACGAACTCGCCCGGCGGTCGGCCGCATTGCGTTTCGAGGACTTGCCCGCGGATGCGGTGCATTGGGCCAAGGTCGGCATTCTCGATACGATCGGCGTCACGCTGGCCGGCAGCGGCGAGCCAGCGGCGCGGATCGTCGGCCGGGTGGTCCCGCCCCACGGAGGCTCAAGCCTCCTGTTCGGCTCCGCCGACCGCACCAACGCACTCGACGCGGCACTCATCAACGGCACCGCGGCGCATGCGCTCGACTTCGACGACTGCAACAACACTTTGGGCGGGCATCCGTCGGCGCCGATCCTGCCGGCCCTGTTTGCGCTCGCCGATGAGCGTCTAGTCGACGGGCGCGCCTTCATCGTCGCGTACGTCGCCGGCTTCGAGACCGAGTGCAAGCTCGCGCTCGGCGTCAACTTTCACCACTACGCCAAGGGCTGGCATGCAACCGCGACCTTGGGCGTGCACGGCGCCGCGGCGGCCGCGTGCCGCCTGCTGCGCCTTGACGCGCGGCGCACCGCAACCGCGCTCGCCATCGCCTCCTCGCTCGCGTCCGGCATCAAGGCGAATTTCGGCACCATGACCAAGCCGCTGCACGTCGGCCATTGCGCGCGCAACGGCCTGTTCGCTGCGTTGCTGGCGGCGGAGGGTTTCAGTGCGAATACCGACGCGTTTGAGCACCGCCAGGGCTTTCTCGAAGCCTTCAATGGGGCTGGAACGTATGACGTCGCGCGCATGCTGAGGCACTGGGGTGCGCCGTTCGACATCGTTGAGCCCGGCATCGCGATCAAGCAATATCCCTGCTGCGGCAGCACCCATCCGGCTCTCGACGTGATGCTCGACCTGGTGCGCCACCACGACCTGCAGCCAGGAGAGGTCGCGCGGATCGAATCGTGGACGCACGCGCGGCGTCTCGAGCACACCGACCGGCCGGACCCGCAGAGCGCGCTCGAGGCGAAGTTCAGCGTGCAATATTGCCTCGCGCGCGCGCTGACCGACCGCGCCATCCGCATCGAGAATTTTGAAGGCGAAGCTTTTCGCGATCCGGCCGTGCGCGCAGTCCTGCCACGGGTGCATGCCGCGGCCTACACCACCGCACAGTTCCCCGCCGACAATCACCTCGGCGCGGAGGTGAAGGTCACGAGTGTCGACGGCAAGGTCGTGTTCGGCAAGGTCGACCAGGCGTTGGGACGCACCAGCGCCAATCCACTGCCGGCGGAGCGGCTGCGCGAGAAGTTCGACAACTGCGTGGCGCGCGCCCTGCCGAGATCGCACGCGACGCGGCTCGCCGACATGATCCAGCGCCTCGAGGGCCTCGCCGACATGCGCGGGCTCGGCGCACTTCTGGTGCCGCCCCCGGTCAGTCAGCGCGCGAGCGCGTAGGGATCCGCTCGACTACTACATGGCGCCGTGGGGCTAGCTTAGCTAGGACGAATCGCCGAATTCATAGGGCATCGTAGACGTCGTCGTCGGGATTGCTCCAAACCTTGGCGAAAGTCGCCGCGCTGGCTGCGGCAGCGGCGCGAGCGAGCGCTCTTGCGCGCGAGACGCGATGAAATCCACGAAATCCTCGACCTCGTCGAGGCCTTCGGGAGGGAGGGCTTTGATCTTCTCGATCAGCGACTGAGCATTGGCCGCGGCAGCTACCGGTCCGGTCCTACAAGTATAAGCCTACGGGCTCCGAAAAAGAACCTCAAGAGGACCGCTGAGTCGATTGTCGCCACGCTTGCACGCTCGATCAACTTTCGATCTTTCGTGGCTCAATCCCACACCCCATGCAATCGCTGCGTACGCTTCGCAACCGCTGTCGCCAGCGGCGACGCAACACTCGCTACCAAGCGGACGCTACCCCTTACTTGGGCCGGACTTGCACCGGCAGGATCGCACCAGCTTTGCCTGGCGCACCTATTCGATCGCCTCGTCGGCACGGGCAAGCAGCATCGCCGGCACGGTGAGGCCGAGCGCTTTGGCGGTTTTGAGATTGATCACCAACTGATATTTGGTCGGCGCCTGCACTGGCAGGTCGGTGGGCTTCTCACCCTTGAGGATGCGGTCAACGTAACCGGCCGCGCGTCGGTATGGCTCGACGAAATCCGGACCATACGAGATCAAGCCGCCGTCGA
Organism: uncultured Actinomycetes bacterium; assembly: GCA_963705835.1. GTDB lineage: Bacteria > Actinomycetota > Actinomycetes > Streptosporangiales > Streptosporangiaceae > Palsa-504. The sequence continues at coordinate 2,244 of CAVPLC010000037.1, forward strand.
TGACGAAAAAGCGCAACCCATAGACTGCGGGCAGTCGGTGCTGAGCCGCAAGCGCGATGATCAACTCGCGCTGAACAATAGACAGCGGTGACGCCAGCACGATCAGACCGCCATTTGGCTCGCGCGCGAATGCGGTGACGGCGCGCTCGATCTCGCCAGCATCGCGCACGCCGATCGGGCTCGACTCAATCCCGAGCGATGGCGCGACTGCTAAGACCGCGCCTAACTGACCGATCCCCGAAGCAATAGTGGGATCGCGAAGGACCGCCGCGCGCGTCACGCCCGGCGCGATCTCCTTGAGTAGCTCCACCCATTTCGCGCTTGCTGCGTAGTCGTAGGTAGTAAACCCGGTGGTGTTGCCGCCCGGTCGCGCAAGGCTCGCGACAAAACCATTGGCTACGGGATCGGGTACCTGCGCGAAGACGATCGGCACGCTAGGGCTCGCCTGTTGCAACGCGGCCGTCACCGGTGTGCCGGTCGCTAGGATTACGTCCGGCGCGAGCGCGACTAATTCCGTCGCATCTTTACGAGTGCGGTCGGGATCGCCTGCGCTCCAGCGGTAGTCGATGCGCACGTTGCGGCCAACCGCCCAGCCCAATTCGCCCAACCCCTGCAGGAATGCCGCGATGCGGGCCATCGATTCCGGATCGTCTGCTGCCAAGGGTGTGAGCACCCCAATCCGCCGCACACGTTCAGGCTGCTGCGCGCGTGCCGCGACTGGCCACGCAGCCGTGCAGCCGAGCGCGGCTATCAATTCCCGGCGCCGAATATGGATTGCCATGTGACCCTCCCGTGGGGTCATGCAACAGAGGAAACGATATCACACCTGGACGTGCTGCGCTGCGGGATTTCAAACTGGTCTACGTCGGCTCGGGGTCATTAACGCCGATTCCACTCATTCGCCCGAGTTATGGTAGGTCCGCAGCACCCCCGATACCGGACGTAAGGCTGAGCCCAAACGACCGCTGTTCAGTGTCACTTCCGAACTCATGCACTGCAACAAAAAAGTTCACTCGACCACCTCGTCCGCGCGGGCAAGCAGCGTCGGCGGCAGGTCGAGACCGAGCGCCTTTGCCGTCTTGAGATTAATCACAAGCTGATATTTAGAGGCCTGCTCCACCGGCAGGTCGGCGGGCTTGGTCCCCTTGAGGATCTTGTCGATGTAAAGAGCCGACCGCCGATAAAGATCACCGATGTCCGCGCCATAACTCATGAGACCACCCTCATCCACGTAATCCCTGTGTCCATACATCGCCGGCATGCGGTGCTGGAGGGCGAGCTTCGTCAACGCGGCGCGATGCGATGTACTGAGCGGCGACGGCACGACCAGAAAGCCGGCGGCTCCTTTCCGCGCCATGGTCGAAAATGCAGCGTCGAAATCCCCGGCGACCCGCACCGGCAGTAAGATGAGTTTCACACCGAGCTTTTCGCCAGCATCCTCGACCGCCCGCACGGCTGGAACATGGGAGGGCGTCGTGGGATTCCACAGCACTCCGATCCGTCTTACCTGCGGGAGAGCCTCGGTAAAAATTTCCAGTTCCTTGGCGGCTAACTCGGTGAGCAGCATCGACAGCCCGGTGATGTTGCCGCCGGGCCGTGCCAGGCTCGTCACGTGCCCGATGCCGACGGGATCGGCATGGTTCGAGAAGACGATGGGAATTGTCTGCGTCGCCTGTCGGGCGACCTCGACCTGGGTCGAAGAGCTGGCAAAAATGACATCCACATTCATGCGGACCAGCTCGGCTGCGAGCTTAGGAAGCTGATCGACCCGGTCTGCCCAGCGGAATTCGATAACGATGGTCTTGCCCTCGACGTAGCCGCAGTCGCGCAGGCCTGCCCGCAACGCCTCCACCCAGATGTCGTATGTGGAGGGAGGGCCAAGGCCCAAGTATCCAACCCTTGGCATCTTGCCTGCCTGCTGCGCGCGAGCGGCGCACGACCACGCGACCGCTGCACCGCTTAGCAGCGTGATGAAATCGCGGCGGTTCACTCGATGACCTCGTCGGCGAGCGCAAGCAGCGTCGGCGGAATGTCGAGGCCGAGCGTCTTGGCGGTCTTGAGATTGATCACGAACTCGATCTTTGTGGACTGCATCACCGGCAGGTCGGCCGGCTTCTCGCCCTTGAGAATGCGACCGGCATAGATGCCGGCCTGGCGGTAGGCATCGGTGATGTTGGCCGCGTAGCTCATCAGACCGCCGGCTGCCACATATTCGCGCAAGCTATAGATCGCGGGAATCGCATGTCGAGCCGCCAGCGCGACAATCCGTTCCCGATGGGAGTTCATGAACGCGCCGGTCCCGTCTAGCAGCGCACCAGCGCCGCGTTGGACCAGCGTTGCAAAGGCGGTCTCGATGTCGCGGTCGCTGTTGACGTCGAGAATGATGAGTTGCTGGCCGATTGCTCGCGCCGCAGCTTGCACGTCTCTGCGCTCCGCCTCGGTGTCAGGAGTGTCCGGACTGACGAGCATGGCAATTGTGGCCGCCCTGGGCACGAGTTGGCGCAGCAGGTCCAATCGCTTCGCCCCCAACTCGTTGGCGAGAAAGCTAACGCCGGTGACGTTGCCGCCCGGCCGGTTGAGGCTGGCGACGAGGTCGTCCCTGACCGGGTCGGCCCCGGTCACGACGACGATCGGCACCGCCGTGGTTGCGGCCTTAGCCGCAAGCGCCGCATTGTGGTTGCCGACGATCACAGCCACCCGACTATAGATCAAATCAGCGACCAGCGCCGGCAGCCGATCAAGGCGATCTTCCGCCGAGCGGTATTCGATCGCGACGTTGCGACCCTCAACATAGCCGGTTTCCTCTAGACCCTGACGGAACGCGGTTACCAGGTGCGTGGCGTCGGCGAGCGACGTGCTGCGGAGAAACCCGATCACCGGCATCGGCGGCTGCTGCGCGCGCGCTGCAAACGGCCACGCCGCCGCGCCGCTCAGCGCGACAATGAATTCTCGCCGTCGGGTGTTGATTGCCATGTGACCCTCCACGCGGGTCATGCCCATGCAATTGGGGTACGATACCACGCTTTAATTGCGCGGTCTTGACGACCTCACGATACGAGTGGGGCAGTCCTTCCCGAGGCCCGTCCGGTTACCCTCCAAGAACTCTCCGTGAAAGCAGACACGCCCCTTCGGCAGCCCAGTGCCCGGCGCCAGCGGCAGCAGCCTTCTGCAGCTATGCTCAACATCGTGCCAGCATGCATCACCAGCTTGAATACCAGCCCGAACGCTGGTAAGGATAGGCATGGGTGAGCTTCGCAAAGTGACGGTGCAGGTGGCTGAGCACGACCTCGCCATGGCGCAGGCCTATACGGGCGCAGGCGTGACTGAAACCATCAGAGTGGCGCTGAAAAAGCTGGCGTCCATGAAGGCGCAACAGGAACTGCTGAAGCTTCGTGGAAAAGTGAAATTTTCGATGACCAGCGATGAGCTAAAATACGACCGCAAATGATTGCGGCAGACACGAGCTCGCTGGTCGCTTATTTCAATGGTAGATCGGGAGTCGATGCCGAGCGGCTCGCGAGCGCTTTGGCTGGTGGCGATCTCGTTCTACCGCCAATCGTGCTCACCGAAATTCTGAGTGACCCGGTAAGCTCAACTGCCATCGAAGAGCAGATTCGGCAAGTTCCAATCCTTGAGATTCACGATGGCTATTGGATACGCGCAGGGCACGCGCGCCGGATTGTTCTAAGAAAGGGCTTCAAAGCCAGAGTTGGCGATGCGCTCATCGCCCAATCCTGCATCGACCACGACGTCGCGCTGATCACCCGCGATCGCGACTTCCGCCACTTCGTCGCGCAGTGCGGCCTGAAGCTCGCCTGATAACCAGCCGCAAGTGCCATTAGCGAGCAATAGCCGCGCCGCGTAGGGGACCACCATGGTGATGGGCCGCGTCGGCCAGACCTGCGCCGTCCCGCTGCCCAGGGGGACAAAGGTCGAAACCAGCGCGGCAGTACCCGCGAGGAGGTGCAGAGCCGATCGCGTAACCTTCATCATGCGTCTCCAGAGCTCAGCAGCGGGTTGCCCGGCGCCAGCGGCAGCAGCCTTCTGCAGCCATGCTCCAACCGTACTGCATCACAAACTACTCTAGTACGCACTTTTGCAGACGAGCGACGCGCGCTGTTGTTTGGATCGAACTCTCAGCGAACGCGGTCGGCGCCCTCTCCCCTTGCGGGAGCGGTCTCATCCACGGCCTGCCTGAATACTCACGCATTTTCAGTTACTTATTGATATAAAGGTGAAGGCACTGTGGGCGCAGACTGCATATAGGTAGCAAAATTCCGGGGTAACCCCCTCAAGCCACCCCCCGGCTGTGGCCGCTGGCCGCTGCAAGCCCCCCGCAGGTGGTCAGGGGCGCCCTTCAGCCGGCTACCCCCCTCCTCCCCCCCAAATGCCGGGACGGTCAAAGGCGAGGTCACTGCCACGACGCCCTCGCCGTCGCCAGCCGTCGCACCGACACGGGCCATGCGCGCGAAGATCAAGGGCCAGCGGGCACGCCAGCCCCTACCGGCTGCGCAAGCAGCTGCCCGAGCCTGTATTCGGGCAAATCAAACAGGCACGCGGCTTCCGTCAGTTCCTGCTGCGCGGCTTTGCGAACGTGCGCGCCGAGTGGGCCATCGTCTGCACCGTCCACAATCTTCTGAAGGCCGCGAGCGCTCGGATCGGCGCTTCGCGCCGTCCGAGGGCGAGCGGAGCCCGGAATCCATAGCCACAGGCCGTGCAGTGATGAAAGTGGTTACGCTGCCACGGGGGCCGCGGGTAAGCCCGCGGGAACGGGCGGGCCGCTAGGGGGGCGTTCCCGCGCCACGGGCATAGGCCCGCACGGGCCTTTCAAATGGGCGGGTGGCGGGCCGCCCTGCATCCGGCCACTGGAGGGTTGGGTGGCGGACCGTAATACGCCGCAAAAGCTGGTCTGGCGATCGCGGATCGTGCTGTTGTCGGCTGACAGGGTCGGCAAGATGGCGATCGTTCGGGCGGTAGGCAAGTCAAGCGCACAGTGGACCGCTGGCAAGAACGCTATGTGGCGCGCGGGCTTGCCGGGTTGCAGCGGACGCTACGCGTCGTGGACGGAAACCTCCACTCGCGGCAGCGATGATCGAACGAGCGGTCAAAATGACCTTGCATGAGAAGCCACCCGCCGCGACGCATTGGAGTGGCCGCACGCTGGCCAAGGCGCTCGGCATCAGCCATACGAGCGTGCAGCGGATTTGGAACGCACACGGCCTGAAGCCGCATTTGGTCAAGACCTTTAAGCTGTCGAACGACAAACGCTTCGTCGAGAAGGTCAAGGATGTCGTGGGCCTTTATCTCGATCCACCGGACAAAGCCCTGGTATTCTCGGTCGATGAGAAAAGCCAAATCCAGGCGCTAGATCGCACGCAGCCCGGCTTGCCAATGAAAAAAGGGCGGGCCGGGACTATGACCCACGACTACAAACGCAATGGAACGACGACGCTGTTTGCCGCCCTCAATATCGCCACCGGCCGGGTTATTGGGCAATGCATGAAGCGCCACCGCCACCAGGAATGGCTTAAATTTCTGCGCACCATCGACCGCAACAGCCCACAAGGGCTGGATCTGCACCTCATCGCTGACAATTACGCCACCCACAAGCACGCCAAGGTGAAGGCTTGGCTTAAGCGGCATCCACGTTTCCACATGCACTTCACCCCGACATCGGCGTCGTGGCTCAACCAAAGTCGAGCGCTTCTTCGGCCGCATCACTGCCGATCGCATCCGACGCGGTGTCTTCAAGAGTGTGGCCGAGCTCGAAACCGCCATCCAACAATACCTCGACCATCATAACGCTGAACCAAAACCTTTCGTCTGCACCGCCTCGGCGGCTGCTATCCTCGAAAAGGTCGCCAGGGGGCGACAAGTATTCGAAGTCGGTACATTAGGTGCGGGCTCAAAAACGGATGTCCTCTGTGTGTGTGCCGTGGGCCGAGGTGGCCCGCGCGCTTAAAAACCAAACAGAACCCGTGCCCCGAAGCACAAAACCGAGAACTAAAATGACAAACGAGAGCATCGAATTCAATGACAGTGATCGCCTTTGCGATTTCTTCCTCGACAACGTGATGGCCGAAGCAAGTGATGACGCTGGCTCCGAGCGAACTCGGCCGCAGCATCGCGCAGGGACAGTTCAACAACCGAACCCTCGGCATACTCTACGACGCGATTCTCCGGGCCGGGATGATCGAGCAAGCCAAGGTCCTTCAATCTGACGTCGAATTTCGCCGCACGGCGCAAGCGGTGCTCGCTGCCTCGGCGGAACTCGACGCTCACATCGCGGCCATGGCCGAAGTCAACTCGCGACGAAAGCTCCGCGAGAACGAAACCGGCGAGCGACAGCCGCCCTTGGTCCCCCTGCAATGGTGCTTGGCGTACGCGGGGGCCCTTGGTCGTCGTGCCTCCGTGACCCGCCCAGAGAGTTGGGGCCGACAACTCGCTACGATCGCGCAAGCGATCAGTGGAGCGGTCGGCGAATACAACGACATGACCGCGGAAGAGGCAGAGGCGCTCGTCCAGAAGGGCTGGGCAGACTTCTGGGGTGGCGTCAACTAAAGGGCGCAAGGTTCACGGAATGTGCGAGCCCATCGACCTTAAAAATGCTCTAGATTGATTTACCGAGAACGCGTTCAAACCAAATTATTCCCGCCTCGCCTTCTTTTTTGGCGATCTCATCTACGTGTCGACTGTGGCGAATTGCGTTTCTCAAAGCCGCCACTTGTCCGAACTTAATCGTCAGAGCCTCCTGCGTTCCGAAACGCTGTTTGAATTTCGGCCACATCAATTTGTTCACGAAAACCATCTCAAGTTCGCGAAGATCACAAAATTCCAGCCTTGATGGCAATGTGTTATAAGGATCGGGATCAAATGCTGCATTTCTTTTAGCCTCCTTGTCGATGCGCTCCTGAGTCCTTTCGTTTATTTCCGAGGGCAGTTGCCGCGGATCATTGCCGACTGCAGATGTAATGAGGATACGCAGCTGTAATTCTATGTTCGCTAGTCTTGAATCAAGCGTCCGAAGCTTAGATCGCGACGAAAAAAATTCACCTGCGCGCTCAAACCTATTTATTGCTCGGTCTGTGTCGGCGGGGCGTAGAACATAAAGCGGACAGCGCTGCGCGTTTTGCTCGGGGAGTAGAACCATTGCAAAAGCAGAGTTTACTAGCAAAGCTTCTCCCTCTTTCGACTGTGCAAAAGCAGTGTAAGTACGTCCTTCGAGAGGATCATAGTATTCTTTCAAAAACTCTTCCATTTTTAGAAGGATTACTTCTTTGGCCACTGTGACGTTAAATTTTCTTTGGCGCGGGTTAACCAAAATCGTCGCAATGTGCATATGGGTGGCAGAACTACTATTGGCTTGCGACAATAGATGGTCGATTGTAAGAGACCTCTCCGTAAGCTTTCCTGAGATAAGGTCGATGCCGGCTGCTGTTGTGAGCGGGAAGATATCAAAGAATCCTATCAATTCATTTTGTTCGTCAACGACGGACGTAAATATCAGCGGATTTGACTTACGCCACTCCCGGTACTCATTGTACGAAATCGCGTGTTTGTCCAACTCTCGATGCACAATTCGGTTGGCGGTTAGAGCGATCCGCTCATCATCCCGCGATCCAAAGCGGAGCGTCTCGAGTGCGTTTTCAATTGCCAATAATAGGGAACCCGCAGTTCCTTTAATAGACTTCCGCCGATAAAAGGTCGCCCAAGAGCCCCAAAGCATTATATAGCGTCCCGTGGGTCACAAATCTAGTTAAGTCTACGGACCATATACTTGGCAGTGTTCCCGTACGACAGAAGCTTATCAATAAGCTCAGGGTCCTCTACTGCCTCAAATCCAAATGTCGCCCACAACGGATCCGTATTGTAAACAGAAACGAGAGCAAGTGAGGCAATGCCGAGTTTCCTCGCTAGTGCGGCGACGGTTTCTACGAACTGGTCTGCTGCGCCGTGTCCCCTCGCCTGGGGAAGCACGACAACGTCGTGAATGAATATGCATTCCGGCTTTGAGGGCAGTGCTTTCAGGAACGTGTCTACACCTACTGCGCAAAATGCGGGCGCATTGAAGCAAGTACTGACCCCTCACCCAGGTTGATCGGGCCGCACCGCAAGCCGTATCCCGACGATGACGACAAGCTGATGTGCGACGGCACGAGCCCGTCCCGTCATATCGTTCTCGGCACCGATTTCATCACGGACATGCGCTCTTCTCGTTGAGCGTTGCTGCGCCGCTGAAGCTTAAACCCGGGCATTCTTCAACGGCCGTCGCTCTCAGGACGGTCAGCGAGGGCCTGGCGAAGGCGGCATGTCAGTTGCTGGAGATCGAGCCGGGCGAACTCATGGCCGAGTCCAGGCCCGCCCTTACGCCCGGAGGGACGAGCGGCCTTGAGGCTGAAATCTTTGTCTACGACACGTTGCCAGGAGGAGCAGGCTTCTCCAGCCAACTGACGGATAGCGGCCTGGAGTTGTTCCAGCGCGCGCTGTACCTGATGAAAACCTGCCCAGAGAATTGCAATTCGTCCTGCTACCGCTGCCTGCGCAGCTTCAAGAACAAGTTCGAGCACAGCCTTCTCGACCGGCACGTTGGCGCGGAACTGCTCGAATATCTGCTCAATGGCGAGCACCCCGAGTTCAGCCCCGAGCGCATGCACTCGTCGACCGCGCTCTTGTACCACGACCTTCGACGCCAATCACCAGAGGGCGCGATATTCGAACTCGACGTGCCGGTCAATGCTGGTGGCGCGACGCTGACCGCGCCAATCCTTACGCAAACTGCCGCAGGCGAAAAATTCATCGTGGCACTTTCTGGGCCTCTGACGACCGATCATCCGGCCGATCCGGCGGTCGCCGAATTCCGTGCAAACGGCGGCAACATCCCGGTGATTGTGGAAAATGAGCTTGTCGTGCGTAGCAATCTGCCGGCAGCGACACGCAGCGTGCTGCAGAAGATCGGCGCGTGAAAGATATGACGCTCTCAGAGAACGGCAAGCGCCGGCTCTCTCGCAATGACGCTTGAGTAGTCATTACCCCGAAAGGCCGGCGATGATCGAAATCCTCGGCGTTAACGAAGGTAAGGAGTTCGAAGCCGCCGCTCATCTAAGGAAGCAGATATTGTCGGTCTGGCCGGACCTCGCCCAAAGCGCAAACGACCGCGTAAGAATTTTCGTTGGCCTCAAAATGTACGGCTACCGCATTGAAGACCTTGACCTGGTTGTCATTAGGCACTTTTCCAGACCGCGCACATTTGACGTGGAGTACAAGTTCTACCCCAGGGACGGCGATCCCTTTATATCGCGCCGCGCCACCGTCAAAAACTTCATCCTCGTGATCGACGCGAAGTCACATGACGCCACCGGCGTCAGGTTTGACGACAAAATCGCTTCCATGCGCTACAAGCGAGGCGGCGCACATCGTATGGGAACCCGTCCTTGCCGCTGCCGACGATCACGATCTTGGAATTGGAACTGATTTTGCAACTAATTTCGGACGCAACACATGTTCTGCGCTCAAAGATCGCGGGCCAGGAGTTTAGGACGTTCCCTGTGTTACTCTCCTGGTACACCACTTTTGATGTGATTGTGGACTATAAGGGCATGCGACGTCCGCCGCCCGAAGACGTCACCTGGAGACACCAACAGTTCCCTGAAGGCCATGGGACACGCGGTCTTGGCAGTAGGTCTCCGGCGAATAGCAGCGTCTACACGCAACGCTCAATGCGATCAAATGCGTCCAACCCCTCCGCCAACGTCGCCTCATCGGTCGAGACCAGGCGAAAAGAGCGAGCGATTCGTAGCTGCTGCGCCACGTTGCCCAGCTCTCGCCCACCAGGACGTTGCCCAGCAACGCGGGATCCGCAAGCGCCTCACGCAAGGAAACAGACGCACAGAGGGCGCCACGCAATGCAGTGGCCTTGCTCATCCCGTGCTCTCCAACGGCACGCTATCGCTAGCGGAAGCCGCACCGGTGCGATTTCCCTCGTCAAACGATGTCGGGGCGCCGCCAACGGCTATGGCTCGTGCGTTCAGGTATTGGCCTAAGGTTGGCGTGATGTCACGCGGGCGCCGCTGCAGACCCAGGGCTTCAAGCAGCCGGCGCATGGTATTGGCCATGCGCTGATACGTCTCGAGCTCGGGAATGCCAGGGGTGGAGAGGGCAAAATCCTTCTCCATGCGCTCAAGTTCGGTGATGATCACGGCAGCCCGGCGGACGATCGCCCGCTCAGCCTCGCTGACACTCGCATCGCCACCAAGATCGGCGATGTGCAACGCCACCAGATCCCTGAGCTGTCGCACCCATGCTGAGCGGCCCATGCCTGGCAGGATTGCACCGTTCGTTATTGCCGAGCGCTGGCGCTTCGAGGCAGCGATTACGGATCGATCCTGCAACGTGTTTTCCCGCGTTTTCGTTACCCGGGCGCTACCCGGTGGAAGTCACAAGCGCTAATAGCGATGCATAAGTGCCTGTAATTACGGCAAAACACAAGACTGGAGTAGGTGATTGACCGTCACGAGGTCTACCGAATGGGGCGGCATTCGAGTGTTAACTTTTCCTACCGATCGAGCACAGCGCGCCTCGTCGGCTTAGAGACGCGCGCGCGAGATGGCGGCTGCGGTTTCTCCGGAGACGCTTGCGGTCGCAAGCGTGGGCGCTGCGCCTTCCGAGCAGGCGGAAAAGCTCAGGGACATTCTCTCCTCCGCCGGCCTCGGCATTCGCGACGTCCGCTGGAGCAAGCCTGCCGGCGACGATGTCCCGGTCGATTTTGCCTTGTTCGTCGGACGGGCAATGCAGCCGCGGTTGCCGTGGCGCGGAGGAAGCAGCCGCTGGCGCTCCGCTCCAGGTCGCGCTGGTGGAGGAGGCGAGCGCCAAGTCCGCCGGCGTCGAGATCATGGATTATGTCGAGACTGGCAAGGTTATTGCGCTCGGATGACACGCTGGTGCTCAGCCACATGACCTCCTGGATCCAGAAGACCATCACCGGCGGCAAAGTGACGGTCGGCACCACCCAGAGCGAAGTGCGCTCTTCAGCTGCGCTGCCGCCTATCTGCGGAATGCTTGACTTCCCTACAATTCCTGCGCGAAGATTATGCGCGATGCATGCTGCTCGTTAGATTGCCCTGAGGGCGTTCGCTGCGACATCTGAGTCGCCGCCATTGGGGGGGAGCTTTTGGAGATGGCTGCCCCAGGCTATTGCGGGGATATTCATGGCGCTCAGTCGAAGTCAACAAAAGCCCACGGTATTCCTCAGTTTCGCCGGCGAAGACGTCGAATGGAAAAGGACGTTGATGCAGCCGCTCTGGTGGGCCGCGCTGAGCAAGGTAGCCGATATCAAGGATTACGACGACGAGCCTTTGCGCTCGGGGGATCTTAGCGAGCATATGACTAAATTGGTCGAGCAATGCTCCGCCTTCGTCGCTATCTTATCCGGCTACTATATAAAGAAGGACACCGTCGTTGAGCACGAGTTCAGAACCGCCGCCGAGCGGTTTTCCGATCCGGGGCTGCGTGACCTCTTTCGCGTGATCATCATCGATCCAGACGCGAAACAATGGTGGGATGACCGCCGGAGCAATGTTTTCGAACAACACGGATGGTTGAAGGAAAAAATATACTGGCCGCTGATTGATGGGAATAGACCAGCCCTACTTACGGGTGATTTGAAACCACGCTATGCGTGGGAGGTGCGCAAATATGCGGAGGAGCTTGCCGCATCCATCACGGCGAGCCCTCAGAGGCAGCACGCGGCGATTACCGCCACGCCAAGCCGATCGATTATTTTGCTCGGGCATCCACGTGCAGCCGCAAACACTTATACGAGCACCAACGCCGGCGTAGTTCGGGCGCGTCAAGAACTTGCAGCGGGATTGCGCGCTCGGAACGTCTCTGTATCAGAATGGGAGGATGGCTGGCTATTCTCCAATGATGACAAACGAGAGCAGTGCGCACGCCAATTGCGAGGTCCGCCCCAGGCGATTATTCGGCCGCTTGGGTCGGACGAAGCCATTGAAGCTGTAGTCTCTCCCCAAGTCAGCGTAGATCAGCTCTCTTTCCTCGCTGAGACCAAAGTAGGTCGAGCCGAAATATTCGACATAAAAATTTCTCTGTGGTTGCCATCCGAGTATCGCGAGAAGCCAGAAGCTAAAAGTTTTGTGGAAAAGGTCGGTAAGCAACCTGCTGGTGCAAATCCAAATCTGTGCGTAGCAGGAGCGCAGGAACTCGTGGAGCTTCTGGCGCGGTCCTGTGCCGGCGGCAAGATCACCCAAATCAGTATCGAGGAGCTCGATGACATCAAGGAGATCGAAAACGGACGCACGGCGCGCAACATCGTTGAGGACCATCTGCGTAGATGTTTCCTTGACGGAGCCAATCGAGCGAAACTTTCGCTCGAACCTCCGCTAATCCGTCAGTTTCTTAATTATAAAAAATTGGCGAACCAGCTCATTGAGGCGAAGGACGGCCGGATAATACTGGTTGCCCACGATTTGCAAGAGCACCAGGCCGCAAATGCTCCCGATGCCCTTCGCATGCTGGGACGCAAAGTCAGAAATTTGAAGGATAGCGTCGAAAGCTTTCTAGCTGCTCCTTGCCGAGGGCGGCTCATTCCAATCACCCTTGTCGTCACCAATTACGAGAATTTACAGAACGACTTTGTGCTGGACGAGGAAATCGCCGGAATTAAATGGTGGTTGCTGTCAGGCCAGCTGGCGGCGGGAAAGTTCAGCCCGGATCCGGAAGTGTACGAAAAAATCGTCGATAACATATCAAGGATACTCCAGGAGCCAGGAGCGGGCACATGAGCGATCAGACCCCGCCGGCCAAGGGTTTGCACGCGTTCTTGCGCGCCGCTGGCATCCTCCGCAGCCCATCGGTCGAAGTTAGCTCGGTGCCAGGCGGTGATGTTGAGCGAGACCAAGATAGGTCAGTATCGCTACACCGCTTGTACCCCTTCCCGGGCCTACGCAGCTTCGAGAATGACGACAGCGATGTGTTTTTCGGCCGGCAAGATCATACCGACGCGCTCCTAGGTTTGCTCAGAAAGCAGCAGGTCATTGCGGTGGTCGGCGGCTCAGGCTCTGGAAAATCATCCATCGTGCGCGCTGGAGTCATTCCGGCGCTGACTAGTACCGACAAGATAGAGGGCCGGCTGGGGCGCTGGTATGTCGCCGAATGCAAACCGGGCCTGCGGCCCGTACATGAGCTTTGCTACGCTCTGTGGGACCAGATTTGCGCGGAGCGCGTGCTTGACCGTCCAAGGGGAGCGGCGGCCCTCGCAGCCGCGCTCGGCCTCGCCGGCGCGCTACGCGATCGGCTTTCAGACGACATGTTGGCAACCGAGCCCGATAAGGCGGTGTTGCTGCGAATTTTTAATGAGCAGCTTCGTCCTGCGGATCGTTTAAGCGCGGAAGGCGCTCTTTGGTTCGCGAGCGATGTGCTCGATCGGCTCGATCGCGAGCTCAATCCGGTGCTGCGGAGCGGCGCTCCGAGCCTCATGCTGGTGATCGATCAGTTTGAGGAGCTATTCGGGCAAGACGTCGATTCGCAGCAGCGCGATGATGTGCTTGCCTTGCTGAGGCGCGTGTTCGAAGGCTCGCATGAACACACTGCGGAGGGATTCTATATAGTCATCACCATGCGTAGCGAGCAGCTACACCGCTGCGCGGAATTTCCTGAACTCGCCGAGATCATCAACGGCAGCATGTATCTGATAGATTTGATCGACGAGGCCGCGCTTCGGGAGGCCATCGTGCGGCCGGGGCGACGCGTGTTCGAAAAATGGAAGTTGGCTCTAGGTAGCAAGGACACCGCACCGTTCGATCCCAATTTCGTGGACTGGCTTGTGAGCGAAAGCAGGAAGCTCCGCGAAAGCCTTGTGCACAAGCCCGACCAGCTTCCGCTCATGCAGCACGCATTGCGGCTCATTTGGTGCAACGCCATTGAGCGCTGGTCCAAGCTCGAACTTCGATTTGCAGGATCTCGCTATCTCATTTCAAGACAAACCCGAATCGGAAGAGCTGGCCGGAGTAGGGTTCTTGCGTGGATGTCTGAATGTCGCGGCGAATAGAGCCTTCGAGGATGCAGCATCCGCCTATATAGGAGGGAGCGCGGATGTGCGGACTAACTTTGATGCTGATCGTATGCTGCGAGCGTTCTTCGTTGCGCTGGCGCACCGCGATGATCGAGGCAATTGGGCGCGCCGGCTTGTCATCCGACGCGAGCTTGTGGATTTGATAAAGGACCGGCCCCTCGATGCCGATCTTGGTTTGCAAGAGATTTCGTTCGACGATAACAGGTTCGACGCAGCCCTGAATGTCTTTATTTCCCGCGGCTATCTGATGATGCGGCATGCGCAGGATGCCGCTTCCGGTCGTGCGTATGAGGTATGTCATGAGGCGTTAATTCGCCATTGGCGCAGGTATCAGCGCTGGCTCAACGAAGCTGGGGACGTCGCCCGTGCATTGCGACAGGTGGCGGAGAATTTGCTGCCCGGGCAAGGCCCTGAGGTGACTGTCGGTTGGCCGGAATTGGAGCCGTACCGCAATTCTCCATGGGATTGGTGGGCATCGATTCGGGCAGTTCGGGAAGACGCGCTGGAGGGATAGTTTCCGAGTACAATCGCGAGAAGCTCGGGCTGTTATTTGGACAAGAGGCGAAATTTGGCTCTCGGTGGGCACGCAATGAACTGGCTAACTTCCTTAACGAGCGTGATCGCCAGCGTGGGAGCCCGTCTAAAGAGCAACAGCGATATGAGTCCGAGGCGGAAGGACTACTGTCTGCGGTAAAGAATGCCTACGTCCTGGCGACAGCCCCGCGCCTCGTGTTCCCGAGAGCTGTTGCCGGATTCCCGAGCTACTTGCTGGACTATGCAAAGCATCCAGACAATCGACTAACGGTCTTCTCTGTTGCCTCAATCTTATTGGCTGCGAGCGCCGCGTTCGTGATGTTCAGCATTTGGCAACGTTCATTGGCGCAAGAAGCGATTCTCTTAGAGAAGCAAGAAGCCAACAAAATAGTTATTAAGGCGACCCAGAGAGAACGTGATCGACTGCTTGCAAGTCGCCACCACTTTGCGGCACAAGCCGACGACCGCCTCATTACTGATGGTCAAATAGAGCGGGCTGGTCTGGTTTCACTGAGAGCCATCGAGGAAACTAAACACAAACCCGAAGGCAAGCTTCGCCAGAGCATGGCAGCCATTGCTATTGCGCAAGGGGGCGGGCCGCTGCTGCTCGGGACTGATGCCTCCACCGTCTCATCGGCATTGCGCCAGATGGGAGGTTTATTGCCGGGGTTCCATTAGCTACCGACACTCCGGGGGCACAAACGGTCCGAGTATGGGATACTGTGACGGGTGCCACAATGAGTTCGCTGGTCGGTGTACTTGGTGACATCACGAGGTTAGTAATTTCCGCGGATGGCCAGCAGGTGGCGGCCGGCTCGAGCCTCGGGGAGATCGTAGTGTGGAATGTCCAATCCGGCGATGTTGTCGCGCAACTCAACCATAACAACACACAGATATCAGCGCTTGTCTTCTCGCAAAACGGGGCGCGGCTGATCAGCGGCGCAGTCGACTATACTGTTCGGCTATGGGACATCGGAAAAAAGACAGTTTTGCAAACTCTCACTATAAATGAATCTCGCCCCACGAACGAAGTTCCACAGCGGACGAACACCGAAGAACGGGATCTTGCGCGCAAGCCTGCAATCCCAGCTGAACTCCGGCGATCCGGATAGTAGCGGCATTGTTGCGGCAGCCATCAATGTAGATGAGACTCGTGTACTAGCAAGTACATCGCGTTTGCGGCTTGTGGTGTGGGACGTCACCTCCGGCAACTGCTTGCGAAATAATGCAATGGACCGCCGTATTGAGGCAATCGAATTCGGATCTACACCATCATTCGCGATCGTTTCAAGTCAGCAGCGTGGTACGTACGCCACGCGCCTATCTTTGACTGACGGCAAGGTAGAATTCCAATTTACAAAACTAAAGTTTCCAGATAGCGAATTTGTTACCTCAATCAGCTTCGATGGCAAGGCGAAGCAATTCTTGCTCGCCACTTCGAACGGAGCCGTGATTGCACGAGAGAGCGAAACCGGAACTGCCGGGCCGGGTGAATCGTCCCGTGACAGCGAAGCCGTCGCGAACGCCAGTAGCGTACGCGGCTCAACTGCGGCCCTCCAAGCGCCTACTAACCCAATCACTGTGAGGCAGCCTTCCGGTACCGGGATCGAATTGATTCGCTTCATTCGAAAGATGGGGTATCGGCTTGTTACAATGAGCGCGACGGCGGGATGGTCGATTGTGCGAGCTGATTACGATGAAAAACATCCGCTCCAAGTGGTGCAATGGGATCCTACCGATTCGGCGTCCAAGACGGATTTTTTTGAGGATCGTGTCGTAGATGCTGTTTCCGATGATCGTGGATACGTTGCAGTAGCATCTGATGACGTCGTAGAAATAAGGCAACTCGACGGGCAGAAGGAGTATTTGCCGCTGTCTGCCGGCGGGAACGTCCGCAGCCTGTGTTTCGACCCGGCGAGCAGATACCTGGTAATAGGTCTAGAAAATGGAGATGTGCTCCTTTGGTCCTTCAAAGAAGGCGTGCAGGACGCGCTGAAGAAACTGTTCAGTCATTTCGACGATGTCAATAGTATTGACTTCGACTTTAATGGACAGCGCTTAATCAGTGCTTCTGATGATCGAAGTGCAACTGTCTGGAATGTAGGCCGAGGCGCTCTGCAGCAAGAGCTGCATCATTCCGCACCCGTTGTTGCCGCAAAATTTGCTGCTGATGACATCGGCATCATCACTCTGTCTCGAGATGGTGTGCTGAGCATTTATAACCCGTCTGGTATGCTAGCCGAGAGATTGCACACCACGGAAAACCCAGTTTCCATGGCTCTGGATCTATCTCGATCTCGAGCCATTGTACTTGACAGCGCCAACATAGTGCAGGTCTGGAACTTGAGGCGGAGGTCAGTTGAAGGAACAATTCATTTATCCGAGTTGGCGGCGGTCGGGTTCATCGGAGCATCCGGTGACATATGTGACGCTCGGCCCCTCGGGTCGTTTTGCTATCTGGTTGTTTGATGGTGTGCCGACCACCAAGGCATATGGTCATGTGTCCTCTGTCGAGGGTGGGTGGGCCGTCCTGAACCCGACGCTCAGGAATGTGTCGACGTTCGATGGATCAAGAGGAATCCGATTCTAAAGCCCAGCCAACAAAAATTAACGAAGAGGAGGTGCAATCAGTCGTTGAAGCTGCAGTCACGCGAAAGATGACTCCGAGACGAGCTTGACCTCTACGCAAGCCCCGACAGCATCATGGATACTCTGCAAGCGGCGCGCAAGACTGTCCGGAAATATCCTGGCCAGCCGCCGTGCAGCGATCCGACCCCAACTGTCTCGAAACCATTCGACAAATGTCTGGCTGCAGTAAAGCAGGATCCGTCTGATGCCGAGGCTTGGTACAATTTGGGTCGCGAGCGGGAGCTTAGAGCCGGTCCGGCCGGGGCAAGGGGGCGCCGCCTGATCCCTTTGTTGTGGTTGCTGCGGCTATGGGACACGGCTTGGCTCTGGAATCGCTCGGGGACTGGTTCAGCTGGCGCAGGCCCTATTCAGCAGCCATAGCTGGTCTGCTCTACGGCCATGCGATCATGAACGACGAGGGAAACAACAAATACCTAGACTGGCTCGTTCGCTGGGGTGATTTGCCCGCGATCAGGCCAAAGGTTGGCGCCAGATCGTTACACGACGCGCCGACAAAGGCGATCCGGCAGCGCACTTCATCCTAGGCGTGCTCGCGGAGCGAGCTGTGTCGGCCGATGACGGCGATCTAGAGCGCGCCTTACTACATTACGGCTTAGCACAAAGGCTTTTCGAGCGAGGCGGTACCGATCTCATGGCCAGCGCCTCCGCGGTTCGGCGCAGTGCTCTTGCCACAGCGTTGCCGCCGGATTGCGTGGCCGTCCAGATGGCGTCCGTAGAAGCAGCGTACGATCGATACACGACTGCCGCCACTGAACGTGCCGCAGCTAAGCCAAGGCCGTCAGTGCAGCCTCAGACCGTGTGGCGTCCCGATCTGACCCGGTCCGATCCAGCCAACGATGGCGACATTGCGGATCTAGCGGAGCAAGCGATTGGCGCGCTAAGAGATAGCCTCCAGCAGAACGCCGAGCTCGATGTGCTTCGAGCGGAGCTTCTGCTTGCGCAGGCCAAGCGGCTCAAGAAAGGCGAACTTAGGCGCTTGGGGCTCCTTGAGGCGGCAAAGTCTCTTTTCGAGGCGGAGATGGGGCGTGACAACGCCAATGCCACAATTTTCGATCGGCTCAATGACACCTAAAGCTGCTAAGCGACATAGCGCCATCCAGCGATTGCTCCGGATCGCCGCAGGCCAGGGTAAGTTTGGTCGATCAATGGTCCAAGCTCCTCCCTTGGACCATTGAGCGGCGGATCTCCCAGGTAGAGGCGGAAGCACGGCTTGGCGAATGTCTTCTCAATAGGGGCCAAACTGATGCTGCACGCGGAACCTTGCGGGCTGCGAGGGACCATCTACGCGGCGTAAGCAAAACGCCGGACTCGCGAGAATCTCGATGAATTTCGTCGTCAACCTTAGAATTGGGCTTGCAAACGCATTTGCTCGCCTGGACGATCGAGAAGAAGCGGTGCTCCTCTATGCCGAGGTATTGGCCGGTTCTGGGGATGACTTCAGCGTGTCCGCCCCCCCATGTCCTTCGATTTTCATATCGATGTCGAACGAAAGATGGTTGCGGCGTTGTCAGACGGGGTAGTCGACCCTGCCATCATCAAGACATTCGAAAGGTTCTATAGCGAACGTGCCAAGGCCTACTACTACAAGAAGGATTACGACGCGCGCCATTGCCGACTATGATCAAGCCATCCAGCTCGATACTAAAGATGCAGGTTTCTATGACGAACGTGCCAACGCCAACTACTACAAGAAGGATTACGACCGCGCCATTGCCGACTATGATCAAGCCATCCAGCTCGATACTAAGAATACAGGTTTCTATAACGACCGCGGAAACGCCTACTACTACAAGAAGGATTACGACCACGCCATTGCCGACTATGATCAAGTCATCCAGCTCGATCCGAAATATGTCTTTGCCTACATCAATCGGGGCAACGCGTACGCTGGCAAGAAGGATTACGATCACGCCATTGCCGACTACGGTCAAGCGATCCAGCTCGATCCGAAATATGTCTTTGCCTACAAAAATCGGGGCAACGCGTACGCTGACAAGAAGGATTACGATCACGCCATTGCCGACTACGGTCAAGCGATCCAGCTCGATCCGAAATATGTCTTTGCCTACAACGATCGGGGCAACGCGTACGCTGGCGACACGGTTGAGCAGGGTTCGCAGGAGGCGGAACCGGTCCGGCGGGGGGAGCCGCGGGCCCTACCTGCCGGCGCCGCGCTGCTCAGGTGATCCGCCGCCAGCTCGAACTGTCTCCGCCCGGGACCAAAGCGAACTGAACGTGAACTGAACGGCTGACTGGTACGTGATTCCCGATGGGAGACCATGAGCACGGTGAAGAGGAGAATTCGAATGCGGAAGATATTCAGTGCGGCCGGACTGGCCGCCCTCGCCTTGGCCCTGTCAGCGTGCGCGAGCTCGAGCAGCTCGTCCTCCAGCACCCCGGCCACGACCGCCCCGGCCGCGGGGCCAGCAGCGCGCCGGCCTCGAGCGCCACCGGGAACACGGTGAACACTCCCGAGCGAGCCCACCACCCAGTCCCGCGCGGAGGTGGCGTTGGTCAGCGTCTCCAGCGTGCCGAACGTCTTGGACGAGATGATGAACAGCGTCTCGTCCGCCTGCAGGTCCCGGGTGGCCTCGGCGAAGTCGGTCGAGTCCACGTTGGACACGAACCGGAACGTGATGTCCCGCGTCGCGTAGTGCCGCAGCGCCTCGTACGCCATCACCGGGCCGAGGTCCGAGCCGCCGATGCCCACGTTGATGACGTTCTTGATCCGCTTGCCGGTGTAACCCTTCCACTCCCCGGACCTGACCCGGTTCGCGAAGTCCGCCATCTGGTCCAGGACCTCGTGCACCTGCCGCACCACGTCGGTCCCGTCCACGACGAGCGAGGCGTCCCGCGGCATCCGCAGCGCCACGTGCAGCACGGCCCGGTCCTCGGACACGTTGATGTGCTCGCCGCGGAACATCGCGTCCCGCCGTTCCGGCACCCCGGACTCGGCGGCCAGCTCGACCAGCAGCCGCATGGTCTCGTCGGTGACCCGGTTCTTGGAGTAGTCCAGGTAGAGCCCGGCCGCCTCCGCGGTCAGCCGCTCGCCTCGCCCGGGATCGGCGGCGAACAGCTCCCGCAGATGCTGGCCGGCGATCTCGGCGTGGTGCCGCCTGAGCGCCTGCCACGCCTTCCGCTCGGGCGCAGGTGTGACCGCCATGTGCTGCCTCCTCGCGTGGAACTTACCCCCCGGCATAGTTTCATGCCCGAGATCCGGCCCGCCGCCAGGGTCGCAGGGCATCCTTGCGGCAACGACCCACCGGAGCGGCCCGCGATAGCATGACCGGCGTGAGCGACGACGAACTGTACCGCCAGTATGAGACGGTCAACCTGTACCGCCGCGGCGCGGGTGCGACCCTGGAGCTGAACCGCCCCGACCGGCTGAACGCCTGGAGCAATCAGTTCTCGCTCGATCTTCGCGCCGCCATCAAGGACGTCACCGATGACCCGGAGGTCCGGGCGGTCGTCGTCACCGGCGCGGGGCGGGCGTTCTCCAGCGGCGCCGACCTGAAGGAGGCCGCCGAACGCGCCGCCGGCCAGACCTTCGACGTGTACACCAGGCTCACCGAGCGGTACCACCCCATCATCAAGGGCCTGCGGCTGATGCCCAAGCCCGTGGTGGCGGCGGTCAACGGCCCGGCGGCCGGGATCGGGCTGTCCCTCGCGCTGGCCTGCGACCTGGTCGTGGCCGCCGAGTCCGCGTTCTTCCAGCTCGCGTTCGTCAACATCGGCCTGGTCCCGGACGGCGGCTCGTCGCTGTTCGTGCCGTCCCGGGTCGGCTTCACCCGGGCCGCGGAGCTGGCCATGCTGGGGGAGCGGCTCGACGCCAGGACCGCGCTGGACTGGGGCCTGATCAACCGCGTCTGGCCCGACGAGGAGTTCCCCGCGCGGACCCGTGAGCTGCTCGACCGGCTGTCCAGCGGCGCCACCCAGTCCTACGCGGGCACCAAGCGGCAGCTGAACCGGTGGCTGTACGAGCAGATGGAGGGCCAGCTCGAGTTCGAGGCGCAGATCCAGAAGGAGATGGCCGCCTCGGGCGACTTCGCCGAAGGGATCGCGGCGTTCGCCGAGAAGCGGGCGCCCAGGTTCTCCGGCGCCTAGGACCCCTTGGACGCGACGGACAAGCCCGTGTCCCACAACACGGCGCAGCTCGAGAAGGTCTACCGCACCGAGGCGGCCCGGATCACCGCCGCGCTGGCCGCGCGGATCGGCGACGTCGGGCTGGCCGCCGACGCGGTGCAGGACGCGTTCATCGAGGCCATCGAGCACTGGCGGGACGGCCAGATCCCGCCCAACTGCGGCGGCTGGCTGGCCACCACGGCCCGCCGCAAGGCGATCGACCGGCTCCGCCGGGCCCGGGCCGGGCAGGAAAAGCTGGCCCTGCTCGCGGCGACCACCACCGAGAGCTGGGACGGCGGGCAGGACGCGGACGACGAACTGCTCGGGATGGTCTTCGCCTGCTGCCATCCCGCGCTGCCGCGCGAGTCGCAGATCGCGCTCACGCTGCGGGCCGTATGCGGCCTTACGAACCAGGAGATCGCCACCGCGTTCCTGGCCAGCGAGCCCGCCATGACGCAGCGGCTGCTGCGCGCCCGCAAGGCCCTCCGTGCCGCCCACGCCGACCTGCGCATCCCCGATCCCGACGAGCTCGCGGACCGGCTCGCAGAGGTGCTGGCCGTGGTCTACCTGGTCTTCAACGAGGGTTACCTGGCCAGCGCCGGCCGCCAGCCGGCCCGCCGCGACCTGGCGGCGCAGGCCGTGGCGCTGGCCCGGCTGCTGCACCGGCTGATGCCGCGCGAGCCCGAGGTCCTCGGGCTGCTCGCGCTGATGCTGCTGCACGAGTCCCGCGCCGCGACCCGGTTCGACGGCTGGGGGAGGATGGTGCGGCTCGCCGACCAGGACCGGGCCCGCTGGAACCAGGCGCTGATCGCCGAGGCGACCGGGCTGCTCGACCGGGCGCTCGCGATGCGCGGGCCCGGGCAATACCAGGTCCAGGCGGCCATCGCCGCCCTGCACGCCGAAGCCCCCGACTACGAGCACACCGACTGGCGCCAGATCCGGCTGCTGTATGACCGGCTGCAGGCGCTGGCCCCGTCGCCGGTGGTGCTGCTCAACCGGGCCGTCGCCACCCGGTACACCGAGGGTCCCGAGGCCGCGCTGGCCGAGATCACGCCGCTGGCCGCCGACCTGGACGGGTACCGGCTCTACCACGCGCTGCGGGCCGGGCTGCTGACCCGTCTCGGGCGGCACAACGAGGCCCGCGCGGCCAGCGAGCGGGCGCTCGCGCTGGCCGGCAACCCGGCCGAGCGCGAGCTCCTCGCCCGCCGCCTGTCGTTCTGAGACCGCCAGGCTCACATCTCGACGATGGGCCGGACCTCGATGGTCATCCAGCCGCGGTCCACGCCGGGCCAGGTCTTGGCGATCTCCACGGCCTCCTCGATGGTGTCGGTCTCGAGCAGCGAGTACCCGCCGAGCGCCTCCTTGGTCTCCATGAACGGGCCGTCGGTGACGCCGCTGGCCCGGACGGTCTTGGCCGTGGCCGGCGGCGCGAGCTGGTTCCCGGCCTCGACCAGCTTGCCCGACCCGCCGCCGCCCTTCTCGTACCAGGCGCCGATCTCGGCGTACCACTGCTGGCCCTCGGCCTCGGACATGTTCCTGGCCTGCTCGGTGTCCAGAAGGAGAATGACGTACTTCACGTTGCCTCCAGGGTCATCGAGATGCCACGGTGGCATCCCTCATTCACTCCACGAACGGGGCGCCGCCGTTTCCGACACGGTGTCATTATCAAGTTTCGCGTCATGCAAGAACCCCCCGCCCACCTCCCCTTCCCCTTCTCTGCTGCCCGTGCGACCTGCACCGGCCGCTCGCGCAGGCCCAGAAGGCCTGCACTCGCGAGCCGGTCTTGCATGACGCTCACGGCGCCCAAAGTCTTTAGGCGCTCTGCCCGCTGGCCGTCAGCCGCGACTCCATGGTCAAGATGGCCTCGTAGCGCCGCCTGATGTCGGCCCGGTCGGCGGCCTCGGGTACCGACCGCTCGCTGGCCCGGTCGATCATGGCCGCCTGCTCGAGCAGCACCCGGCGCTGCCCGTCGCTCGTCGTCTCGGCCATGATCCTGGCCAGCGCCTCGAGCTCGCGGATCATGACCGCCGGCATGCCCAGGCTGGACTGCCTGATCTTCTCGAACGACCGCTGCACCAGCCGGTCGTAGGCCGGCTCGGCCGTGATGACCCGGATGTAGCCCTGCGCGTCCCGGTGCACCCGCGCCGGATGCCATCTGGCCACGATCTTGCATAGGTTCTCGCCCAGCCAGTCGATACAGGTCATCGCCGTGAAGGGGTCGTTGACCGCGGGGGACAGGGCGCGGATGGCGATCTCGACCAGCTGGTCGAAGCCGAACGACACGTCCTGGGTCAGCGTCCGTTGCGGGCCGATGAGGTGCGCCCGGCCCAGCGCCTGCCGCACCAGCGGTGCCGCTTCCGGCGGCCAGACCGTGGCGAACCGGTGCCCGCGCACGATGAAGTGGCCGGGCCGGTACTCCAGGTTGATCACGGCGTCGGCCCTCGTCGCCAGCCGGACCAGGTTCTGGTGCTTGATGAACTGCACGTACCCGCTGACCGGCGCGAGCAGCACGGCCCCGCTCGTCTCGGTCCGGTTCACCAGCTCGCCCGCGGCCGGTCCGGCCTCCGTCACCGGCCGGTCCGGCCCGCTGCCCTGCTCCGCGATCGCCTCGGCCAGGTCGGCGGCGATGCTCGCGATCACCTGCGGCAGCTGGATGGAGATCGCCGTGTGGTGGATGAAGTAGATGAGCACGCCCAGGTCGATGACCGTCAGCCCGAGCGTCACGGTCACGCTGATGTGCGGCACGAAGTCGCCGTGCGATCCGGTCCCGATCGAGGCCAGCACCAGCACCGAGTAGACAAACGTCGCCACGAACGTGCCCAGGGTCAGCTGGGTGCCGCGGTCGCGGATGAAGTTCCGCAGCATCCGGGGCCCGAACTGGGTCGACGCGAGGGTCAGGGTGACCAGGATGATGGAGAAGACCACCCCGACCACGGTGATGATCGCGGCGGCGATGGTGGTCAGGATCTGCCGTGCCGCGTCCGCGCTGCCGCTGATCACCCAGCCCGGGAGCGCGAAGTCGCCGCGGTAGGCGGCCCGGTCCGCGGCCAGGGTCCCGATGAACAGCCCGATCGCCGCCACGACCTCGAGGGAGGGCACGAACCACAAGCTGGTGCGCAGCACCTCACGGCGCCAGTGCGAAGCTAGCGCCGATGACATTACGCCGCGGTACATGGCCGGCTCCCGAGCTCCCGAGCTTGACATGGCCGACCAGACTTCCCGGCTCACCCGTGCAACCCACGCCTATTATGCCGCCCCCCACCCGCCCCCGATCGTGACCCCGCCCCCCACCCGCCCCCGATCGTGACCCCGCCCCCCACCCGCCCCCGATCGTGACCCCCGCCCCCGACCGTGCCCCCGCCCCCCAGAAAAGATCTTGAACAAGATTCGCATATCGATCACACATTCGACTTAGATATGGTAAACTGCTTGCAGAAGGAATTTCATAAGATTTATTCCTAACGGATGGTGGTACGTGCCTCCGGAACCCTTCCCCGATCGCGGACCAGACGAGGAGCCAGACGACTCCTCGCTGCAACCCTCGTTCCAGGACGAGGAGGGTAACCTGCCGGAGCAGGGCCTGTTCGTGTGCCTGCCCGCCGAGGAGCTGACCCTGGCCGGGTTCGCCGAGGACGGCCGGGCGCACACACTCCACCACGCCCACCATCTACTCGCTCTAGCTCCTCACTTAACCGGATAGTAGCTGGATAGGTCTGTCGAGAGGTTCTCCCTTGCGCGACCTGGGCCTGCCGGAGGGCGCACCCGTTGTCAACACCATGTGGCGGCCGGGTGACTTGAGAGATGGTGCCGGTTGAGAGCGTGCCTGATCGCCGTCTGATACTCGTGTCAGACGCGGCGGGCTGGCCTTCTTCTTCCCCGGCCGGGCTGATGACCCGTTACAACGGCAGGCCGGCTTCCAGCAGGGCGAGCCCCTGCTCGATGCGCTGGAAGCTCTCCTCCATCGTCTGCCGGTCGGACCAGTCGTCGTCCCAGGGGATCGTGATCGCCATGATCACGCCGATGATCGCGCCGGCCATGACGCGGACGTTCAGGTCGTCCGCGGGGCGCCCGACCCGCTTGGCCACGGCCTCGCTGATCACGCCGATGGTCCGGGCGAACTCATCGAGCGCCCGGGCACGGATCTCGGGCACGGTCATCGTCAGCCGGGTGGTCTCACGGATCACGTCGAGGTCGGCCTCGCTGTAGGCGGCGAACATCTCCCGGGTGGCCGCGCGGACCGCGGCGAGCGGGCTGAGCCCGGCGGGCTGCCGCTCGAGCGCCTCGATCATCCGGGTGTCCATGTCGTCCTGCAGGACGAGATCTTCCTTGGTCGGGAAGTACCGGAAGAACGTGCTGGGGGAGACCTCCGCCGCCTCGGCGATCTGCTCCACCGTGGTGGCCTGATAGCCCTGCTCACGGAACAGCCGGAGCGCGTGCTCCCTGATGGAAGCACGCGTCCTGGCCTTCTTCCGCTCGCGCAGGCCGTCCGGCCGGGCCTGACCTGCCTCGAGCATGCCTGTCACACCTCCAAGTGTGCCCGCTCCGAGCCGTTTTCACCGGCCGCACCGCCCACTGCGCCCACGCGCCGTCCACAGCGTCGCCGGCCGCGCCGCCACGCGCCGTCCCGAGGAGCCCCGGTCATCCCGTCGGGACGGCGCGGCAGGAAGATGACCGCGAGGACCGCGCTGACCAGCGCGATGCCGCCGCAGGCCCACAGCATCGTGTCCATGCCCTGGACGAACGCGGTCCGGACCGAGTCGAGCAGGGCCGCCGAACCCACCTCGTGCGCCACCCCCACGCCCGCGACCACGCTGCTCTTGGCCAGCGCCGCGGCCGTCCGCCGGCAGGCCGTTGAGCGCCAGGTGGCCGCGATAGACCGAGCCGAGCACGGTACCGAGCACGGCCACCCCGATGGTGGCCCCGACCTGCCGCATCGCGGAGATCACCGCCGAGCCCGAGCCGCTGCGCTCGGCCGACAGGGCGGACAGCGCCGCGTTCATCGTCTGCGGCATCGCCAGCCCGAGCCCCAGCCCGAACGCCACCAGCCACACCGCCGCGAACCCCTCGCCGCTCGACGCCTTGGTCGAGGCCCCGAACGCGAGCGCGACGGCCATGATGATGAACCCGACCATGACCAGCGCCTTCACGCTGGCCAGCGGCGCGCGCACCTGACCGGGCGCCACGACCCGCGGCGAGGCTAGGCCCTCGCGGGGGGGCCTGGGGGGGTCGTCCCCCCGGGCCAGCACCGTGCTGCCGATCATCCCCACGACCAGCCCGCCGATCATCGGCAGCAGCCGCAGCCCGCTGCCCAGGGCGTTCGCGCCCTGCACTTCCTGGAAGTACTGCGGCATCGCGTAGAAGATGCCGAACATCGCGAACGAGACCAGCGTCGCCAGCGTCGTGCCCCAGGTGAAGCCGGCCGACCGGAACAGCCCGAGCTCGATCAGCGGACGCACCCGCCCGGTCCCGCTGGTGAGCCGGCGCTCCCAGGCCACGAAGACGGCGAGCAGCACGGCCCCGCCCGCGATGGTCGCCAGCGCGACCGTGTCCGTCCAGCCCTTCTGCCCGGCCTCGATGAAGCCGTAGGTCAGCCCGACCAGGCCCGCGCTGGACAGGATCACGCCCAGCACGTCCACGTTCGGCCGCTGCTCACTGCGCGATTCCGGCAGCAGGAACGCCACCGCGACCAGCGCCAGCACCACCACGGGCACGTTGATCAGGAAGACCGAGCCCCACCAGAAGTGGTCGAGCAGGTAGCCGCCGACGATCGGGCCGATCGGGAAGCTGATGAAGGTCGCCGACGCCATCAGCGCGATGGCCCGCTGCCGCTCCTCGGGCCCGAACAGCACCGGGATCACGGCCAGCGACAGCGGGAAGATCGCCGCCGCGCCGATCCCGAGGATGGCGCGGGCCGCGATCAGCTCGCCCGTGTTGGCCGCGTAGGCGCAGGCCAGCGAGCTGGCGCCGAACAGGGTGAGCGCGACCAGCAGCACCTTCTTACGCCCGAGCCGGTCGCCGAGCAGCCCCGCGGGCAGCATCGCGGCCGCGAGCACCAGGCTGTACGCGTCAAGGAACCACTGCTGGTCGCTGGTCGAGGCGTGCAGGTCGGTGGCGATCGTGGGCAGGGCCAGGTTGAGCACGGTCAGGTCGAGCCCGACCACGAGCACGCTCGCCGCGATCGCGACCAGCGCCCACCACTTGCGAGCCGGGTTGTTCGCCATGACGTTCACATCCTTTCGGCAGTAACATCTAAATGAGAGTCACTATCAAAAGTATGTGTCATCCATTTGGAAGTGTCAACCACTTGGAAGTGTCAACCGCTTCCAGGCGGCGTCCGCGGCCGACGCCAACCACGTCGTTGTGACACCCACGTCGTCTGGTGCACGTCGTTGTGGCAACGACGTGGCTGAAGCGACAGCATTCGGGCCACGCCCCGGCCAGCACATGAAACGGGGGCCCCAGGAAACCCTGGAGCCCCCAGTGCAACACCCGTAGGTTCAGCCCTGCAGCCCGGTCAGCCCTGCAGCCTGGTCAGCCCTGCAGCCTGGTCAGCCCTGCAGCCTGGTCAGCAGCGCGGTACCGTCCGGAACGCCCAGGCCCGTGCAGGCGTCCCACCCCGGCCCGGCCGAGTAGGCGCCGTTGTTCCCGCTGGTGATGTCGCGCAAGCCGGGCACGTCGGCGCCGGGCGTCACGCCCGCGTAGAGCAGCGGCTGCAGCAGCCCGAACCGCTTGCCGGTCGCCTGCGCGAGCCGCGCCACCAGCGCCGACCACAGCGGCGCGACCGCGCTGGTCCCGCCCACCACCTGGGCCTGGCCGCCGGAGTAGATGTTGTACCCGGTGGTCGGGTCGGCGTTCCCCGCCACATCGGGCACCCCGCGCCCCCCGGCACCGCTCCCCGACCCGCCGCCGGACGAGGTCCCGCCCGCCCGCGCCGGCACCCCGGCGCTGGCCTGCCACGCCGGCACCGCGAACTGGTCGCTGACCCCGCCGCCCCCGGCGCCCTCGTTGGACGCCAGCTCGTTCCAGACCACCTCCGAGCTCACCGCGCCGGTGGACGGGTCGGCAAGCAGCTTGGTCCCGCCGCAGCCCAGCGCGTACGGGCTGGACGCCGGGAAGTCGACGTGCTGCTGGCCGTCGGTGACGCCGTCGGTGCTGCCGTTGTCGCCCGCGGCCGCGCACACCGTGATGCCGAGGGCAGCCGCGTCCGACATCGCCTGGTTCATCGCCGACAGCCCCTGCGCGGTCCACGAGTCCTCGGACTGCCCCCAGCTGATCGAGATCGCGATCGGCGCCGGGGTCGCCTGCGCGGCGTCGGAGATCGCGTCGACGAAGCCCTGGTCGCCGTTGTTCGGCCCGAAGTACACCACCTGCGCCGCGCCGGGCGCGACCGCGCCGATCACGTCGATGTCCAGGCTGACCTCCACGTTGGCCCCGCTGGTGTCCGCGGGGTTGTTGGCCGCCCCGTCCACGCTGGCCGCGCTGACCGACGGGGTGGCAATGCCCAGGCTGCCGAAATATGCGTCCAGGTCGCTGGTGGTGAAGCCGCCGCCGAGCTCGATCACCGCGACCGTCTGCCCGGCCCCGGTCGTGCCGGCCGGGAAGTTGTAGATCTGGGCCACCTGGTTCGGCGGGTACGAGGTGCCCGGCGACGCGGCGGCCCCGGACCCCGCGGCGCCCCTGGTCCGGAAGTGCGGCACGGCCGAAGGCCGGGTGTCCAGGCCGAGCACCGCGGTCACCACGCCGGCCAGCGCGGCGGGCACGTACAGCGGCCCCTCCCGGTACCGGTGCGTGACCTGGCGGCCCGCGTGGTCCGGACTGCGGACCAGGGCCAGCGTGGTGCCGAACGCCCCCGCCAGATCGCCCAGCGTCCCCGCCACCTTGATCCGCCGGGTCGCCGCGTGGACGGCGGTGACCTCCAGGCCGCGGCTGCCGAGCTCGCGGCGGACCAGGTCCACGTCGGCGGGGTCGGCCCCGTACCCCTCGGCCAGCTGATCGCTGGTCAGCACGGTCGGCCCGGCGACGATCTCGGCGGGAAGCTCGGCCCGCCGCCTGACCAGCACCGTGATTTCAGCCCGCTCCGAGGTGTCCAGCGGCCCGGCCGCCGTCGCGTCGGGGAGCGACGCGCGATCGCTGCCCGCGAGTTGCACCAAAGATCCAGATTCGTCCGGCATTGTTAGCTCCGCTCAGTTAGGTGCCGGGGCGATACCCCGCAAGGCGAATTCTTCCGTCCTGGACGAGAGAACCACGTCCCGTTCGGAAAGAATTATTTATTCCGAACGGATCGTGGTGACAGCGGTCGTGATACACGTAGAAAGCGCCCGTCAGAAAAAGGCGTGCACCATATCGATCACCGTCTCGTCGTCGTTGACGACCACCAGCACACGCCACTTGTCGAGCGTGGTGCAGGGGTGCGAAATGCCCAGCGCGACCACGTCGCCGGGCGCCAGCGCCGCGCCCGGGTCCACGCGCAGGAAGGCGTGCTGGTCGTTGAGCTCGGTCACCGCCCAGCCCGGGCCGGCGGTCTCGCGTGAGCCGTCCGCCCGCCGCACCCGCAACGGCACCGGCAGCCCCTTGTCGAAGCCCACGTCGCGGCGGCCGGCGCCCAGCAGCGCCAGGCCCGGCTCGGGCCGGGACAGCACCTGCGCCCACAGCTCGAGCGCGGGCCGCAGCGCCGGCGCGCCCGCCGCGCCCCGCCCGGCCGGGGAGATGGTGCCGTAGAACCCGTGATCGTAGGTCAGGTACGCGCCGCTGCGCAGGATGACCTGCACGTCGCCGCCCCTACCCCCGGTCAGCGCGTCGGTGACCACGTTGAAGTACGCGCTCCCGCCCGCGGTCACGATTCCTCCGAGCGCGTCACCCAGGGCCCGCAGCCGCCGGCAGAACGCGGCCACGCTGTCGAGCACCTGCGCCGAGCTGTCGCCGTCTTTTCTGGGGGGACCCATCCCCCCAGACCCCCCTTGGATACTCCCCTCGTACCCGGCCACGCCCGCCACCGTGAGCGTGCCGGTGGCGTCCGCCGCCTTGGCCACGTCCAGGGCCTGCTCGTCGGTGCGGCAGCCGGTGCGCCCGCCGGCGTGCCCGATCTCGACCAGGACCGGCAGCGGGCGGGCAGCCCGGTGGTGCTGCAGGACCCGGTCCAGGATCCGCACGCCGTCCGGGCTGTCGACGTAGCAGTAGGCCTCGAAGCCGGGATCGGCGGCCAGCTCGCCGGCCAGCCAGGCGATGCCCGCCTGGTCGGTCAGCTCGTTGGCCAGCAGCAGCCGCCCGAACCCGAACGCCCGGTACGCCTGCAGCTGACCGATCGTCGCCACGGTGATGCCCCAGGCGCCGTGGGCCAGTTGCATGGCGGCCAGCTCGGGAGACATGGCGGTCTTGCCGTGCGGCGCCAGGGCCACCCCGGCCCGGTCGCAGTAGCTTGCCATCGCCGCGATGTTGTTCCGCAGCGCGCTGTCGCGCACGGTGAGCAGCGGGTAGGTGAACCCCGCGGTGTGCAGGCCCGGCCGCGCCGCCGCCAGCGCCGCCGCGCTGACCCCGTCCCGCGCGGCCAGCGACCCGAAGCCCTTCTCGGTCGCCTCGATCGGCCGCTCGCGCAGCGTCCGCAGCCGCTCCGCCACCAGCGGCGGCAGTGGATAACTCACTCCGCCCTCCGTCCTGTATGCACCCGCGACATTACCCTGGGAACCATCGGTGACCGATTCCGTACCACTTGTTGCGATATACGCCGTCCCTGGGTCATGATGAAGCGGACCGCGGGTTTGAAAGGCCTGGACGGAAGGGTCACAGTGAAACGTGCTGTGCCGCCGCGTGCCACCTTCCGCGACGTGTTCGCGATCCGCGAGTTCCGCGCCGTGTTCTTCGCCGAGCTGCTCTCGGTGGCGGGCGACCGCCTGGCCCTGGTCGCCCTGACCCTGCTGGTCTACGACCGCACGAGGTCGCCGCTGCTGGCTGCCATCACCTACGCGGCGGGCTACCTGCCCTGGGTGATCGGCGGCCTGTTCCTGGCCGGCCTGGCCGACCGGCGCCCCCGGCGCTCGGTGATGGTGACGTGCGACGCGGTCCGCGCCGTCCTGGTGGGGACCATGGCGGCCCCGCACGTGCCGCTGGCGGCGCTGGTGGCGCTGCTGTTCGCGGCCACCATGTTCGCGCCCCCGTTCGAGTCGGCGCGCGCCGCCATCACCCCCGACATCCTGCAGGGCGAACGGTACGCGCTGGGCACGGCGGCGCTGCAGACCACGATGCTGGGCGCCGAGGTGACCGGCGCGGTCGGGGGAGGGCTCGCGGTGGCGTTCATCGGCGTGCGGCCGTCCCTGGGCATCGACGCCGCGACGTTCGTGCTGTCCGGCTTGTTAATAGGTCTGGGAGTCCGCGCCCGCCCGGCCGCCGCCTCGCCGGATACCGCCACCGAATCCGCGCTGGCGCAGCTGCGGGGCGGGTTCGGGCTGGTCTTCGGCAACCCGGCGCTGCGGACCTTGCTGCTGCTCGGCTGGCTGGTGGCCTTCTACACGATCCCGCAGGCCGTCGCCGCCCCGTACGTGCACAGACTCGGCGGAGGGCCGATCGCGACCGGGGTGGTGCTGGCGTCCACCGTCTTGACCACCACGATCGCCACGCCGCTGTTCACCAGGTTCGTCCGTCCGCGCCGGCGGCTCGCGCTGATGGGGCCGCTGGCCGTTATGACCTGCGCGACGCTGGTCCTGACGGCCCTCCGTCCGGGTCTTGCCGTCTCACTCGTGATCTTCTCGGCCTCGGCCGCGTTCGGCATCTACCAGATCGCGGCCAACACGGCGTTCGTGGTCAGGGTGCCCAACGAACGGCGGGCTCAGGCGTTCGGCATTGCCAACATGGGGGTCATTGTCGGCCAGGGGGCCGCCTTTGTCGCGGCCGGGCGCCGCCGCGGGAGTGGTTTCTCCGGCGGTGGTCATCGCCATAGGAGGCGGGATTGGTGCGGTGGCTGCTTTTGTCCTGACGCTCAGGTGGCGCCACGTGTCACCACCCGGCGGGCGTCATGCGGCGGGACGGCGTCCCGGTCACGCCGCGGTTAGAAGCTCGGCGCCGCTGAGCGGGTCTTCCTAACAGCGGCTGCAGACTTTTGCTCAAGTCCACGTGTCACGCATTGCGGGTTCCTCTCTCAGGTCAGATTCGGCCGGCTGTCAGGCACTGATCATTGCCAGCTGACGCGCATGATTGCTCTCCCTCCGGCAGTGAAATGCGGTCGGGTGACAAACCGGCGGCGCAAGCACGCCAGGTAATCGTGGCTCGTCAATCACCATTTAGCGCCTCTTTGTCGCACGATGTAGGCGATTCGCACTCAATAGTGCGCAAGATGGCTGAGATGAGCTAAGGTAGCTATACGGAGCTAGTCCTTTACGGTGAGCTTCCGACTAGACAGGAGCCTGTCGAGTCCCATCTGGAACGGTGGACCATGGACGCCACGCCCATCACTCGCCGCCTGCTGGCGCGCGCGGCCGTGCCGAGGTGGGCCTGGTGGCGGCTTCCCTGGCTGCTGCGCTGCTACACGGGCGCCGCGCCGCTGGCCATGGTCGTGCTGATCGGGTACGCCCTGTCCCAGACGACCTGGCACGCCGCGGACCTGCTGAAGTTCATGCTGCTGCTGGGCTGCGCGCTGGTCTCGGTCGCCGCGACCCCGCGGAATGCGTACGTGAAGCCGGGCATGGTGCGGGACTTCATCACCGCCTGGGTGCTGCCGGTCGCGATCTTGCTGCCGCCGGTCTACGCCATGGTGATGCCGGTCCCGATCTACCTGTTCACCCAGTTCCTGGCTCCCCGCCCCAGGGTCGTGTACAAGCGGGTGTTCAGCGCGGCGGTCATCTCGCTGGCCTACGGCGCCGCGGCGCTGTTGTTCCGGGTCTTCCCCGCCTCGTTCGCCGGGCCCTCGATCGGCACCGGACTGCACGCGCTGACCTGGACCGTGGCGGTGGCCGCGTGCGAGATCGTGGGCGGGCGGGGACACCAGTTGCTCATCGTGGGCGCGATCAAGCTGTCCGATCCCGCGGGTCAAGCTGGCCAGCCTGCTGCTGAACCGCGAGGCGCTACAGGGTGACTTCGCCGAGTTCGACCTGGCCATCCTGATCACCGTGGTGGTCGCGGTCAACGCGGTGCTGGCCATCTTCGCGGTGCCGACCGTGCTGCTGGCCCGGCGGTTCATGATGCACGCCCAGCTGCTCGAAAAGTCCAGGATCGACACCAAGACCGGGCTGCTCAACGCCTCCACGTGGGAAAGCGAAGCCGAGATCGAGCTGGCGCGCGCCGTCCGTACGCATACCCCGTTGTCGGTCGCGCTGGTGGACATCGATCACTTCAAGGCGGTCAACGACACCTACGGCCACCTGGTGGGGGACAAGGCACTGCGCGCGGTCACCGACGCGCTGCGCGGCCACCTGCGCGGGTACGACCTGGCCGGGCGGTTCGGCGGCGAGGAGTTCGCCATCCTGCTGCCGCACGCCACCGAGGTAGACGCGATGCGCGTGGCCGAGCGCCTGCGCGCGCACGTCGCCGCGATGACGATCCCGGTCGACGACGACGACGAGTCCGCGGGCCACGTCAGGCTCACGATCTCGGTCGGCGTGGCGGCCCTGGACGGCTCGAACCGCGAGCTGACCGACATGATGGCCGCCGCCGACTCGGCCCTGTACTACGCCAAGGAAACCGGCCGCAACAGGACCCACGTGATCACCGCCACCGCGCAGGCCTCCTGTATTCTGCCCGGAATCGGGCAGGATACTTGCCTAAATCCGCGCCCAGCGCGTAAGAATGAGCATGCCTGACCCTTTCCCGCAGGACCTCGCGCGCTACCTGGCCGCCTCCACCGGCCTGCCCCAGCCCACCGCGGTCCGGGTCATCGCCGACGTGACCACCTACTTCGGCGAAACGATCGAGGAGTTCGTCCGCAGGCGCCACGGCGAGTTGCGGCGACGCCAGCGCAAGAACGACGAGATCTGGCCGCTGATCGCGGCCGAGCTCGGACAGCGCCGGTTCGCGGCGCCCCCGATGTCGGAGCGTCAGCTCCGGCGCCTGGTCTACACGTAGCGAAGGGAAGAGTGCAGTTGTGCGGAATCGTGGGTTATATCGGCCGCAGGGACGCCATCCCGGTCCTGCTCGAGGGCCTGCGGAGCCTGGAGTACCGCGGTTACGACTCGGCCGGCCTGGCCGTGATCCACCGCAACCGGCTCCAGGTCACCAAGACCGCCGGGCGGGTCCAGGATCTCCGGGACCGGGTCAGCGACCGGACCAGGGCCACGATCGGCATCGGCCACACCCGGTGGGCCACCCACGGCGAGCCGAACGACGTCAACGCCCACCCGCACACCGACGCCGAAGGCCGGATCGCGGTCGTGCACAACGGCATCATCGAGAACGCCGAGCAGCTCAGGGACGCCCTGGCCGGCCGGGGCGTGAAGCTGGTCAGCGACACCGACACCGAGGCGCTCGCCCACCTGATCGCCGCCGAGGTCGGCGACGATGACCACCCGGTGAGCCTGGAGGAGGCGGTCCGCCGCGCACTGCGCCGCGTGGAAGGCACGTACGGCCTGGTCGTGCTGGACATCAAGCACCCCAACGAACTCGTCGTGGCGCGCAACGGCAGCCCCATCGTGCTGGGCATCGGCGAGTCCGAGATGTTCGTGGCCTCCGACGTCGCCGCGCTGGTGCGCTACACCAAGCAGGTGGTCTACCTCGACGACGCCGAGGTCGCCACCGTGCGGGCCTCGGACTACCGCGTGCTGTCGCTGGACGAGTCCGGGCGGCGCGGCGCGGACGCCAGCAAGGTGCCCACCACGGTGGAGGCCGAGGCGGGCGACTACGAGCTCGGCCCGTACGAGGACTTCATGCGCAAGGAGATCCACGAGCAGCCGGGCGCGCTGCGCCGCGCCCTGCGCGGCAGGCTCGACGACCGGTTCGCCACCGCGAGGCTGGGCGGGATCAACCTGGACGCCCGCCAGCTCCGGTCGATCCGGCAGGTGAAGTTCCTCGGCTGCGGCTCGGCCTACTACGCCGGCCAGATGGGCGCGGTCCTGGTCGAGGAGCTGGCCCGCATCCCGTCCGACGCCGAGCCCGCGTCGGAGTTCAGGTACCGCAACCCGGTGGTCGACCCGGACACCCTCTACGTCGCCGTCAGCCAGTCCGGGGAGACGCTGGACACGCTGATGGCGGTCCAGGAACTGCGGCGCAAGGGCGGTCAGGTCATCGGCGCGGTCAACGTGGTGGGCAGCGCGATCGGGCGCGAGTGCGGCCACGGCGTCTTCCTGCACGCGGGCCCGGAGATCGCGGTCGCCTCCACCAAGGCGCTGACCAACATGGCGGCCACGTTCGCCATGCTGGCCCTGCTGCTCGGCCGGGTCCGTGACCTGTCCGCGGCCTCGGGCCAGCGGATCGTGGCCGGCCTGCGGGCGCTGCCCGGGCAGATCGAGCAGGTCCTGGCGGCCGAGGAGCAGATCGCCGAGATCGCCCGCACGTTCGCCGGCGCCGAGCACATGTTCTTCATCGGCCGCGTCCGCGGCTGGCCGGTGGCCCGCGAGGGCGCGCAGAAGCTCAAGGAGATCTCCTACGTGCACGCCGAGGCCTACCAGGCCGCCGAGCTGAAGCACGGACCGCTGGCCCTGATCAACTCCTCGATGCCCAGCGTGGTCATCGTGCCCGACGACGATCTGCTGTCCAAGAACATCTCCACCGTCGAGCAGATCAAGGCCCGCGGCGGCACCGTCATCGCGGTCACCAGCGCCGAGCTGCCCCCGCTCCTGGCCGACGCGGTCATCCGTGTCCCGCGGGCCGAGCCCGAGCTTGAGCCGCTGCTGTTCAACGTGCCGCTGCAGATGCTGGCCTACCACATCGCGGCCAAGCTGGGCCGCGACATCGACAAGCCCCGGAACCTAGCCAAGAGCGTCACCGTCGAGTAGCGTCCCTCCGCTGCCCGCTGCCCGCTGCCCGCTGCCCGCTGCCCGCTGCCCGCTGCCCGCTGCCCGCCGCCCGCTGCCCGCTGCCCGCCGCCCGCGCCGTCACTCAACCCCTCCTCCCCGACGCTCCGCCGTCCGTCACGCAACGTACAGGCGAGAGCCCGATCCGTGATTACGCCGCGTATAAAGGCGCGCCCGGGCCGTCATCACGCGGTGTGCAAACGCGCCGCGCCGCGGCCGGCTGACGGTGACGTCCTGGTTTGCCCTCGGCGGCATTTAGTCGCGTGATGAGGAGCAATCATGCGCGTCAACCAGCCCGGGGCATTATCAAACCGGGTAATCACGGTGCGATCTCGCGGCCCAGAACTCCGCGTAACGGAAGCGGAGCCTGCAATAGGCGGCCTATGCACGCCCGGTAATCATGGCCCGATAATCAATCATTTAACCGCACATGACAGATGATGTAGCTTGATCAGACGCAATAGTGCCCAACATGACTATAGATGAGCTAAGGTAGCTATACGGAGCTAGTCCCTTACGGTGAGCTTCCGACTAGAGTGTCCCGTCCGGAACGGTGGACCATGCCAGCCTCGCCCGTCATCCGCAGCCTGTTGGCGCGCGCGGCCGTGCGGGAGTGGGCCTGGTGGCGGCTGCCCTGGCTGCTGCGCTGCTACGTCGGCGCGGTGCCGCTGGTCACGGCGGGACTGATCGCGTACTCGGCGTCGCAGACCACCTGGCGGCAGGACGATCTGGCGAAGTTCGGCCTGCTGCTCGGCTGCGCCATGATCTCCGTCGCGGCCACCCACCGGAACGCCTACGTGAAACCGGGCATGGTGCGCGACTTCATCACCGCCTGGGTGCTGCCGGCGGCGATCCTGCTGCCGCCGGTTTACGCGATGATGATGCCGATCCCGCTATACCTGCTCACCCAGAGCCTGGCCCCGCGGCCCCGCGTGATCTATAAGCGGCTGTTCAGCGCCGCGGTCATCTCCCTGGCCTACGGCGCGGCGGCGCTGCTGTTCCGGGTGTTCCCCGCCTCCTTTGCCGGGTCCTCGATCGGCGCCGGCAGGCACGCGCTGACCTGGACGGTGGCCGTGGCGGTGTGCGAGATCGTCGGCGGGCGGATCAACCACCTGCTCATCGTGGGCGCGATCAAGCTGTCCGATCCCAGCGTCCGGCTCGCCAGCCTGGAGCTGAACCGCGAGGCGCTGCAGGGTGACTTCGCCGAGTTCGACCTGGCCATCCTGATCACCGTGGTGGTGGCGGTCAACCCGGTGCTGGCCATCTTCGCGGTCCCCACGGTGCTCCTCGCCCGCCGGTTCATGATGCACGCCCAGCTCCTGGAAAAGTCCCGTATCGACACCAAGACCGGCCTGCTCAACTCGTCCACCTGGGAAAACGAGGCCACGGCAGAAATCGCCCGGGCCATAAGGACCCGCAGTCCGCTGTCGCTGGCGCTGGTCGACATCGATCACTTCAAGGCGGTCAACGATACCTATGGCCACCTGGTCGGGGACAAGGCGCTGCGCGCCGTCACCGACGCGCTGCGCAGCCAGCTGCGCGCCTACGACCTGGCCGGGCGGTTCGGCGGCGAGGAGTTCGCGATCCTGCTGCCGCACACGCACCAGGCCAACGCGCTGATCATCGCCGAGCGGCTGCGCACGCGAATCGCCGCGATGTCCATTCGCGTCGACGACGAGGACGAGTCAGGCCCCCTGGTCAAGCTGACCGTGTCCATCGGCGTGAGCGTGATGGACAATGCCGGCCGTGAGCTGACCGACCTGCTCGCCGACGCCGACACCGCCCTCTATCACGCCAAGGAAAACGGCCGCAACAAGACTCACGCGCTCACCTCGAGCGGACCTCGGGCACATTTGGCCCAAATCGCCCCGGCCGTTTTCTCGGCTCCGGGATCCTCGAACCGGTAGGCGCCTAGCTGGCCATCCTGCCGCGCCACCCCGATAAGTGATAGGGCATCAGGGCCTGTTCTGCCTCGGCGAGCAGTGCGCCGGGCAGCGGCTGCTCGCACCAGACCACCTTGCCGGTCGGGGTGCGGCGCGCGCCCCAGCGCTTGGCGAGCTGGCGCACCACCTGCAGGCCCCGGCCGTTCTCGTCGTCGCCGTTGGCCTGGCGTAGCCTCGGCAGCGCCCCCGAGGTGTCCAGCACCTCGCAGACCAGCGCCTTCTCATTGACCAAGCGCAGCGTGACGGGGCCGCGCGAGTACTTGACCGCGTTGGTCACCAGCTCGGAGACCAGCAGCTCGGTGGTGGGGATCAGGTCTTCGAGCCCCCACCCCTTCATCGGCTCCGCGAGCACCGAACGCGCCTCGCGCACCGAGGTCAGCTTGGGCGCGAACGTCCACGAGGTGTAGCTGTCCTCGGGCAGCCGCCGCAGCCGGGCGATGAGCAGCGCGATGTCGTCGCGCTGCTCATCGGAGTACACCCCGTCCAGCGTGGCCTTGCACAGGTCCTCGAGCGGCCGCGTCGGCGAGCCGGGGCCGAAGATGCCGCGCAGCCGGGCCAGCCCGTCGCTGATGTCCTGGCCCTTGTTCTCCACCAGCCCGTCGGTGTACAGGACGAACAGGCTGCCGTCCTCTATCTCGAACTGGCGGCTCTCCACCTCGCCGTCGCCGATGCCGAGCGGCGGGGCCGGAGGCACGTCCAGCAGCTCGTTGCTGCCGTCCGGGTGCACGAGCAGCGGCGGCAGGTGGCCGGCCACGGCGACCTCGCAGTTCCCGCTGACCGCGTCGTAGACCGCGTACGCGCAGGTCGCGAAGTGCGGTTCGCGCTCGCCCAGGGTGTGCATGAGCTCGTCAAGCTGCTGCAGCGATTCGGCGGGCGGCAGCTCGAGCATGGCCAGGGTGTGGATGGCGGTGCGCAGCCGGCCCATGGTGACCGCGGCCCGCACGCCGTGCCCGGCCACGTCACCGACCACCAGGGCGACCCGGCCGCCGGGCAGCGCGATCGACTCGTACCAGTCGCCGCCGACCTCGATGAGCTTGCTGCCGGGCAGGTAGCGGTGCCTGACCTCCACCGAGGACGGCGCGGAAAGACCGGTCGGCAGCATGCTCCGCTGCAGGGTCAGCGCGGTCGCGTGCTCCCGGCTGTAACGCCGGGCGTTGTCGATGAACACCGCGGCGCGCGACGCGAAGTCCATGCCGATCTCGATGTCATACGGGTCGAACCGCCGGAACCCCTCCTGCCTGGTGCAGGCGAAGAAGCCCAGCATGGTCCCGCGCGCGACCAGCGGCAGCATCAGCATGGAGGCGCCGGACAGCAGCTTGCCCACCGGCTTGCGCCGCCAGGCCTTGGCGATCTCGCTGGCCCGGCCGCCGGTGATCGTGGCCTCCAGCACCGGCTTGCCGGTGTCCATGCACCGGTAGTACGGCGACTCGGCGGGGTAGCGCAGGATCTCGCCGGTGGGGAACGCGGCCTCCCAGGCCGGGTCCTTCCGGTCGTGGGACAGCGCGATCCGGCGCAACGGCGCCGACCCCTCGGGCCCGTGCGCGGGCAGCTCGTCGTTGCCCGCCAGGCTCTCCAGCAGGAGCAGGTCAGCGGCGTTGCAGAAGTGCGGGACAAGCGCGTCGAGCAGCTCGCTGGCCACCTGCTCGATGTCCAGGGTGTCGCCGATCCTGGTGAAGGTCTCGTCCAGCATCTGCTTGCGCATGATCCCGGGATCCACGAACCGCTCGGCCCGGGGCACCGGGATGCGGACCAGGGCCAGGGCGGCCAGGCTGGTGCCGCCCGCGCGCATCGGGTGGACGGTGACCACCGCCTCGGCCGGCCGCCCGTCGCGGGTCTCGATGGTCAGCATCGCGCTGCCCTCGCGATCGGACCGGATCGCCTCGAGCAGCCCGCTGACCGCGGCGACGCCATCGGATGACCGGCCGCCGTGGGAGTTTCCCTGGGCGCCGCCCGCCGTCAGGTCGCTGAGCTGAGCGCCGAGCAATTCGTCCGGCTGGCGCGCGAGGATCAGCGGCGCGTTGCGGTCGTGCTGCACGATGCGCCCGTCATAATCGATGCCGAGAATGACGGTGCGCACGGAGGAGGACAGTGTGGGCAGCATGCTCTCGGCGGCGCTGCCGGAGGCCGAGGTCGCCTCGGCGACGCCGCCCCCCTGGCCCTCTTGGACCCGGTGACCCCCCTGGCCCTCGTGGAGATCGGCGGCGGCCTTGGCCCCGCGGCCTCGCCTGGTGCCATTACCCGAGGTTGCGGGAGCCCGCGGTGCCGGGGCACGGTTGGCAGGGACACCGCTCTCGGGGTCGCTGGCCCCAAGGGCGCTGCCCTTCGCCGACATGCCCGATGTCATGTGTTGTCTCCCGATGGCATCGCTGGCTGCGCTCGTGTCAATTATGGGTCACGGACGGCACGTTCAGACAGGACTTCCGATGACTCACCTTAATCCCGAAAAGCATTATTCATGCCCGATTGTCATAATTCGTCGGGAGACAATAGGATGCTGCGCTAGCAACCTCAAGTACCCCTGAGGTAGGCTCGGCCAGCTCAAGGATCTGCGGGACCGCCTGACCGGGTGCATCGCGTGCGGATGCCTGTCGCTGTCGGAATGCCAGCTGGCCAACCCCGACGACCTTCTCGGCGCTCGCGGGTCGGGGCCGAGGCGGCTATCCGGTCAGCCGGGCCACGGCCAGGGCGGCGGCGAGCAGGATGATGGCCCATGACGTGGCCCGCAGCGCCCCCTCGAGCGGCCCGGTCAGCGCATCGGCGGTGATGGGTACGGTCCGGCCGTCGCCAAAGGTGATGCTGCCCTCGACCCGCAGCGCGCGGCGCCGGATGTTCCGGGCCGGGGTGCTCAGCCGCCGCTGGGCCGCGGACAGGGCGAACGCGCCCACCGCGGCCAGCACCGGGGCCAGGGCCAGGGTTCCGGCCTGCGCCACGTAGCCGGTCAGCACCGGGAACGCCCCCCAGCCCGCGGCGAATCCGAAATCGGTGTGCATCAGCCCGCCGAACAGCTCCGCGTTATACGCGATGACCAGGATCGGGCCCGCCACCATGAACGGGATCAGCGTCCAGCCGACCCGTGCCACCCCGGCCACCCCGAGCGCCAGCGCGCCCGCCAGCCCCGCGACCACCACCGCGACCAGTACGGGCGAGGGAATCCTGGTGCGCAGCGGCCGGCCGCGCAGCTCGTCGAGTGCGTGCGCCGCGAGCCCCACCGCGAGGAAGAAGGCCAGCACGGTCGCGATTAGCCGGCTGGTCTGCACCCGCGGCGCGAGCGCCGCCCCAATCACCGTGTAGGACAGATGCCACGCCGTGTACGGCGGATGCAGCAGCGTCCACCAGTCCCGCCAACCCCCCGGCCGCGCCGCGTAATAAGCCGGCCGCTGCGTTTCCTCGGGAGGGACGACTCCCCCCGGGCCCCCCCGCTCAGGCGCCGGCACGCTTGCCCCACATGACCAGCCCGCCGCCGAGGCTCATGACCCGGGCGCCCACGTCGGTGAACCCCGCCTTCCGCCACGCCTCGGCCGTCCAGGAAACCGGGTACCTGCGATAGTGACCGGAGATGTTCGGCCCGAGGAAGCGCCCCACCCGGAACCACTCTCGCCCGCCCAGCAGCCACCCCCCCGCCGGCAGCACCAGCCTGGTATACGCCCACCACGCCGGATGCCACACCCCCGTCGGCACGCAGAACTCGAGGCTGGCCATGGTCCCCCCCGGCTTGAGCACCCGCGCCAGCTCGCCCAGCGTCGCCTGCGGATCCCGCACGTACCGCAGCAGATAGGTAAACGTCACCGCGTCGAAATACCCATCAGGAAACGGCAGCTGCTCGGCCCGCCCGGCCACCAGCCCGACCTGCCCGGCCCTCCCCGCCGCCGCCACCCGCCGCCGCCCCTCCCGCAGCATCTCCTCGGTCAGGTCCACCCCCACCACCGTGACCCCCCGCCCCTCCCCGCCCGCGCGCCCCTCCCCCGCCCGCGACCGCGCGCCCCTCTTCGCCCGCGCCGCGCGCCCCTCCTCGCCCGCGACCGCGCGCCGTCCCGCGCCCTCCGCGCCCTCAGCCGTCCCGTTGCCCCCATCGGTGACACCGTTGCCCCCACCGCCGCGCGCCGCCAGCTGCAGCGCCACCCCGGCCGTCCCCGAAGCGACGTCAAGGACGACTCCGCCCCCGCCCCCGCCCCCATTCACCGGAACCACACGGTCGACCATTGCCGACCGCCACCGTCCGTTCTGTCCAAACGAGAGGATCTCGGCCAGCAGGTCGTACCTGGCGGGCAGCGGAGCGAACAAGTCACGTGCGAAGCGGTTCGGATCGGCGGGCATGAAGACCTCTCCGGGCGTGGCACGGCAGGGGGAGTGAAGAACAGAGGTGCCTGGGTCCCACGGTACCTGTCACCACCCACTCGCGGCAGGCAGCAAATCCCGACTCGCCTCAAGCGCTGACACTTTCCCCAAAATCGTGGTTGATCCGGGCTTCATGGTTGATCGGGTGTACCCGGGTCCCCCTAATCCACCACGAAACCCTAAACAACCACACAAATGGGACCGAAGGGGCCAGTGGTGGCCGCGTCCCTGTGAGGGCCCCCGGGACGCTACTCCGGCGGGAGCGCGGCGCGGATCCGGTCCGCGTAGGCCTCGGCCGGTTCCGCGGCGTCGTAGGAATGCCGCGGCCCGAGCCAGAACCGCAGGCCATCCTTGAAGTTTCTGGGGATGACGTGCAGGTGCAGGTGCGGCACCGACTGGCTGACCACATTGTTGATCAGGATCATCGAGCCGTCGGCGCCCAAACCGTCCTCGACCCCGCGCTCGAGCCGCTGAGCGGTACGGAAGAACTCCGGTACCTGATCGACGGGCAGGTCGCTGAGCAGGCGCACGTGCAGCTTCGGCACGAGCAGGGTATGCCCCCGGAACAGCGGCCGGTGATCGAGGAACGCGATCAGCCGTTCCGTCTCGAGGATGATCGCGGCCTTCTCTTCGCCGCGGATGATGGCGCAGAACACACACGTAGCTGGCATTAGCCGTGAGCCTATCCCGCTACCGAGCGCGCCCACCGCCCACCCGCCCCAGCCGGGTGGTCCGCGCAAGCGACGGCCGAGTCCAGGTCGTCACCGCAACCCGAGGCTCCCTCGGCCCGCGACGGACTCAGGGCGGCGGGGCGATCTCGAACCACACGCAGGTGCCGGCGCGCTCGCGGAGGAACCCCCAGCGCTCCGCGATCTCGTTGACGAGCTGGAATCCGCGGCCGGTTTCGTCGTGCCCGCCGGCTTCGCGCCAGTGCGGCAGCCCGGCGCGCCCGTCGTCGATGACGTCGAT
This sequence comes from uncultured Actinomycetes bacterium, assembly GCA_963705835.1. GTDB lineage: Bacteria > Actinomycetota > Actinomycetes > Streptosporangiales > Streptosporangiaceae > Palsa-504. The sequence continues at coordinate 45,812 of CAVPLC010000037.1, forward strand.
ATGCACCACCGTGCCCCGACAGAACACCCCCACGGTCACCCGCCCCGCGTCCATGGCGTGCTGGACCGCGTTGGTCACGAGTTCGCAGGTCAGCAGCTCGGCGTCGAAAGCGGCCGGATGGTCGGCCAGGACATTCCTGACGAACCGCCGGGCAGCGGGAACCTCCTCGGCGCGCCGGGCGAACGTGCGGGTCGCAGCCGCGGGTGTCGCCTGGACCGCGCTCCGCGGCTCCGGCGGGGCGGCGACAGTAAAGGACGCACCGGGCATATCGGCCTCCGCGTTCGCGCTAGCTACTGTCCGTACCATTAATGTAACTCTAAGTTGACACGAGTTCATCCTGGTACGGGCTCGCGGCGCCAAAAATCGCGCTAAAAATCGCCCGCCTGCCTGCCAGCCGAACGCCGAGCGCCGAGCGCCGAGCCCAGCGCGCGCCGGGCCCATCGCGCCGAGCGCCGAGCCGAGCGCCGGAAAATCACACCCCGGCTACTGGCTGAGGTTGGTGTTCTGGCCGATGATGGTGACCTGCAGGCCTTGCTGGGTCACGCTGACGCTCTGGATGGTGACGCCGGCGGGCAGCTTGGGCAGGCTCACGCTGAAGTCCGCCAGGTTGCCCAGAACGTCCGCCGGTATCCCGCCCGCGTCAACGACGTGCACGTTGATCTGGTTCGGTCCGGTCTGGGTGACCTGGGCCACGGCCGAGTCGCTGAACAAGCCGGCGACGTCAACGGTCGCCTTGATCTGGTTCGCCCCGTCGGGGGTCAGCGTGATGCCCGACGGGATGCCGCCCACGTTGCCCAGCGCGGTGAGCGTGACCAGCACGGTGGCGTTGAACTGGTCCACCGTGGCGCTTTTGAACCCGTGGATGTGCATCCCGTGCAGGGTGGCGTTCATGCTCGCGATCTCGAGTGCGCCCGAGCCGAGGCTGCTCGCCGTGATCGTCTCGTTGGTCGCCGTGATGTCGACGGTGTGGAAGTCGCGGCCGATCAGCTGGGTCAGGAACGGGAACCCCTGGATGGTGACGTGCGGCTTGCTGGACAGCCCCACCGATGTCTGGAACTGGCTGGCCATCTGGTTCTCGGTGTAGGCGTTGGCCACCCGGTCCCCGATCACCAGGATGACCAGGATCACGACCACCGTGATGAGCGCGATGATCGGCCCTCTGCGGCGCCGCCTGCGTATCACCGGCGCCGGTCCGGACGGTCCGGGAGGCCCGGGAGGCTGGGAGGCCCCTGGGCGTCCCACCATTCGGGCAGCGGCCGGGTCGGTTCGTTGCTCATCGCGGGCCTGCCAGCGTCGAGACCAAAGTAGCCACATCCTCACGATGCGTATCCACGAGGACCATCTTTCCCACCCCTGCGGTGCCGCTAAGTAATGGTGGATGACGTTGAGTCACATGTCGCGTAGAGCTCACGTGTGGCTCGGTCGATTTGCCGGATGTTCCAGTATCAAGGGTGTCCGCGATTCAATATGCCAAAACGCACCCGTCAACCGGAATGGTTCAGCCGATTCCCGTTTACGGCAGCCGGCTCTACACTCTGAGACATGCCACCCGAGCATTCCGATTGGCCTGGCCAGCAGCCGCCGCAGGCCGGATCAATAAGTCCAGGTCCCGCCGCGTTCGCGCCGGCTGGGCTGGCCGAGGCCGCACCGCCGCAGGGCCCATCACCGCAGGGCCGCACCGCCGCAGGCCGGACCGCCGCAGGCCGGACCCGGAACCGCCGCGCCCGCCCTCGTGGTCCGCACGCGGCGCTCGGACCACACGCTGCAGGCCGGGACCACCTACCGGATCGGCCGGGACCCCAAGTCCGACATCGTGGTGGCCGACTCGCGCGTCTCGTGGCGGCACGGGGTCCTGCGGAACGACGGTGACGGATGGGTGCTGGAGGACGTCGGCAGCACCAACGGGACCTTCCTCGGACTGCAGCGCGTCGACCGGATCCCGGTCAGCGGCGACTGCGTGGTGCGGCTGGGCAACTCCGAGGACGGCCCCGTGCTCCGCTGCATACTCCAGCCCGCCGCGGCTGCCGCCCCGCGGCCCCCGCCGCCCCAGCCGTCCTCCGCGACGCCCCCGCCGCCCCAGCCGCCTTCCGCGACGCGCCTGCCGCGCCCATGCGCAGGGATGCCCCCGACTCCGCCGCCCCGCGCACACCGCCCGCGGCCGCCCGGCCGGTCACCCCGGTCGTCCCCATGGAGCCGGTCCGCCCCGCCGAGCCAGCCGCCCTCCGCGACGCGTCAGCCGCGGCCGCACCCGCACCCGCAGCCCGCCGCGCCCCGCAGCCCCGCCGCGCCCCGCAGCCCCGCCCGCCTACCAGCCCCCGCAGCCCTCTGGATACCAACCCCCCAAGCCCCCTCCGTACCAGCCCCCGGCGCAGCAGGCCGCCGCGGCCCCCGAGGCCCTCCCCAGCGTCGATATCCGCCCCACCGCCCGGATGCCGCTGCCCGCCAAGGCCATGCGCATCGGCCGGGTGCCCGATAATGACCTCGTCCTTTCCGATCTGGACGTTTCGCGCCATCACGCCGAATTGCGCAAATCGCCCGGCGGAACGTACGAGATTGTCGATCTCGGCAGCCACAACGGCACCTACGTAAACGGCCGGAGAGTTTCCTCCGCGGTGCTGAGCGACGAGGACATCGTCAGCATCGGGCACTCGACGTTCCGGCTGGTCGGCGGCGAGCTGAGGCAGTTCGTCGACGACGGCCTGGTCACCTTCAGCGCGCAGGACCTGGTCGTCCGGGTGTCAGGCGGCAAGGTGCTGCTGGACCGCGTGACGTTCCCGATCCCCGAGAAGTGCCTGCTCGGCGTCATCGGCCCCAGCGGCGCGGGCAAGTCGACCCTGCTCGGCGCGCTGACCGGGATGCGCCCCGCGGACACCGGCACCGTGCTGTACGACAACCGGGACCTGTACCAGCACTACGCCGAGCTCAGGTACCGCATCGGCCTGGTCCCGCAGGAGAGCGTCCTGCACACCCAGCTGACCGCCCGCCGCGCGCTGCAGTACTCGGCCGAGCTCCGCTTCCCCGCGGACACCGAGGCGTCCGAGCGGGACGCCCGGGTCGACGAGGTGATGTCCGAGCTCGGCCTTTCCAAGCACGCCAACACCCGCGCGGACCGGCTGTCCGGCGGCCAGCTCAAGCGGGTCAACGTCGCGCAGGAACTGCTGACCAAGCCGTCCCTGCTGTTCCTCGACGAGCCGACCTCGGGCCTGGATCCCGGCCTGGACAAGTCCGTCATGGAGCAGATGCGCGACCTGGCCCACGACGGCCGGACGGTCATCGTGGTCACGCACAGCGTGGCCCACCTGGACGCCTGCGACCGGCTGCTGGTCCTGGTCCCCGGCGGGAAGGTCGCCTACTACGGCCCGCCCGACGAGGGCCTCGACTACTTCGGCCTGACCGGCTGGGCCGAGGTGTTCCAGGCCTTCGAGCGGTACCCGGACCGCGACTGGGCCGCCGAGTACGCCGCGTCGCCTGCCCACGCCCAGTACGTGCTGGGCCAGCGCCCGAAGCACGAGCCCGGCGCCCAGGGTGACGACATTGCCGGGACGGCGCCCCAGCCGAGCGGCGGGCTACGGCAGTTCCGCACGCTGACCCGGCGGTACGTGCGGGTGATCGCGTCGGACCGCGGCTACCTGATCTTCATGGGCCTGCTGCCCATCATCCTCGGCGGGCTGATCTACTACGTCGGTAACAGCCTGGGTCTGCAGGGCTTGCTGGCGCCGGGATACAACCCGAAAGGGACCCTACAGCCGAACGGGAGCATCGTGCTCCTGATGCTGACCATCTGCGCCTGCCTGGCCGGATCCGCGCTTTCGATCAGGGAACTGGTCAAGGAACGCGTGATCTACACCAGGGAACGGGCGGCAGGTCTATCCTCCGGCGCCTACCTGTCCTCCAAGCTGCTGGTACTCGGCGTCATCAGCATCGTGCAGTCGTTCGTCCTGGTCCTGCTGGGCGTGGCGCTCTGGCCGCTGCCGAAGACCGGGTCCTTCCTGACCCACGCGCCGCTGGCCGAGCTGCTGATCGGCATCGCCGTGCTCTCCCTCACCTCGATGTGCCTCGGGCTGCTGATATCGGCTCTGGTGAGCACGTCGGAGAAGGCGATGCCCTTCCTGGTCCTGGCCGTCATGTTCCAGGTCATCTTGTCCGGCGGCGTTCCGGTAGGGCTGTACTTCCCGGTCACCGCGATCGCGCCGGCCCGCTGGGGGTTCGGCGCGGTCGCCTCGACCGCGGACCTCAACAACACCAGCCCGATCCAGGCCGGCAAGCCAGACGCGCTGTGGCTCCATACCTCATCGCAGTGGCTGACCGACATGGGCGTCATGATCGGGCTGGGCCTGCTCTTCGTGCTGCTCACCTGGTTCTTCGTGCGCCGCCTCGGCCCGCGGCGCCGCAAGGGCTGACACAAGGCGAAAGCTAACGGCAGCGCTAGCTAACGGCAGCGCCAGCTAACGGCACCGGCTCGCGAGGCATCAGGTCACCGAGCAGCCCGCGCCGCAGCTCGCCCACCGCGGCGTCGCCGACGTCGAGCCCGCGCGTCAGGAACCGCCCGAACGACCGGTACCTCCGGTCCGCCTCCTCGAACGCCGCGCCCAGGTAGGTGGCGCTCTGCTCCATGATCGGCCGCAGCAGCTCCGGATCGGCCACGATCCCGGTCTTGATCAGGTCCAGCCGCAGCTTCTGGTACCCGGTGCGGTGGAAGTCGTTGGACAGCAGGTAGTCCCGCAGCACCAGCTCACGCGGCACGCCCAGCGCGGTGAGCACGATGGCGGTCATCCACCCCGCGCGGTCCTTCCCGCTCGAGCAGTGGTACAGCAGGGGCAGCCGCCCCGGCGCGCACACCAGCCGCAGCGCGGTGCCGAACGCCTCCCGCTGCCTCGCGTCCGCCACGAACCCGCGGTTGATCTCCACCATGAGCGAAGCCGCCTGCCCGTCACCGAGTTCGCGCCGCTGCCGCTCGTGGTCGCCGCCGGCGATCAGCTCGTAGACCGCCCCGAGGTCGCCGCCGGTCACCGGCAGGCTGGCGAACTCGACCCCGTACGGCAGCCGGTCCGAGCCGCTGAGCAGGATCTCGCCCGGCGTCCTGAAGTCGATGACGGTCCGCAGCCCGAGCCCGTCGAGCCGCGCCACGTCGGCGTCGGAGAGCTGGCTCAGCGAGTCGCCGCGGAACAGCCTGCCGCGCAGCACCTCGAGCTCGTAGGTGCTCCGGTAGCCGCCGATGTCCCGCACGTTCACCGCGCCGTCGAGCGCGACGTGGCGAGATGGCGCCCAGTGTGCCGTCATCGGACCAGGCCCATCGCGCACCGCCCATCGTCCCTCGCCGTCATTAGCGTAACCCCGCTAACCAGCATGAACAGGCACAAATCACCGATCGGCCGGACGGACCGCCATCCCCTCAATCATTTTTTTTATTCCGAACGGGCACCGGTGCGTCGTTCCCGTACCTTTCGTGCCCGCCTAGGCTGGCGGGGTGAGCGAGCTTGACCCGGCGGCCCGGGACCTGCTCCGGCGGTTCCCGCTGATCGACGGGCACAACGACCTGCCCTGGGAGCTGCGCAAGCGCGGCGGCCTGGCCGCCGTCAACCTGGCCGAACCGGTCGACGGCACCCACACCGACCTGCCCAGGCTGAAGGCCGGCGGGGTGGGCGCCCAGTTCTGGTCGGTCTTCGTCCCGGCCACGCTGGCCGGGGAGGCCGCCGTGGCCACGGTGCTCGAGCAGATCGACCTGACCCGCCGGATGATCGCCGCCTACCCGCAGGCCCTGGAACTGGCGCTGACCGCCGCCGACGTGGAGCGGATCTTCGCCTCCGGCCGGGTGGCCTCGCTGCTCGGCGCCGAGGGCGGCCACGCCATCGCGGGCTCCCTCGGCGTGCTGCGCATGCTGCACGCGCTCGGCGTCCGGTACCTGACGCTGACCCACAACGCCAACGTGGGCTGGGCCGACTCGGCCACCGACGAGAAGGCGGCCGGCGGCCTGACCGATTTCGGCCGGGACGTGGTCCGGGAGATGCAGCGGATCGGAATGCTCGTCGACCTGTCGCACGTGTCCCCGGACACCATGCACGACGCGCTGGAGACCGCCGAGGCCCCGGTGATCTTCTCGCACTCCAGCGCCCGCGCGGTCTGCGACCACCCGCGCAACGTGCCCGACGACGTGCTGGCCCGGCTGCCCGGCAACGGCGGCGTCTGCATGGTCACGTTCGTGCCCGCCTTCGTGTCCCAGGAGTGCGCGGACTGGCTGGCCGGCCTGCGGGCCGAGGCCGTCCGCCGCGGCCTGGATCCCAGGGACTTCGCCCAGCTGTTCAGCATCAAGCCCGAGTGGGAGGCCGCCCACCCGCAGCCCAAGGCGACGCCGTCCCAGGTCGCCGACCACATCGAGCACGTCCGCCGGGTCGCGGGCGTCGAGCACGTGGGCCTGGGCGGCGACTTCGACGGCACCCCCGACGTCACCGTCGGCCTGGAGGACGTGTCCACCTACCCGGCCCTGTTCGCCGAGCTCCTGGCCCGCGGCTGGACCAAGTCCGACTGCGCCGCCCTGGCCCGCGGCAACATCCTGCGCGTCCTGCGCCAAGCCGAGTCCTTCGCCGCCCGCGCCCGGTCCTTACCGCAGCGTGGTCTCTGCCGTGCGGTAGGGAGCGCCCAGGATCCAGCCGCCGGCGTGCCCGGGCCGCGAGGCGGTGGGATGGATGCTCACCGGGTCGCCGAGACCGACGGTGCCCGGCCGGATGACCCAGGCGTTGAGGGCAAGCTGGTTGCCGAACCGCTGCCGGATGCGGCGGAACACCGCCAGGTCCTGGGCGCCGGTATCAGGATCGATGGAGGTGACGATGCAGCGCTGCCGCACGGATTCGATCCCGATGACGGCGTCCCCGATGACCAGGGCGTGGCCGGGCCAGTGGCGTTCGGCGTCCGCGGGCACGTCGCCGATGAGCAGGTTGGGCCGGAGCCGGCGCGCGTCGGCGCCGAACTCGGCGACGGCCCCGTCGGTGGCCACGAGCAGGTTCAGGATGTCGAAGCGTTCCGGCCCGCGGTAGGCCGCCAGCCGGGCGTGCGGCCCGGCGGCGGCGCGTACCGCCAGGGCCGCCTGCGGGGTGTCCCACCGGTGGCCGGCCACCCGCGGGACGCCGTCCGGGCCGGTGACCGCCGGCACGGTGAGCAGGCCGTGGCGGGTGCGGCCGGTGAGCGGGCCGTGCGGGCCGACGACGTGCACGATCCGGTCCCCGCTGATCCCGTCGCCGGTGAGCTGCGCGGCGGTGAGGGCCTCCCCGGCCAGTGACTTGACCGGGTACCGCCACAAGCCCGCTACGTACACGGTTCCTCCGAGGTGTCCTCTAACGCTAACGATCCTTCTTGCCGTTAGAGACTGTAACCTGGATATCTAACGCATGCAAGCAGATGATACCGTTAGATTGTGAACGCGCAGGGAGACATCACGCCGGCCGGCGGCGCGCGTACGCTCGTGCTGCCCGGCGAGCCGTTGCCGGTCCGCTTGATGAACACCGTCTGGGCCGACCGATCCGGCGTGTACGACGCGCTGACCACGACCGGCGACCTGCGCGCCTGGCTGGCCGCGACTCACCCCGGCCTTGACCAGCCCGATCCAGGCCCCGGCGACCTCGACCGCTTCCGGGCGCTGCGTGACGCGCTGCGCCGCCTCGCCGCGCTGGTCACCGGCGATACCCGGATCGCCGCCGCGTCCGCCACCGCCGGCGTCGTCCAGGCGGTCGCCGAGGTCAACCGCGCCGCCGCGCAGGCCCCCACCTGGCCCGAGCTCGTCTACCACGGCGGCGACCTGCACGCGGCGGCGGGCGGAGGCGCCACCCCCGCCCGGCGGGCGCTGTCATCGATCGCGTCCCAGGCCGTCGGGCTGCTGACCGGCCTGGACGGGATCACGCTGCGGGCCTGCTACGCCCCCGGCTGCGTGCTGTACTTCGTCCGCGACCATCCCCGCCGTGAATGGTGTTCCGCCGCCTGCGGCAACCGCGTCCGCGCCGCCCGCCACTACCAGCGCCACCGCCACGGCGAAGGAGCAGATCATGGCGATTCCGATTCCAGCTGATGTCCGCAGTCTTCTCGACGCCCCCAACTACGTGCACCTGTCGACGCTGCGGGCGGATGGCTCGCCCCGGAACTGGGTGGTGTGGGTCGGGCTCGAAGACGATCACATCCTGGTGTGCACGTCCGACGCGATCTGGAAGGCCAAGGACATGCGCCGTGATCCCAGGGTCGCCCTGTCGGTCACGGACATGGCCAATCCGTACCGGATGGCCGCGATCCAGGGCCGGGTGGTGGAGGTACGCCCCGACGAGGGCTGCCGGTACATGGACCAGATCTCGCTCAAGTACACCAACGCGCCGTTCCCCAGCCGCGGCCCGGACCGAGTGTGCTTCGTGATCGCGGTGCAGAGCGCGGCCGCCCGGACCCTCGGCTTCGTGCACCATCCCGGTCAGACCCCTGGACAGGCTGCGGGTGTGACTGAGGGATCTGCCCTTCCGGCCTCAGATTCCTCCCGCGCCCGGTAAGCACCGGCCGTTCCCGAAGGGTGCCCTCATCCGGCACCGTCCGAAGTAGCAGGCGCCGAGCCACTAAGATCGCACGGGATGACCACCCACGCCCGTCCGCTTCCGGACCGCGCCCTCCCCGCCAGCATCCGCACGGCCGGAGCCCTGCGCCTGCTGACCTGGCCGGCCCTGGACGCCTCCGGGGCGGACGCGGCGGTCACCGCCCGGGACGGGGGAGTGTCGTCCGGGCCCTACGCGACGCTGAACCTGAGCCTGAGCGTCGGTGACGACCCGGCCGCCGTCCTGGAGAACCGGCGAAGGCTCGCGGCCAGCCTGAGCGTCGACCCCGGCGCGTTCGTCTTCGCCCGCCAGGTGCACGGCGCCGGGGTGCGGGTGGTCGGCGAGGCCGACCGGGGGAGCGGCGCCTTCCGCCTGGACGACGCGATCGCCGACACGGACGCGCTGGTCACCACGTCTCCTGAGGTGGTTCTCGCCATCTTGACCGCGGACTGCGTGCCCATCGTCCTGCACGACCCGGTGGCCGGCGTGCTGGCCTGCGTGCACGCGGGCTGGCGAGGCACCGTCGCCGGCGTGACGGCGGCGGCGGTGGCCACGATGCAATCCCTGGGCTCTGACCCGTCAGACATCCTCGCCGGCGTCGGCCCCGCCATCGCTCCCGCCCGCTACCAGGTCGGCCCCGACGTCCACCAGGCTGTCACCCGGGCCTTCGGTCCGGCCGCGGATGAATTCATCCGCCCCGACGCCATACCCGGCCGCTGGCTCCTCGACCTATGGGCCGCCAACCGCCACGCCCTCCGCCGGTCCGGCATCCCCGCCACCCAGATCAACATCACCAACCTCGCCACCGGCCCCGCAACCCCCGCCGGCCCCGGCCACTTCTTCAGTGACCGCGTAGCCCGCCCCTGCGGCCGCCTGGCCCTCGCCGCCCGCCTGCGCGCCCCCGGCCAGAACCCGTGGACGTGACCGCGATGCCACACTCCCCGGATCGCGGGCGCGTCTTCCGCTACGAAGGCTTCGCCGCCGACGCCGAGCGCGGGGTGCTGACCTGCCGTTACTCGCTGGACGGGCGGGAGTTCGCCGAGCGCGTCGCGATGGCGCCCGGGCCGGGCTGGCGTACCGAGGAGGCGCGGGCCGCGGCACGGCTGGTGTTCCTGCTGGCGGGCGTGTCCTACTACAAGACCGCCGCGCCCCCGGTCATCGACCTCGGCCCGACCGCGCTGACCGACGCCGAGCTGGCCTTCCTCCGCGAGTTCTACCTTCAGGGCCTGGGCGAGTTCGCCTACCGCAACGCCCTGGACCTGACCGATCTCCGCATCGAGGCTGTACGCGGCGCCGGGATCCCCCCGCTCGCCCTTCTGGGGGGACCCATCCCCCCAGACCCCCCTTGGGAAGGGCTACCCGCCCCCCCGTTCCCCGCCGGGCGCTGGTCCCGTTCGGCGGCGGGATCGACTCGATCGTGGTGGTGGAGCGGGTCCGCAGGCTCGCCGATGCCGCGCTGTTCGTGGTGAACCGGCCGGCCGACCGGTTCGAGGCGATCGAGGCGCCGGCCGCGGTGACCGGGCTGCCGATCATCCGGGCCGAGCGGGAGATCGATCCGCAGCTGCTGCGCTCGGCCGAGCTCGGCTTCCTCAACGGGCACGTGCCGGTGACCGGGATCCTGTCCGCGATCGCCGTGCTGGCCGCGGTGCTCACCGGCCGGGACGCGGTCGTCATGTCGAACGAGTGGTCGGCGTCCATCCCCACCCTGGAGCACGACGGCCGCCCGGTGAACCACCAGTACTCCAAGGGCGACGCGTTCGAGGCGGCCTTCCGCGGCGTGCTGGCGGATAGCCCGGCGCCCATGCCGCAGTACTTCTCCTGGCTGCGGGACCGCACCGAGCTGTGGGTGGGCCGGGAGTTCGCGGCCCTGGAGGCCTACCACGGCTCGTTCCGGAGCTGCAACAAGGCGTTCTACAGCGACCCGGCCCGCCGTTTTGACCACTGGTGCGGGCGGTGCGACAAGTGCTGCTTCATCGACCTGATCCTGGCCCCGTTCATCCCCGCCGCGGACCTGCGGCGGATCTTCGCGCAGACCGGCGAGCCGCTGGACGATCCGGGCCTGGCCGGGAAGTTCCTGGCGCTGCTCGGCGCGGGCCGCAAGCCGTTCGAGTGCGTCGGCGAGGTCAACGAGTGCCGCGCCGCGGTCCTGCTCGCCGCGCAGCGTGACGACCGCGCCGGCGCCGGCCTGCTCAAGCGGCTCGCCGCGCAAGTCGCCGGGTGGCCCGACGGGCCGTCCGAGGCGGAGATCGCCGCCATGCTCCGGCCGGTCGGCGAGAACTTCATCCCGGCCGGATACCGGTGACCACCGACCGCCCGAAGCTGTCCTGGGCCGACCTGGCCGGCGCCAGGGTCGGCGTGTGGGGCCTCGGCCGTGAGGGCCACGCGAACCTGCGCAAGCTGCGCACGCTGGGCGTCGAGCCGGTCCTGGTCGACGACCACCCCCCGGCCGAGTCCGAGCCCGGCCTGCCCGAGGTGCTCGCCACCGCCGACGGCGGGCTGGCCGCCCTGCGAGCGGTGCGATGTCGTGGTGAAGACCCCCGGCCTGAGCCGCTACCGCCCCGAGGTGAGCCAGCTCACCGGGATGGGCATCCCGGTGGTCGGCGGCCTGGGCCTGTGGCTCGCCCAGTTCAGCGGCGCCGAGCAAAGGCGCATCCTGTGCGTGACCGGCACCAAGGGCAAGAGCACCACCGCCTCGGTCACCGGGCACCTGCTCACCGGGCTCGGCTACCGGTGCCTGGTCGGCGGCAACATCGGCGTCGTGCCCTATGACCCGGCCACCGAGGGCGACTTCGACTACTGGGTCATCGAGGTGTCCAGCTACCAGGCCACCGACCTGCCCGCCGCGCCGCCCGTGGTCGCGGTCACCTCGCTGCACCCGGATCACCTCGACTGGCACGGGGGAGTGGAGCAGTACTACCGGGACAAGCTGTCCGTGTGCTCGCAGCCGGGAGCCGAACTCACCGTCGCCGACGGCGACAGCGACCTGCTGCGGCAGCGCGAGGGCCTGCTCGGGCCGCGGGTGGAGTGGGTGTGCGCGGACGATGACCCGGCCGCGGACTGGATGGAGCCGCTCGGCCTGCTCGGCCGGCACAACCGGCGCAACGCGCTGATCGCCAGGCGCTGCATGATCGCCATGGGCGTCCCCGGCGCCGCCGACGACGGCAGGCTCCGGGCCGCGGCCGGAGGCTACCGGCCGCTGCCCAGCCGGCTCACCGCGATCCGGACGGTCGCCGGGGTCACCTTCGTCGACGACAGCCTGTCCACCAACGTGCTGCCCACGCTCGCCGCGCTGGACGCGTTCGACGGCCGCCGGGTCGCGCTGATCGTGGGCGGGCACGACCGGGGGATCGACTACGCGCCGCTGGCCGCGGGCCTGGTCGGCAGGGCCGCGCCGACCCTGGCCCTGACCATCCCGGAGAGCGGGCCCCGCATCCGCGCCCAGGTCGAGCAGGCCGCGAGCACGAACACGTCCCGCGCGTTCGCGGGCGCCAGGGACTGTCCCGACCTGGCGGCGGCCGTCGCCGCCGGGTTCGGCTGGGCCCAGCCGGACGGGGTGGTCCTGCTGTCACCCGCGGCGCCGAGCTTCGGGCGGTTCCGGGACTACCGGGACCGCAGCGACGCCTTCGCCCACGCCGTCCAGGCGATCTGAAGAAAAGCCGCGCCAACCGTCCCGCCGCTGCATCGTCTCAGTACGTAAAGGCAGAGGGATGGTGCGACATGGTGGCATCTCGGCCGCGGCTGCTGGCCGCAGGAGCGCTCATCGGACTGCTGCTCGCCACGACGGCGTGCGAGGTCCGCACCGCGGGGACGCCGGCCTCCCGCAGCTCGGGCGTTCCGGGAGCAAGCACCCCGATCCGTTCGGCATCAATTCCTTCCCAGCAAGCCTCGGCCTCAGCCGGCCCTACGGGCAGCAGCCCGGCCACGCCGGTGCCCGAGGGGCTTCGCCGCCACCTCGGTCACGTTCGTGTCGCCCGACCAGGCGTTCGTCCTCGGCACCGCCCCCTGCTCACGAAGGCCGTGCACCTTCATCGCCCGCACCGCGGACCGGGGCGCGAGCTGGACGGCCCTGCCCGCCCCGCCCGTACCGGTGGGACAGGCGGGCCTGACGAACGCGCCCGCGGTGTGGGGCATCCGCTTCGCCACCCCCGAGCAAGGGTTCGTGTTCGGCGACGGGCTGTGGGAGACCACCGACGGCGCGCGGCACTGGACCCGCGCCACCGCGCCGCCCGGCGACGTCCTGTCCCTGGCCATCGTGAAGGGCCAGGTGCTCGCCCTCATCGCGCGGTGCACGCCGGGCGGCGGCTGCGGGCAGTACGGCGCCCTGGTGCGCCTGCCGCTGGCTGGCGGCGGATGGGACGCCGTCTCGAACGGCGCCGTCACCAGCCTGATCGACCCGGATGACCTGATCGCCACCCAGGCCGGAGTCGCCGCGGTGGTGGTTGCGGGCCCGTACGTGCTCGTGACCAGCGACGGCGGGCTTACCCGCAGCCTGAACTCCATAGCGTGCCCGGCGCACACCCTGGCCCCGTCGCTGGCGGTGACCTCCGCGGACGGGCTGGCCATGCTGTGCACCGGCGGTGCCTATACCGGGCACACGATCAAGCAGGTGTACGTCAGCGGCGACGACGGCGCGCACTGGTCCGCGGCCGGCGTGCCGAGCCCGGCCGGGGACGGCGGCACGATCGCCGCCACCACCACGAGCCAGCTGGCCATCGCCACCGCGAGCGCGGCGAGCTGGCTGTTCTACTCGGGCGACGCCGGAACCAGCTGGCGGACCGTGAACGAGCAGTACGACGGCGGGGCGGGCTGGGCCGATCTCGGCTTCACCACCGACACCGACGGCGTGGTGATCCACGGCCCCGCTGACAGCGACGGCAACGCCACTGCGCGGCCCGGCCAGCTGTTCCTCACCTCGGACGCCGGGGCGACCTGGTACCAGGTCACCGTCTGATCCCGGTCACCGCGCGCAGCCCGGGCGGTCAGTCAGCCACCTTGATGCCGAGATGGTGCGCGAGCTGCGGGGCCAGGCCCACGAGCTGGACGCTGTCGATGGTCGTGCCGCCCAGCGACCCGAGACCGCCGGTGATGCCGAGCGAGGCGCCGCGCAGGTCCACGTCCGTGCAGGTCGCCTTCGTGAAGTCCGCGCCGGTAAGGGTGCAGCCGGGAAAGCTGACCCGGGTCAGCCTGGCCGAACCGAAGTCCGGGTCGCGCAGCAGGCAGTTCTCGAAGGTCACGTCGGTGAGCGCGCCGTCGCGGAAGTTCACCGAGTCCAGCTTGCTATCGCGGAACACCACCCGCCGCCACGCGCCCGAGAAGGCCTGCACTCCGGCCAGCGAGCAGCCGGTCAGGGTCACGTCCTGCCAGCCGGTTTCGGCCAGGTCGGTGCCCACGACCCGGGTCTCCCGCATCGTGACGTCGGTGAACCGGCACCTGCGCAGCGCGCAGTCCCCAAAAGAGGTGTTCACGAACGAGCACTCAAGGAACAGGCAGTTCCCCGCGGCGACCTCGTCGAACACCACGTCATCGAAGTGTTCGCCCTCGTACTGCTCGTCCTTCCGCAACACACCGCCCGTCATGCGGTTGACTGTACTGCGGGCGCATGCGGACAGACCGGAAGCGCCCGCCCCGGCAGAAGGGGTGCGCGCATGGACGCCACCGAGCCCGTCGTCCGCACCGCCAGCGGCCTGGTCCGCGGCCGCAGGACCGCCGAGACCGGCGTCGCCGCCTTCCTCGGCATCCCGTTCGCCGAGCCGCCCGTCGGTGACCTGCGGTTCGCCGCTCCGCGCCCGGCCGCACCCTGGGACGGCATAAGGGAGGCGGCCGCGTTCGGCCCGGCGCCGCCGCAGTCGGCCTACGCGCTGACCCCGGCCCCGCCGCCCCCGCCCGGCAGCGACCCCGACGACTGGCTCACCGTCAACGTGTTCACGCCCGACCCGGGCGCGGCCGCGCTGCCGGTCATGGTGTGGATCTACGGCGGCGCGTACCGGTCCGGGGCGTCCAGCCTGCCCGGCTACGACGGCACGCCGCTGGCCCGCCGCGGCGTCGTGCTGGTCACGTTCAACCACCGGGTCGGCGTGGAGGGCTACGCCTACCTGCCCGGCGTGCCGGCCAACCGCGCGCTGCTGGACCAGGTCGCGGCGCTGCGCTGGGTCCGGGAGAACATCGCGGCGTTCGGCGGCGACCCGGACCGGGTGACCGTGTTCGGCGAGTCGTCCGGGGCCGGGGCGATCGCGGCCCTGCTGGTCATGCCGGCTGCGGCCGGGCTGTTCCGCCGGGCGATCGCGCAGAGCGTGCCCGGCACGTTCTTCTCACCCGCCCTGGCCGCCGACGTGACCGCCGCGATCGCCGAGCAGGCCGGACTGCCGGCCACCGCGGAGGCCTTCAAGGCCGCCGAACCCGCCCGGCTGGCCGCCGCCGCCGACACGGTGCGGCCCGGCGACTACCCCGGCCGGTGGGGACGGGTCGCGCTCACCCCCACGCCGTTCTCGCCGGTGATCGACGGCGAGGTGCTGTCCGTCGTGCCGTGGCGTGCGGTGGCCGAGGGCGCGGCGCGCGGCGTCGACCTGATCGCCGGGCACACCCGGGACGAATACCGGCTGTTCACCGAGATCTACGGGCTCCGCGGGAAGGTGACCGCCGAGCAGGCCAGCCAGGCCCTGAACGCGCTGGCCGACGGCGGCGAGGCGGAGTACCGGCGCGAATACCCGGACGCCGGCCCCGAGACGCTGTTCGAGCTCGTGCACTCGGACTGGCTGTTCCGGATGCCGAGCCTGCACCTGGCCCAGGCCCACGCGGCCGCGGGCGGCCGGACCTTCCTGTACGAGGTCCGGTATCCCGCCGCGGTCCGCGGCCTCGGCGCCTGCCACGCGATCGACGTGCCGCTGGTGTTCGGCGTCTACGAATCCCTCGGGCACAGGCTGTTCGGCCCGGAGCCCGCCGCCAGCGCGGTGGCCCTCGGCGACCTGATGCGCGAGCACTGGACGGCGTTCGCCGGCGACGGTGATCCCGGCTGGCCGCCGTACGCCGTCGGCCGCCGGACGACCCGCATCTTCGACGACCCGCCCGACGTGACCGGCTACCCGGAAATGGCCTCCATGCACCTGTGGGACCAGCATCGCTTCGGCGCGCTCGACCTGTATGCCGAGGTCGGACGGTAGGGTTTGCTGGTGCCGATCTATGCCCTGGGCCAGCACGAGCCGGACATCGATCCGTCGGCCTTCGTCCACCCCGACGCGGTCGTCATCGGCCAGGTGCGGATCGGGCCCGAGGCGTCGGTCTGGCCCTGCGCGGTGCTGCGCGGCGACCACGGCCGGATCGAGGTCGGCGCCAGGACCTCGGTGCAGGACGGGACCGTGATCCACTGCACCCGCGACTGGCCGACGATCATCGGGGCCGAGTGCGTGGTCGGGCACAACGCGCACCTGGAGGGCTGCGTCGTCGCCGACCGGTGCCTGATCGGCTCCGGGTCGATCACGCTGAACCGGGCCCGGGTCGGCACCGGCGCGATCGTGGCGGCCGCCGCCCTGGTCCCCGAGGGCTTCGAGGTGCCGCCCGGCGCCCTGGTCGCCGGCGTGCCCGCGACGATCAAGAAGACCGCGGTGTCAGGGGATTTCGTCGACGAAGCGGTGAAGACCTACGTCGAGTCCGCCCGCAGGTACCGGTCCGAGCTGCGGCGCCTGCACCGGTAGATGATCGACGGCCTGGCGGTGGTCGACGCCCACATGCACGTGCCGAGGCTGAGCACGGTGTCGGCCGCGTGGATGGACTGGGCCGTCCGGTACGGCCAGGATTCCGGCTGGCAGCAGGCGTTCGGGCCGGACGGCGACCCGGTCCCGGCCCGCCTCGACGCGATGCTGGCCGCCGAGGGCGTCGACGCCGCGCTGCTGTTCGCGGAGTACAGCCCGCTGGCCACCGGGCTCCAGCCGGTCGAGGACCTGCTGCCGGTCATCGCGTACAACCCCGGCCGGTTCCGCCTGGTCGCCAACGTGAACCCGCGGCTGCACCCCCGGCCCGCCGCCGAGGCCGAACGGCAGCTCGGCCTGGGCGCCGTGGCGGTCAAGGTGCACCCGGTGCACGGCGGCTTCCGCGTCGACGGCGACGACATGTACCCGGTCTACGAGCTGTGCGCCGAGCGCGGCGTGCCGGTGATCGTGCACACCGGCGGCAGCATCTTCCCGGGTTCGCGGCCCGAGGCTGGCGACCCCAAGCTGATGGCCGCGATCGCGGCCGACTTCCCCGGCGTTCCGTTCGTGCTGGCCCACGGCGGCCGCGGCCCCTGGTACGCCGACGCCGCCCGGATGGCGCTGGAAAGCGACAACGTTCGGCTCGACCTGGCCGGGCTGCCCCCCAAGCGCCTGCCCGACTACTACGCCGGCTTCGACCTGGCCGCCCTGGCCCGCAAGTGGATCTTCGGCACCGACTGGCCCGGCGTCCCCGGCGTGGCCCAGAACGCGCGCGCCGTAGCCGCCCTCGGCCTCCCCGACGACACCCTGGCCGGCGTCCTGGCCGGCCACGCCGCCCGCGTCTACCCCGGCCTGCCCGTCCCCTAGCCTCCCGTCCCCTAGGCAGCGTGCCGCTTATAACCGGCTCAGCGCCACATCGTTCCGGTGGGCCAGCCTCGACCGCGTAATATTGATAATGGACACTCATCATGTACATCATCAATAGCCTTCGGAATCGGGAGCGGAAGTGGCGCTGACGCAGATCGACATCGATGAGGACGCCCTCGCCGAGGCCATGCGGCTGTCGGGGGCGAAGACGAAGAAGGAAACCGTCAACCTGGCGTTGCGGGAGTTCGCCGCCCGGCACCGCCGGGTCGCGGCGCTGGAGCACTATGCCGCGCTGGCCCAGGGATGGGACTTCGAGGGATGGGAGCAGCGGCGCGCGGCCGAGAAAGAGCCGGCGTGATCCGTTACCTGCTCGACTCGTCCGCCCTGTGGCGGATCCTGCGGGACGCCGAACTGCGCGCGGCGTGGGCCGAGGTCGTCTCGCTGGGCGTGATCGGTTCCTGTCACCCGCAGCGCGTCGAATTCCGCCGCTCCGCCCGGACCGTCGAGGATTACGAGCAGATGTCGGGGATGTTCGACACGCTGTACCCGGACGCCGGCGTCCCGAAGAACGCCTGGCGGTGGATCGAGTCCGCGCAATTCCGCCTGCTACGCCACGGGGCCCATCGCGCGCTGTCCGCCGTAGACCTGCTGATCTGCGCCACCGCCGCGCACCATGACCTCACGGTCCTCCACGACGACAACGACTTCGCCACGGCCGCGCGGTACCTGCCCGACCTGCGTGACCGCTCCATCCATCACGCGCCGGAGAGCTAATCCCGACCGCCCGGGCGCGCCCGCCCCGACGTCAGGTCCATACGGATCGTTGTGGCCGCGTGCCGCTTATAACCGGCTCGGCGCCACATCGTTCCGGTGGGCCAGTCCGGTGGGCCAGCCTCGACCGCGCCTCACGCGCCCACGGACTGAGCGTCCTCCACGCCCGCGGCGTCCCCGGCCGGGCCGAGCAGCCGCTGCAGCAGGCCGACCTCGGCGCTGTCGAGGTCCTCGGTGATAGGCAGCCGGCGCAGGCTCTCCCGGGCCAGCGCCAAGGAACGCTCGGCGGCCCGGAGCTGCTCCCGCAGCCTGGCGTTCTCCTCGGCCAGCTTGCCCTGCTTGGTCCACGCGCTGGCCAGCTCGTACTCCAGCCCGGCCACCGTTTCCCTCAGCGCCCCCGGGCCGGGCTCCGCGTCCTCGGTCCCGGCCAGCCGCCGGACCACCTGGACCAGCAGCCGCCGCGCCAGCTCGTCGTAGTCGAAGCTCGCCGCCACCGCGGCCCACCCGGCTTCCCCGGCCGCCAGTTCCTCCGCCGACGCATCCACCACGCCGGACAGGCCTCCCGCGGACAGGCCGGCCCCGGACATCCCGCCGCCCGACAGGCCGCCCCCGGACGAATGCCCAGCCGACCCTTCGGCCGAACGCCCCGGCTTCCGCGTGATCGGCACCGATCCCAGCCTGATCTGGTACGTCCGCTTGCCACGCACCTCGCGCTCGATCAGGCCCGCTCGCTCCATGCCCGACAGAAGCTGCGCGAAGGCCACGCTCGACCCCGGGTAGCCGACCTCGGCGGCCAGCTTGGTGGCCGCCATGCCGCTGGAGTCGAACAGCTCATGGACGTCCGCAAGGTACGCGACGATGTTCTCGCGGGTCCCGACCGCCCGCTTCCTGGAAATCCGTTTCCGGTCCCCCACGTCAGCACCTTTCCCAAGGCAATCATCCCTGCCGACCACCTGATGATAGTACGGCTGGCCTGGCCGCACCCTGGAGAGCGCAAACCTCCGCAGATACTACGGAGAGCCAATCACGTTGAACGCGCCGCTATGATGATCATCCCCCGGCGGCGCGGCGCCGGGACCACGCGGCAGGCTGACGTACGATCGAAGCACGTCAGCCCCATTCACGTCACGCGCCGGGCCCGAAACTAGCCGTCAGTAGTGCACGTTGTCTCTAATACCCGCACACTTTGCACCGAGTGAAGACAGAGCATGCTGGACCTGGATGTCGACTACGCGACCACCCTGGCCGCTGCCGTGCTGCTCGGGATCGGCTTCGTCCTGCAGCAGTCCGCCGCCGAGCAGGAGCCCGAGTCGCGGTTCCTGCGCCTGCGGATCCTGACCGACCTGCTGCGCAAGCCCAGGTGGCTGGTTGGCATCGGGTGCATGGTGGCCGGCTACCTGCTCGCGGCCTGGTCGATCGGCCACCTTGAGCTCTCCCTCGTGGAACCCCTGCTGACCACCTATCTGGTCTGGGCGCTGATCCTGGCCGTGCCGATGTCCCGGCAGTCGGTAAAGGTTGGCGAGGTGATCGGCGCCCTCATCCTGTGCAGCGGCGTGGCCCTGCTGTCGGTGCGCCGGTCGATCACGCCCATCGGCTTTTCGTTCGGCTCGTTCTCGCACTGGTACGCGGCCGCGATCATCGCGGGCATCGCGTTCATCGCGGTGCAGATCGGGCACCGCAGGAAGGGCCAGGTCCGGGCCACCCTCACCGGCCTGGGGGCCGGCCTGGTCTTCGGCATCCAGGACGCGCTGACCAGGCAGACCCTGGAGATCATGCAGGGAAGCTCGTTCACCGTGCTATTCAGCGCCTGGGCGCCCTACGCCCTGATCGGCGCGGGCATCGTCGGCATCTGGCTGATGCAGAACGCGTTCAGCGCGGCCCCGCTGCACGCCTCGCTGCCCGCCGTCGCCGCGGGTGAGCCTATCGCCGGGATCGCGCTCGGCATCGTCGTGTTCGGCGACAGCATCCAGATCAGCCCGGCCGGGCTCGCCATCGAGGCCAGCGGGATCGCCGCGTTGATCATCGGGGTCGTCGCGGTGGCCCGGTCGTCGGCCTTCAGCGGCCTGCGCAAGATCACCGACGTGATCAGGCCGGGATCGGACACGGTGCCCCCCGGACCCGGACCCCCGAGACCCCCCGACGACCGCGCGACCCGGCCGACCACCCCGGGCCGGACCGCCCCGCACGGCGCACGCTGGCGCCGGGCCCCGGACGGCTCAGGCTCAGCAGACGGCCAGTTCTCAGGCGCCCCGGCCGACGGGCACGTCTCCACAGGACCCGTGGCCCGGAAGTTCTCCCGGCCGGTTCACCGGCGCCAGGTTCACGACTCCCCGTCCGGCGGCGACGGCCTCTGAGCGGGCACGCCGCCCAGCATCCCGGCGCGCGGCCGGCCCGACGACCCCCACGATCCCCAGCCCTTGGGCCCGGCCCGGGACGAGCCGTGGCTCAGGATCCGGTCCAGCGCCGCGCCCATGCTCCCCTCGGTGGCCACGATCCGCCGCACGATCACGATCATCGACGGCATGGCCCAGAAATCACCGCAAATCCACAGCACCGCCGCGCCGATCTGCTGGTCGGCGAACGCGGGCAGGGTGACGCCGGGGATGTGGCCGTAGACGGAGTACACCGAGCCGGTGGCGAAGATGCTCAGCGCCATCGCGAGGCCGATCATGATGACGTTGGTCCCGAGCAGCGCCGCCGCCTGGGACAGCAACGGCATCCGCCGCCGGAACGGCGGTGACGGAATGAACTGCAACCAGAACAGCACCCCGGCGGCGAAGAAGCTGGCGTGCATCAGCCAGATGTGCACGGCCTGGTTGTTCTCGGCCAGGTCGTAGGGCCCGGGCAGGTGCCAGAGGATCATCACCGCGTTGAACAGCGCCACCGCCACCCAGGGGCGCAGGAAGAACCCGCCCGCCGCGCGCAGCGGCCTGGACCAGCCGCCGGCCAGCACCCCGCGCGTCACGCTGCGCCCGGACCGGCCGGGCAGCGCGTCAAGCAGCGGCTGCCACGGCGCGCCCGCCACGATCAGCGACGGCGCCGCGAACATCAGCAGCAGGTGCTGGATCATGTGGACGAAGAAGTAGTCGTCGGCCCAGTAGTCGATCGGCGACTCTACGGCGATCAGCAGCACCGCCAGCCCCGCGTAGAACCACAGCGACCGCAGCCGCCGCTCGCGGGTCCGTTCGGGCCGGGACCGCCGGGCCAGCCGCCACAGCCCGATCTCGTGCCACCCGGCCACCACGATCGCCAGGATGAGGAACGGGTCGAAGGACCAGTGGCCGGTGATGTAGTTCATAGATATTCCTAGCTCGACGAGCCGTACTCGATGGGCACGTTGATGACCTGGACCTTAGCCCACGCCGCCCCGGCCAGCCGCCAGACGGTGAGCAGGGACCCCGACACCGTCGGCGCGTCGTACCCGCCGCCGGTCGCCGGCGCCAGCGTCGCCGTTCCCCGCGGCGCGTCAGGCAGCGCCCGCCAGGGCGCCCCGGAACCGGCGATGGTCTGCGCCCGGCCCTCGCCGAGCAGCACCCACACGCTCCCGCCCGGCCCGAACCCCGACGCCGGATTCAGGCCTGAGTTCATGCCGGGCACTGAATCCGCTCCTCTCTTAGCCCGCCTCGTTTGAGCGTAATCCCTGATGAGCTGGCCGGACCCGGACGGAACGCAACATGAGGAATATGTAATGACCAGGCGGTTCTCCCGCCGGTCAGATCATCCCGGCGGGCTGTCGTCGGCTGGCGGTAAGCCGGGCGGGAAAGGTCAGGCGGGCCGCCGCGCGGGCGCGATTCCCCAGGCCGCCGCGGCGAACGCGGTGAGCGCGAACAGCACGAACGTGATGACGTGCACGCTGGTGCAGTACAGGCAGATGCTCCCGATAATGAACAGCTCCGCGTAGAGCAGGTAGAGCACGAAACCGACGCCGACCACCAGCGACGCCATCCGGACCAGATGGATCTCGCGCCGGGACGCCCGCCAGGCCCACGGGCTCATGAGGCCGACCGCGACCACGTAGAAGGCCAGGCCGAGCACGGCCACCGGGATGCCGAACACGTACGACTGCGGGCTGGTGGTGACCTTGGTGCAGTTCACCAGCCCGCTCGTCTCCGAGCACCCGGCCAGCGGCGCCTCGGTGAAGTGCGCGATCGTCAGGTAGATCGACACGCCCAGGCCGGCCAGGGCGAGCAGGAACGTCGCGATCTGCATCCACAGCGGAACCGCGGACCGGGTCGCCGAGCCGTCGTCGGTGAGCTCGATGCTGGGCCACCTGCGCCCGCGAACCGCGAGCCAGCCCGCCGTTCCGCGCCGTCACGACCTCGGGTCTGGCCCGCGCCATCCCGGCCGTTGCTCTTGACCGCGGCACCGGTCTTGACGGCCACCGCGCTGCTGGCCTGCCGCGCTGCCGTCTTGACCGCCGGGCCGTTCCCGTTCCCCCGGGCGGTCGCCACGGTGCGGCTCCGGCCGCGTTGGCCTGGGCGCGGGCGTTCCTGGCCCGGCTTGACTTCGAAGCGGTCATCCGAGCTTCGCCTCCGGTCGGTTCACGGCTGCTGTGCCTGAGGTCAGATTCTAACGCGCGGGCTCAGCAGAGGCCTGGGGTCAGATCTGGCTTTCCAGCGACTGCACGGTGGCGGTGCATGCGCTGGCGGGCTGGTTGTTGGTCATCTTGCAGATCGCGGCGGTGATGTAGTTCGCCGTCCCGTCGACGGCCTTGGCCACCGTGCTGTTCGGGTTGCTCAGGTCGGTCGCGATCGTGCTCCAGCTGAGCCCGGCCAGCGTCCCGGCGACGTAGCTGGCCCCGGAGATCACGTACTTGTTGCCGAAGTCGATGAAGGGTATCGACTGGTTTGCGTCGTGTAGGGCGCGCCGTCGTACTTGGTGATGCAGGGCAGTCTGGCGGCGGTGGGCGTCTGGAGCGTGGTGTAGGTACCGGTGGACGGGTCCGGGATGTTGGTCTGCAGCTCGACATGCGTGAAGGTCAGGTACTGGCTGGTGTAGCTGGCGTTCAGGAACGTCCAGGTCGGCGTGTTCGGGTCCGGCTCGGCGGTGCCGGCCCGTTCGCCGCGGCGGAATGGATGGTGGCTAGCCCGCTGAACGTGCCGAACCGGCTCAGCGCCACGATCATCGCCCAGCGCTCGGCCGCGCAGAACGGACAGTACTCGGCGCCCATGTACAGCATCTCGGGCTTGCCGTTCTCCGTCAGGGGCGGCCCGCTGATCGTGGCGGGCTTGCCGGTGACCGCACCGCCGCCGTTGCCCACCGCGTCCAGGGTGCTCGCGGGCACCGAAGTGACCTTGTCCACCACGGCGGTGAGCGCTGCGCCGGTCGGGCCGTTTGAGGCGCCCGAGGAAGCCGACGGCTTGTTGTTCAGCTTGAGGATGACGAAGGTCAGCACGACCGCCACCACGACGACGATGCTGCCGCCCGCGAGGAGCATCCGCTTGCGCCGCTCGGCCCGGCGCTGGGCCTCCCGCTGCGCGGCGATCTTCTCCCTGCGGGAGCCATCGACCTTCGTTCTGCTTGCCTTGCCCATGCTCGCTTCGCCCTAGCCTTGTCCGCTGGATACCGCGCTCTATGTTAGGCGGTTAAACCACGCTGGCGCGCCCTGGCCCGGCGACTCATAGGTAACAGTCAGCGCGCCCCGAGCTAACCGTAAGCGAGCGGCGGGATGCGGCCGCTGCGCGCGGGCCCGTACCCGGTCCCGGATCCCCAGGTAGGCGATCGCGGCGATGGCCACGTACGCTACGTAGACCAGCAGCTGCAGCGGGGTGGGGGCGTCGCTGTAGCCGAAGAAGCTGTGCAGCACGTCGCCGAACGCGCTGCTCTCCGACAGCAGCCGGCCCGAGTGCCACATCGGCGTGTCGAGCAGCGGCAGCCAGCCGAGCTGCTGCATGTTCTCCACGGCGTCGGCCAGTAGGCCCGCGGCGAAGACCATCAGCAGCACGCCGATGACGGTGAAGAACCGGGCCAGGTTCAGCCGGTGACCGAGCCGGTAGATCACGAACGCGATGCCCAGCGAGCAGACCAGCCCGATCGCCGCGCCGAGGAGCGCGCCCCCGGTGGAGGTGGAGAAGATGATGGCCAGGGTGAAGACCACCGTCTCCAGCCCCTCGCGGCCGACGGCCTGGAAGGCCAGCAGCCCGAGCCCCCACCTGGCCCGGCCGTCGAGTGCGGCTTCGGCCCGCGTCCGCAGCTCCTTGGACAGCGACCGGGCGTGGTTGCGCATCCAGAACGTCATGTAGGTCAGCACGGTCGCGGCGACCAGGTAGGTGGCGGTCTCGAAGATCGCCTGCGTGCGCGAGCCGCTGTAGCTGCGGATGGTCTCGTAGGCTATGGCTCCGCCCGCGGTCGCCAGCGCCAGCGCGGCCCCGACTCCGATGAACACGTCACGGAAGTGCTCCCGGCGGCCGATCCGGTTCAGGTAGGCCAGCAGGATCGCCACGATCATGCTCGCTTCGACGCCCTCACGAAGAAAGATGACGAACGTGGCGAGCATCTGCGGTCCTCCCAGCCGTAGGCGCTTCATGACGTGAATCCGTCAAACCCGAAGTTAGCTTAGGCAAACCTTACTTGACGACCCTCCCGGCCGCGCAAGGTTGACGCGAATCCTTTTGCTGGAGTTTCGTTCCGCGGAACGGCCCCGGTGAGGGACAACGCCTGCTGACGAAGGTCCGGTACGAGCATGAGCCCCCAGGCCGCGCCGCCACGCCCCCGCGGTAGATGCCCTCCCGTTACCACCCCGTTTGCCCGGGCCCGGGCGGAAAAGCGCGGAAAAATGACGTAACGGCCAAGATAGCCCGACGATTCTATAAACGTCTCGTGCGAGACGCCCCCGACCGGCTACGGCTAGAGCGTAGCCGATCCCGCCCGGGGTTGGCCGCCGAGGGTGCCGGCCCTCACGGCAGGTAGTGAGGGGGGTGCCGTGAGGGCCGGCGACTCCGGGTCACCTGCGTGCCCGGAGGCTTGTGGGTGCGCCAGGAGGTAGAGCCCGTGCGGCGGGACCATGAGGCGGGAAGCCCGGGCGGGCGGCGCGACGCCAGCCCGGAGACCCCGGCCGCTGGCCGTCATCTGGTGACCTCCCCGCTCAGCTTCCAAGCTCGTCCGCCTCGCCAGTCGAACAGGGCCAGTCGAACAGGGCCAGTCGAACGGGGGTTACCGAACGGGGCGGCCGAACCCAGAACCCCCGCGAGCCATGACGGTCGGCGATGGCGTGACGCGGACCCAACTATTGAGCGAGACTCTCTAGACGATCTGGATTTTTTCTGGATGAGCCGCGCAAATCCCGGTAATGTTCGATGAAGGCGCTTCCGGGTGGGGGGGCGACAGGCTCATAAACGGAAGGTCGGCGAAGTCATAGTGCTGCGCGTCGGCGTGCTCGGCCCGGTAACAGCATGGTACGGCAACGATGAGCTGCGCGTGGGCCAGCCCAGGCAGCAGGCCGTGCTCGGCATCCTCGCCATGCGCGCGAACCGGGTGATCTCGCGGGGTGAGCTCGTGGACGCGGTCTGGGGGCAGGACCCGCCCGCCAGCGCCGAGGGCGGCATCTACACCTACGTGGCCGGGCTCCGGCGCATCATCGAGCCCGGCAGGTCGCTGCGCGGGCCAGGCCGAGTGCTGGTCTCCTCCGGTGCTGGCTACGTGCTGCACCTGGTCCCCGGGCAGCCCGACGCCGTCGCCTTCGAACAGCAGCTGGTCCGGGCCCGGCAGCTGCGCAAGAACGGCGACCAGGCGGGCGCCGTGACCGCGCTCGAGAGTGCGCTCGGGCTCTGGCGGGGCGTCGCGTTCGCCGGGGTGCCGGGGCCGTTCGCCGAGACTGAGCGGGTCCGGCTCGCCGAGCTGCGCTCCACCGCGGCCGAGGAACGGGCGGACGTGCTGCTCGCGCTGGCCCGCCACGAGGAAGTCGTGCCCGACCTGACCGCCATGGTGGCCGACCATCCGCTGCGGGAGCGGATGCGCGGGCTGCTGATGATCGCGCTGTACCGCAGCGGGCGGCCCGCCGAGGCGCTGCGGGTGTTCCAGGACGGGCGGCGCGTGCTCGCCGAGGAACTCGGCATCGACCCCGGTAGCGAGCTGTCCCGCATTCACCAGCAGGTGCTGACCTCCGATCCCGCGCTGGACCTGCCCGCCGCCGACGGCCAGGCCCTGACCGTCGCGCACCGGAACGGAGACGCCCAGGCCTCGCAGAGCGCGGCGGACCGGACGCTGCCCAAGGGTGCCCTGGCCGGTCCGCGAGGCCTTCGGGGTTCGGACGGATCGTCGCTGCCCGGGATGCCGGCCGGCTTCGTTCCGGTGCCCGCGCAGCTGCCGCTTGACGCGCCGGGCTTCTCCGGCCGCCGCGAGGAGCTGGCCGCGCTGCACGCGATGCTGCCGCCCGCCGGGCCGGCCGGGGCCGAGGACCCGGTGCCGGTCGTCATCGTCTCGGGCACGGCGGGGGTGGGCAAGACCGCGCTGGCCATTCACTTCGGCCGCCAGGTCGCCAAGCGCTTCCCCGACGGCCAGCTGTACGTCAACCTGCGCGGCCGCGATCCCGGCCAGCAGTCGATGGAACCCGCCGAGGCACTCGGATATCTCGTCAACGCCCTCGGCATCCCGTCGAGCCGGATCGCGGTTCCTCTCGACGAACGCGCGGCCCTGTTCCGCAGCCTCGTGGACGGCAAACGGGTGCTGATCGTGCTCGACAACGCGAGCAACGCGGCGCAGGTGCGCCCGCTTCTCCCCGGTTCGCCGGGCTGCCTGGTCGTGGTGACCAGCCGCAACCAGATGGCCGGGCTGGTGGCCGCGGAGGGGGCCGCGCTGGTCGAGCTCGACGTGCTCGGCGACGCCGAGGCCCACGAGATGCTGGCCCGCAGGCTCGGCCAGGACCGCGTCGCGGCCGAAGCCGGGGCCGCGGACGAGATCATCGAGGCGTGCGCCCGCCTCCCGCTGGCGCTGTCGGTCGCGGTCGGCCGGGCCGGGTCCGGCCGCTCCCGGCGTCCGCTGGCCGAGCTGGCAGCCGAACTGCGCGACGCCAGGAGCAGGCTGGACGCGCTCGAGGACGACGACGTGGCCACCGACATGCGCGCGGTGCTCTCCTGGTCCTACGACCAGCTCAGCCCGGCCGCCGCGCGGATGTTCCGGCTGCTCGGGCTGCACCCGGGCTCGGACGTCTCGCTGTCGGCGGCGGCCAGCCTGGCCGGGATCCCCCGGGCCGAGGCAGGGGCCGCGCTGCGCGAGCTGGCCCGGACGCACATGGTCACCGAGCACGTGACCGGCCGGTTCACCTTCCACGACCTGCTTCGCGTGTACGCGGCCGACCAGGCCGAGCGGCACGACGCCGCGCCCGAGCGCGACGCCGCCATGCACCGCGTCCTCGACCACTACCTGCACACGGCGACGTCGGCCTCGCAGCGGTTCAGCCCGTTCCGTTCGCCGCTGCGGCTGGACCCGCCGCAGCCGGGCGTGCTGCCGTCCGACATGACGGACAAGGACCAGGCCATGGCCTGGTTCGACGCCGAGATTCAGGTGCTGAACGCGCTGATCGGCTACGCCAGCGCGAACGGGTTCGACCGCCACGCCTGGCAGATCCCCTGGACGCTCGGCCCGTTCTTCCACCGCCGCGGGCGGTGGCGCAACTACGCGGCCAGCCAGCGGACCGCGCTGGAGGCCGCGCGCCGGCTACAGGACCCGGTCGCCCTCGCGCACGCGCACTACCTGCTGGGTCATGCGCAGTCCCAGATGGGCGACTACGACGCGGCCGACCCGAACTTCCGCGAGGCGCTGGACCTGTTCCGCGAACTCGGCGACCGGGCCAACGAGGCCGTGGTGCTGAACGGCCTGGGCGGCATGCTGGAGAAGCAGGAGCGCTACCCCGAGGCGCTGGCCGTCGCGCTGGACGCGCTGCGGATGGTCAAGGCGGCCGGGCACTGGTGGACCCAGGCCACGCTGGAGAACGGCGTCGGCTGGCTGTACGCCCACCTGGGCCAGTACGACGACGCGCTCAAGCACTGCCAGCGGGCGCTGAGCCTGCACCGGGAATCGGGCCACCGCGGCGGTGCGGCCGACACCCTGGACAGCCTGGGCTTCATCTACCTGCACCTGGGTGACCTGGCCCAGGCCAGGACCCACTACCGGCAGGCCATCAACGCCTACCGCGAGATCGGTGCCCTGTTCGGCGAGGGTAACTCGCTGGCCGGGCTCGGCGACGTGCTGCTGCGCGAGGGCCAGCCCGACGAGGCCCGCACCATGTTCCTCAAGGCCGCGGCCATCCTCGACGCCCTGCCGCACCCGCGTGCGGACGAGGTTCACATCAAGCTCCGCGACCTGGACGGCGATGCGGACCCGGCGGCCGAGGCAGCCACCCCCGTCCGTTAGGTATAAAGGAACAGCTACGGGGTTCATCGTTGCCCACGTACGGGACCTGGGCAAATGCCGGTAAATCGGTCGAAGTCGAAGGGTGTGCGCGCGCTTTATGACGAGGGCACTGCTGCTCGAGAACATCCATCCCGACGCGTCGGCGCGGCTGGCCAAGGAGGGTTACGAGGTCCAGACGCTGCCCCGCGCGCTGGCCGAGGACGAGCTCATCGACGCCCTCCGCGACGTGAGCCTGCTGGGCATCAGGTCGGGCACCCAGGTCACCGCGCGCGTCGTGGACGCCGCGCCCGGCCTGGTCGCGATCGGCGCGTTCTGCATCGGCGTCAACCAGATCGACGTGGCCGCGGCCAGCCGGCACGGGGTCGCGGTGTTCAACGCGCCGTTCTCCAACACGCGCAGCGTCGTCGAGCTGGCCATCGCCGAGATCATCTCGATGGCCCGCCGGCTGCCGGAGAAGAACACCCAGATGCACGCGGGCCGCTGGGACAAGTCCGCGGCGGGCGCCCACGAAGTGCGCGGCCGCAAGCTCGGCATCGTGGGCTACGGCAACATCGGCACCCAGCTGTCCGTGCTGGCCGAGAGCCTCGGCATGTCGGTCTACTTCTACGACATCGCCGACAAGCTGGCCATCGGCAACGCGCGGCGCTGCTCGACCCTGGCCGAGCTGCTGGAGTCGGTGGAGACCGTCACCTTGCACGTGGACGGGCGCGACGGCAACCGCGGGTTCTTCGGCGAGGCCGAGTTCGCCGCGATGCGGCCCCGCTCGCTGTTCCTCAACCTGTCCCGCGGGTTCGTGGTGGACCACGCCGCGCTGCGGCGCAACCTGCAGTCCGGGCACATCGCCGGGGCCGCCGTCGACGTCTTCCCCGAGGAGCCCAAGGGCGCGGGCGACGAGTTCGTCTCCGAGCTGCGCGGCCTGCCCAACGTCATCCTCACCCCGCACATCGGCGGCTCGACCGAGGAGGCCCAGCAGGACATCGGCGAGTTCGTCGCCGGCAAGCTCGCGGACTACATGGCCTCCGGCGCGACCTCGCTCAGCGTCAACCTGCCGGAGATCGCGCTGGGCATGACCAGCGGTGCCCACCGCCTGGTCCACCTGCACCAGAACGTCCCCGGCGTGCTGGCCTCGATCAACCGCGTCCTGGCCGAGCACGGCGTCAACGTCGAGGGCCAGCTCCTGCGGACCAGGGACGAGTTCGGCTACGTCCTGACCGACATCGGCTGCCAGTACAGCGATGACGTCCTAGCCGAACTCCGCTCGATGCCCGTCACCATCCGCCTTCGCACCCTCCGCTCCCCCTGACGCGACCGGCGCGCCCGCGCCACCCGGCTGCGGCCCTCGTCGCCGCACCAACTACGGTCCTCATCTATCCCGAACGAACGGTGGTTCCCTCGTCACGTATACCCCGCCCGCTGCGACTTGTGTGCCAGAACCGAGCTATGCTGCCCACCGGCAGGTCCTGAACCTGCACCGTGCTCCCGCACCAGTCTGCAGTCGCCAACCGCCGAGGGGTTCGAGCATGCCAGCTGCCCATGACCGGGATCCCCGGATGATCGAGACCGAATTCGGGCTCAGGCCTGACTTTGCTGCCTTGTTCCCTGCGGAAGACTGTGATTGTAAGCAGGAAAGCTGCGACATGTGCATGGGGTGGCAGGTCACCCCACGCACGGCCGACCTGCTGCATACGGCGCTTGCGACGCTGGCCGACCAGGTCTTCGATGACGTCGAGGCGCATGGCAGCGAGCCCGTCCAGGAGGAATACGCATTCGACTGGTCGGTCCTAGACAGATTCCCTCGTATCACCTGGAATCAGGACCGCGAATGGCGGCGGCATGTAGCCCGCGCCTGCGACGACCTGACGGACGATCTAGCCCGCGGGGACTGGCCCACTCCACGAAGCAATGCCGAGGAGATGGTCCTTCATCTGGCCATCCACGATGGCCCGAGCTGGCAGGAGGTGAAGGACGATATCCAGGACGAAGCGCATGAGGTACTTCCCCGGCACAGCCGCGACTACGACTGGGACATGTGCTCTGAAATGCTCTTCCAGGATCATGACATCCTGATGCTCTACGATGAGAGCCTCGACGGCATAGAGAATCCCGGCGACGACGCGAACAGGTACCTCAGGCTGGGCGACCTGCGTCCCGCCGCGTGGTTCGAGTACTTCAACAACGTTGAGCCACGAGACCCGGCCCGAGGTTTCCGCCGATGATGGACGGCAACACATTTTCTGGGCTGGCCATACAACCAGGCACATGCCGACCGCCCGTGGGCGGAGGAGTGACGTGGCACTTCGGGCCGTGAACCACGGGGGCGGGAAGCCGGCGCTCGGCTCGCTCATCGAGCGCAGCGCGGAACTGAAGCGGGCCCTGGTCGACTTCGCGCTCAGCCCCCGGTTCGAACGGCACCTGGAGCGGGTCATGCTCGAGGCAGCCGGTCCCTACCAGGAGCTGACCGAGGACGAGGCGATCGAAGTGATCGACCGGTTCGCGCTCCAGCACCGCCTGCCGAACGGCAAGACCGTGCTGGACCAGTTCCTGGCCAGCTGGCCGGATCTGACCGCGGCCGACCGGGAGATGCTGCGCGGTTGGCGCGACCCGGTGGAGGGGATCTTCGAGGTCCGCAGCAGGGACCGGGACTCGGTCGTCCTGCTGAACCTGCTCGACGACCTGGAGTACCGCGCGTACTCCAACATGGGCCCGGCCGCTTTCCGCCCGCTGCCCAGGCACGGATTCGTGCACGCCCGCCTCGTGCCCGTCGGCCCGGTCCTGGGCGCCTGGCTGGTCTCCGGGTCGATGCGCGCCTTCCGCAAGTCCGATGCCGCGCAGATCGCGCAGGTCGCGCTCGAACTGGCGACCACGCAGCCCGAACTGGTCTACCGCAACCCGGAGAAGATCGAGCAGGCCTGGACGCAGATGCGGGCGGACAGGGCCGCGTTCGTGGAGTTCTTCGGCTGCGACGAGCTGGTCCTCCCACCCGCCGAGGCCACCGAACGGCTCGACGCCTACTACCGCCACCGGCAGGAAGCCGCGCTCGCCCGGCAGCCCGCCCGGCGCCGGCCACGCAACCTCCCCGGTGTGGACGTGCCCGCCTTCGAGCTCCCGCCCGAACTCACCGACGCCGAGACCGTCGGCATCATCTACGACGAGACCGACGGGCTCAACTTCTACAGCGAGTACGGGATGCTGCGCGACCTGTTCGCCGACCCGGCTCTCGCGGCCGACAAGCGATATGCGGATGTGCTGCGCGGGTACCTGCGCTCGGAGACGGTGGCCCCACTCCCGTTCCGCCGCCTGGCCGCCGCCTACCCGGACACGGTCGACGCGGTGTTCCGGAAGGTCCTGCGCAAGCCGAACTTCACCTGGGCCGACCACGGCGAGGCCCTCATGCGCCGGCGGAAGCCCTGGTACTACGAGCACGAGCCCCGCCCGGGCATGTCGGTGATCGGCACCCGCCTCACCGAGCTCGTCCGCCGGTAGATAATGGTGCGTCATGGACCTCCGCAGTGCCGAATGGGGACGCAAGGGCGCGACGCTGAGCGACAAGACGGCTCGCCAGGAGTACGGGCTGACGCAGGATGAGATCTACGCGGCGATCGACGCGGGCACGCTGCAGTACCGGCCCGCGGCGATGCACGGGAACCCGTTTCTGCGTCTGCTCCGCCGCGAGGTCGAAGATCTCGCCCGGACCCTGCATGGCGAGGGTTACCTGCGGGAACGGCAGGCGCGGGCCGAACTGGCGCGGATCAACCGCGAGCTGAAACAGCTCCGCGCTCAGCTCGCCGCCCTCGAGGAAAGGCGGGCCGCGCTGCTTTCCCGGCTCGCCGAGCAAGACCCGCCCAGGTAAGGACCCCGCCGCTGGCCCGGCTGGCCTACGGGCCGTGCTGTCTGGCCGTCCCCATGACCGTCCTATTCTTTATCCCGAACGAACGGTGGTTCTCCGCAACCTCACCTGCGTGCCTCCGGTGACCACGCTCACGAGTCCGGCTGCCTCTCCGACGCCCCCCACCGCACCCGGAAGTACTCGATGATCTTGCTAGCCTGCTCGTGGCTCACCTCAACAAGGTCCTCGTCGTATGACCCGTACTCCCCATTCGACGATGCCATGGGAGCGACCCACCGACCGGCACCAGTGATCCACCGCACGCCAGTTCCCGCCATGGACAGGGCGAGGTCGGCGGCGTGGCCGCGGGTCGATCCGGCCCTGACCGGCCCGAAGTTCTGTTAAGCCGGTTCGGGCTGAGCGCATGCCGGGCCAGCCTGCCGAACGTGACCGGACGCGACACTAGATCGGCGTCACGTACGCGCCGCTGATGCCGCCGTCGACGAGGAATGTCGAGGCGGTGATGAACGAGGCGTCGTCGCTGGCCAGGAAGGCCACCGCGGCCGCGATCTCGTCGGCCTCGGCGAACCGGCCCATCGGCACGTGCACCAGGCGGCGCGCGGCCCGTTCCGGATCCGCGGCGAACAGGTCGCGCAGCAGCGGCGTGTTCACCGGGCCCGGGCACAGCGCGTTGACCCGGATCCCCTCGCGGGCGAACTGCACGCCGAGCTCACGCGACAAGGCGAGCACGCCGCCTTTGGACGCCGTGTAGGAGATCTGCGAGGTCGCCGCGCCCAGCACCGCCACGAACGAGGCGGTGTTGATGATCGACCCCTTGCCCTGGCGCCGCATGTGCGGGATCGCGTGCTTGCAGCACAGGTAGACCGAGGTCAGGTTGACCTGCTGGACCCGCTGCCAGGCCTCGAGCGAGGTATCCAGGATGGAGTCGTCCTCCGGCGGCGAGATGCCCGCGTTGTGGAACGCGATGTCCACCCGCCCGTGCTGGGCCACCACCGAGTCGTACAGTCGCTCGACGTCATCCTCAACAGACACGTCGGCCGCGACGAACTCGCCGCGGACCTCGGCGGCGGCCGCCTTGCCCGCCTCCTCGTCGATGTCGACCGCCACCACGCGAGCGCCCTCGGCCGCAAAGCGGCGCGCCGCGGCCAGGCCGATCCCGCTGCCCGCCCCCGTGATGACCGCGACCCGGTCCTGCAACCGCAAGCTCATAAGTCCTCCTGTTCCACTCGTTCGCCTCCGGGCGCCTTTTAGGCGCCTCCTTCCCTGTCGCTCCTTCGTCGCTCCTCAGTCCAGTCGGCGCCGGCGCCCTTTGGCTCACTCGTGTGTCGAGATGAAGACGTTCTTGGTCTCGGTGAACGCGTCGGGCGCGTCCGGGCCGAGCTCGCGGCCGAGACCGGACTGCTTGAACCCGCCGAACGGCGTCCAGTACCGCACCGAGGAGTGCGAGTTCACCGACAGGTTGCCGGTCTCCACCGCGCGGGCCACCCGGATGGCCCGGCCCACATCCGAGGTCCAGATCGAGCCGGACAGCCCGTAAGGGGTGTCGTTCGCAAGAGAGATCGCCTCGGCCTCGTCGTCGAACGGCGTCACCGTCACCACCGGGCCGAACACCTCCTCGGTGTAGGCCGGGTCATCGGGACGCACCGGGGCCAGCACGGTCGGCGGGTACCAGAACCCCGGCCCGGACGGCACGTGCCCGCGGAACGCCACCGGAGCATCGGAAGGAACAAACGACGCCACGTGCGCCCGGTGCGCCGCGGAGATCAGCGGGCCCATCTCGGTCGAGGCCGAGGCGGGATCGCCGACCGCGACGCCGCGCACCGCGGGCTCGAACAACGCCATGAACTTGTCCACCACCGAGCGCTGCACCAAGATCCTGGACCGGGCGCAGCAGTCCTGCCCGGCGTTGTCGAACA
Source organism: uncultured Actinomycetes bacterium (assembly GCA_963705835.1). Lineage (GTDB taxonomy): Bacteria > Actinomycetota > Actinomycetes > Streptosporangiales > Streptosporangiaceae > Palsa-504. The sequence continues at coordinate 79,803 of CAVPLC010000037.1, forward strand.
CCGCGTAGGGCGCGGTGGCCGCGGCCCGCTCCAGGTCGGCGTCGGCGAAGATGACGTTGGCGCTCTTGCCGCCCAGCTCCAGGGTGAGCCGCTTCACCTGGCGCGCGCACCCGGCCATGATCGAACGGCCCACCTCGGTCGACCCGGTGAACACGATCTTGCGTACCAGCGGGTGGTCGACCAGCCGCTGCCCGACCACGCTGCCCTTGCCCGGCAGCACGGTGAACACCCCCTCGGGCAGGCCCGCTTCCAGCGCCAGCGAGCCGATCCGCATCGCGGTCAGCGGGGTGAGCTCCGCGGGCTTGGCCACCACCACGCAGCCGGCCGCCAGCGCGGGCGCCATGCCCCAGGACAGGATGGGCATCGGGAAGTTCCACGGCACGATCAGCCCGACCACGCCGACCGGCTCACAGAACGTGACGTTCAGCCCGCCGGGCACCGGGATCTGCTTGCCGATCAGCCGTTCCGGCGCCGCCGAGTAGTACAGCAGCACGTCGCGGACCTGCCCGGCCTCCCAGCGCGCCGCCCCCACCGGGTGCCCGGAGCCCGCCACTTCCAGCCCGGCCAGCTCCTCGAGATGCGAATCCACCAAAGCGGCGAACGCGCGCAGCAGCCGCGCCCGGTCCCCGGGCGCCATGGCACGCCACGCCGGCCAAGCCGCCGCGGCCAGGGAAATCGCCGCGTCGGTCTCCTCCAAGGAGGCCTGGGTCACCGTGGTGACGGGCTCCTCGGTGGCAGGGTTGAGCACGGTAAAGACAGACATGCCCCTCCTCAGAGGCGTTCGAAGCCGCGCCGCAGCTCCCAGTCGGTCACCGCGGCGTCGTAGGCAGCCATCTCGACCCGGGCGTAGTTGGCGTAGTGCTCGACCACCTCCGCGCCGAACGCCTGCCGCGCCAGCCCGCTCTTCTCCCACAGCTCCAGCGCGTCCCGCAGCGTGTGGGGCACCCGCGCCGTGGTATCGGTATAAGCGTTGCCGGTGACCGGCGGCTCGAGCGGCAGCTCGTGGTCGATGCCGTGCAGGCCCGCGGCGATCATCGCCGCCACGGCCAGGTACGGGTTCACGTCGCCGCCGGGCGTCCGGTTCTCCACCCGCAGCGAGTGGCCGTGCCCGACCAGCCGCAGCGCGCAGGTCCGGTTGTCCGGGCCCCAGCGCACCGAGGTCGGCGCGAAGCTGCCCGGCACGTAGCGCTTGTAGGAGTTGATGTTCGGCGCGTAGCACAGGGTCAGCTCGCGCATCGCGTCCAGCAGGCCGGCCAGGAAGTGCTCGCCGAGCCGCGACATGCCGTACGCCCTGTCCCCGGCCATCACCGCGGTCCCGTCAGAACCACGCACCGACAGGTGGATGTGGCACGAGTTGCCCTCGCGGGCGTTCGGCTTGGCCATGAACGTGATGCTCATGCCGTCCTGGGCGGCGATCTCCTTGGCCCCGGTCTTGTAGATCGAGTGGTTGTCGCAGGTGGTCACGGCCTCGGCGTAGCGGAACGCGATCTCGTGCTGGCCGAGGTTGCACTCGCCCTTGGCCGACTCCACGTACATGCCGGCGCCGGCCATCCCCAGCCGGATCCGGCGCAGCAGCGGCTCGATCCGCGACGTGCCCAGGATCGAGTAGTCCACGTTGTAGGCGTTGGCCGGGACGAGATCCCGGTAGCCCTTCGAAGCGGCCTCCTCGTACGAATCCCGGTACACCACGAACTCGAGCTCGGTGCCGGCCAGCGCCACCAGGCCGCGTTCGGCCAGCCGCGCGATCTGCGCCTTGAGGATCTGCCGCGGCGAGGCCAGCACCGGCGCGCCGTCCAGCCAGGTCAGGTCGGCGATGACCATCACCGTGGCCTCGTGCCACGGCACGTGGCGCAGCGTGCCCATGTCGGGGACCAGCACGAAGTCGCCGTAGCCGCGGTCCCAGGACGACATGGCGTACCCGTCGACCGTGTTCATGTCCACGTCCACGGCGAGCAGGTAGTTGCAGCCCTCGGAGTAGTGCTCGGCCACCTCGTCCAGGAAGAACTCGGCCGACAGCCGCTTGCCCGCCAGCCGCCCCTGCATGTCGGTGAAGGCGAGCACGACGGTGTCGATCTCGCCCTCACCGACCGCCACCCGCAGCTGCTCCATGGTCAGCAGGCCGCGCCGCGGCGTCCCGAGCTCAGATGTCATCAGGCCGACAGCTCGTGCTCGATCGCGGCCAGTTCCTCAGCCGTGCCCTGGACCTTGGGCCCGGTGAACCAGTTCCTCGCCGAGACCAGCCAGGTAGATGCCCGCGAACCCGATCACCACGGCCACCGCGATACATGCGTAGTTGAACGTGGACCAGGTGATGGGACCGAACTGCGGGAGCATGAACAGGAAGAAGATGATCACGACCCAGGTCACGGCCGTCCAGCCGATCACGTAGCTCCACCGGCCCAGGTGCCACGGCCCGCGCTTGAAGCTGTCGCCCTGCCGCAGCCGCAGGTACGTCGGGGTCACGTAGGCGACGTACAGGCCGATGGTCGGCGATCGAGGTCACCGCGCCGTAGGCGGCGGTGTTCCACAGGTACGGCAGGCCGAGGATCAGCGCGCCGCCGGCCGCCAGCCAGATCGCGTTGGTCGGCGTCCTGGTCCGCTTGTTCACCTTGTGCCAGATGGCCGAGCCGGGCAGCGCGCCGTCCCGGGAGAACGCGTAGATCATCCGCGAGTTCGCGGTGACCGACGACATGCCGCAGAACAGCTGGGCGCCGATCGCCACCAGCAGCAGCAGTTCGGCGCCGGTCCGGCCGATCGCGTCGATCCAGATCTGGCCCGGGGCCACGACCGCCGTCGCCTCGCCGCGTAGTTCGACTTCTGGATCGCGAACGTGATGCCGATCAGCAGCACCCAGCCCGCGATGAGCGAGATCAGGATCGACATGACGATGCCGCGCGGGCCGCTGCGCGCGGCGTTATGCGTCTCCTCGGTCATGTGCGCCGAGGCGTCGTACCCGGTGAAGGTGTACTGGGCCATCAGCAGCCCGATGGGCAGGATGTACCACCAGCCGATGTGGAATCCGGACAGGTTCTCCAGGCCGGTGAACACGAACTTGGCCGAGGCGTGGTGCGCGCCCGCCTTCAGGCCGAAGATCATCGCGCCGACGATGATCAGCACGCCGACGATGTGCCACCAGACGCTGACGTTGTTCAGCAGCGCCACCAGCCGGATGCCGAACTGGTTCATCAGGCCGTGCAGCAGCAGCACCGCGGCGTAGATCACGATCGTGTGCCAGTGCGTCGTCACGCTGAAGTTGAACCACAGGCTGAACAGGAAGTTGATGAACAGCGCCGCGCCGAAGTCGATGCCGGCGGTGATCGCCACCTGGCCCAGGAAGTTGAACCAGCCGGTGAACCAGGACCAGACCGGCGCCGTGCCGGGGCGAGAGCTTGGCCGCCCAGTAGTACAGGCCGCCGGCCGTGGGGAAGCTGGAGCAGACCTCGGCCATGGACAGCCCCACGAGCAGGGTCATGATCCCGACGATCGGCCAGCCCCAGACGATGATGGCCGGGCCGCCCTCCTGCCATCCCGAAGTAGTACAGGGTCAGGCAGCCGGACAGGATCGAGATGATCGTGAACGACACGGCGAAGTTCGAGAATCCCGACATCCGCCGCAGAAGTTCCTGCGCGTAGCCGAGCTCGTGGAGGCGGCGCTCGTCGTCGCTTGCCGCCTGCGCGGCGGCTATGTCGTCGGCCATGCGATCTCCCTATGGCGAGAGCCAATATGGCTAGGAAGTGATCCATTGAATGAAGGTATTCACGCACCACGCGATACAGCGTGTCAAGAGGTGCGCCTGGGGAGACCGGGCCGGCGGTTCAGGCCTCGGAGTCGTGCGACTTCAGCGATTCGCCCAGGAATCCGCGCAGCAGCGCCGCGGTCCCGGCCACGTGCTCTTCCATGATGCGCCGGGCCCGCTCCGGATCGCCGGCCAGGATGGCCCGCACGATGCCCGCGTGCTGGACGTTCGCGTGCTCGAGGTTGCGCTCCAGCATGGGGATGGCGTTGAGCAGGTCGACCAGCCGGACCCGGGCCTCGACGACGCTGGCGGTCAGCAGCGGCGAGCCCGCCGCGTCGGCGATGGCCAGGTGCAGCCGCGTGTCGGCCTGGCGGTACCCGGACACGCCGCAGTCCGCCATGGTGGCCAGGCATTCGACCAGGTTCTCCCGCTGCTGCCTGCTCAGGCTGGCCCGGGCCGCCGTCTCGGCCGCGCCGGTCTCCACCACCCGCCGGAACACGAGCGCGTCGTCGAGCCCGCCGCCCATGTCGCGCGCGGTGCGGTGGATCTCGTCGGCCACCAGCGGCTCGGGCTGGCGGATGATGAACGTGCCGCCGAACCGGCCCCGCTTGGTCTCGACGTAACCGGCCGAGGCCAGCTCGCGCAGGGCCTCGCGGAGCGTGATCCGGCTGACCCCGAGCCTGCGGGTCAGCTCACGTTCCGGAGGCAGCCTGTCGCCCGGCGCGTACACGCCCAGCTTCACGCCCTCGAGCAGCCGCTCTACGGTCTCCTCGAAGGCGTTCCCCGTCCGCACCGCGCGGAAGACCGCGGCGATGATGGCGGGCGACCCTCCCGGCACGGTGCTGACTCCCAACCGCCGGTGATGCGCACTGCGCACACAATATTACTTACCGCAAAAGATTAGATCATAGGCGCAAGGACCTGGGCGCGGGCGGTAGCCCGTTCGGTCGCCGCGGCGACCAGCGCGGTGAAGACCCGCAGGTCAGTGCCCTGCTCGGGGTGCCATTGCACGCCGAGCACGAAACCGGAGAACCCGTCGAGCGCCGAAGGCCCGGCCTCGACCGCCTCGATGATGCCGTCCTCGGACGATGCGACCGCCTTGAGCCCGTCGCCGAGCAGGTCGACGGCCTGGTGGTGGTGGGTGGGCACCTCGAAGAACCCCGGCTCGGGCAGGACCCCGGCCAGCATGCTGCCCGGGTTGACCCGCACCTTGTGCTGCCCGAAATGGCCCGGCGGCCCGCCGCTGTGCCGCGTGTGGCCGACCAGGTCCGGTATGTGCTGGTGCAGGGTGCCGCCGCGCAGGACGTTCAGCACCTGCATGCCCCGGCAGATGGCGAGCAACGGCACGCCCTGGGTCAGCGAGGCGCCGGTGACGGCCAGGTCCCAGGCGTCGCGGTCCGGTACCGGGGCCTGCGTCTGCGGGTGCCGCACCGCGCCGTACCGCGCCGGATCGATGTCCGGCCCGCCCGAAACCACCAGGCCATCCAGGCCCGCGACGGTCAGGCCGGCCTCCTCGTCGTCCCCGCCCGGAGGCAGCAGGACGGGCCGTCCGCCGCTTCGCCGCACGGCCTCCACGTACGCATACGGAAGCATCGCGGCCCGGGCTTTCCAGTTGCGCCAGGCCGCCTCGTCGTCGTATGTGGTTATGCCAATTACCGGCGTCATAGTTCCCCTTTGAACTGATCCTCCGTACCGCGCTGCTACCCGGGAAAATCGTTATTATCCCGAACGAACCGTGGTTCGTCGTCACAATCCGTGATTACGGACCCCGCTAGTGACGAAGAAGGTTCGTGGCGGTGTCGGGAACCAGGTTAGCAGTGTTTTATCCGGTGTTCCGGAACATAAATCAAGTCACGCCCTGTATCTACAGGATGATTAATTGTAGAGCATCGACCGTTCCTTCGCCCCCTGAACGCAAAAACCGTCACGTACCGTGGTTTGCGGGAGTCTGCGCGGATTTGCCCTTCTGGGCCCCCTGTTGGTATCCGTTGGCCCTGTTCGGCCCCGGCCTAGACCGGCTGGGCCACCAGGTCGCGGGCGCGGGCCTGGTGGGTGGGCCAGCACGGGAACTGATGCTCCGCCGGGTCAGGCCCGTATTCCGTCACCAGGCGGTCCATGGCCTCGCGGGTGGCGTCGTCGGCCGGGGTGTAGACCACCATCCGGGTACCGGGTGCCGCCTGGACGGCGAAGCTGGTGGAGGTCATGGCCAGCCGCGGGTACCGCGGATGGCGGAAGATCTTGGCGTAGAACGCGGGCTGGGCCACGTCCTGGGTGGCCCACACGGTCGCGAACTCGGGGCTGGCCGCCTCCATCCGCCGGATGAAACCGGTCCAGGCCGGGTCGCCGACGTGCCGGCCGTAGGCCGCCCGTAGCTGGGCCACCATGGCGGCCCGCTGGTCGACCCGGTTCTCGATCGCGTTGCAGCAGCCCGGCCGGGTGAAGCAGTACAGCAGCGAGTTGCGCTGCGACGGCGCCGAGTCGGCCGTGTACGGGAACAGCACCGCGTACGCCGCGTTCCAGGCCAGGATGTCGAACCGCTCGGTCACCACGCTGGCGGGCATCGGCGACAGCCGGTCCAGGATGTCCTGGATCTCCGGGCGCAGCAGCTGGCCCTCGGCATCGGCCGCCGCCGCGTCGGGCGCCTCGGCCAGCCGGAACAGGTGCTGGCGTTCCACCGGGTCGAGCCGCAGCGTCCTGGCCACCGCGTCGAGCACCTGGGCGCTGGCGTTGATCGGGCGGCCCTGCTCCAGCCAGGTGTACCAGGTCACCCCGACCCCGGCCAGCTGCGCGACCTCCTCGCGGCGCAGCCCCGCCGTCCGCCTGCGGTGCCCGCCGGGCAGCCCCACGTCCTCCGGCGCGATCCGCTCCCGCCGGCTGCGCAGGAAGGCGGCCAGCTCGTTACGCCGGAGCGTGATGGTGTTCCCGCCCGCACGTCCCGTTGGCTCGCTCATGTTCTCATCGTGACCCACGAACCCGGCGCCTTCCAGGTGGTGTTGATACCAGGATAACTAGGCTCTCGGTACCTGGATAAGAATAGCGGCAGGCTTAGTGACATGACCAACATCCTCACTCGTGATGCCCGTGCGGGCGTGCGGCCAGCCCGCGAACGCCCGCTGCGCCCCGGCCTGGTGCTGGCCATCGTCCTGGTCGGCCAGTTCATGGCCGTGCTTGACGCCTCCATCGTGAACGTCGCGGCGCCCCTCGATCCATGCCAGCCTGCGCGCCTCGGGCGCCGGCCTGCAGCTGGTGGTGGCGGGATACACGATCACCTACGCGGTGCTCCTGGTCACCGGGGCCCGGCTCGGCGACATCGCCGGCCACCGGCGCGTGTTCCTCGGCGGGCTGGTCCTGTTCACCCTGGCCTCGCTGGGCTGCGGGCTGGCCGGCTCGGCCGGGCTGCTCATCGCGCTGCGGTTCGTCCAGGGTGCGGGCGCGGCGCTGATGATCCCGCAGGTGCTCAGCCTGATCCAGCGCACCCACGCCGGGCCCGCCCGGGCCCGCGCGATGAGCATGTACTCCGCGGTGCTGGCCGGCGGCGCGGTCGTGGGCCAGGTGGCCGGCGGCCTGCTGATCAGCGCGAACCTGTTCAGCGCCGGCTGGCGTCCGGTCTTCCTGGTCAACGTGCCGATCGGGGTGGCCCTGCTGGCCGTCGGCGCCCGCGCCCTGCCGCACGGCCGCGGCGAGCCCGGCCGCACCCTCGACCTGCCCGGCCTGGCCCTGCTTACCCCGGCCGTGCTGGCCTTCGTGCTGCCGCTCGTGCTCGGCCAGCCCGAGCACTGGCCGGCCTGGGGCTGGATCCTGATGGCGGCCAGCGTTCCGGCGGTCGCGGTCTTCGCGCGGATCGAGCGGCGGGTCGCCGCGACGGGCGGAACGCCGCTGGTCCCGGCCCGGGTGCTCCAGGTCCCCGGCGTGCCCGTCGCGATCGCCGCCCTGTTCACCGTCATGACCATCTTCAGCGGCTTCTTCTTCACGCTCGCGCTGCACCTGCAGTCCGGCCTGGGCTACTCCGCGCTGCGCGCGGGCCTGACCTTCGCGCCGACCGCCGCCGCCTTCGCGCTGGTCAGCCTGAACTGGCGGCGCCTGCCCGCGAGCACGCACGGCGCCCTGATCATCGGCGGTTTCGTGGCCTTCGGCGTCGCGATGGCCGCGATGGCCCTGCTGCTGCGCGCGGGCGCCACCGGCGGCGTCGCCCTGTACCTGGCCGGCGCGCTGTCCGGCGCCGGCATGGCGGCCGCGTTCAGCCCGCTGATGACCAGGGTGCTGCTGCGCGTCCCGGTCGAACTGGCCGCCGACGCCACCGGCGTGGTCGTGACCGTGAACCAGCTCGGCCTGCTGGTCGGCGTGGCCACCTTCGGCACCCTCTACCTCAACCTCGCCGGCCGGCTCCCGGCCCACCCGGCCCTCGGAACCTTCCGCCACGTCTCGGCCCACGCCGAGGCCCTGACCTTCCTGTCCCTAGCCGCCCTGGCCGCCGTCGGCGTCCTCCTGGCCGCCCTCCACGTCCTGGAACGCCGCCCCCAGCGCGCCTAGCAGTCCGGGCGGGGGCTCCGGTCCTTTGCAGCTTGCTCGGGTACATTCGGCTGCGGAGAGGAGCGACGATGGCCATCGTGGTGCTGGTGTTCTGGCTGTTCACCGCCGGGGCCGGCTTCTACCTGCTGGTCACGAGCAGCCTCGGCCGCGCCCGCCCCGCCGCGCCCGCCGAACCCACCGCGCTCACCGAACCCGCCGCGCCAACCGAACCCGACGCACCCGCTGGACCGGCCCATCCCGCACCCCTGACCCCCGGAGCGCCCGCCGCGGCCCGCTCCGCCACCCAGACCGCGGCCGCAGCGCCACTCCCGGCCACCGCTCCCGCAATGCTTTCCCGCCGGGAACGGCGCCGCGCCGCCCGGGCACGGTGGGACCCGCCGTCGCTGACCGCGTCCAGGAAGGCGCCGATGATGCCCGGCACGCGGTCGGTGCTGGAGTTCGCCCACCCGGCCTGCGCGATCATCGGCCTCGCGTTCTGGCTGGGCTTCACGCTGGTTCATAACCGCGCGCTGGGCTGGATCGCGTTCGGGCTGGTGGCGGTCACCGCCTGCGCGGGGCTGACCTGGTTCGCGCTCAACGTCCGTGCGGCCAAGCGCGGCGACCGGCCCGCGCCCTACTTCGCCGGACGCCTCATGGTGCTGCACGGCTGTGCGGCCGCGCTCACCATCACCTTGGCCGCGCTGACCGCCCTGGTCACCCGCGGCTAGCCGCCCGCGCAAAGGCCCCGCGCAAGGCCCCGACCAGCGCAGGCACGCCGGTGGCCAGTGCCTGCGGCGCCTACACGGATAGGAGGAGACGAGCGATCATGAGCCCGGGAGCGTTCTGGAGTTATCTGAAGGCTCACGATCTGGCGGCTGCCGCATGCACTGGCCACTACCTAGAAGTACGGCTCGCGGGCGATTCCGGCTCACATAATTCGTGTCCGTAATGAGTAGGTAAGGACTTGCCCCGGGCGCTCCGTACCTCCCCACATCAAGCGCGTTCCCTCGTCATGCGACGGGGTCTCGCTGGGTACGATCGTTCCCGGAGCGGCGACCGGGCAAAGGATCGCGAACGTGCACAAGACGTGCGGTGAGTCGACGGACCTGAGTGACCCGACCGGTCCCGCCACCCCGGAACCCGCCGCACCCCCCGAACCCGAGGCCGACACCCAGGACCGCGCCGACACCCAGGACCGCGCTACCCCAAAGACCGCGCCACCCCAAAGGACCGCCCCAAACCGAGAGCCCTGAGCAGGCGAGAAGCACTGACCCTGCTCGGCGTCGGCGCGCTGGCCGCCGAGCAGGCCCTCCTCGGAGGCGACTCCGCGCCCAAGCCCGGCACCGGCCCTCCTTCCCTAGGCCCGGTCAGCCAGGCCAACGCGAAACCACTGACCAGCGGCTACGCACCCGACGGCACCGCCGGCCGGGCCGCCGCGCTCCCGTTGCAAGACGTGCAGCTGCTCGACAGCCCGTTCCGCGCCAATCAGGACCGCAACACGACATACCTGCTGTTCCTTGACCCCGAACGCATGCTTCGTCCCTTCCGCATCAACTACGGCCTGCCGACGTCGGCGCTGCCGAACGGGGGCTGGGAGCGGCCGGACTCCGAGATCCGCGGGCACACCACCGGTCACCTGATGTCCGCCCTCGCGCTGACCTACGCGAACACCGGCAACACCGAGGCGCTGGCCCGCGGCCAGTACATCGTCAGCCAGCTCGCCGCCTTCCAGGCCAGGGACCGCCAGGCCGGGTTCCATCCCGGGTACCTGTCCGCGTTCCCCGAGGTCTACTTCGACTGGATCGAGGAGGGCCTCGACGTCTGGTCGCCGTACTACATGATCCACAAGTACCTGGCCGGGCTGATCGACCAGTATCAGCTGGCCGGCAACGCCGAGGCGCTCGACGTCGCGATCAAGCTCGGCGACTGGGTGGACTGGCGCACGTCGCGGCTGACCTACGCGCACATGCAGGCGGTCCTGGAGTACGAGTACGGCGGGCTGCCCGAAGCCCTGGCCAACCTGTACACGATCACCGGCTCGGAGCGGTACCTGGCCGCCGCGCAGCGCTTCTACCACGCGCAGGTGTTCGACCCGCTGGCCGACGGCGTGGACGCGCTGGCCGGGCTGCAGGCCAACGTGACCACGCCCAAGATCATCGCCTGCGTCCGGATGTGGGAGGAAACCGGCAGCGGCAAGTACCGCGACATCGCCCAGAACTTCTGGGACCTCGTCACCGCCCATCACGTCTACGTGATCGGCGGGGCAGGCAACTACGAGCACTTCCAGGCCCCCGATGTCGTGGCCGGGCAGCTGACGAACTTCACCTGCGAGAACTGCGTCAGCTACAACCTGCTCAAGCTGACCAGGCTGCTGCACTTCCACCAGCTCACCCGCGCCGACCTGATCGACTACTACGAGCGGACGCTGTTCAACCAGATGCTGGGGGAGCAGGACCCGACCTCGCCGCACGGCTTCAACTGCTACTACACAGGCCTGTCGGCGGGCGCGTTCAAGCGCCAGCCGCTGAACTACTTCGCGGGCGGCAATCCGAACGTCTACGCCAGCGACTACGACACCTTCACCTGCGACACCGCCACCGGGCTCGAGACGCAGGCCAAGTTCGCCGACACGATCTACACCCGCGACGCGGACGGCCTGTACGTGAACCTGTTCATCCCGTCCCAGGTCCGGTCGCACGGGCTGGTGCTGCAGCAGGCGACCGGGCTCCCTGACGACCCGGCGACCCGGCTGACCGTGCTCTCGGGCTCGGCCACGATGACCCTGCGGGTACGCGTGCCGGGCTGGGTCGCGGGCCGGCCAATCGTTACGCTCAACGGCACGCCGGTCCCGGACCTGCCGCTCGAGCAAAGCAATTGGATCGCTCTCCGGCGCCGGTGGCAGGCCGGCGACCTGCTGGAGGTCACGCTGCCGATGCGGCTGGCCTTCGAGCCCACCCCCGACCACCCCGCCGTGCAGGCGGTGACCTACGGGCCGGTCGTCCTGGCCGGCGTCTTCGGCACCGACCCGGGCCCGCTGACCCCGATGCTGGAAACCACGTCCCTGCAGAAGACGGCCGCGCAGTCGTTGACCTTCGAGGCCCTCTCCGGCCGCAAGCCCGTCAGGCTGATCCCGGTCAGCCGCGCCGCACACGAGTACTACACGACATACTGGCAGGCCGTGTAGTACCCGCAACCGGCCGATCTAGCGGGGCTGGCGGCCCAGGACGAGCACGCCGGCCGTGGCGAACGCCCCGCCGTTGCCGAGCACGACGCTGATATCCGGCGCCTCGACCTGGGCGGCCGCCTCACCGCGGACCTGACGGACCGCCTCGGTGATGGCGAACATGCCGTACATCCCCGTGTGGGTGTAGGAAAGGCCGCCGCCGTTGGTGTTGAGCGGCAGCCGGCCGCCCGGCTCGGTGTTGCCGTCGGCGATGAACGCCCCGGCCTCGCCCTTGCCGACGAAACCGAGAGCCTCCAGGCCGTAGATCGGCACGTGCGCGAACGCGTCGTAGATCATCAGGTGCCCGACGTCGCCGGGACCGATGCCGGCCTCGGCGAAGGCGGCCCGGCCGGCCAGCCGGAACGCCCGCGACTCGGTGAAGTCGGCCAGCTGCGAGATCATCGGCGCCTCGGCCGACTCGCCGGTGCCGAGCACGTGCACGGCGGGCTTGCCGCCCTCGCCCGCGCGGTCGGCGGACGTGATGACCAGCGCGCCGCCGCCGTCGGTGACCAGGCAGCATTCCAGCAGGTGGAACGGGTAGGCGATGAGCCGCGACGCGAGCACGTCCTCGACCGTGATCGGGTCGCGGTACGCGGCCCGGGGGTTCTTGGCCGCCCACCGGCGCTGCGCCACCGCCACGTAGGCGAGCTGCTCGTGGGTGAGCCCGAAGTCCTTCATGTACCGCAGCGCGGTGATGGTGAAGGTGGTCGTCGGGCCGAAGGTCCCGTACGGCGCCTCGAACTGCCCGGCCGGGGAGGACAGCGAACCCCGCGGCGGCGGCCCGCCGACCCGGGACCGCCCCGACTCGCCGTGCGTCACCAGCACGGTGCTCGCGTAGCCGGCCCGGATGGCCGCCGCCGCGTGCCTGACGTGCAGCAGGAACGAGGTGCCGCCGACCCCGGTGCCGTCGATCCAGCGCGGGACGATGCCGAGCGCGTGCGCGACCTGCACCGGCCCGGGCCAGGAGACGGTGGCGATCCCGTCGATGTCCGCCATGGCCAGCCCGGCGTCGCGGACCGCGTTCACCGCCGCCTCCACGTGCAGGCCCAGCGCGGAGTAGCCGGGCAGCCTGCCCACCTGATCGGTCTCGGCCGCGCCCGCGATGATGACGCCGTTCACGGGCCCGCCGGATCAGGGGTGAACACGGGCAGCTGGACCTCGCCGCGCCGCTCGAACGTCACCCGCAGCGGCATGTCGAGCACCAGGTCCTCCGGTGTGTTCGGCACGCCGACCAGGCTGGTCATCATCCGGGGGCCCTCGGCCAGTTGGACGACGGCGATGGCATAGGGGCCGTCGCCCTCGAAGCCGGGCGCGGGCCGGTGATTGATCACGTAGGAGTAGAGCGTGGCCCGGCCGCTGGCGGTGAACCACTCGACGTTGACCGAGCCGCAGGCCGGGCAGACCGGCCGCGGGTCGAAGTACGGCTTGCCGCAGTCAAGGCACCGCTGGATGCGCAGTTCGCCCGCCGCGCAGCCGTCCCAGAACGGCTGCGTCTCCGGCGTGGGCACCGGCACCGGCTTGCCGGTCATCGCCCCGTCACCCCGGTCATCGCCCGGTCACCCCGGTCATCGCCCCGTCACTCCGGGTCCCCCCGTCACCCCGGCCGGCCGAGCACGGGCCCGAACGACCGCTCGACCTGCGCCGCCAGCGCGTCCACCGACCACGGGCCGGTGCCGATCAGGCGGATCACCGGATGCGGGTTGTCGTACAGGGCGACCTCGTACCCGGCGGCGTGCACGATCCGCCCGGTGATCCAGCCGGATCGCTCGCTGGCCAGGTAGGCCACGACCGGCGCCACGTTGTCCGGCGAGCGCTCGTCGGGCGTCCCGGGCCGGGCCCGGCGGCGGTCGCCCGGCACCGATTCGGTCATCCGGGTGGCCGCACTGGGCGAGACGGCGTTCACCGTGACCCCGTACCTGGCCAGCGAGTTGGCGGTCGAGTAGGTCAGCCCGACGATGCCCATCTTGGCGGCCGCGTAGTTCGGCTGGCCCGGCGATCCGTGCAGCCCGGAGACGGAGGTGAAGTTGATGATCCGGTTCTGGGCCGACTCGTCGCGCCGCGCGCGCCAGTGCGCCGCGGCGAACTTCGTGGTGTTGAACGTGCCCTTGAGGTGCACCCGGATCACGTCGTCCCATTCCTGCTCGGTCATGTTGAAGACCATCCGGTCCCGCAGGATGCCGGCCGCGTTGACCAGGACGTCGAGCCGCCCGAACTCGCCGAGCGCGGTCTTGATCAGGCCCTCGGCCGCCGCGTGATCGGCTACGTCGGCGCCGTTGGCGACCGCGCTGCCGCCGCTCCCGGCGATCTCGCCCGCGACCTGCCGCGCGGGCCCGGCGTCCGAGCCTGAGCCGTCGAGCGCGCCGCCGAGGTCGTTGACCACGACCGACATGCCCTCGCTGGCCAGCAGCAGCGCCACCGACCGGCCGATGCCGCGCCCGGCGCCGGTCACGATCGCTACCCGTCCGTCCAGGCTTCCCATGCCGATTGCCACCCCAGATTAGAATCATCTTCTGGAATTAGCTTCTAGACCCAAAACGCCGGGCGTGTCAAGGCCCGTCCGGCGCACCTGGGGGGCAGATGAGCAAGCAGTCGTCGGCTCAGGCGGACCAGCGGGATCAGCAGGCGAGCGGGTCGTGGCAGTGGGGGAGCACCCCGAAGACCCGCCGCGTCCTGCTCGACGCCGCGCGTCAGGTCTTCACCGAGCAGGGGTTCTCCCAGACCAGCGTCGCCGACGTGGTGGAGCGCGCCGGATCGAGCGTGGGCAGCCTGTACCACCACTTCGGCGGCAAGAGCGAGCTGTTCCTGGCCCTGTGGCACGAGCACCAGCGCACCCACGAGGAGGCGGCCAGCAAGGCGGTGGCCCGGCTGCGCAACGCGGGCGTGACCGACACCACGGAGCTGTTCTGCGCTGGTGCCCGCGCCTTCATGGAGGGCAGCTGGCTGCGCCGGGACCTGGCGCTGCTGTTCTTCTCCGGTGACGGCCCGCCCGACTTCGAGGTCATGAAGCGACGCCGCGGCCGCGAGTGGGTCGCCCAGAACGACGTCCTGCTCGGCCTGCCCGACACCGAGATGGACCGGCTGTACGCGGCCATGCTCACCTCGCTGATCGGCGAGGGCGCCCGCCAGGTCGCCTCGGCCCCCAACCGCCGCGAGGCCAACGTGATCACCGAGGCGGTGCTCGAGTACGCCCGCCGCCTCCTGTCCGGCGGCCCCTGGCCCCTTGACAACCGATCCCGGCCTGAGCTTCGCTCTGGCGTAGAACTTGATTCTAGGATTAGCGATTAAAACCAGCGCGAGGCCTGCCATGGATCTTGACCTTGGCCCGGAGATCGAGCAGTTCCGCGCCGAACTGCGCGACTGGATCGCAGCCCACGCGCCGCCCGCGCTGGCCGGCCTGGCCGACTGGCGGATGGCCGGGATTCCCGGCGACTACCGCGCCCGGGGACTGGCAGAGGCGATCGCGGATCCCGCCTACACCGAGTGGGAGCGCACCCTGGCCGACGCCAGGCTGATCTGCCCGCAGTGGCCGGCCGAGTTCGGCGGCCAGGGCATGGAGGCGGTGCGGATCGCGGTACTGAACGAGGAGTTCTACCGGGCGGGGGTGCCGCGGGTCATCCGCGGCATGGGCGAGACCCTGGTCGGCCCGTCGCTGATCGTGCACGGCACCGCGGAGCAGCGCGAGCATTTCCTCCCCCGCATCATCAGCGGCGAGGACGTCTACTGCCAGGGGTTCTCCGAGCCCGACCACGGATCCGACCTGGCCGCGGTGCAGACCCGCGGCGAGATCGACGGTGACGAGATCGTCATCACCGGGCAGAAGCTGTGGACCTCGGGCGCGGGCCGGGCGACGATGATGTTCGTCCTGTGCCGGACGGATCCGGGCGCCGAGAAGCACCAGGGCCTGTCCTACGTGCTGATCCCGTTCACCGGGCCGCAGGTGCGGTACCGGCCCATCAGGCAGCTGTCCGGCGCCGCGGAGTTCTACGAGGACTTCCTCGACGGCGTGCGCGTGCCGCTGTTCAACGTGATCGGCGGCCTGAACAACGGCTGGCGGGTGGCCATGACCACGCTCGGCCACGAGCGCGGCGGAAACGCGACCGTCCAGCACCTGCGGTTCGAGCGGGAATTCTGGGAGCTGGTCGAGACGGCCCGCAAGCACGGCCGGATCGCCGATCCGCTGGTGCGCCAGCAGCTCGCCCAGGCCTACACCGCTGTCCAGCTCATGCGGTTCAGCGGGCTCCGCACGCTGGCCCGGGTCGCCGCCGGGCGGCCGCCCGGCCCGGAGGCCTCGGTCAACAAGCTGTTCTGGAGCGAGTACCACAAGCGGCTCGGCGAGATCGCGATGGGCATCGTCGGCGCCGACGGCCTGCTCCGGCCGGACGGCGCCGGATACCCGACCTCCCCCTGGCAGAACGTCTTCCTGAGCAGCCGCGCCGGCACCATCTACTCCGGCACCAGCGAAATCCAGCGCACCATCATCGGCGAGCGAGCGCTCGGCCTGCCTAAGGAGCCGCGGGTGACGACCTGATGGGCGCGCTCGTTACCCCGGACCGGCTGCGGGAGTTCTTCACTCCGCGCAGCCTGGCCGTGGTGGGCGCCTCCGACACGTCCGGCTGGGGCCAGTTCATCCTCGCGAGCAGCGCCGCGACCGGTTTCACCGGCCCGCTGATCCCGGTCCACCCGCAGCACGAGACCGTGTTCGGCCGGCCGGCCGCGCGCAGCCTCAGGGACCTGGCCGAGCCCGTGGACCTGGCCTTTGTCATGGCGCCGACGCAGGTGGTGGAGGACGTCATCGATGACGCGGCCGCCGCGGGCGTACGCAACGCGGTCGTGCTCGCCTCCGGCTATCGCGAGGTCGGCGCGGAGGGGCACGCCCGGCAGGACCGGCTGGTCGCGCGGGCCACCGAGCACGGCATCGTGCTGCTCGGCCCGAACTGTCTCGGCTTCCTCAACACCCACGCCGCGGTCGGGCCGTTCGCGCTCAACGTCCCGCTCCCGCTGCGGCCCGGGCCGGTCGGCATCGCGCTGCAAAGCGGCGCGCTGGCCAGCGCGGTGCTGGCCTTCGCGCGATCCCGGGCCATCGGCGTGAGCACCCTGGTCACCATGGGCAACGAGTCGATGATCACCACCGCCGACGTGCTCAGCTACCTGGTCGACGACGAGCAGACCCGGGTGATCTGCCTGTTCCTCGAGGAGATCAGCGAGCCAGACCGGTTCGCCCGGGCGGCCGAGAAGGCAGCTCGGGCCGGCAAGCCGGTCGTGGCGCTGAAGACCGGATCGAGCCCGGTCGGCCAGGTGGCCGCGCTCGCGCACACCGGCTCGATCGCCGGCGACGACGCCGTGGTGGACGCGGTGCTCCGGCAGTTCCACGTGATCCGGGTGACCAGCATCGAGGAACTGCTCGGCACGGCCGGGCTGCTCGGCTACGACCGCTGGCCGCGGGGACGCCGGATGGGCGTGCTCACCGCCTCCGGCGGTGCCTGCGGCATCATCGCCGACCGGGCCGGCGCGCAGGGCATCGAGATCCCGCCCTTCGCCGCCCGGACGGTCGCGGCGGTCAAGCCGCACCTGCCTCCGTTCGCCGCCGCGCACAATCCGCTCGACGTGACCGGTTATGTCCTGGCCAACGCGCGGGCCACCGCGCTGACCGCGATCGACCACGCGCTGGACGCCGCGGTGGCCGATCCCGGACTCGACTT
This sequence comes from uncultured Actinomycetes bacterium, assembly GCA_963705835.1. Lineage (GTDB taxonomy): Bacteria > Actinomycetota > Actinomycetes > Streptosporangiales > Streptosporangiaceae > Palsa-504. Next base: position 96,971 of record CAVPLC010000037.1, read on the forward strand.
CGTGGTGTTCTGCGGCGTGACCATCCCCGACGTGCGCCCACCATCCGAACGCCTGGCCGCCATGATCGAGGAGCGCGTGCGCTGGCTCGGCGAGCGCATCGCGTCCGCGCCGATCCCGGTCATCCCGATGGGCTCGACCTGCGTCGACGTGTCCGGGTACGGCCGGGACCTGCTCACCAGGCACGGCATCCACCTGCTCGGCGGCTTCGACCTGGGCATGCGGGCCCTCGGCCACGCGCTGCGCTGGCTGGAGAACCGGGGCACGGTCGCGTACCCGGCGCGGGTGAGCGTTCCCCGCCAGGTCCCCGTGCCCCTGGCGCCGGGGTCCTGGCCGGAGATGGCCGCCCGCGACCTCCTCGCGGCCAGCCAGGTGCCGCTGGTGCCCGCCGAGCTGGTGAACTCGCCCGCCGAGGCGGTCCAGGCGGCCCGCCGGATCGGGGCGCCGGTGGTGCTCAAGGTGTCCTCGGCGCAGATCACCCACAAGTCCGACATCGGCGGCGTGGCGCTCGGCGTGCACGGCGACGCCCAGATCGAGCAGGCCTACCGGCGGGTGCGGGCCGCCGGGGAGAGCGTGCCGGGGGCCGTCATCGACGGGGTGCTGGTGACCCCGATGCGGTCCGGCGGGGTGGAACTGCTCGCCGGGGTGACGTTGGACCGGACGTTCGGCCCGGTGCTCGCGGTCGGGCTCGGCGGCGTCTGGGTGGAGCTGCTGGCCGACACCAGCCTGCGGGTCCTGCCGGTCACGACCGACGACGTCAAGCGGATGCTCGGTGAGCTGCGCGGCAGCCCGCTGCTGCGCGGGGCCCGCGGTACCAGCCCGGCCGATCTCGACGTGCTGGCCCAGGTGATCAAGAACGTCGGCGACGCGGCCATATCGCTCGACGGGTCGCTGCGCGCACTGGAGATCAACCCGCTGTGGGTGAACGGGGACCGGGTCGAGGCGCTGGACGTGCTCGTCGTCACCGGGCCGCCCGCACCGACCAGCACAGAACGGAGCTTAGCCATGAACCTGGGTGTCACCGCGGAGCAGCGCGACCTGCGCGAGTCGGTGCGCCGCTTCCTGGCCGAGCGCGCGCCCATGACGCGGGTCCGCGAGCTGATGGAAACGGCCGACGCGACGGACGCCGGCGTCTGGCGGCAGGCCGGCGTCCAGCTGGGCCTGCAGGCCATCGCCATCCCCGAGGAGTACGGGGGAGCGGGCTTCTCGTTCGCCGAGCAGGCCGTCGTGCTCGAGGAGCTCGGCGGGGCCCTCTACGGCGGGCCGTACCTGGCCAGCGCGGTGCTTGCGGCCACCGCGTTGCTGGCCAGCGAGGACGAGGGCGCCCGGCGCGACCTGCTGCCTGGCATCGCGTCGGGACAGACCGTCGCCACGCTGGCCTTCACCGAGGATGACGGCTCCTGGGACCCGGAGTCGATCCGGCTGGCCGCGGCCAAGAACGGGCCGGGCTGGCGGCTCGACGGGCACAAGAGCTTCGTCCTGGACGGGAACGCCGCGAACCTGATCCTCGCGGTCGCCGCCACTGACCACGGCCCGTCGAGCCTGTCGCTGTTCGCCGTGGACGGCACCGCGAAGGGCCTGAGCCGCCGGGCCCTGCCCACGCTGGACCAGACCAGGAGGCTGGCCAGGCTGGAGTTCAGCGACGTGCCTGGCCGGCTGATCGGATCACCCGGTGCGGGCAAGGCCGCGCTGGACCACACGCTGGACGTGGCCGCCGTCGCGCTCGCCGCCGAGCAGCTCGGCGGCGCGCAGCGGGCACTCGACATGGCGGTGGAGTACGCCAAGATCCGGCGTCAGTTCGGCCGGCCGATCGGGAGCTTCCAGGCGATCAAGCACCGGTGTGCCGACCTGCTGCTCGAGGTGGAGTCGCTGCGATCGGCGGTCGGCTACGCCGCCGCGGCGGTGGCGGAAGGCTCGACCGAGGTTCCGGTGCTGGCCGCGCTGGTCAAGGCCTACGCCTCGGAGGTGTACTCCCACGTGGCGGGCGAGAACATCCAGATCCACGGCGGCATCGGCTTCACCTGGGAACACGACGCGCACTTGTACCTCAAGCGGGCCAAGGCCAGTGAGCTGTTCCTCGGTGACCCCAGCTATCACCGGGAACGGCTGGCCACCCGGATCGGCCTCTGACCGGCGCGTCACCGGCCGTCGGGCACGGGGATGCCGAACTCAGTGAGCAGCTCCTGGGAGTAGGCGATCCGGCCGGTCAGCGTGCGCGGCTCGCGATGGCAGAGCAGCAGGGCGGCCTCGGCCATCACGGCGGGCGGCTCGGCCCGGGGATCATCCGCGGTGGTCAGGCGATGGAAGATGGTGCCGGGCGTCGGCACCACCCGGGTCGGGGACAGCGCGTTGACCGCGATGTTGTCCTGGTAGAGCTCCGCGGCCAGCCCGGTGGAGAGGCGCTCGAGCGCCGCCTTGCACATCCCGTACACGGTGCCGCCGCGGACCGCCCGGCTGGTGGGCGGGATCGCCGGGTGGCGGGCCGCCGCGGAGGACACGTTGAGGATCCAGCCCGCGCCGTGCCCGCGCATGCCCGGCAGCACCAGCGTGGCCAGGTGGAACGGCGCCTCGACCTGGACCGCGAACATCAGCGCGTAGCGTCGCGGGACGAAGTCCTCGACGCGGGCGAAATACGTGACCGCCGCGTTGCTGACCAGGATGTCCGGCGCGCCCAGCCGTCGGGTCGTCTCCTCGACCAGCCGTTCCCGGTCGGCCGGCTTGGACAGGTCGGCGGGGATCGCGACCGCGGTGCCGCCCGCCCGCCCGATCTGGGCCGCGGTCTCGTCGATCGTGCCGGGCAGCGCCGACGGAGCCGCCTCCGTGGTACGCGCCGCCACCGCCACGGCCGCGCCCGCCACGCCGAACCGCCGCGCGATCTCCGCCCCGATGCCCCGGCTCGCGCCGGTCACCAGGGCCACCTTCCCGTCCAGCACGCCCATTACGGCCGCCTCCCGCCAAGAATCTAATCCTAGGAAATCCCACCCAGCCTTGTGGGCCGCTACCCCGGGGTAACGGCCCACGATCAGCTAACGCGCGCGGCTCAGGCCGCGGGCCCCGTCTCCCGCGCCCGCTTCGGCAGCCCGAACGCCACCGCGAACGAGCAGGCCAGCAGCCCCACGGTCGCCAGCGCGGTCCACTGCGCGGCGTGCAGGTAGACCGGCACGTGCTCGCCGCGTCCGCCGGTCAGCGCGAAGAAGATCGCGCCGATCCCGGCGATGCCCAGCGACATGCCGAGCGAGTTCACGGTCTGCAGCACGCCGGAGGCCGAGCCCATCTCCTGCGGCCGGACGCCCGCCATCACGATGTCGAACAGCGGCACGAACACCATGCCCATCCCGATCCCGCCGATCACCATCGGCGCCAGCAGGTCCGCGGTGGACACGCCGCCGCCCGCGCCGCGCAGCACCGCGTAGATGGCCAGGAGCCCGGTCGCCTCGACCACCAGGCCGGCGTGCAGGACCCGCCGGCCAAGCTTGGTCATGGCGATGCCGCCGACCGCGGAGCCGACGAACGCGCCCGCCGCCCACGGCGCCGTGGTGAGGGCCGAATGCCAGGCGGTGAAGCCCAGCCCGTTCTGCAGGAACACGTTGAAGATCATCACGATCCCGCCCAGCGAGCCGACGAAGACGATCGAGAACACGATGCCCGCGCTGTAGGGCCGGTGCCGGAAGATGGACGTCTCGACGAGCGGCGCGCGACCCGAGCGCCGGCGGCGGACCTGGTACCACGCGAACCCGGCGAGCACCAGCACCGACGCGCCCAGCATCCCGAACAGCCAGGCCGGCCAGCCCAGCGAGTGCCCCTGCGCCAGCGGGAAGACCAGCAAGAACATGGCCGCCCCGGCCAGCACCGCGCCCGGCAGGTCGAGCCGCCCGCGCCGCGCCTGTCCAGAAGCAGAGCCCGCGGGCAGCAGCCGGCCGCCGAGCACCAGCGCGGCCAGGCCGACCGGCACGTTGACCAGGAAGATCATCCGCCATCCGGTGCCGAACAGGTCGGCGCCGATCAGCCCGCCAGCCACGATGGGCCCGAGCATCGCCGACAGGCCCATCACCGGCCCGTAGACCCCGAACGCCTTGCCCATCTCGTGCGCCGCGAACAGATCCCTGATCAGCCCGAACACTTGCGGCAGCATGATCGCGCCCATGAGGCCCTGCGCCGCCCGCGCCGCGATGAGCTCGCCCGCGGTCCCGGCCATCGCGCACGCCACAGAGGCCGCCACGAACCCGGTCATCCCGGTCAGCAGCACCCGCCGCCGCCCGAAGACGTCGCCGAGCCGCCCGCCGGTCAGCAGCCCCACCGCCATGGCCAGGGCGTAGGCCGCGGTCACCCACTCGATGACCGCGTAGGACCCGCCCACGTCGTGCCGGATCGTCGGCGCCGCGACCTGGGTAATCGTCGAGTCGAGCAGGTCCATCACCGCCGCCGTGATCACGGTGCCAAACGCCAGCCACCGCCACCGCTGGCCGAGGCCCTCGGGGCCAGCCGTCTCCACAGCTGCCGCGCTCTCGATGGCCACGACGGCCCGGTCAGCGGTTCCGCTCGGTGCTGATGACATCGATCCTCCCGTGGAAGTATCGGAACGAAATCTTCTGTTCCAAGACTATCAGAACGGAATAGTTTGTTCCAGACCTCTGCTACACTTTTTTCATGAACGAGGCCAGCACGAACGAAGCAAGCCCAGCCCACACGCGCCCGTACGGCGGCGCGCAGAGCAGCGGCACGCACCAAGGCGCGCACGAGGGCCACCAGCACCAGGGCCGCCACCACGAGGGCCCGCTCAGCGGCCGCCAGGCCGAAGCCGCCCGCAACGACCAGCGCATCCTCGAATCCGCCCGCGCGGTGTTCATCGAGGACCCGGGCGCGCCGATCACCGCGGTGGCCAAGCACGCGGGCGTCGGCATCAGCGCGCTGTACACCCGCTACGCCAGCAAGGAGGAACTCCTCCGCACGCTGTGCACGGACGGCCTGGTCCGCATCACCGCCGGCGTCGAGGCCGCCCTCGAGCAGGCCAGGAACGGCGCCGACCCCTGGCAGGTGCTGGCCGGTTTCATGCGGGACATGGTGGACGCCGACACCAGCTCGCTGACCCGCGCGCTGGCCGGCAAGTTCACCCCCACGCCGGACATGTTCGCCCTGGCCAACCGGTCAAGCGAGCTCATGAACGAGCTGTTCGGCCTGGTCCGCGACGTGCTGCGCCCGGGCGTCGTGCTGCACGACCTGTCGCTCATCTTCGAGCTGGTCGCCGTCATCAAGGGCCCCACCCCGGACCGCACAAGGGAGTTGCGCCACCGGTACCTGGCCCTCGTCCTTGACGGCCTGCGGGCCCGGGATCGCGAGGAGCTGCCGGGCCCTCCGCCGACCTGGCAGGAACTCAGCGAGCGCTGGATCCCCAGCTAAGCCTGAAACCCCGCTAACGACTCGCGAGGCCGGGGGAGCCGCGAGCCGGAGCCGCCGCCCGCTTGCGCCGCTTGCCCTCGTGCATGGCCACGACCCGCGCCACCGGGATGTCCCGGCCCTCGGCCACGAGCTCATCGCTCAGCCGCTGCGGCGCGGGCATCTGCCCCGCCCACGCGTCCCGCCCGGCCACCAGGCCGGGGACCGTGAGCACGGTGAAGTCGGCGGGCTTGATCGCGTCCAGGTCATCCCACGGCACCGGGAACGAGACCGTTGCCCCCGGCCGGACCCGCGGGCTGTACGCCGCCGCCACCGTCGCCCCGTACGCCCTGGTCGAATCCAGGAAGACCTTCCCCTCCCGCTCGTCCTTGACGAACGCGGTGGTGGTGAGGTCCGGGTCGAGCCGCTCGGCCCGCGCCGCGATGGCCCGGGTGACCGCGGCGGCCGATTCGCTGTCCGCGAGGATCGGCACGTACACGTGCACGCCCTTGGACCCGCTGGTCTTGACCGCGCCGGCCAGCCCGACGTCCGACAGCGCCTGGCGGACCAGGTGCGCGGCCGCCACCGCGTGCCCGAACTCGCCCCCGGACGGCGGATCGATGTCCAGCACGAGGTACGTCGGCCGGTCCAGGTGACCGGCCAGGCCCAGGGTGACGTGGTACTCCACCGCCCGCTGGTTGGCGAACCACAGCAGCGTGCGCCAGTCGTCGCACAGCGCGTACCGGACCTCGCGCTTGGACGCCTCCGCCCACATCGTCACCGTGCGCATCCACGGCGGCGCGTAGTCCGGCACGTTCTTCTGCATGAACGGCTGCTGCCCGGGCCGCACCCTGATCACCGACAGCGGCCGGTCCCGCAGCCCGGGCAGGATGAGCCCGCTCACCGCGTCCAGGTAGTCGATCATGTCGCGCTTGGTCGCGCCCGCCCCGTCGAACAGCGGCTCGTCGAGGTGGGTCAGCGTGATCCCGTCCCGTTCCGGCGTGGTCATGCGTCCCGTATACCCGCTCCGGCCGCCAAACGCCAGCGCCCCGGCACTAAGGTGAGACGCGGGGAGGTACGCGACCATGGCGTTCAGCGGGTGGCCCGAAGAGGCGCTGGATTTCTACGACGGGCTCGCGGTCGACAACTCGAAGTCCTACTGGACCGAGCACAAGGCCGTCTACGAGGACAAGATCCTGCGCCCCATGACCGAACTCACCGAGGAGCTAGCCCCGGAGTTCGGCGAGCCGAAGATCTTCCGGCCGTACCGCGACGTCAGGTTCAGCAAGGACAAGTCCCCGTACAAGACCCACATCGGGGCCGTCATCGGCGGCACCGGCTACATCCAGCTGTCGGCCGAGGGCCTGGGCGCGGGGCCGGCATGTGGCAGATGGGCCCGGACCACCTGGCCCGCTACCGCGAGGCGGTCGTCGGCGACGTCCCCGGCGCCGATCTCGAGCAGCTCATCGCCGTGATCGAGAAGGCCGACGTCACCGTCCACGGCCACGACGCGCTCAAGTCCGCGCCCCGCGGCTATCCCGCCGACCACCCCCGGGTCGCGCTGCTCCGCTACAAGGGCCTGACCGCATGGAAACAATGGCCCGTCGAACCATGGCTGGAGACCGCGGCGGCCAAGGACCGTATTATTTCTTTCTGGGATATTTAGTTAACCGGAGTAGGCTCTGGGAATGGAGCAGCCGAGTGTCGGCACCCATTACCCGAGGTCGACTGGCGAGTTCCAGGCCTGGTTCCGCACCGATGCCGACTGCCTGGACTACCTGGACTGGGTACGCTGGCCGGGCGGCTTCACCTGCCCGTCCTGCGGTCATGCCGGGGGCTGGCAGCTCGGTGATGGCCGGCGTGAGTGCGCCGGCTGCCATGGGCGCACCTCGGTGACGGCGGGCACGATCTTCGACCGCACGCGCACGCCGCTGACGGTGTGGTTCACCGCCTGCTGGCTATTCGCCACCCAGAAGGACGGCATCTCGGCGCAGAGCCTGCAGCGGTCGCTGGAGATCGGCTCCTACCCGACCGCGTGGGCGATGCTGCACCGGCTGCGGTCGGTGCTGGTACGGCCGGGCCGGGACCGGCTATCCGGGACGGTGGAGGTGGACGAGACGTTCATCGGCGGGCAGGAGCCGGGGCTGCGCGGCGGCCGGGCCAAGGGCAAGAAGGTGCTCACCGGCATCGCGGTCGAGGTCGGCGCGCCGCGGTGGATCGGCCGCTGCCGGATGGCGGTGCTAGCCGATGCCTCAGCAGAATCGCTGAACCCGTTCATCACCGGCGCCATCGAGCCCGGCAGCACCGTCATCACCGACGCGTGGCAGGGCTACAGCGGGCTGGTGGGCCTCGGCTACACCCGTGAACGCCGCAGCCAGCGGGCCGCCCGCGCCCGCGGCGAAGATCCCGGCGAGCTGCTGCCGAACGTGCACCGCGTCGCCTCCCTAGCCAAGCGATGGCTGCTGGGCACCCATCAGGGCTCGGTGGACGAGGCCCACCTGCCCGCTTACCTCAACGAGTTCGTCTTCCGCTTCAACCGGCGCCGCTCACGCAGCCGCGGCCTGGTCTTCTACCGCGTGCTGGAGCTAGCCGCCGGGCATGATCCGGTCCGCTTCCAGGACCTGCTCGCCGGCAAGAAGCCACGCCCGGCACCGGCAACGTGGGGGTTGGGTCACCCGCCAAGCCTGGACCGGCCAGCGGCGAACCGGCCATGGAGAACGGGCGAACTCCAGCTGCAGCTACCGATTCCACTCCGGTTAAGTAAATATCCCAGATTTCTTTTTTCCGAACGGTCCAGCCTCTCTGCGGCTGGCTCACCACCCACGTCGGCGGGTGAGGGCGCCCGCGGTGGCCGGCCCGGTCAGGAATACGGCCGATCCGGCCCGCGACGAGGGTGGAACAGGCTTCCTGGCTGCGCCGTGCCCTGCTGGATCGGAGCCGTTAGGCACGCTCTGGCGGCCGGCCCGGCCGCCGGCTGATGGTCCGGGATCCGGCCGATCCTGCGCATCAGCTCGTCTTCTTCGAAGATCTCGGCCGCGGTGGGCGACAGGGAGATGACCGCGGACAGGATGAACCCGATGCTGGACAGGCCGAGGATGAGCGGCAGCAGGAAGGCCTCGGCGCTGGCCGTCGCCGACGTGCTCACGGTCAGGCCCGGTGCGGCGTGGACGCGCAGCGCGGCCATGCCCGTGTAGTGCATGCCGCTGACCGCGACGCCCATGATCAGCGACGCGACGATGGCGGACCACAGGCTGTCCAGCCGCAGGGCGGCCCACAGCGCCGCGGTTCCCGCGATCACGGCGATGACCACCGAGGCCGCGACGAGCATCGGGTTGTAGGTCAGCGAGTCCTGCACCCGGACGGCGCTCATGCCCACGTAGTGCATGCTGGCCACGCCGCAGCCGATGATCACGCCCCCGAGCAGCAGCGGCCTCATTCCCTGCTTGCTGAACCCGACGATGAACGTCCCGATCCCGACCACCACCACCGCGATCACCATGGACAAGATGGTGACGGGCACGTTGTAGCGGATGGACTGGCCCGGGATGGCGAACCCGAGCATGGCGATGAAGTGCATCACCCAGATCCCGGTCGTCCCGATGGCCAGGGCGGCCAGGGTCAGCCACCGGGCCCGCGCCGCGCCCTGGTAGGCGCGCGCCCGCGTGGTGCACCGGAGCCCGAGGAAGCAGCCCAGGCAGGACATCAGGTACGCGAGCACCGGGTTCAGCGCACCATTGGAGAAGTTGTTGATGTGAATCATGTGCCGCCGGCGCCCCCTTGGCGATTAGAGCGACGCTCATGCTATCGCCCCTGTAGCCTTTATGAGCACTTATCCCCGCAATACGGCAATTGCGTATCTTGTCAGCTACCGACCGAAATCGGAGGTCAGGTGCGGAGCGCGTCCGCGGTAACGGTGGTCGGTGACGGCTTTTCGGCCCTGCAAAATTCGGCCCGGCAAGATTCGGCCCGGCAAGATTCGGCCCGGCAAGATTCGGCCCGGCAAGATTCGGCCCGGCAAGATTCGGCTGGGCGGAATATCGAGCTGTCAATCGGCGGCATGACGTGCGCGGCGTGCGCGGCGAGGGTCGAGAAGAAGCTCAATGCGATCGGCCCGGAGATTATCGCCGCGGTCAACTTCGCCACGGGAAAGGCGACCGTCACCGCACCCGGGGAAGTCTCGGCTCAGGCGCTGATCGCGGCGGTCGAGGGCGCGGGGTACGCGGCGCAGGCGATCCCTCCCGCGGCGCCCGCCGCGGCAGCGGCCAAGGCGCTCTCCGCGGGAGCGGCGAAGGCGCTCTCCCCGGCCGACGACCAGGCCGCCTATCTGCGCCGGCGGCTCATGCTCGCGCTGGTGTTCTTCGTCCCGCTCAGCGACCTGTCGGTGATGCTGTCGCTGTTCCCCGCCTACCGGTTCGCCGGGTGGCAGTGGGTGCTGGTCGTGCTGGCCGCTCCGGTGGCGTTGTGGGCCGCGTGGCCGTTCCACCGCGCGGCCCTCATCAACGCCCGGCACGGCACGTGCTCGATGGACACGCTGGTGTCCCTCGGCGTGGTCGCCGCCTGCGGCTGGTCGGTGTACGCCATGTTCGGTCTGGACCGCAGGTCCAGCGCGAGCGCGCTGGCCGAACTGGCGCACGCCTCGGGCGGCGGCATCTACCTCGAGGTGGCGGCCGCGGTGACCACGTTCCTGCTGGCGGGGCGGTTCTACGAGGCCCGGGCGCGCGGCTCGGCCGGCCGCGCGATGGCCAAGCTGGCCGAGGCCGCCGCCAGGGACGTCTGCGTGCTGGATGCCGACGGCACCGAGCGGCGCGTCCCCGTCGGCCTGCTGCGCCGGGGGGACACGTTCGTGGTACGGCCGGGGGAGAAGATCGCGGCCGACGGCGAGGTGCTGTCCGGCGAGTCGGCCGTGGACCGCAGCCCGATGACGGGCGAGTCCGTCCCGGTCGAGGCCGCCGCGGGCGACGACGTGGTGGCCGGCACCATCGCCCTCACCGGGCGCCTGGTCGTCAGGGCGGCCGAGGTCGGCGAGCGCACCCAGCTGGCCCAGCTGATCGCGCTCGTGGGCCGGGCCCAGGCGGACAAGGCCGCCATCCAGCGGCTCGCCGACCGGATCTCCGGCGTCTTCGTCCCGCTGGTGCTGGCGGCCGCGGCGATGACGCTGGCCGGCTGGCTGCTCGCGGGAGCCCCGGCCGAGCACGCCTTCAGCGCGGGGCTCGCCGTGCTGATCATCGCCTGCCCGTGCGCGCTGGGCCTGGCGACCCCGGCCGCGCTGGTGGCGGCCAGCGGCCGCGGCGCGGAGCTGGGCATCTTCATCAAGGGCCATCAGGCGCTCGAGTCGTCGGGGCTGATCGAGGTCGTGGTGTTCGACAAGACCGGCACCATCACCAGCGGCCGGATGACGGTGACCGAGGTGGCGGCCGTGCCGGGTACCGGGCCGGCCGAGCTGCTCAGGTACGCGGGCGCGGTCGAGCACGCCTCGGAACACCCGATCGCCGCCGCGATAACCCAGGCGGCGCAGGCCGCGGGGTCGGGGCCGCTTCCCGCGGTCGACGGCTTCGCGGCGCTGCCGGGCCTCGGCGCGCGGGGCGTGGTGGACGGCCACCAGGTTCTCGTCGGCCGCGATCACCTGCTGCGCGACCACGGGATCGCGATCCCGCCCGCGCTGGCGAGCCGGGTGACCCCGTGGGAGCGAGCCGGCCAGACAACGGTCATGGTCGGCTGGGACGGCCAGTTGCGCGGCGCGCTCGCCGTCGCCGACACGGTCAAGCCGTCGGCCGCCGGCGCCGTGGCCGCGCTGCGCCGCCTGGGGCTGCGGCCGGTCCTGCTCACCGGCGACAACGAGGCGACCGCGCGGGCCGTCGCGGGTTTCGTGGGCATCGACGACGTGATCGCCGAGGTCCTGCCCGCGGCCAAGGCCGCGGCCGTCAAGGACCTGCAGGAAAGCGGGCACCGGGTGGCGATGGTCGGCGACGGCATGAACGACGGGCCCGCGCTGGCCACCGCGGACCTGGGCCTGGCCATCGGCGCGGGCACCGACGTGGCGATCTCCGCCGCCGACATGATCCTGCTCAGGCAGGACCTGACGGTGATCCCCGACGCGATCAGGCTGGCCCGGGCGGCCCGCACCGCGATCCGGCGCAATCTGGCCTGGGCGTTCGGCTACAACGTCGCGGCCGTGCCGGTCGCCGCCCTCGGCCTGCTCAACCCGCTCATCGCGGCCGCGGCGATGACGATGTCCTCGGTCCTGGTGGTGGCCAACAGCCTGCGGCTGCGCCGCTTCCGCCCCGCTTCCGCCCCGCATCCGGCCCGGCTTGGACCCCGGAACGGACCCGGCGTACCCTAGCCGGGGCTACCCGGGAGGCACCGTGAGCGACGCCGACGATTCCATCCGCGTCTCCGACGCCGAACGCGACGCCACCGTGCGCGCGCTGGGCGATCACGCCGCGGTCGGCCGTCTGACCCTGGACGAGCTTGAGGACCGCGCGGGCCGGGCCCTGGTCGCCAAGACCCGCGGCGACCTGGCCGTCCTGACCAGCGACCTGCCCCAGCAGGCGGCGGCGGCCGAGCCGGCCCCGTCCGGCGCGCCGCAGGCCCCGGTGCGCAAGCCGGTGCGCTGGATGGTCGCCATCATGGGCGGCTCGCGCCGGCACGGCCGGTTCCGCACGGTCGGCAGCGTCAACTCGGTCTCGATCATGGGCGGCGACGAGATCGACCTGCGGGAGGCCGAGCTCGAGGGCGGTCACCTCACCCTCAACATGTTCGCGCTCATGGGCGGCGCCACGATCTACGTGCCCGACTCCATCGAGGTCGAGGTGAGCGGGTTCTCGCTGATGGGCGGCAACACCGAGATGGGCTCGCTGCGCAACCCGCGGCCGGGCGCGCCGGTCATCCAGATCCGCACCTACAACCTGATGGGCGGCGCGACCATCTACCGCCTCCCGCCCCAGGCCCGCGGCCTGTCCCTGAAGGAGGCCCGCCGCCTGGCCAAGGCCGCGGGCAAAGGCATGCTGGAGCCCTCGGCCGACGACGACCCCGGCGGGCCGCCGGCGTTGCGGTAACCGCCTCTCGGCCCGGGTCAGCACGCCGCGCACGTACCCGAACTCCGTCTCGTACACGTGCGCCGACTTGACGATCATCAGCAGCCGCCCGACCGGCGCCCCCAGCGCGCCGGCGACGTGACGCTGCAGCCAGGCGAGCTCGACCAGGTTGCCGTACCCCTTGGCGCCGAAGTCGATGCTGTGCGCGTAGGCGACCAGCTCCACCGCCCCGCCCGGCAGCCAGAAGTCCAGCAGGCTGACGCACGGGATGTAGGTGCTGTCGGTACGCGGCTGGAAGGTCGTGATGGCGGCCGAACGGCTGGCCGGATCCTCGCGCAGCCGGCCGATGACCCAGGCCACCTGGTCGCGCCCGGAGTGCTCGTAGTCGAACAGCCGGGTCGCGTAGCTGTCCGCCCCGCCGAGGGCCTGCGACCCGGGTGCGGTCGGTGAAGTTGGCGTGCATCCAGGCCAGCCGCTCCGGCTCCGCGAACCGGGCGATGATCTCGTCATCCGGGTCCGGACGCTCGACGCGCAGCGTCACGTGCGATATCTCGCGCACCGGCAGGCCGTCGTACCGGCTGGCCACGCCGTCGGCCAGGATCTGCCCGGCCACGGCGAGCCACGCCGCGCCGACGGTGGCCGCGTCCAGGGTCCGCGGGTCGCCCTCGGCCGGTCGCGTCGTCACGCCCGCAGCCTACGCGCCTGCCCGCGGAAAACCGTTTGCCTGTCCGGCCGCGCCCACAAGACCATGGGGCCCTTTAGGCTGTTACCCGCCGCGCGCTGCACATGAGCCACCGAACCCAGGAGCCGCCATGCCGTCCACGAACATCGCCGTCATCGGCTCCGGCATCATCGGGCGCACGCTGGCCACCCGGTTCGCCCAGGCCGGGCACGCCGTCACCTTCGGCGCCCGCACCCCGGACAATCCCGACCTGGCCGCGTTCGCCGCCGGGATCGGCGCCCGCGTGACCGCCATCGCCGCCGCGATCGACGGCGCCCACGTCGTCCTGCTCGCGATCAACGGACCCGCGGTGGCCGAGGCGGTCCCGGCCTTCGGCACCCTCCTGGACGCCAAGATCGTCATCGACGCCACCAACCACGTCGGCGGCCCGTCGATGAACGCCCTTGCCGTCCTGGCCGAGCACGCCCCCGGCGCCCGGCTGTTCCGCGCCTTCAACAGCCTGGGCTGGGAGAACTTCGCCGACTCCAGCTACGGCGAGGACGACGGCGACATGCTCTACTCCGGGCCGGACGGCCAGGCGCGGACCACCGTGGCCGAGCTGATCGACGCCACCGGCCTGCGCCCGATCTGGGTCGGCGACAACGACAAGGCGCGGCTCGTCGACGACTTCGTCGCGCTCTGGTTCACCCTGGCCTTCGAGCGCGGCTGGGGCCGCAACCTCGGCTTCAAGCTCCTCACCCGCTGAAACGCCGCGCCAAGCCCCTACGGCGACCCGAACTCCGCTCGCACCCCCAGCAGCCGCACCGGCCGCCGCCCGGCGAATCGCTCCAGCGCCGAGAGCGCCGCCCGCTCGACCACCGCGGGCTCCGAGCTGGGCGACGCGAGCGTCACCCCGTGCGTCTCGGTGACGAACGGCGCGTACCGCACCTTCACCACGATCCGCAACGCCGGCCGCGGCTCCGTCAAAAGGTCCGCGGCCAGCAGCCCGGCGATCCGCCGGACCTCGTCCTGCACCCGTGACCAGTCGGCGATGTTGCGCTGGAACGTCTCCTCCTTGCCGTGCCCGCGGGCCACGTACGGCGAGTCGTCCACGTCGGCGTCGCCCCGCCCGTGCGCCAGCAGCACCAGCCAGGGCCCCGTCATCGGCCCGAACTCCGCGGCCAGCGCGTCCGGATCCGCCGCCGCCAGCTCACGGACGGTGTCGATGCCCAGCCCGGCGAGCTTGCGGGCCGTCTTGGCGCCGATGCCCCACAGCGCGTCGGTGGGCCGGTCGCCGAGCACAGAGAACCAGTTCGCGAACGTCAGCCGGTAGACCCCGGCCGGCTTGCCGAACCCGGTGGCGATCTTGGCCTGCAGCTTGTTCTCGCCGATCCCCACCGTGCAGTCCAGTTGCGTCGCCGCACGCACGCTGGCCGCCAGCGACCGCGCAAACCCCTCAGGATCGGACGTCTCGACGCCCACGAACGCCTCGTCCCAGCCGAGCACCTCCACCACCGCGCCCGTGGACCGCAGGACGTTCATCACCGTCTCCGAGACCTCCTCGTAGGCCGCCCGGTCGACCGGGAGGAAGACGGCGTCGGGCAGCCGCTTGGCCGCCGTGCGCAGCGGCAGGCCGGAATGCACCCCGTGCTCGCGTGCCTCGTACGACGCGGTGCTCACCACGCCCCGCTTGGTCGGGTCGCCGTCGCCGCCCACCACGACCGGGCGCCCGCGCAGCTCGGGATGCCGCAGCACCTCGACCGCCGCGATGAACTGGTCGAGGTCCACATGCAGCACCCAACGCCTCACGCTCCACTTGTACCCGACCGGGCACCGGCATATATCGCCCGGGTCAGCCCGGCCGTCGTGGGTAGCGAGCACGCCTGAGGCCCGGGGCACGCACCACGAACTCGCGCACGCACTCCGGCCCGTTCCGGACAATGATTTTGATCTGGCGTGACCGCCAGGGACACAATGGCGTGTGCTGCTGACCATCACGACCACCCGCGCGCCAGCGACCGACCTGGGATACCTCCTGCACAAGCACCCCGACCGGATGCAAACGTCATCGAGACCGCGGCGGGCTCGGCGCACGTCTTCTACCCCGAGGCCACCCCGCGGCGGTGCACCGCCGCGCTGCTGCTCGAGGTCGACCCGGTGGCCCTGGTCCGCGGCCGCGCCAACAGCGCCAACAGCGCCAAGAACGCCAGCAAGAACACCGACGGCGAGCTCGCCCAGTACGTCAACGACCGGCCCTACGCCGCCTCCAGCATGCTCGCGGTGGCGCTCAAGGAGGCCTTCCGCACCGCGCTGACCGGCCGCTGCGACGCGCGCCCCGACCTGGCCGCGCAGGCCATCCCGCTCACCATCCGGGTGCCCGCCCTGCGCTGCAGGGGCGGGCCCGTCCTGGCCGCCCAGGTCTTCGAGCCGCTCGGCTGGAGCGTCGAGACCACCGCCCAGCCCCTGCAGCCGCAGGAGTGGGGCACCTCAAACTACGTCGACCTGCGCCTGCAAGGCGAGCTGCGGCTGGCCGACGCGCTCAACCATCTGTACGTCCTGCTCCCGGTGCTCGACGACGCCAAGCACTACTGGGTGTCCACCGAGGAAGTGGACAAGCTGGTCCGGGCGGGCGGCGACTGGCTGGCCGGCCACCCGGCCAAGGACCTCATCATCCGGCGCTACCTGTCGCATCAGGCCAGGCTCACCCGGTCCGCGCTGGCCCGGCTGGCCGAAGCCGACGACACCGTGCCCGAGGAGTTCGACAACGCGGTGACCGACGATGATGCACCAGCAAAGCCGCTCGCGGTCCAGCGCCGCGAGGCCATCCTGGCCATCCTGCGCCAGCACGGCGCCCGACGCGTCGGCGACCTCGGCTGCGGCTCCGGCACGCTCATAAAAGACCTGCTCGCCGACCAGAGCATCGAGCACATAACAGCGGTCGACGTGTCCGCCCGCGCCCTGCAGCTGGCCGCGCGCAACCTGCACCTGGACAAGATGCCCGACCGCCAGCGCGAACGGCTGAACATCTTCCAGTCCGCCCTCACCTACCGTGACGACCGGCTGGCCGGGCTGGACGCGGCCGTCCTCATGGAGGTCATCGAGCACCTGGACGCCGAACGTCTCCCCGCTCTCGAGCGGGTCGTGTTCGGCTTCGCCGCGCCCGCCATGGTGATCGTCACCACCCCCAACGCCGAGTACAACCCCTACTTCGAGACGCTGCCCGCCGACGCGAAAAGACACCCCGACCACCGCTTCGAGTGGACCCGGGCCGAGTTCCGGAGCTGGGCGGAGCAAACCGCGCGGGCCCACCGCTACCAGGTCGGCTTCCGCCCCGTGGGCCCCGAGCACCCGGTCGCAGGCCCGCCGACCCAGCTGGCCGTCTTCACCCGCCAGGCCACCCCATGACCGAGCCCACGGCCCCCGAGCTGGCCGTCCCCGAGCTGAGCCTGGTCGTCCTGGTCGGCGTGACCGGATCGGGCAAGTCGACGTTCGCCCGCGCGCACTTCCGGCCGACCGAGGTGATCTCCTCGGACTTCTGCCGCGGCCTGGTCGCCGACGACGAGAACGACCAGTCCGCCACCAAGGACGCGTTCGAGGTGCTGCGGTTCATCGTGGGCAAGCGCCTGGCCGCGGGCCGCCTGACCGTGGTCGACGCGACCAACGTGCAGCCCGAGGCCCGCCGTGAGCTGGTCCTGCTGGCCCGCGAGCACGACGTGCTGCCCGCCGCGATCGTGCTGGACCTGCCGGAGAAGCTGTGCGCGGAGCGCAACGCCACCCGTCCGGACCGCGACTTCGGCCCGCACGTCATCCGCCGCCAGCGCAGCCAGCTGCGGCGCAGCCTGAACCACCTGGGCCGCGAGGGCTTCCGCACCGTGCACGTGCTGCGGACCCCGGACGAAATAGAAGCCGCCACGATCACCCGGACCAAGCTGTTCAACGACCTGCGCCACGAGACCGGCCCGTTCGACGTGATCGGCGACGTGCACGGCTGCCGGGACGAGCTGGAGCAGCTGCTGGACAAGCTCGGCTACGCGATCGAGCGCGACGCCGCGGGCCGCCCGACAGGCGCGAGCCATCCGGCCCGCAAGGCCGTGTTCCTGGGCGACCTGGTGGACCGCGGCCCGGACACGCCGGGCGTGCTGCGCCTGGTCATGGGCATGGTGGCGGCCGGCACGGCGCTCTGCGTGCCCGGCAACCACGAGGTCAAGCTGCTCAAGGCGCTGCGCGGCAAGAACGTGCAGCGCAGCCACGGCCTGGACGCCTCGATGGAGCAGCTCGACCGGGAGACCGACGACTTCCGCGCGCAGACCGAGACCTTCATCGACGGCCTGATCAGCCACTACGTGCTGGACGGAGGCCGTCTCGTGGTGGCCCACGCGGGCCTGATCGAGCGCTACCACGGCCGCGCGTCCGGCCGGGTCCGCGAGTTCTGCCTGTACGGCCAGACCACCGGCGAGACCGACGAGTACGGCCTGCCCGTCCGGTACCCCTGGGCCCAGGAGTACCGCGGCCGCGCCGTCGTCCTGTACGGCCACACCCCGGTGCCCGAGGCGGAGTGGCTGAACAACACCATGTGCCTGGATACCGGCTGTGTCTTCGGTGGCCGTCTGACCGCTTTGAATTATCCAGAACGGACATTGGTATCAGTGCCGGCGGCACGTGTCTACCACGCCCCGGCCAAGCCCTTCCCGGTGGCCTCGCCGTCCGGCCCGGCCCGCCGCGAGCCCGACGTGCTCGACATCGCGGACGTGTCAGGGTCGCGCGTCATCGAGACCGGCTACCTGCCCCGGATCGGCGTGCGCGAGGCGCACGCCGCCGCGGCGCTGGAGGTGATGAGCCGGTTCGCGGTGGACCCGCGCTGGCTGGCGTACCTGCCGCCCACCATGAGCCCCGTCGCGACCTCGCAGCACGAGGACCTGCTCGAGCACCCCGAGCAGGCCTTCTCGGCCTACCGCTCGGACGGCGTGGACCTCGTGCTGTGCGAGGAGAAGCACATGGGCTCGCGCGCGGTGCTGCTGATCTGCCGCTCCCCGCAGGCCGCAGCCAGCACAGCCGCGGATGCGGCCGAAGCCGACGCAGGCGCGGTCTGGACCAGGACCGGCCGCCCGTTCTTCCCCGCCGCGCTGACCGCGACCCTGGCCGCCCGGGTGGGCGCGGCGGCCGAGCACGCCGGGCTCTTCGACGAGCTGGACACGACCTGGCTGCTCCTGGACGCCGAACTGCTGCCCTGGAACGTCAAGGCCGCCCGGCTGCTCCGCGACCAGTACGCCGCGGTGGCCGCCGCCGCCCGGACCTCGCTGCCCGCCGCGGTCGCCGTGCTTGAGCAGGCCGCCGGCCGCCCCCTGCCCGCCGATGGTGCCCAGGTCACCGAGCTGCTGGACCGCACCCGCGCCCGGGCCGCCAACGCCGACGCGTTCACCGCCGCCTACCTGCGCTACTGCTGGCCGACCGACGGGCTGGCCGGCGTGCGCGTCGCCCCCTTCCAGCTGCTCGCCTCCGAAGGCGCCGTGTACCACGAGCGACCGCACCCGTGGCACCTGGAGCTGGCCGCCCGGCTCGCCGCCGCCCGCCCCGAGCTGATCCAAACGACCCGGCACCTGGCCGTGCAGACCAGCGACCCGGCCTCCGTCGCCGCGGCGACCCGCTGGTGGGAGGAGCTGACCGACGCCGGCGGAGAGGGGATGGTCGTCAAGCCCGCCGCGAACCTGACCAGAGGCGACAAGGGACTGGTCCAGCCCGGCCTGAAGGTGCGCGGCCGTGAGTACCTGCGCCTGATCTACGGCCCGGACTACACCGAGCCCGCCAACCTGGCCCGGCTGCGCCAGCGCGCGCTCAGCCACAAGCGCTCGCTCGCCCTGCGCGAATACGCCCTCGGCCTGGAGGCCCTGGACCGGCTGGCCCGCGGCGAGCCGCTATGGCGCGTCCACGAATGCGTCTTCGCCGTCCTGGCCCTGGAGTCCGAGCCCGTCGACCCCCGCCTGTGAGCCGCCTACCCCGCCAGGCGTGACCACGGGCTACTCGGCCAGGCGGTAGACGCGGCTGTCCCTGAGCTGGAAGCCCAGCCGTTCGTACAGCCGGCCGGCCGCCTCCCGCGCGGGCCGCGTGGTCAGGTCGATCGTCCGGGCCCCGGCCGCCCGGGCCAGCCGGATCGCCTCCAGGGTCAGCGCCGCCCCGACCCCCTGGCCGCGAGCCGACTCGTCGACCACGACGTCCTCGATCCAGGCCCGCAGCCCGGTCGGGATGGGAAACGTCACCAGCGTCAGGACGCCGATGATCTCGCCGCCCGCGCGCACCGCCAGCAGGCTGTTCCCGTTCCACGTCGCGACCTGCCGCACCGCCGCCGCGTCGAGCCGCGGCGCCGATCTCGACAGCTGAGCCAGCAGCCGGTTGATCGCGGCCGCATCCCGGTCCGTGATCTCCCGCAGCACTTCTACCTCGATGCTCACGACCGAGTGCCCCTCATTCCGCGTAGGTGCGCAGCAGCCGCAGCGCCACCGCGCCCTGCGGCCCGGTGACGGTCAGCCCCGAGTCCTGCGGCGCGAGCCGCCGCGCGGCGACCCGGCAGAACGCCCCGGCCGGCCCGCGGATGGCGGATCGCGCCCGGCGAGCCGAACTGCCACACGGACTCGCCGTCAGGCGCGGTCAGCTCGCACCAGACCTCCGCGCTGCCGGCCACTCCCCTAGCCGCTCCTGCTCCGCCCCCAGATCCTCAAACACGCCCATGCATCGGACTATCCCACACCCGCCAGCAGCGCCACGGCCGCCGGCCCGCGAACCGGACCAGGGCCGTCGGCCTTGGTGCCCTTCTGGAACCCGCCGAACAGCACCGACAGCACGATCAAGAGCACCACCAGCAGCACGATCCACAGCAGGCACCCGGCCGCCCGAGACCGAGGCCAGCGCCGCCGGCGCTCCCGGTAACCCGAGCGCCGCCCGAACCCATACCTGGACATGCCCTGTGTCTTCCCACGCCCCGCGCAATATGCAAGGCGCCGCGAATTTTCTGAACCCGCCTGGGTAGTCGCATGCTCGCGCAGACGCCGCGCCGCGCGGCGGCACCACGCAAAGGACTGTAGCCATGGCGCGCATGCCGAGGGGACCGAGGGTAGGGTCGCTGGCCGGGATCGTGGGCGCGGTCGCCGCCGTGCTCGTCCTGATCGTCGTGTTGTCCGCGGTCCACCTGCTGCCCCAGTTGCGGAACCCCTTCGCGGAAACCACCACGGTCCGCAGCCAGCCCGTCATCCTGAAGTCGATCACCGAGCTCAGCCGCTACGAGGCGGCCAGCGGCTCGTTCGAGGTCGTGGTCGACCTGACCCAGCACACCTCGCTGCTGCCCTCGTTCCTGGCGGGCAGCGAGACGCTGTTCATCGGGCAGGGCACCGACATCGCCTTCGTCGACTTCTCCCGGCTGAAGAGCCAGGCCATCAAGGTAAGCGCGGACCGCACCTCGGTCACCATCAGCCTGCCCAGGGCCCAGCTGGAACCGGCCGTGCTGGACGTCTCGCAGTCCTACGTGTACGCCCAGCAGCAAGGGCTGTTCAACCGGATCGGCAACTTCTTCTCCGGCAACCCGAACAGCCAGCAGCAGGTCTACATCCTGGCCCAGCAGAAGATCCAGACCGCCGCCCAGCAGAGCCCGCTGCTGACCGAGGCGCAGAAGAACACCGAGGGCATGCTCGACGGCATGCTCACCTCGCTGGGCTTCCAGCACGTCACCGTCACCTTCGGCAGCGCTCAAGCCCGCTAAACGCCGCCGAACGCCCCCGCCCCGGTCTTAACGCCACCAGGGCTGGCGGCGCTGCTCGGCGACGTGCGAGGCCGGGCCGGTGATCCCGTCCGCGTGCGAGCTCAGGTGCTGCAGGTGCTCGTGCACCCAGAGCAGGTGCGGATGATGGCGCGTCGTGATGATCCGCACCAGGTCCGTATCGCCAGCCCTACCCTCCCCGTCAGCGTCGTTCATTCCATCCGGACCAGCGGCCGCCAGCGCGGCGCTCACCTCGGCGACAGCGCTGGCCTCCTCGCCGTTCGCCCCGGCCGAAGCGCTCGTCCCGTTCAGGCCGGTGAACGCCGGCACGGCGACCGGGAGCACCACCTCATGAGCCGCTGGCCGTCCCACCAGCACCGCGACCCGTTCGTAGAACGCCGCCAGGTCGGCGGCGGCCCGGGTCAGCGCGTTACGCGCGTAGGCCATGCCGCGCTGGTGGTGGTGCCGGGCGTGCGGCGGGGCCTGCAGTCCGGCCAGCGAGTACGCGGTCAGCCGCAGCCGCATCGTGGCCATCACCAGCATCCACAGGTCCTGCTTGGACAGGTGCTTGGCGCCCTGCTCGGCGAGGAAACCGCGCAGCGCCTCGTCGAGCCGGATCCCGGCGGTGACGGCGGCCGGGCCGGCGTCCGGCGGTTCCTGCCGGTTGCCCAGGGCCCAGTCGACCAACTGGGTCAGGTAGGCGGCCCCGATCCGGAACCCGTCGGCCAGATCGTCGCCGACCACCGAGGCCGCGCCGCGCGGCCAGAACAGCACGCCGACCGCCAGGCTCACCAGGCAGCCGAGCGCCACGTCCTGGATGCGGAGCAGGCCCACCTTCCACCCCACCGGCACGAGCAGGTTGAACAGCACCACGATGACGACGGTGAACGCGGCCTGCCCGAAGGTGAACGGCAGCGTCCCCGGTGCGTACGCGGCCACGGCAATGGCGATCGGCAGCGCCGTCCACAGCGCGGGCGTGCTGGTCCCGATGCCGAGCAGCAGCAAGGCGCCGACCACGAAGCCGATCACGGTGCCGCCCAGCGCGCGCAGCGCGGTGGACTCGGTGGACGCCGCGTTGGTGCGCAGCACCGACAGCGTGCCGAGCACCACCCAGAACCCGTGCTGGACCCCGGACACGTCCGCCACCAGGACCGCCGCGGCCAGAGCCACCGACGCGCGCAGGCTGTTCAGGAACCAGACCGAGCGGATGCTGGCGTGCCGGGTCAGGACGCCGAGCGCGCCGTACAGCGCGGCCACCCGCCGCTCGGACTCGGTCCCCTCGGGCTGGACCCCGTACCAGCCGCGGCGCCGCGCGGCGATCGTCTCGGGGTCGGCCCTCCTGGTCGCGATCATCGAGTCGGCCACGATGTTCCGCACGACCAGGGAGATCGTCTGGGCGTGGAAGGCATGCCGGGCGGCGGCTTCCGCCGAGTCGTAGTCCCCGTCCGGGGCCGGCTCCCGGTGGTAGGCGGCGCTGGCCTCGCGCAGCCGTTCCATCTGGGTGATGTCGGGCAGCGGCGCGGCCCCTGCAATCCCGTCCTGGTCGGCCAGCAGGTCGCCGACCCGCCTGAGCAGCACGGCGGACTCGGCGATCAGGTCGCGGTCGGGCTGGGCCGCCCGGTCCAGGTTCGGGTGGCCGTCGGTGGCGTCGGCGACCAGGGTGGTGCACCACTCCAGGTACTGCACCACGCTGGCCAGCGCCTGGTCCGCGGTGGCCAGCCCGGTCGGCCGGTACGGCGTGCTGGCGAACGCGCTCATCAGCTCGTGCTTGGCGGCCTGGCAGGCCTGGTGGTCGGCCGGGGTCGCCGTGCCTGCAACGGACGCGTCGAGCGCGGCGGCCAGCGCCCGCGCCGAGCCGGCCGCGGCCGCCCGCAGCCGGTCTCCCGGCGAGGGCGGCGAGAGCACCAGCACGGCCACCGTGGCCACGGCCGAGGCCAGCCACCAGCCCGCCAGCCGGTCGGGGATCGTGCTCACCGTGCCGGGCGTGGCCACCGGCAGCACGTAGGGGAATAGCGCGGCGATGACCCCGGAGGCCGCGTTCGGCCCGGCCACCCCGGCGAAGAAGATGCCGAACACCACCGGGATCGTGACCAGCACGGCCAGCCACTTGACCCCGCTGACCGCGGTGCCGATGATCAGCCCGAGGCTCCCGGTCACCGCCAGCCCGAAGTGAGCGATGACCTTATCCCGCCTGCTGCCGCCGAACGAGGCCACGACCAGGTGCGCGAACCCGCCGAACGCGGCGAACAGGGCCATCTGCAGGTTGCCGAAGCCCTCGTAGGTCAGCGCGAACAGCGAGGGAATGACGAGCACGGCGCGCAGCGTTCTAAACGCGGCAGCTTCCGACCAGACCGGCAGCCACACGGGCCGGGTCACCGATGGCGGGGCGGCGGGCTGCGGGGGGCGGCCCAGCGGCGGGCGGCGCGCGATGCTCATATCGGGCATTGCCTCAGTCTAAGAAGCTCGGACGGGACGCCTCAACGACAGCCTCGAGCCCGCGCGAAGACACGGCGCAACTGCTCAGCGGCTCGTGGTAGTGTGAAACGCTGCCCGGCGAGTAGCCATGGCAGACAGAGATGTGCTGCACCCTCATGCGGCCGTCTCGGGGGATCAACCCTCATCGCGCCAATCCTTAAGGAGTCACGTGCCGCTCGACACCGCCGCCAAGAAAGAGATCCTGGCGGAGTACGCGACCAGTGAGGGTGACACCGGTTCGCCGGAAGTCCAGGTCGCGCTGCTGACCAGGCGGATCAACCACCTGACCGAGCACCTGAAGGTGCACAAGCACGACCACCACAGCCGCCGCGGGCTGCTGCTGCTGGTCGGCCGTCGCCGTAGGCTGCTCAAGTACCTGGCCAAGAAGGACATCAATCGCTACCGTGCGATCAGGGAGCGCCTCGGCATCCGCCGCTAGGCGGACCCGTCAAACCCCGAGCCAGGACAACTGCATAACGAAAACACTGACATCCCGTAGCCCCCGGCCCCGAGCGCCAGGGCCGGTCCTCGGTAGTGGTCCCCGGGTACCTCAGATCCCGAGGGCTTCGATCGAAGACCGGCCGGCTGTCCTAACGGGCGAGCTTGGCCACATGCGGCACGGCGGCGGGTGGGTGCGGGATCTACCGCAAGGAGGTCTCACCCGTGGAGGGTGTCCGAAGCGCCGAAGCCGTCATTGACAACGGTGAATTTGGCGTCCATACGATCAGGTTCGAGACGGGCAGGCTAGCCCGCCAGGCCGCGGGTTCGGCCCTGGTAACGCTCGACGGCGAGACCGTGGTGCTCTCCGCCACCACGGCGTCCAGGCAACCCAAGGAGGGCCTGGATTTCTTCCCGCTCACAGTGGACGTGGAAGAGCGGATGTATGCGGCGGGCCGGATTCCCGGCTCGTTTTTCCGTAGAGAGGGCCGTCCGTCCGAGGACGCGATCCTCACCTGCAGGCTCATCGACCGGCCGCTGCGCCCGTCTTTCGTCAAGGGCCTGCGCAACGAGATCCAGATCGTCGAGACGATCCTCGCGCTCGACCCGCAGCACCTGTACGACGTGGTGGCGATCAACGCCGCCTCCATGTCCACCCAGGTGGCGGGCCTGCCGTTCTCCGGCCCCATCGGCGGGGTCCGGGTGGCCCTGATCAAGGGCCAGTGGGTGGGCTTCCCGACCCACGAGCAGCTCGCCCAGGCCACCTTCGACATGGTGGTCGCGGGCCGCACGCTGGAGGACGGCGACGTGGCCATCATGATGGTCGAGGCCGAGTCGACCCCGGGGACGCTCAAGCTGCTCGCCGACGAGGCCGGCGGCGCCGTGGCGCCCACCGAGGACACCGTGGCCGAGGGCCTGGAGGCGGCCAAGCCGTTCATCCGGGCGCTGTGCGAGGCGCAGCAGCGGCTGGCCGCCGAGTCGGCGCAGGCCGAGGGCGCCGCGCACGCCGAGTACCCGGTGTTCGTGGACTACGCCGAGGACGTGTACGAGGCCGTGGCCCGCGAGGTGTCCGACGAGCTGGCCCAGGCGCTGACCATCGCGGGCAAGCACGACCGCGAGGCCGAGACCGACCGGGTCAAGGCGCTGGCCCAAGAGAAGCTCGCCGAGCAGTTCGAGGGCCGCGAGAAGGAGATCAGCGCGGCGTTCCGCTCGCTGACCAAGAAGCTGGTCCGGGAGCGGATCATCAGGGACGGCGTCCGCATCGACGGCCGCGGCCTGACCGACATCCGGCCGCTGTCCGCCATGACGCACGTGCTGCCCCGGGTGCACGGCTCCGCGCTGTTCGAGCGGGGCGAGACCCAGATCCTCGGCGTGACCACGCTGAACATGCTCCGCATGGAGCAGATGATCGACACGCTCAACCCGGAGCGCACCAAGCGCTACATGCACAACTACAACATGCCGCCGTACTCGACCGGCGAGACGGGCCGGGTCGGCTCGCCCAAGCGCCGCGAGATCGGGCACGGCGCGCTGGCCGAGCGGGCCCTGATCCCGGTGCTGCCGGCGCGCGAGGAGTTTCCTTACGCGATCCGGCAGGTCTCCGAGGCGCTCGGCTCGAACGGCTCCACGTCCATGGGCTCGGTCTGCGCCTCGACCATGTCCCTGCTCGACGCGGGCGTGCCGCTCAAGGACATGGTGTCCGGCATCGCCATGGGCCTGATCCACGAGGGCGGCCAGTACGTGACGCTGACCGACATCCTGGGCGCCGAGGACGCGTTCGGCGACATGGACTTCAAGGTGGCGGGCACCGAGCAGGTCATCACCGCGCTGCAGCTGGACACCAAGCTCGACGGCATCCCCGCCTCGGTGCTGGCCGCGGCGCTCAAGCAGGCCCGCGGGGCCCGGATGACCATCCTCGAGGTCATGCGCAGCGCCATCAGCCAGCCCAACGAGATGTCCCCCTACGCCCCGCGGATCATCACGATCAAGGTGCCGGTGGACAAGATCGGCGAGGTCATCGGGCCCAAGGGCAAGATGATCAACTCGATCCAGGACGACACGGGCGCCGAGATCACCATCGAGGACGACGGCACGATCTACGTCGGCGCCACCGACGGGCCCTCGGCCGAGGCGGCCCGGGCCGCGATCAACGCCATCGCCAACCCGCACATGCCCGAGGTGGGCGAGCGGTTCCTCGGCACGGTCGTCAAGACGACGACCTTCGGTGCCTTCGTGAGCCTGCTGCCCGGCAAGGACGGCCTGCTGCACATCACCCAGATCCGCAAGCTGCACGGCGGCAGGCGGATCGAGAACATCGACGACGTGGTCCACATCGGCGACAAGATCCAGGTCGAGATCCGCGAGATCGATGACCGGGGCAAGCTGTCGCTGGTCCCCGTCGAGGTCGTGGAGCGCGAGGCGGCCGGCGAGGACCTGTCCGGCGGCGACTCCCGCGGCGACCGCGGCGACCGCAATGACCGCCCCCGCGGCGACCGCGACCGCGGCGGCGACCGGGGCGGCGATCGCGGCGGCGACCGGGACCGCGGCGGCGACCGCGCCGACGGGCAGCGCCGGACGCGGCACCGCACCCGCGGCGGGCACCAAGAATAGATGGATACCGAACCAACCCCTGGTGTCCGGCGCACCGTCCTGCCCGGCGGGCTGAGGATCATTACCGAGTTCCTGCCCGCCGTGCGTTCGGTGGCGCTGGGCATCTGGGTCGGCGTCGGCTCCCGCGACGAGGACCAGGCGCACGCGGGCGCCACGCACTACCTCGAGCACCTGCTGTTCAAGGGCACCAGCCGGCGCACGGCGCTGGAGATCTCCTCGGAGATGGACGCGGCCGGCGGCGAGATGAACGCGTTCACCGCGAAGGAGTACACGTGCTACTACGCGCGGGTGCTCGACGCGGACCTGCCGCTGGCCGTGGACATCCTGTCGGACATGGTGACCGGTTCGCTGATCGCCCCGAAGGACGTGGACGCCGAGCGCAACGTGGTCCTCGAAGAGATCGCGATGAACGAGGACGACCCCTCCGACACCGTGCACGAGGCGTTCACCGCCAAGCTGTTCGGTGACACCCCGCTCGGCCGGCCGATCCTGGGCACCACGGACTCGATCAACGCGATCACCCGGGCCCAGATCTTCGAGCACTACCAGGCCCGGTACACCCCGGAGCACCTGGTGGTGGCCGCCGCGGGCAACCTGGACCACGACACCGTGGTCGAGCTGGTCCGCCAGGCCTTCGGCCCGGCCCTGGACCGGGCGGCCGAGCCCGCGGCGCCCCGGCTGAACGGCAGCCACGCCGGCTTCGGCGCCGCGGCCGGCGTCGGCACCGCCCTGATCTCCCGCGGCATCGAGCAGGCCAACCTGGTGCTCGGCTGTGAGGCCCTGGCCAGGACCGATAACCGCAGGTTCGCGCTCGGCGTGCTGAACGCGGCGTTCGGCGGCGGCATGTCCTCCCGGCTGTTCCAGGAGGTCCGCGAGAAGCGCGGCCTGGCCTACTCGGTGTACAGCTTCTCCGCGCAGCACGCCGACACCGGCATGTGGGGCATCTACGTCGGCTGCCTGCCCGCCAAGGCCGACGAGGTGCTCGCCATCTGCGCCGAGGAGATCACCAGGGTCATCGACGGCGGCCTGACCGACGCCGAACTGGCCCGCGGCAAGGGCCAGGTACGCGGCTCGATCGTGCTGGGCCTGGAGGACCCGTCCTCGCGGATGAGCCGCCTGGGCAAGTCCGAGCTGGTCTACCCCAGGCTGGAGCCGGTCGACGAGGTACTCACCGCGATCGACGCGGTCACCCACGACGACATCCGCGAGGTGGCCGGCGAGATCCTGGCCCGCCCCAAGGCCCTGGCCGTCGTCGGCCCCTTCGACGACCCCTCCGCCTTCCAGCCCTGACCGCAGTCCACAACCATCGGGCCGTGTGGCCCACAGGGCCCGATAGACGGGCCCGGGGGCACACGAGGCCCACGCAACGAGCTTTCTGTCCACAGTCAGCGGGAGGCAGCGATGACTAAGGTCGGCGTGCTGGGAGCCCGGGGGCGGATGGGGCGTGAGGTGATCAAGGCCGTCGCCGAGGCCGAGGACCTCGAGGTCGGGGCCGAGGTCGACCTGGGTGACAGCCTCGACGCGCTGACCGGATGCGACGTGGTGGTCGACTTCACCAACCCCGGCGCGGTCATGGACAACCTGCGCTGGTGCGTCGAGCACGGCCTGGACGTCGTGGTCGGCACGTCGGGCTTCGGCGAGGAGCGGCTGGACCAGGTGCAGGGCTGGCTCGCCGCCCGCCCGCACGTGCGCGTCCTCATCGTGCCGAACTTCTCCGTCGGCGCCGTCCTGATGATGCGCTTCGCCGCCCAGGCCGCGCGGTTCTTCGACTCCGCCGAGGTCATCGAGCTGCACCACGCCAACAAGGCGGACGCCCCGTCCGGCACGGCGCTGCGCACCGCGGCCATGATCGGCGCGGCGCGCACCCAGGCGGGCCTCGGCGCGCCCCCGGACGCGACCGCCGAAGCGCTGCCCGGCGCCCGCGGCGCCACCGTCGACGACGTGCACGTGCACTCGGTCCGGGTCGCGGGCCTGGTGGCGCACCAGGAGGTGCTGTTCGGCGGCCACGGCGAGACGCTGACCATCCGGCACGACTCGCTGGACCGCGCCTCGTTCATGCCCGGCGTCCTGCTCGCCGCCCAACGCCTCAAGACCCTCCCCGAAGGCCTCACCGTGGGTCTGGAGAGCCTGCTCGGGCTGGAGTGACCCAGCTCCGTTCGGATAAATAAGGACCGAAACCGGAGCGGCCGGAAGCATGGGTTACGGTCGGAAACATGTGCCGCAGCATCAAGACCCTTCGCCCGCCGTACGCCGAGCAGGTCACCGACGAGGACATCCGCGCCGCCGCCTTGCAGTACGTGAGGAAGATCAGCGGCTTCCGCGTGCCCGCCGGGCACAACGCCGAGGCGTTCGGCCACGCGGTGGACGCCGTGGCCGCCGCCACCGCGACCCTCCTTGACCACCTGGAAGTCCGCTCGTCCCGCGCATCGTGACCGGCGCCCGGGGTAGGAGGCAGCCATGAGGCTGATCCTCAACGTGATCTGGCTGGTCCTGTGCGGCTGGTGGATGGCCATCGCCTACGCGCTGGCCGGCCTGATCTGCTTCGCGCTGATCATCACGATCCCGTTCGGGATCGCCGCGTTCCGGATCGGCGGGTACGTGCTGTGGCCGTTCGGGCGGCAGATCGAGCCGCGGCCGGACGCCGGGATCGGGTCGGCGATCGGCGACATCATCTGGATCGTGCTCATCGGGTGGTGGCTCGCGCTCGGTCACCTCGTCAGCGGCGTCGCGCTGTGCCTGACGATCATCGGCATCCCGCTCGGCCTGGCCAACTTCAAGATCATCCCGATTTCGCTCATGCCGCTCGGCGTGCGCATCTCCCCGGGCCGGTCCTTCTAAGCACGCCAAGCACGCACTACGGATCCCCTGAGCTCACCGGGCCGCCGCCGCGGTCCGGCGGTGCCTCGTCGTCACCCAGCTTGCCCGCCCAGTGCCGGCTGTCCAGCATGCTCAGCCAGGGGATATGCCGGATCTCGAGCACGAACACGCACAGCGCGGTGGCCGCCAGCGCGATCAGCAACCGGCCCTGGCCCGCCGCCGCGCCCCGCAAGGCCCGCTCGAAGCCGAGCGCGTAGGTCAGCCCGGCCGCGGCCGCGAGATGCGCGGCGTCCGCGCCGGACAGGGCCAGGCTCACGGCGGGCCCGTGGACTGCCACAGGTACGCCGGCGCGCCCGCCGTCCGGCCGCGCAGGCCGGCCGACACCCGCGCGGACAGGAACGGCGGCAGGTAGCCGTCCAGGTCGCCGGGATCGACGAACCGGTAGTCGTCGAGTTCCTCGGGCTGCAGCCGGATCGGGACGTCGTCCTCCAGCACGCCCCCGTCGAAGACGAAGTGCACGATCGGCTTGGGCCGGTCGCCCTCGGGCGGCGCCCACTGGATGACCAGCAGCGGGCCCGGGTCCCGGCCGATGCCGGTCTCCTCCTCCACCTCGCGCCGGCAGCCCACGTGCGGCGGCTCCCCGTGCTCCAGGATGCCGCCGGGCAGCGTCCAGTGGTCCCGGTAGTTCGGCTTGACCAGCAGGACCTGGCCGGCCCGGTTGGTGAACAGCGCGGCCGCGGAGCCGAACATGGTGGGCAGCTGGGCGTACCACTCGGTGTCGGTCTGGAAGGGCACGGACACGACCTTATCGGGGCCGGCACGCGGGACGAGCGCGGTACCGGTACCCTGAGCGCATGCACACACTGGGTGACGACGCACCGGATGCCGAGGAGAGCCGGGTCGAGGTGTACGTCACCACCGACACCTCGGCCGCCCCGCACAAGGCCGACGAGGCCAAGCTGTACGTGATGTACGACGCGGCCAAGCCCGACGGCGACAAGCTGTACTTCACCGAGGCCGAATGGGAGGCGTTCGTGCTCGGGGTCAAGGACGGCGAGTTCGACCTGGACGAGTCGGGCAACCTCCCGTAACAGCGCCTAGGCCGTCCCGCCCTTGTTCTGGTTCGAGGTCGTCGGGATACCGGTCGGCCTCGCGCCGGTCATGACCGCGGCGAAGTCGGCCACCAGATGCGGCGCGGCCGAGGCCGCCGGCCCGGCCAGCATCGTGGACTGCGCGATGCTGCCGACGATGACGCTGACCCGCCTGCACCCGCTGGCGTCGTAGGTGTACCTGGCCAGCACCCGGTTGCCGTCGTAGAACACGCCGGTGTAATCGGTCCCGAAGTCGGCCGGGCAGCTCATCACCGCCGGCGGGACGTCGGGGTGGGTAACGGCGTCGCACAAGTCCCGGAACAGCGCGCGCACCTGCGCCGGCTTGCGGTCGGTGGCCATGAGCGTGCCGCCGTCGACCGGCACCTCCAGGCGCGTGAGCCGGGTGACGCTGACCGAGGTGGCCTGGTCCACGCTCGCGCATCCCACCAGGTCCGCCGGGGCGCCAGTCGCCGGGCCGACCGAGGCCGAAGCCGAGGACGCCGAAGCCGAGGACGCCGAAGCCGAGGCCCCCGCCGCCGCGCCGCCGGCCGCGCTCGAGGCCGAAGCCGAGGACGCCGAGCCCGCCGGAGCAGAGGCGGCCCCGCCCGAGGCCACCACCGAGCCGCACCCGGCCGTCAGCGCGCCCGCCGCGCACACCAGAACCCACCCGGCCGCCACCACGAGCCCGCGACGCACCTGTCCATGAGACATCATGCCGATTCGACGCGCCGAGGGCGTCTTCCGTTCCATCGCGCCTCCAGGTGTATCTCAGAGCACGCCCGCCGCAATGGCGGCGCCCACCGCGATGAGCAGCGCGCTCGCCACCAGCTCACTCCGGCCACCCGCCACGGCCCCGATCTTGGCGCCCAGCTCGAGCCCGGCCAGCGACATGAGCACGCTCACCGCGCCGAACACCGCCGCGGCCACCGCCAGCCCGGTGTGGTAGGCACCGAGGGCGAAGCCGGCCGCGAGGTTGTCCACGCTCAGCGCCAGCCCGCTAGCCGCGATCCGCCCTGTCCGCCAGGACCGTTCCGGAGCACCGGAGATCGGTTCCACGGTAGCGCCCCGCCTGGCCAGGAGCAGGCTGATCGCGCCGACCGCGATCAGGATCCCGCCGCCCAGCCAGCGCGCCGCCGCGCCCAGGTTCGCCGCCAGGCCGTGCCCAAGGACGAGCCCGAGCACCGGCATGCCCGCCTCGAACAGCCCGAACACCACCGCGATCCGCACCCGCAAGCCGCCGCGCACCCCGCTGACGCCGATGCCGATGGCCGCCGCGAAGTTGGACAGCCCGAGCGCGACGGCCAGGAGCAGCAGGGCGAGCACGCGCCCAAACTACCCGCAGCGATCAGAACAGCGTGGTCGGACCAGCGCCCTCCAGCCGCAGCAGCAGCTCCTTGCGCTCCAGGCCGCCGCCGTACCCGGTCAGGCTGCCGTCACTGCCGATCACCCGGTGACACGGCACGATGACCGAGATCGGGTTGGCCCCGTTGGCCAGGCCGACGGCGCGCGACGCGACGAGCCGCTTGCCCAGCGCGCGGGCGATGTCGCCGTAGCTGACCGTGGTCCCGTACGGGATCTTGGTCAGCTCGGCCCACACCGCGAGCTGGAACGCGGTCCCGCTCGGCGCGAGCGGCACGGTGAACTCCTTGAGGTCGCCCGCGAAGTAGGCCTCGAGCTGCGCCGCGACCTCACCGAACGCCTCCGGGCGAGGCGTCAGCCCGTCGCCGAAACCACGGTCCGAGTGCCGGTCCGCGTCGATCATCCACAGTCCGGTCAGCGCGTGCCCGTCGCCGAGCAGCAGCAGCCTGCCGATGGGGGAGTCGACGACGTGGGAAAGGCGCGGGGCGCGCAGGTCGGGCGCCACGAACGGGCTGGTCATGACGGATCCTCTTTCTCTTCCAGGTAGGCCCACAGGTGCTGCACGGCGTAGGACCGCCACGGCCGCCAGCCTTCGGCCAGCTCCGCCGCGACCCGAACAGCCCGAACAGCCCGCGAGGCCCGGGCCCGCGAACCGGCGGGCACCGCGCCCAGCCGCACGAGCGCGTCGAGCACGCCCACGTCAGACGGCAGGAACGCGTCGGGGTCGGACAGCGCGCGCATCCGGATGTAGGAGGCGGTCCAAGGCCCGATGCCGGGCAGCGCGAGGAGCTGCGCCTGCGCCCGGTCCCGTTCGGCGCCGGGATCCAGCGACAGCTCGCCGGACGCGAGCGCGGTGGCCAGCCCGGTCAGCGCGGCCGCGCGGGACCGCGGCATCGGCAGGCCGGCCGGATCGGCGCCGGCCAGCGTCTCCGTGGTGGGGAAGCAGTGGGTCAGCGCCCCCTCCGGCCGCTCGAGCGGCTTGCCGTACGCGGCCACCAGCCGTTCCCCGAGGCGCCGGGCCGAAGCCACCGACACCTGCTGGCCGAGCACGGCCCGCAGCGCGAGCTCGTCGCCGTCCACGTGACCGGGCACCCGCCGCCCCGGGCACGCCGCGGCCAGCGGCCCGAGCACCGGCCCGGAGGCGGCGAGGTACCCGGTGACCGCCTCGGGGTCCGCGTCCAGGTCGAGCAGGCGCCGGCAGCGCTGGACCGCGGCGGTGAGGTCGCGCAGGTCCTCAAGCTGCAGCTCGCAGTCCACGTAGCCGGGGCCGTCGCCGGCTCCGACGGACATGATCCCGGTCCCGTTCGGCAGCAGCAGGGTCCGCCGGTAGCGGCCGTCGGCCACCGATTCCACGCCGGGGATGGCCCGGGCGCCCAGGAAGGAGATCATCCGGTCCAGGTCGATCGGCGGCCGGTACGGCAGCCGAAGCCTGATCAGCCCGGGCGCCGCCGGGTCGGAAAGGTCCGACAGGCCCCCGCCCGGACCGGCGCTCAGGCCCACGGCCGCCCGCCGGGCGGCCTGCCGCCGCGCCCGCGAAACCTGCCCCCGCCGTCCCCGCGCCTCGCGCAGCTCGGTCGGCGTCACCGCGAACACCTCGCGGATGGTCGCGTTGAACTGCCTGACGCTGGTGAAGCCGGCCGCGAACGCGATCTCCGACAGCGGCAGCGTCGTCGTCTCGGTCAGCACCCGGGCCGTCTGGGCCCGCTGCGCGCGGGCGATGGCCAGCGGCCCCGCGCCGAGCTCGGCGCTGACCAGGCGTCGCACCTGCCGCTGCTCGTAGCCGAGCCGGGCGGCCAGGCCCTCGACGCCGTCGCGGTCGACCACGCCGTCGGCGATGAGCCGCATCGCGCGCCCCACCACGTCGGCCCTGATGTTCCACTCCGGCGAGCCGGGGGAGGCGTCCGGGCGGCACCGCTTGCAGGCCCGGAAGCCCGCGTCCTGGGCCGCGGCCGCGCTGCGGTAGAACCGCATGTGCGCGCGCTTGGGCGTGATCGCCGGGCACGACGGGCGGCAGTAGATGCCCGTCGAGGTCACCGCGATGAAGAACACGCCGTCGAAGCGCGGGTCCTTGCTGACCGCGGCCTGGTACCGCCGTTCGTCGTCGGTAGCCGTGGTCATCGCGAGAATGTTCACGCTCCCCACAATGCCAGCCCCCGGACCATACTACTGGCGGAAATCGGACATCCACCCCCGCCCGGTAGGCTCGTGCCGGTAACAGCGCCGGCCCGACAGGAGCGGTCATGCACGCCGAGATCAAGGGCACCACCATGCCGATACTCGAGGTCACCCTGGACCAGGGCGAGCAGGTGGTCTCCACTCACGGCGAGTTGTCCTGGATGACCCCGAACATCCAGTTGTCCCAGCACGCGGGCGGTGGCGGTTCTGGGGTCCCCGGCGGCGGCCTCATGCAGGGCCTGAAGCGGGTCCTCGGCGGCGGCGGGCTGTTCCTCACCCACTACGAGGCGGTGGCCGGCAGCGGCATGGTGACGTTCGCGGCCAAGGTGCCCGGCCACATCATGCCGGTCGACATCGCGCCGGGCCAGGGATTCTTCGTGCACCGGCACGGCTGGCTGTGCGGCACGCCCGGCATCACGCCGAGCATCGGGCTGCAGCAGAGCTTCCGCGGCGGCCTGTGGGGCGGCGACGGGTTCGTCCTGCAGAAGCTCGAAGGCCAGGGCCGCGCCTGGATCGAGCTGTCCGGCGAGCTGGTGCACTACACCCTGGGCCCGGGCCAGACGCTGATGGTGCACCCGGGGCACGTGGGGATGTTCGAGGGCAGCGTGCAGTTCACCATCACCCGGGTGCCGGGCATCGCGAACATCGCATTCGGCGGCGACGGCTTCCACCTGGTCGCGCTGACCGGCCCGGGCCAGATCTGGCTGCAGTCGATGCCGCTGCCGATCCTGGCCCACGCGCTCGATCCCTACCTGGCCCGGCAAGCCGCTCCGCAGGCCGCCGAGGCCGGCGCCGTCGGGGGTATCATCGGCGACATCATGCGCGGACAGTAATCGGACGTATCACGAGAGTTTTTCCGAACGGTACGTGATGCGTGCCGTTCGCAACAGTGCGTGCTCACATGGGTATCTGGAATCCCCAACCTCTCCTGGGTACCAGCCTTGTAACTCTGCGTAGAGCATAACCCGGAGGATAGGTAACTATTACCTTGTTACCCATTGCATTGTGTGCAGCACATAGAGTTACACTACAAATGGTAGCGAAACAACTTCGCACCGTGTTTCACCGGATAGATGGGCCGGTGCCCCGCCGGCGGGCCGTGTTAGCCGGCGGGGCACCGCATCAGATCAGAACCGTATTCGAGGTGTGCGTCGTGGACAGCAAGTATCCCGACGAGGGCCAGTCCGCGAGCGACGATGGCGACTCCGGCGCCCGGCTTCCGTTCCGGACCGGCGGCCACGAGCACCGCGCGCCCGTCGAGGCACGCCCCGAACTGCGGGATCGCGAGACCTACTACGCAGAGCTGCGGTTCGCCGTCCACTGCCAGAGCCGGTCTATCCCTGCACCCCGAGCCGCCCTGGAGGACCAGGAGACGGACATCCGGAAGCGCCGCCCCGACGATGAAAGCTGGGACGACATGACCGCCCGCTTCGGCGACACCTGGACCTAGAGCCGTCGGCGGCGGCCCGGACCCTTCCTCCGGCGCTCGGGCGTCTGGCGCCGCCGTCGACATTATTTCCTCGGGGGGACGATCCCCCCCAGACCCCCCCTGCTCTTGGGGGGATTTCATCCCCCCAAACCCCCCTGACCCCCCTGACGCCAGAAGTCGAAACGATCGCGCCCGGCCCGAAAGCCGGCCGCCTCCACGACGTCGACCGCCAGCTTGAACTTGTCGCCCACCCGCCACGGCTGGTGCGCGTCGCTGCCGAACGACACCGCCTTCCCCCCGGCCTCTCGCCACCAGCCCACCAGTTCGGCCGAGACCAGCGGGCTCTTCGTGTTCACCTCGAGCACCCGGTCGCTGGCCGCCAGGGCGGCGAGCACGGCCCGGTACTCCTCCTCGAAGTCACGTTCCCGGTACGCCGGCGCGGACCGCGGCCACATCCGCCGCGCGAAGTCCAGGTGCGCCAGCACGCCGAAAATACCGCTGCCCTCGATAAGCCGGACCACCTCGGCGAAGTACCTGCGCATGACGTCGCCCGCCGGCATGAGCGGGAACAGGTCGTCGATGGCCCGCAGCCGTCCGCCGAACGGCACCGCGTGCACCGACCCGAGCACCCGCTCAAAGCCGCCCGTGGCCACCACGGCCGCGGCGCTGGCCTCCCACAGGTGGGCCTCGCCGATCTCGGCCCCGGACCAGATCCGCAGCTCGGGGTAGCGCTCGCGGCATTCCTGCACCGACGCGAGGTACCCGGCGACGTCAAGGGAGCGCATCCAGGCGTAGGGCCGCGGCTCGATGTTCTCCTCGGCGATCCGGTCCCCGTCGGCCGGAACGGTAAAGTCCAGGTGATCGGTGAAGGCCACGGCCGGCAGCCCCGCCGCCAGCGCCTGCTCGCAGCCGCGCGCCATGGAGGCCGCGGCCGGCGCGTCCCACGACCACTGGCTGTGCACGTGGTTGTCGGGCGGCAGCACGCTGCCCATTCTGCCGCACGGCCAGCCCTATGCACGCGGTCGGCCGTGCATTCTGCACATTCTGCCCGCGGGACGGGCCGATCCGTTGCCGGTCAAGCCGGACCGGGAGATAGTGGTCGTTATGATCCCGTTCGGGGCCAACGGGAGCCCTGGGACGCGCGGCCTGGCCGGTGACGCGCAGCGGCGGGCGACCGCGCTGGCCGTCGCGGTCTTGTGCCTGCTGCTGGGCTCGCGGATGTTCTCGGTCCTGTACTACGGGGCGTCCGGCCAGCTGCCGTTCACCGTGGCCCTGTTCGTCGTGCCGTTGCTGTACGCCTTCGCGCGCCCCCGGCGGGTCCTGGCCCGCCACCGCGTGACCGTCCTCGCGGTGCAGGGGGTGCTGACGTGGGTCCCGTTCGCCGTTTTCGGCCACAGCTGGCAGGTCGGAATCGACGGCCTGCTGGCCGGGCTGGTGTTGCTGACGGTGTCCGGCCGGGCGGCATGGCTGCTGGCCGGGGGCTACTGGCGGCCGAGGTGGCGATCCGGTCCGGCGTGACCGGCCTGCCGGTGAGGCCGGCCTGGTTCGCCGTGTTCTACGTGGTGACCTACTACGTGGACGACGGGCTTGCGTTCTTCGGGATGATCCGGCTAGCGCAGATCGTCGATGAGGTGGAGGACGCGCGGAGCAGGGCCGCCGCTCTCGCGGTCGCGGACGAGCGGCTACTGGCCGCCCGGTCGCTGCACTCGGCGGTCGGCCAGCGCCTGGCCTATATCTCGGCGATGGCCGCGGCGGCGCGCCGTGCCCTGTCCCGCGACGCGGCCCAGGCGCGCGCGCGGATCGCCGAGGCGGGCATCACCGCACGCGAAGCGGTCGCGCGGGCGCGCGAGGTCGCCGCGGGCGACCGGAGCCTGCCCCGCCGGGAACCGGCCGCCACGCCGTTCACGGGCGCGGTCATCGGCGCGCAACTGGCGTGGCTGGTCGTGCTCGTGACGCTGGCCATGTTCGTGGCGGAGAACATCGGATACTCCGTCCAGGCTCACTACAGCGCCCTGCTGCTGGTCCTAGCGGTCGGCGACATCGTGCTGGCCGCGGCGCTGCAGGTGTACCACTCCGACGCGGTGCGCCGGGGCCGCAGGCCCCGGGCTTGGCCGGTGACGCTGGGGCTGCAGGCGGTGCTGGTGTACGCGTTCTTGTTCCCGTTCGTCTGGGCCTACGTCGGAGTCCTCGGCGGGTTCCTGGCCGGTTCGGTGCTGCTCCTGGTCCCCGGCCGGTGGCGGTGGGCGGGATACGGGGCGGTGGTAGCCAGCTGGGCGGCGTTGTACACCGCGCTGTCGCTGCGGGGAAACACGGTCGCAGCCGGGCAGCAGCTTCGGCTCGCGTTCATGGCCGCGGCCGTCGCAGCGGAAATCGGCCTGTTGGTGTACGGGCTGTCGCGGCTGGCCGGGCTGGCCCGCGAGCTGGAGGGGCTGCACGGTGAGCTGGCCCGGGCGGCGGCCGTGCGGGAGCGGCTGCGGGTCGCCAGGGACGTGCACGACCTGCTGGGGCTTGGCCTGTCGGCGGTCGCGCTCAAGACCGACCTGATCGGCGCGCTGATCGGCCGCGACGACAGCAGGGCCGCGGCCGAGATGGAGGAGATGGGACGGATCTGCGCGGCGGCCCGCGCCGACATCCGCCTGGTCACCGGGGACGGCCAGCGGCTGTCGCTGGCCGACGAGCTCACCGCCGCCAGGCAGATCCTCGCCTCGGCCGGCGTCGAGGTGCGCGCGGGCATCCCCGCGGGCCCGCTGCCCGCGACCGCGGACGACGTGCTGGCGCCCGTGCTGCGCGAGGCCATCACCAACGTCCTGCGCCACGCCGCCGCCACGGCCTGCGCGATCGAGGTGACGGCCGACGGCTCGGCGGTGCGGCTGCGGGTCAGCAACGACGGCGCCACCGAACCGGGAGCCGCCGCCCGCCCGGCCGCCGACGGCGGCGGGCGCGGCCTGGCCAACCTCAGCGCGCGAGTGCAGGCCGCGGGCGGGCAGCTGACCAGCCGCCGTCTCGGCGGCCGGTTCGAGCTGACCGCGCAGATCCCGCTACCTGGCCAGCCTGGCGTCGATGACCTGCTCGCCGCCGGCCACGGCGCGGATCGCGCGGATGAGACCCTCGGCGGGCCCGTCCTTGAGCAGGTATCCGGATACCCCGGCGGCCAGCGCCGCGGTTAGGTTGCCCGGCGCGTCCAGGCCGGTGAGGATCAGCACCCGGCAGCCGGGGAGCCTTCCGGCCAGCTCGGCGGCCGCGGTGATGCCGTCGACGCCGGGCAGGCCGATGTCCAGCAGCGCCACGTCCGGGCGGTGCTCCAGCGCGGCGGGCACGATCTGGTCCCCGGCCGCCAGCGTGGCGGCCACCTCGATGTCGTCCTCGAGGCTGAGCAGCGCGACCAGCGTCTCCCGGACCACCCGTGCGTCCTCGGCGATCAGAACCCGGATCACCGCGTCCCCGCCGTCGCCATCGCATCCACCTGGTCCAGTCTCGGTCATCAGCGCCGATTGCGTAACCGGCTCAGCGCACCAAGCGTCCGTGCAGACCGCACCCGCCGCCCGTGCAGTTTGCACCGGGCCGGGTTTACAGCCAGCCGGCCTCGGCGGCGATCCGCACCGCATCGACCCGGTTGCGCGCGCCGAGCTTGGTGACCGCCGCCGCCAGGTAGTTGCGCACCGTCCCGTACGACAGGAACATCGTGGCGGCGATCTCCGCCGGGCCGGCGCTGGCCGCGAACCGGCGCAGCACCTCCGCCTCGCGCGGCGACAGCGGGTTGTCCGGCACCTGCAGGGCCGCCACCGCCAGCTTCGGGTCGATCACCGCCTCGCCCGCCGCGACCCGCCGGATCGCGTCGACCAGCTCCCCGGACGGCGTCTCCTTGGGCAGGAAGCCTGCCACCCCGGCGGCCAGCGCCCGGCGCAGGTTCCCGGGCCTGCCCAGCACGGTCAAGATCAGCACCCGGCAGCCCGGGGCATTGCTCGCCGAGCTGCGCCGCGGCGCTCAGCCCGTCGGTGCCGGGCAGGTCGATATCGACCACCGCCACGTCGGGCCGCTCCGCCATCGCCGTCGGCACGATGGCATCGCCGTCGGCGACCTGCGCGACCACGTCGATGTCGTCTTCCAGGCTCAGCACCGCGGTCAGCGTGTCACGCAGGATCCGCATGTCCTCGGCCACCAGAACGCGGATCACGTGACCTCCCGGTATCCTCGGCAACCACCCGCCGGGCACGACCCTATCCGCCGGGCCCCATCGGCCAGGCAGGGCATGCCCCCGTGCTGCCCCGCCTGGCGGCTGGCGCGAACGAGATACACGATCGTGGTTAGCGCCCGGCGTCACACGCCGCGCACCTGTCCGAGCCGCGGCAGCCTGTTGCGCCATCGGGCGCGCACGCGCCGGCCCCGTCCGGCGCCCGCGCGGCGCGGCGGGCCGCCGCCACATCACCGGCGCGGCGGGCCTGGCGCGCCCGCCGCCAGTCGCCGGCCTTGGCGATCATCTCCTTGTTGCGCTCGGCGGCGAGCTGCTGCCGGATCAGCGGATGCATGGTGTCCTCCTGGGCGTGCCGGGCGGGCGGCCGCGCGGCCTCTTGCGCGCGGCGACGGTGCCGTCGATGAAGATCTCGCCGCCCCAGACCCCGTACGGCTCCGTGCGCTCGACCGCGCCGGCCAGGCAGCAGCGGCGTACCGGGCAGGGCCCGCAGAAGACCTTGGCCAGCTCCAGATCGGCTGGCTGTTCGGAGAACCATAGCCGCGGGTCCTCGCGCTGGCAGGGCAGCGGGCCATCGATCACGCACGCCGGGCTGGCCAGGAAGGTCATCGAGTTGGCGAGCATGACGCGCTACCGCGAGTCAGGGACGTAAGCCGTGGCTGCTCGCCCGCCCGCCCGCGCCCGGCGGGCGAGAGCCCTGATACGGCGGACCAGCTGGTGAGCGTGGACAATGTCGGGGTCGCGCGGGTCGACCGGCAGCGGCTCCTGCCTCCCGTCGGCCGGTGCGTGACGGCGCCTTGCCCTTTGGATCTGGGCCCTTTGGATCTGGACCTTGTGGATCTGGGCCTTGTGGATCTGGGCCTCGTGGGTCTGCCTCATCCGCGGAGCCTTCCCGTCAGGGCCGGTCGCGGCGCCGATGCCCGCACCGCGATGGCGTCTGGAGTGGCTGGCTGGCCACCGTCTCAGCGTCCGCTTTTACGAGCAGGCGCAGCCAGTGCCTGCGGCACCAGTGCGTTGTGGGTTCCTCACCCGGGCGGGCATGCGTTCTGCATCAGGCCGCGCCCGGCCCGGCGGACGCGGCCCGGCTACCAGTCCTGCTGGCGGGGTTTGGCCGAGGTGATCACGTAGACCTCGCCCGGCGCAGGGTCCGGATCCTTGACCGCGGGCAGGGCGGGCGGCTCCGCGATGGCCGGCGTATCCGCAGGCTCCGGGGGGCCCTGCTGGTCGTCGCCGTCGGCCCGGCGCTTCTTCGCGTCGGAGGTGATCTTCGCGGCCAGCTTCTGCCAGCGGTCCTCCCACTCGGCGACGTTCCCGCCGCAGGCGCGCACGTACGCCACGGCGACGGGAAGGGTAGGCAGCCGAAGGCCGCCCGCCGCCGAGGCGAGCGTCTTCATGGTGTAGTGCGAGGTCTCGGCCATCTCCGGGTAGTCGAGCTCGGCCTTGGCCCGCAGCGCCCGCAGGTCCCTGGCGAACGAGTCCAGCCCGTCCGGCGCGATGCTGGCCACCGGCTGCGCCGCGCCCGTCGGCCGCTCGCCGGGAAGCGCGGACTCCCGCTGACGGATCACCGGCCCCGCCGCGGCCCCGCCGCTCCGGGCCCCGCCGCTCCCGGTCCAGCCAGCCCCGGTCCAGCCAGCCCCGGTCCAGCCAGCCCCGGTCCAGCCAGCCCCGCCGGCCCCGCGGCCCCCGGCCCCGGTGGCTCGGCCGAGATCGGGACCCCCCGGCCCGCCGGGGGTACCCGCAGGTGCTCCCAGCCGCTCCCGCCGTCCGTGCGAGCGCCGCCGTAGCCACCTCCCGCACCGGGTGGCGCACCGGGAGCCGGAGACGGCCGACCCGGCCGGTTCCACGTTCCGCCCGGCGGATCCTGCCCCTGACCCGGCCCGGGCCGGCTCCGTGTCCCGCCCGCCGGACCCGCCGAACCCGCCGTCCCCGGGTGGTACAGCCGGTCGGCGCCGGGAGGAACACGCCGCCCGTTCGGCAGCCGGTACTGGCGCCGCCCCGTAGGCCCGCCGTCCGCGGCGCTGCCGCCCGGGGCGCTGCCGCCCGGACCGTAGCCGCCCGCCTGGTTACCGCTCGCGGGGTAGCCGCCGCCCGGATTGCCGCCCGGAGGATAGCCGTTCCTGGGATAGCCGCCGCCCTGGTTACCGCTCCCGGAATACCCGCCTACCGGGTCGCCGCTCGGAGGGTAGCCGCTCCTGGGATAGCCGCGGCCCGGGTCGCCCCCCGGGTAGTCGCCGTTCGCGGGATAGCCGCTGAGCGGTTCGCCCTTCGAGCGATAACCGTCGGCCGCGGCGCCGTTCCCGGGGTAGCCGCTCACGGGATACCCGCCAGCCGGATCACCGTTCCCTGGGTGACCGCCAGCCGGGTCGCCGTTCGTTTGATACCCGCCGGCTGGGTCGCCCTTCCCTGGGTAGCCACCGGCCGGGTCGCCGTTCGGGCGGTAGCCGCTGCCGGGCTGGCCGCCGGGCGGCGCGAAGCGGCCCGGCTGCTGCATGCGCGGACCGCCCGGCTGGCGGAGCCGCGACTGATACGGTGGCCGATCGCCCGGCCGCCGCAGCAGCTGGCCGTAGTATTCGTCGTCCTCCGCGTCCCCCAGCCCGTCCACCCCTTTAGCCCCGTCCGCCCTCCGTGCACCGGTTCCGGCCGCGCCGCCTCCCGGGCGGAATGCCCGGCGTTCACCCAAGCGCCGTCTCCTGGGCGCGCCGTACGCGTCTCGGCCCAGACCGGAGTCACCACGTTCCACCAGGTACCTCCTGGACCTATTGTCCAGCCGAGCCGCGGGACAGATGCCCTTATCCAACGAGTGTAGGTCGGGAGAAATCCCCTGTAGGACCTAGACGGCTAATTGTCACTAATTGAACATAATCGTGGGGTATTGCCCGGGTAACGCCGTGTATCAAATGCTCCACCCGCCTGGCCGCCGGGGGAGTGATACGAACGGCAGCCAACGGGGGATACCCTCGACACAGAATCATTCAGCGGAGCGGCCCATGGCTTGGATCGTCTGGCTGATCGTCGCAGCGGTGCTCGGCGTTGCCGAACTACTGACCACGACGTTCGCGTTCGGCCTCATCGCGGCCGCGGCCGTAGTCGCGGCCGTGATCGGTGCGTTCCACATCGCCTTGCCGCTGCAACTCGCCGCCTTCGTCGTCGCGGCCGGAGCCGGACTGGGCTTCGTCCGGCCGATCGCGGTGCGGCACCTCAAGCAGCCGCCGGTCCTGCGCACCGGAACCGCCGCGCTCGTCGGCCGCTCGGCGATCGTCCTTGAGGAGGTCACCGAGCACGGCGGACGGGTTCGCATCGACGGCGAGGAGTGGTCCTCGCGTCCCTACGACGAATCGCTGGTGATCCCGGTCGGCGCCAAGGTCGACGTCATGCAGATCAAGGGGGCCACCGCCCTCGTCTATCCCCGGGAGTAGTCATGATCGTGGCGGAGGGCATCATCGCGGCCGTGGTCGCGCTGCTTGTCGTCATCACTGTGATGCGGTCCGTGCGGATTGTGCCGCAGGCACGCGCACGCAACGTGGAGCGGCTCGGCCGCTACCGCAAGACGCTGGAACCCGGGATGAACTTCGTCATCCCGATGATCGACCGGGTGAAGCCGATTATCGATCTGCGCGAGCAGGTTGTCTCGTTCAATGGCGCACCGGTGATCACCGAGGACAACCTGGTCGTGCTCATCGACACGGTGCTGTTCTTCCAGGTCACCGACCCGCGCGCCGCCGATTACGAGATCGTCAACTACATCCAGGCGATCGAGCAGATCACCGCGACGATGCTGCGCAGCGTTATCGGGTCGATGGACCTGGAGCAGACGTTGACCTCGCGGGACAAGATCAACGCTTTGCTGCGCGGCGTGCTCGACGACGCGTCGGGCAAGTGGGGCATCCGGGTCACCCGGGTCGAGATCAAGGCCATTGACCCGCCGAAGTCGGTCAAGGACGCGATGGAGAAGCAGATGCGCGCCGAGCGGGAGAAGCGCGCCGCGATCCTGACCGCCGAGGGCGTCAGGCAGTCCAAGATCCTGACCGCGGAGGGCGAGAAGCAGAGCGCCATCCTGACCGCCGAAGGTGCCAAGCAGGGCGCGATCCTGCGCGCCGAGGGCCAGGCCCAGGCCATCGCGGCCGTCTTCCAGGCGGTGCACGACAACGACCCCGACCCCAAGCTGCTCGCGTACCAGTACCTGCAGACGCTGCCGCAGCTCGCGCAGGGCGCCGGCAACACGTTCTGGGTCATCCCCAGCGAGGTCACGACCGCGCTGAGGTCCGTCGCCA
Source organism: uncultured Actinomycetes bacterium (assembly GCA_963705835.1). Lineage (GTDB taxonomy): Bacteria > Actinomycetota > Actinomycetes > Streptosporangiales > Streptosporangiaceae > Palsa-504. Next base: position 140,635 of record CAVPLC010000037.1, read on the forward strand.
GCGCCTTCGGCGGCGGGGACGCGGGATCAGGCGCCGAGTCCGCCGCGGGCACCAAGAGGCAGGCCCGCCGCGAGGCACAGCCCGTGCCCGCGGTGGACAGCGTCCCCGCCATAGCCGCCTCGCCCGAAGCCGACGAAGCGCCCGTGGCTGGCCCCCCGCCGGCCACCGTCGCCGCGGCAGCCGCCGACGCCATGACGGCCATGCTGGCCTCCACCATCCCGGGAGCCAGCTTGGGCGATCCGCTCGGCGGCGGCGATCCCCTGGCCGGCGGCAATCCCGCCGGACCCGGCTACGACGCCACGGCGCAGGTCCCCGCGGTCACGGCGGAGCACGAGATGCCCTCCGCCAACGGTAGCGACGGCGCCATCTAGCCGGTTACCGGATCGGCCGCCTGACCTACCTGAGGATCATCACCAGCACGCTGCCGATGAGCGCCGCCACCACGATGACGGCCAGCAGCCGCAGGGGATAGTACCGGTCCGGGCGGGACTCGCTCGGCAGGCCCGCCGCCTGCTGCGTGACCGGCGCCTGCTGTGTGACCGCGGGCCCAGCCGACGCCTGCGACCGCACCGGGGCGGCCGCACTGGCCGCGACCGGCTGAGCCGGGACCGGGGGCTGCGGAAGCTCCACGGTCGGGCCGGTCGCGGCACCCAGGGTGCCCGCCGGCTCGGCGCGCGGCGCGAGGTCAGGAGCGGCCCGGTGTACCGGTTCGGCCGTGATCTTCGACGAGCGGGGGGTAAACGCGGACCAGGAGGTCTCGGCCTCGGCCGGCTCGTCGGTCGGCGGCGGCGCAGTCGGCTGCTGAACGTCGGCTGGTGCGGCCGCGGCCTTCGGCGTCCAGAAGTCCCTCCATTCCGGCGGTGCCTGCTCGGCGTCGTCCGCGGTTGTGCGGCCGGCATCGGCATCCGACACGGGGGGAATCAGGCTGGCTGTCATCCAGCCAGGATGAGGAAAACGGATCCCGTCGCAGGGCTTCGGCAGTGGCGGCGGCGTCCGGCGTCTCGGTGAGCGCGTCGGCGGCCGCGTCCTCCGGCAGCCACGTATCATGGCTCCCGTTCGTCGCCGCGCTGCCCTGGTCCGCCGCGGCGTCCCAGCTAGGACGGGCATCCCACCGAGAACCGCCGTCCCACCGAGGCTCCGCGTCCTGGCTGGCTTCCCGGCTCCACACGTCCTGACCGGCCTCCCGGTTCCACGCGTCCGGGCTGGCCGTCCGATTCCACTGGCCGACCGCGTCCCGTCCTGCGTCGCCGTTCCGCGCCGCAGCGGCATCCCAGCCCGCGTCCGCGCTCCCCGCCGCACCAGCGTCCCAGTGCGGAGTCTCGGCCACGCCCGGCTCAGCGTCCCAGCCCCCGCGGCTCCCCGGGCTCTTCTGTGCCGTCGAACTCCACGCCGTCCCCGCGCCATCGTGGCCGCCACGGGCCGGGCTCGCCGGCTGCTGGCCCGCGCTAGCCTGTGCGGCCTTGTCGGCCTGGACGTGGGAACCCCGCAGCGCGGCCCTGATCCGGTCCGGGTCATACGCGTCTGGCGGCGCGACACTGACGCCCGCCCGCGCCCCGGCCACCGCGGCCGGGCTGGCGCCCGCGGGCCTGACCGGGAGGCCGGGATCGGCTCCGGCCTCGAACCCCAGGCGCCGCCACCGTTCCTCCCATTCCGGCACGTCGCCGTCGCAGGCCCGGACGTAGGCGGCCAGTATGGGCAGGCCAGGCAGGGAGGGCCCGTTCTCGGCTTCCTTGAGGACGTTGCTGGGGTAATGCGCACGGGCCGCGAGTTCATCAAACCCCAGCGCGGCCGCGTCGCGCAGCGCACGCAGGTCGGCAAGGAACCGTTCTTTATCGTCGGCTTGGCCGGCCGACCACATTCCCCGCGCTTGCAACTGGGCACCTTCCCGTTGGACACGCTCAAGCCCGGGCGCCTCCCCGCGCCCGCACCTCATCACCTGGGATTACGGGGCAGGGTACAGCGTCAGCAGCCGCGATGTCGCCGATACCGCGCATTTCGTATCAAGTGTCTCTCGTCGGGCCCCGCACCACACGCAGAATCGTTCATCCGGTTCGTTCTTCCCTGCCGAACAGCGCCGGCAACCCCCCGGCGCACCCGAGTCCATCGCCCGGCCGCCCCCCGCAGCAGGCCACGGCACCGGCGCGCAGCAGGTCACGGCACTGGCGCGCAGCAGGCCATGGTCCCGGTGCCCGACCGGCCCGCGCCCAAGCTTCGAGCAAACCGGCGCGGCGCCCAGCGCACCACAAGAGCCCCACCCGCACCACCATCAGCTGACCTATGCCGGCTCTGGCCTCGCTCCCGGCCTTGTCCCACCGCATCGATGCCACATCGACACGGCCCTGACCGCCTCGGTGTCACATTGATGTGGTTGCGCATCCCGGTCCAGGTACAGGCATGAGGCTGACGTGACTGATGTGGCACAGGCCGCCCGAACCTGGCGCCGCCCCACTTCCACTCCGCCCGGCGCCCCCGCCCGCCGCCCGAACCTGGCGCCGTCCCCACTTCCGCTCCGCCCGCCGCCGCCCGGAGCCGCCCGCCGCTGCCCGGCGCGAGACAATCACCGCCGCAACGCAGCCGAGAGCGCTCCGCACCGGTCACCGTCTCAAGTCAGCCCCGCAGAGGCAGCGCCCCAACGACTCAGACGTGAATGGCCAGCCCGATCGTGAACGCGATCCCGAACGCCAGCTGCAACCGCCCCGTCTCCCCGAGCGCCTTGATCAAGGCCGGACCCGACGCACCCGCGCGAACCGTCCGTACCGGAACCCGCGCCAGCGGCAGCGTCAACGCTGTAACCAGCGTAAACGGTCGGAAAAACGCAAGCAGCGCTGCCACGCAGAACGGCAGCAGCAGCGTCACCACGTACGTCGTCCGGCTCCGCGGGTCACCCAGCAGGACCGCGAGCGTCCGCTTGCCCGCGAGCGTGTCGGTGCGGATGTCCCGCAGGTTGTTGACCATGAGCAAGGCGCAGGCCAGCAGCCCGGCCGGCACCGCGGCGGCCAGCGCCAGCCAGCTCAACCGCGACATCTGCACGTACGCGGTGCCCGCCACCGCGACCACGCCGAAGAACGCGAACACGAAGACTTCGCCGAGCCCGCGGTACCCGTACGGCTTCGGCCCTCCGGTATAGAACCAGGCCGCGGCGATGCACGCCGCGCCCACCGCGATCAGCCACCACGAGACCAAGGCGGCCAGCGCCAGCCCGGCCGCGCCCGCCACGAAGAAGCACGAGAACGCCGCGGCCAGCACCTGCCGCGGCGGCGCCAGCCCCGCCGCGACCAGCCGGACCGGCCCGACGCGCTTCTCGTCGGACCCGCGCACGCCGTCGCTGTAGTCGTTGGCGTAGTTGACCCCGACCTGCAGCGCCAGCGCGACCACCAGCGCCAGCAGCGCCCGCCACCAGGAGAACCGGTCGTACCCGGCCGCCACCCCCGAGCCGATCAGCACCGGCACGACGGCCGCGGGCAGCGTCCTGGGCCTGGTTCCGGCCAGCCATTCCCGAGCATCAGCCACGCACAGATAGTAGGCGACCCGCCGCGAGCCGGCGACCCCGCGAGCCGTAACTTCCGCGAGCCCCGCGAGCCCCAGCGAGCCCCGCGAGCCCCCGCGACCCCCGCGGGCCCTTACTCCCCGATCGCCGCGTGCAGCCGCAGCACCGGGACGCTGACGCCCACGTCCAGCTCGCCCCGCGCCCCGTCGGCGGCCCAGCCGGCCGACTCCAGGAATTGCCGCAGCGCCGCATCCGCGGCCAGCACCCACATCGACACCGTGCGGAAGCCGTCCTCCGCCAGCGTGTCCGCGGCCGCGTGCAGCAGCCTGCTAGCGTGGCCCGACCCGGCCTGTTCCGGAGCCACGCGCAGTTCGTACAGCTCGCCGTCGGTGCCGGGCCAGCGGTCGCCGTCGGTGGCCGGCCCCTCGGACACGAACCCGACGACCGGCCGGCGCGCGGACCGCGCGGACCCACCGGACCCACCGACCCCACCAGGCACACCGGGCCCAGCAGACCCGATGGCCTCCTCCACCGCGACCAGCACCCGGTGCCGGCTGGTCGGCGGGTTGGCGATCGCCTCCCGCCACCGGTCGCGCCACACGCCCTCGGCCTCCGAGCCGGTCAGCGAGGCCAGCAACTCCTCCGGCACGATCCCGGCAAGGCCCGAACGCCATGAGGCGACCTGCACCCGGGCCAGGTCGGCGGCATCACCAGAACGAGCCGGGCGCACGAAACCCCCGGCAGCAGGCAAGCCCATCGAGCGCCGTACTTCTACGGCTGCGCGATCAGCGTGATGTCGCGGGCCGCGCCGGTCGCCGCCGAGGTGGCCATCGCGGCGTAGACCTGCAACGCCGCGCTGACCGGCCGCTGCCGGTCGGCGGGCCGGTACGACCCCAGGGACGAAAGCACCCGTTCCCGCCGGGCAGCCAGCGTGGCATCCGGCACGTCGAGCCGTAGCTCGCGCCGCGGGATGTCGATCACCACCGTGTCGCCGTTCTCGGCCACGGCGATCAGGCCGCCCGCCGCCGCCTCCGGCGCGACGTGGCAGATCGAAAGCCCCGAAGTCCCTCCGGAGAACCGCCCGTCGGTGATCAGCGCGCAGGCCCGGCCGAGGCCCTTGCCCTTCAGGAAGCTGGTCGGGTACAGCATCTCCTGCATGCCAGGCCCGCCGCGCGGCCCCTCGTACCGGATGACCACGACGTCGCCGGCGCGAACCGCGCCGCCGAGAATGCCCGCGACCGCGTCCTCCTGGCTCTCGAACACCACGGCCGGGCCGGTGAACGTCCACAGCTCCTCGGGGACGCCCGCGGTCTTGACGATCGCGCCGTCCGGGGCGAGGTTCCCGTACAGCACGGCCAGCCCGCCGTCGGCCGTGTAGGCGTGCGGCGCGTCCCGGATGCACCCGCCAGCCCGATCAATATCCAGGGTCTGGAAGCGTGACGACTGCGAGTACGGCCTGATCGTCCGGACCCCGCCCGGCGCCGCGTGCCACAGCTCCACGGCCTCAGCGCTAACCGATGAAGATCCCAGGTCCCACTCGTCAAGGAACTCCCGCAGCGACGCGCTGTGCACGGTCCGCACGCCACGGTTGAGCAGCCCGGCGCGGTCCAGCTCGCCGAGGATGGCCGGGATGCCGCCGGCCCGGTGCACGTCCTCCAGGTGGTAGGAGCTGCTCGGCGCGACCTTGCACAGGCACGGCACGCGGCGGGACAGCTCGTCGATCTCCTTGAGCCCGAAGTCGACTCCCCCCTCGTGCGCCGCGGCCAGCAGGTGCAGGATCGTGTTGGTCGACCCGCCCATGGCCACGTCCAGCGCCATCGCGTTCTCGAACGCGTCCCGGCTGGCGATGGACCGGGGCAGCACCGAGGCGTCCCCGTCGGCGTAGTACTGCCTGGTGATCTCCGCGATCACGGCGCCCGCCCGCTCGAACAGCCCGCGCCGCGCCGAGTGGGTGGCCAGCGTGCTCCCGTTGCCCGGCAGCGCCAGGCCGATCGCCTCGGTCAGGCAGTTCATCGAGTTCGCGGTGAACATGCCCGAGCACGAGCCGCAGGTCGGGCAGGCCGACTCCTCCATGGCCAGCAGCTGCTCGTCCGACACCGAGGGATCGGCCGAGGCCACCATCGGGTCGATCAGGTCGATCTTGCGCCCAGAGCCAGCCGAGCCAGCCGCGCCAGCCGAGCCAGCAAGCCCCGCCGGAGAGCCGGCCTCCATCGGCCCGCCGGACACGAACACGGTCGGGATGTTCAGCCGCATGGTGGCGATCAGCATCCCCGGCGTGATCTTGTCGCAGTTCGAGATGCAGATCATCGCGTCCGCGCAGTGCGCGTTGACCATGTACTCCACCGAGTCGGCGATCAGCTCCCGGCTCGGCAGCGAGTACAGCATGCCGCCGTGCCCCATGGCGATGCCGTCGTCGACCGCGATCGTGTTGAACTCCCGCGGGATCGCCCCGGCCTCCCGTATCGCCGCGGCGACTACCTGGCCGACCTCGCGCAGGTGCACGTGCCCGGGGACGAACTCGGTGAAGCTGTTGGCCACCGCGATGATCGGCTTGCCGATGTCCTCCCTGGCTACCCCGGTGGCGCGGAGCAGGGCGCGCGCGCCCGCCATGTTCCTGCCGTGCGTGACCGTCCGGGACCGAAGCGGCGGCATAACCGATCTCCCTTAGCTGAAAGGCTCAAGCCGAATTAGGAGAACCAGCCTACCGGCCCGCAGGCCAGCAAAAACGCCAGCCGGCAAGGCCAGCAAAAAGGTCAACCAGAACGTCAGCTAGCCGACCCGGTCGGGAACACCATGTGCGCGGCCTTGTCGATGCGCTCGATCTCGCTGGCCGACAGCCGCTGCCCCTTCGTCCGCCGGGTCCGGCGCTTGAGGTACTTGTGCAGCCGCGGCCCGCTGAACACGTCGACGTCCCTGATCTCGGCCACGTCCCACGGGATCTTCGGCCCGTAGACCGCCATCGTGGGCCGGACGGTGACCGGGCTGCCGAGCTCGGCGGACAGCAGCTCGGAGGCCTGTTGGGCCTCCCACCGGGCGTGCTTGAGCCGGTCCTTCATGCTGCGCGGCCCGTGCCACAGCTCCCGGTGGCTGCTCGTGCGCACCGGCATCCGCCGGTCCCAGTCCTCGGAGTCGATGGCGAACACGCCCGCCGGGCCGACCACCAGGTGGTCGATCTGCTCCTGGCTGTTCGGGATGGGAGCGCAGTGCATGGCCCGGTAGCCCCGGCGCTCCATCCGGGCGAGCTGGCGCACCGTGCGCCGCTGGGCCTTGGTCAGCCGCACCCCGGCCGGGCCGCTGAACACCGTCCTGGACCGGACGACGGTGTCGATGATGGCGGCGAGCACCGCGAAGGTCAGTCCCCACTCCCAGGACTTCAGCAGGATGCCGAACACCACGCCGGCGATGACCGCGATGATGATCCGGCGCTGCCAGATCCGCATCCGCGGGTTGCCGGACAGGTGCGCCAGGCTGCCCAGGTGCTGACCGATGCCCTCCCGCTCCTCCCCGGCGGTCCCGACCGGGGTGACCACGACCTGCGGCGTCGGCCGGGACCCGTGGCCGCCGGCCTGGTATTCGGGGTCGGGCCCGTCCGGGTACTCAGGCCGGTCCGGCGGCAGCTCGTCCGAGGGATCGTCGAACTCGGCCGCGTCCTGTGACGCCCCCCACGCCCAGAACGGCACGTCGGCCCCGTCCTGAGCCGCGTCCGGAGCCGGCACCGGAGCAGGCATCGGCGCAGGAACGGGAGCAGGCGCCGGGTCCGAAGCCGCGATTCGGGGACCGGACCACCCCGGCCGCGGCCACGCACCCGGCTCGCGCGCGGACGCCTCGCGCGCGGACGCCTCGCGCGCGGACGGCTCGCGAGCGGAAGCCTCCCGGGCGGGAGCCCAGGACACCCCCGGAGCTGGAGTCTGGGCCGCGGCCTCAGGTGCCGCGCTACTACGGTCGCCGAACGGCGAAGCCGACGACCTGCGGTTTCTCAGCTTCGGCCACGCCATCGGTACTCACCCACCACCTGAGCGTAACTGCCTTAGGACTAAGCGCATAACCTCGTCTAGCACTGTTGTGCCCCGCACAACCAGTTTTATAGCAGGTCATTCGTCCCGATAAGGGGCCGAACGTCCCACGGCCTCGTGGTCTAGCATCTCCACCATGACCCAGATACACGAGCTCACCATGATCGAACTGGCCGACGCGATCCGCGCCCGCGAACTGTCGCCGGTCGCCGTCACCGATCATTATCTGCGCCGCACGCAAGAACTCAACGACCAGGTGGGCGCGTTCTATACGGTCACCGCCGAGATGGCCGCCGAGCAGGCCCTCGTCGCGGAGAAGGCCGTGGCCCAGGCGGCCGACCCGGCGGACCTGCCGCCGCTGACCGGCGTGCCGATCCCGATCAAGGACCTGAACATGGTCGCGGGCGTGCGCCAGACGTTCGGCTCGCTCGCGTACGAGAACAACGTGCCCGACACCGACGACTACGTGGTGACCAGGCTCAAGGACGCCGGCGTGGTCATCACCGGCAAGACGTCCACCCCCGAGTTCGGGCTGCCGTGCTACACCGAGACCCGGATCGGGCCGCCGGCCAGGACCCCGTGGGACCTGTCCCGGTCCGCGGGCGGGTCCAGCGGCGGCGCCGCCGCCGCGGTGGCGGCGGGCCTGGCCCCGGCGGCCCAGGGCAGCGACGGCGCCGGGTCCATCCGCATCCCCGCCAGCGTGTGCGGGCTGTTCGGGATCAAGCCCTCCCGCGGCCGGATCTCCAACGGCCCGCTCGTCCCCGACCTGCTCGGCTTCGGCGTCGACGGCCCCATCACCCGGACCGTGGCCGACGCCGCGCTGCTGCTGGACGTGATGACGGGCAACTACCCCGGCGACATGTACACCCAGCCGCCGCTGCCCTCCGGCGAGTCGTTCCTCGGCTACGCGAGCCGCCCGCCCGGCCGGCTCAGGATCGGCCGCACCCTGCAGAACCCGGTGCCCGGCGCGGACGTGCACCCGGACTGCGTCAGGGCCTACGAGGACGCCAGCACCCTGCTGGCCAGCCTGGGCCACGAGATCGAGGACATCAGCATGCCGCTGGGCGAGGACGTGGTCCCGTTCTTCGAGACCATCTACTACGCCTACGCCACGCTGACCCCGGTCGACCCGTCGCAGGAGCACGTGCTGCTGCCGCTGACCCAGTACCTGCGCGAGCGCGGCCGGGCCACCGCCGCGCCCGATTTCATCTTCGCCCAGGCCTACATGCAGTTCGTGGTCCGGATCGCGGTCGCCACGCTCGGCACCTACGACGCGATCCTCACCCCGACGCTGGCCACCCCGCCGGTGCCGGTCGGCTACTTCGACGAGGTGGACCCGGCGGAGAACTTCGAGCGGCAGAAGCGGTTCACCCCGTTCACCGCGATCTACAACACCTCAGGCCTGCCCGCGGTCAGCGTGCCGCTGCACTGGACCGCCGAAGGCCTGCCGATCGGAGTCATGCTGGCCGGCCGCATGGGCGACGAGGCGACCCTGATCTCCCTGTCCGCCCAGCTGGAGGACGCCCGCCCGTGGAAGGACCGCCACCCGCCGCTGTGGTGACCTGAACATCAGCCGAGCCCGACGTCGGCCGCACCGGTCCGAACCGACCACCTCGGCGCCCGCTGGTCGCCGTAGCGTCAGTCCCGCGCCCGCATCTTGCGTTCTTTATTTCACCGAACGGTACGGGCTGCGTGCCCCCGGGAGCGGCTCTGCGCTACCCGGGGGCAGGTAACCGCCGCGTTCGGCATGTCCCGGACCCGGGCCCAGCCCTCCCGGGCGCTCGTCGCCGGGACGCCCGGTGCGGATCCCGTCGAGGACGATCTGGGTCAGGCGGCGGCCTTGCCTGATGCCGTCTTCGTCTGGCGCGACACGCCAGAGGTAGCCCATGAGCAGCAGCACGTCGGCGGGATCAAGGTCACGGCGGACGCTGTTGTCGGCGATGCAGGCGTCAAGCAGCTTCGTCACGGCGGCCACGACGGGGGCGTAGGTCTCGTCGATGGCGTTCTGAATCGCGGCGTTGTGCAGAGCTTCCCCGAGGCCGTGCTTGACCCGGACGTAGGCGGCGAGTGTCTCGAACCAGGCGGTGAACGCCTCCAGCGGCGGATGAGCGGCGAGGATCTCGTCGACCGAGTCGACCAGCTTCTGCACGTCGTGCCGGTACACGGCCAGGATCAGGTCCTCGCGCGTCGGGAAGTGCCGGTACAGCGTCCCGGCTCCCACGCCCGCCCGCTTGGCGATCTCGTTCATCGATACGGCGGCGGACTCAGCTAGCAGCTCGTGCGCGACCTCCAGGATCGCGACGCGGTTGCGTGCAGCGGCCCTGCGCTGAGTTCCGTACGTGACGGGCGTCTGGCTGGCGGTCATGGATTCATCTTCGCTCAGCAGTTGAGATGCGGAGAACTCTCCGCTAGTTTGGTCTAAGGCGGAGAACTCTCCGCATGACGCAAGCCTATCAGGGAGACCACCATGGAATACATCAAGCTCGGCACCACGGGACTCGACGTCTCACCCATCGGGATCGGCGCGATGACCTATGGCGAGCCTGACCGGGGCCACCCAGTGTGGTCGCTCGGCGAGACCGATGCCCGCCCGCTCATCCGGCACGCCCTCGACGCCGGCGTCAACTTCTTCGACACCGCGAACATGTACTCGCAAGGCTCGAGCGAGGAGATCCTCGGCCGCGCTCTGCGCGACTTCGCGAACCGCGACGACGTCGTGATCGCGACCAAGTTGCGCCACCCCATGCGTTCCGGCCCGAACGGCAAGGGCTTGTCCCGTAAGGAGGTCATGACCGAGGTCGAGCACTCCCTCACCCGCCTCGGCACCGATTACATCGACCTCTATCAGATCCACCGCAACGACCACGCGACGCCGCTAGAGGAGACCCTGGGGGCACTCCACGACCTCGTCAAGGCCGGCAAGGTGCGCTACCTCGGCGCCTCTTCCATGCCTGCCTGGGAGTTCGCGAAGGCCCTGCACCTGCAGCACGAGCACGGATGGGCGCGGTTCGTGTCGATGCAGGACCACTACAACCTGCTCGCCCGCGAGGAGGAGCGCGAGATGATCCCGCTGTGCCTCGACGAGGGCATCGGCACGATCGTGTGGAGCCCGCTGGCACGAGGCCGCCTCGCCCGCGCCTGGGACGACGCGAAGGCGACGGCACGCAGCGGCAACGACGGCTTTGCCGACATGCTCTACACCCCCCTCACCGAGCAGTCCGACCACGCGATCGTCGACGCCGTCGGTGCCGTGGCCGAGGCCCGCGGGGTCAAGCGTGCCCAGGTCGCGCTGGCCTGGCTGCGCAGCAAGCCCGTCGTGACCGCCCCGCTCGTCGGCGCGAGCACCGTCCGGCAGATCGACGACGCCGTGGCCTCGCTCGATATCGAGCTAAGCGACGAGGAGATCCGCGCGCTGGAGGCCCCGTACACGCCGCGCCATGACTTCCAGGGCATCTCCGACGACGCCGACCTGCAGGCCGTCATGGCCCGGCTGCCCCAATTCAGCACGGCAGCCTAGTACCGTCAAGACCAGGGGCCCGCGTTGCGGTTCAACGCCGACGGCCTGGTCGTGGAGGAGCGCGACTTCTACAACAGGGTCTGACCTGCCCTTGCGCCGAGTACCACCGCCTTCCCGGCGGGGTCGCCGCCGGCGTGATCGCGCTACTGGCCCCGGCCGTTACCGTCGCCAGCCTGACCTGGCTGCATGTCGAGCCGACCGGCCTGTCCGCGGTACGCAACCCCGTCAGCCAGTACGGCATCACCCGATTCCGGATCGGCTACCGGGTGGCCACGCTCGCGTTCGCCGCCGCGAGCATCGCGCTGGCCGTCGGCGTCAACCTGGCCCTGGGCAGCCGGGCCAGGACGATGGTCGTCCTGCTCGTCATCTTCGCCGTGGCCCGCGCCCTGATCAGCTGGTTCCCGATGGACGTACCGGGCGCCGTGCGCACCTCGACCGGGCAGGCCCACGGACTGCTCGCCATCGGCGCCTTCGGCGCCGCGACCATCGCGGCCCTCAGGCTCGCCAACGTCCTGTCCCAGCAGGGCCGATGGCATTCGCTGGCCGTCGTCTCCACGATCCTGGGCTGCGTGATGGTTGTCTGCCTGATCGCGCTGCCCCTGTCGCCCGTGCTCCCGGCCGTCCGCGCCCGATTCGGCGCGTTCGAGCGCGGCTTCTACCTGTCCGCGATCGCCTGGTTCGCCGTCTTCGCCTCCGCCTGCATCACCGCCCGCTGACCTCAGGACCCTGACCCCGGCGCCTCCCGCGGCTGCGCTGCTAGGCGTGGTCACCGCAGCACCGTGCTGCCGTTCGGGCCGTTGAGGCGGGCGACGAGTGCGGCAGCGGCGGCCGGCCTGATCTCGACGTCCGCGCCGAGGGCTGTGAGCGGCGGCGCGATGGACGGGGGATCGGGGTGCTCGAGGTGCAAGGCCTCCAGGGTGAGCCCGTGCGGCGCCGATCTGGCGGGATGCTCGGTGTCGCCCCAGCTGATCAGGAACGGGATCAGGCCGCCGGCCATCGCGTTGAGGATCGCCCGCCACCGGAGCACCGTTCCGTCGGGCGCGGCCCGCTGCCCGTCGGCCACCTCGCCCGGGTCATAGCCGCGGCTGCGGGCCCTGGCGACGGCCGCGTCGATGTCGTCGCAGGCAAGCGCCCAGCTGACCAGCCCGGCGCGGCGCAGGCCATCGACCCCGAAGGGGCGCGGCGTGGACGGTTCGGGCTGCCCGGGATCGGGAGCGATGATCTCCAGATACGTCCGCGCGCCGAGCGCGAGCAACGCGTTGTGGGTACCCAGCCCGATGTGCTTGCCTCCCGGCTGGGCCCGGACGCCGAAGCGCTGCTCTACGTCGGCGACCGCCGCCGCCAGGTCGGGAGCGGCGTAGACCAGGTGGTCGATCAGCATATGATCCTCACTTCGGTACCGACGGCCCCGCCGCGCGTGACACGTTTCCGCGGAAACGCGGCGAGGGCTGGAATGAACCGGAAAGTGGCCGTACCGCTACGTCAGGACGCTCTCGAGCAGATGCCGGCCAAGATCACCGTCCGCCTCAAGGACGGCACCACCTTCTCCCGCGAGGTGCAGGACTATCCCGGGATGCCATCGCACCCGTTCGCTTGGGACGACGCGGTCGGCAAGTTCGACCAGCTGGTTGCCGGCCGCATCGACACCGACCTCGCCACCCAGATCAAGGAAGCCGTCCGCTCCGTCGAAGACATCCAGGTCAAGGACCTGATGACGCTACTGGCACGCGTTCCGGTCAGCTGACACGGTGCTGGTGTCGCCTATTCCAGGGCCGATTCGCCCGCGCGAGCGAGTCGGCCCGATCATCCCCTGCCGCTGGGCCGCGCTAGCCGCGGCCAGGGCGCCTGGCCACGAGCCACACGACGATGAAGACGGCCATCGCGATGAGCCCGATGAGGGCGAACGTCTTGAGCGTGGCAAAGATCCCGCCCGCAGCGGTGACGGCAAGCCACACGGCGAGGATCGCGCCGAGGATTGTCCCGATGATCCGGCCCATGTCCCTAGTATGCGCCCGCTGTCGGCCGCGGCGGGCTGCTGATCAGCCGGCGCGGGCCAGGGATGCCGGTGACGGCGGGGTCACGCCGTCTGCGGCGTCCAAGAGGATCTGCTGCAGCGGGCGGGGCAGGTCACCGTGCCATACCAGGGCCGCCGTCGCGGTCAGCGGGTGGCCGGCGATGCCGACCCGGACCATGTCACCGGTGCCGGCCAGGCGGGGCAGCCGGATCACCCCGGGCGGCAGTCCGGCGATGGCGGCAGGGCCGGTCAAGACCGCGGCGGGCCGCCCGGCGGTCGCGGCGAAGGCGAGCACCACCGGCAGCGAGTGCCGCAGCGGCGGATCGGTGAACTCGAACCGCGGGTCCATGGCCCGCACGATGCTGGTCCAGGCGTCGTAGATAGCGGGCTCGGCGCGGCGAGGCCCGAAGATGACGTCCATGCTGGCCAGCTCGCCCAGGCTCACGCTCCCGCGGCGGGCCGCCGGGTGCGAGGCGGGGATCCACAGGCCGGGTTCGAACTCGCCCAGGCTCATGGCGTCGAGCGGGGCAGGCAGCGCATCTGGGCTGGCCGCCTTCGCCCAAGCCATGGCGGGCATCGGCGCACCCGAGATGGGCCCGCCAGTGCGGCGCACCCCCAACCGGGCGACACCGGCCACGTGGTAGACACGTGGCATGGCCGCCTCCCCGGTACCGGACCTCGCTGAGGTCATGGCTGCGCGTCAGCGCATCGCGCCCCACCTTCAGCCGACCCCGCTGTACCGCTATCCCGCGCTGGATGCCATGACCGGGGCCCACGTGTGGGTCAAGCACGAGAACCACCAGCCCGTGGGTGCCTTCAAGGTCCGCGGTGGCGTGAACCTGGTCAGCCAGCTGAGCGCGGATGAGCGGCGCCGGGGTGTCATCGCCGCCTCGACCGGCAATCATGGCCAGTCGGTCGCCTACGCGGCGGACCTGTTCGGCGTGCGGGCGGTGATCTGCATGCCCGAGCAGGCCAACCCGGTGAAGGTCGAGTCGGTGCGGGCCCTGGGCGCCGAGGTGGTCTTTTACGGCCGTGACTTCGACGAGGCCCGCGAGCACTGCGAGAAGCAGGCCACCGAGCACGGATACCGGTACATCCACTCCGGGAACGAGCCGTCGCTCATCGCGGGCGTGGCCACCTACGCCCTGGAGATCCTCCAGGCCCAGCCGGATACCGAGGTGATCGTGGTGCCGGTCGGCGGCGGCAGCGGGGCGGCGGGCGCCTGCGTGGTGGCCAAGGCCGTGCGCTCGTCGGTCGAGGTGATCGGCGTGCAGTCCGAGGCAGCCCCGGCCGCATGCCGCTCCTGGCGGGCGGGCACTCTCGTCGAGGACACCACCAGCACGTTCGCGGAAGGGCTGGCCACCAGGACCGCGTTCGAGCTGCCGCAGCGGATCATGCGGGAACTGCTGGATGACTTCGTCCTGGTCTCCGAGGAGGCACTGAAGGCGGCGACCCGGTTGATGATCGAGAAAACGCGCAACCTCGTGGAGCCGGCCGGCGCGGCCGCCCTGGCGGCGGTGCTGGCCGCCCCCCAGCGATTCGCGGGCCGGAAGGTGGCGATCATCTGCAGCGGCGGCAACATCAGCCCGGCACAACTAGCAGGACTGTGGTCTCACGAACCGGGTTGACACCCGGGCGTCATTCCGCGAGCCTGGCAGGCTCCATCAAGGGCGAATCAAGGGCGGAATCAAGGGCGGATCCGGCAGGCGACCCGCCACGAGGGTGCCGAGTATGAGGCGGACCTGTCGCTGGCGGGCATCATCGCCGGCCAGATCCGGTGCCACGTGGGCCATCTGAAGGTAGCCGGCGTAGATGTAGTACAGGACGACGGCACGGTCCTGGGCTTCGCCGTGGTCAAAGCCCAGCTTCTCCAGCTGTTCGGCGATGTAGGTGACCCGCCGCTGTGCTACCCGCCGCACCGCGGCGGTCGCGGCCGGATGCCCGGGGTTGGCGAGCAAGGCGACCTCGGCGCGGTCGGCCGGGCTGCGCTCGAAGGCGGCCTCCAGGAGCTTCCTCAGGCGTTCGGCTGGGTCGGGCTCATGGTCCAGTTCCTCGATCACCAATTCGGTGCGGCTCTGCTCCCACATGTCCAGCGCCGCCCCGATCAGAGCATCCCGGTTCTTGAAGTGCCAGTAGAAGCTGCCCTTGGTGGCCCCGAGATCAGCGGCGACGCTTTCCACGGCGACGGCCGCGATGCCGCCCCGGGCGATCGCGGCCAGCGCTGCCCTGGCCCAGTCGCCGGGGGTAAGAGGACCTGGACGCGGCTTGCGCATCTCCATACGGTATCGTATGGTAAAGACCATACGGTACCGTACGGAACCCTGCCGGAAAGCAGCGCACCAACAGCGAGGTAACCGGATGAAGATCACGAACCGTCACGAGCGGGTACTCATGGCGCCGTCGGAGCGGATCGCTCCGCTCATCGCCGACTTCGACCGCATCTGGCCGACTGAGATCGGGCCAGCCCCGAGGCTGGTGGGGGATCGCCTGTACGAGGCCGGGCGGATGCTGTGGGAAGAGTTCGATCGCCCGGGTGCCCTGCGCGCTTTCCGGGTGCTCAAGCCGGATGAACTGCGGGTTGAGCACTGGTTCGAGGTGGAATCCGCGGCAGGCGCGACGGTCTTGCGCCACACGGTCGAGGGCTACGCGGTCGGCCGGTATGAGGCGCTCTGGAATGAGCGGATCGAGCCGGGTCACGACGTGGAACTCGAGGCTATCTTCGATAACGTCCAAGCCGCTATCTCCCGGCCGGACAGTCATACCGGGCCAGACTCGGCCTGATAAAGCGCGGTAACCGGCTCCGTTTTACGCGACCAAAGACATCCCAGCACCTACCTGGAGAGCAAGTAACTGTGATCGCCGCGTAGGCCAGCCCACCACCCTAAGCTCGTCGTATGGCCAAGTACTTCGACATCCATCCGGCCAACCCGCAGCGGCGCGCGATCACCGCGATCGCCGAGATCGTGCGCGCAGGCGGCGTGATCGCCTACCCGACGGACTCCTGCTACGCGCTCGGTTGCCAGCTCGGCAACAGGGACGGCATGGCCAGGATCAGGTCGATCCGCGGCCTGGATGACCGGCACCACCTCACGCTGGTGTGCCAGGACTTCGCCCAGCTGGGCCAGTTCGCGTACGTGGCCAACCCGGTGTTCCGGGCCATCAAGTCGGCGACCCCCGGCAGTTACACGTTCATCCTGCCGGCGACCAAGGAGGTGCCGCGGATACTGCAGCACCCGAGGAAGAAGACCGTCGGGGTACGGATCCCGCGCCACGTCGTGACCCGGGCGCTGCTCGCCGAACTCGCCGAGCCGCTCGTCTCGAGCACCTTGCTGCTGCCCGAACGGGACGAGCCCATGACCCAGGGGTGGGAGATCGCTGAGCAGCTCGACCATGCCGTGGACGCGGTGATCGACTCCGGCGACTGCGGCACCGAGCCGACCACGGTGATCGACTTCTCCCAGCCGGAGCCCGAGATCGTGCGCCGCGGCGCAGGCGACACGTCCGGTTTTGAGTAACCTCCGGCCCACGAACCTGCCCGCTACCCCGCGCCCGCCTCCAGGGCGGTCCAGAACACGCAGTTGTGCGTGCTCGCGAAGTCGGTCTCGGTGCGCGGTGCGGGTGGGGCCAGCGACTGCATCTCCTGGGTGAGGTCGTTGAAGACAGGCCAGAACCGGGTGCCGAACGTCGCGGGGAATCCCCGCTTGGCAAACTTCGTCCAGTACCCCTTCATGGTCGCCGCGAGCCGCTGCTGCTGCGCGGAGAGCGCCTGCGGGAACGCGGCCGTCGGCAGGCCCATCAGGTACTGGATCTCGGACGCGTGGGCCGCACCGTAGGGGAAGCTGACCCGGGGCAGGAAGAGCTCCGGCGCGTTCTCGTCGCTGAACTCGTAGGCGAAGGTCGGCACGAAGCGCGATACGGACTGATCGATGGTCAGCGCGGGGCAGGCGAAGATGGCGTCGGTGCCGACCGCGCCGAGGGCGACGGACGGGCTCGGGTACGCGGCCAGCGGGTACCTGGCCGCGATGATCGCCGCCACCGCCGCGGGCACCCCGAGCGTGGCGGAGATCATGCTCTGGTAGTTCGAGGTCGTGACCCTGTTGCCGACGAGAGCATCGAGCGCGACGAACAGCCGCCATTCGTCGCGGTTGGTGCCGTTGATGATCGGCACGCGGTTGAAGTTGCCGGTGGCGAACGCCGTCCCCAGCGTCTCGGGCAGCACCTCGCTGTTGATGTTCGGCGTGTAGCCGGACGCGTCCTGGTCGGCCAGGATGGTCGAGACCGGCAGGCTCCGCAGGCAGGCCGCGGTCTGGCTGGCGCACCCCGCCTTGGTCGCGAAGGCCTCGCCGGCGGACTCGGCGCTGGCCAGCGGCGCCTGGGTGAGGTTATACGACCCGCTCTCGACGATCGCCCGCTCGAAGAGCCCCCTGGCCTGCGGCGATGCAACCTGTGACAGCGTGGACAGGCCGCCCGCGGACTCGCCGAAGACGGTGACGTCGTGCGGGTTGCCGCCGAACCTGGCGATGTTGCGCTGCACCCAGCGCAGGGCGGCCTGCTGGTCCATGAGGCCGTAGTCACCCGACTGGCCGTTCGCGTCGGCCAGCGCCGGGTGGGCCAGGAAGCCGAGCGCGCCGAGCCGGTAGTTGATGGTGACCACGGTCACGCCGTCCGCCACCAGCTGCGTGGGGTCGTAGTCGTTGCTCTCGCCGGTCACCAGCGCGCCACCGTGGATCCACACCATGACGGGGAAGTGCGAGCCGGCCCGCTGGTGGCGGGGCGTGAAGACGTTCAGGAACAGGCAGTTCTCCGACGTGCTGGCCAGGCCGAACGGCCCCGCCAGCTGCGGGCAGTGCGGCGCGAACTGCGTCGCGTCGCGCACGCCAGACCAGCTGGCCGCGGGCTGCGGCGGCTGCCAGCGCAGCGCGCCGACCGGCGGTGCGGCGTACGGGATGCCGAGAAACTCATCGACCGTCCCGTTGGCCAGGCCGCGAACCGGCCCGCTGGCGGTCCCCGCCACCGGGCCTGCCACCGGCCCGCCGGCGCTCGCGCTCACCGCGGGCGCGGCCGCGATCAGGGCACCCAGGGTAAGTCCGGCGACCGCTAGCCGGGTGCACACCCGCCATCCGGCCCACGTCATGAACATCCGGGTCTCCCTTCACGGCCGCTCCTGCTCGAGAAGCGCGCGGCGCATCTCGTCCACGTCGCTGGTGACGACGGCGTACAAACCGGGCCGCGCGCCGCCCTCGTGGCGCCTGGCGATGATGGAGATGCCGTCCCAGGTCCGCTGCGTGGCGAACTCATATCCAGGGAACTCGGCCGCCAGCTCGCTCAGTTCCGCCGGTGCGCCGGTAACCCGAACCACGGGGTGCCCGCCGTAATCACGATGGCCTCGCGCCCCAGGACCGCCATTGGCTCTCTTCCCGCCGCCGCGCTTGACGTCTTTTTTTCGGCCGAACGGTACGCGGGTTCCCGCGTCAGGACAGGTGCTCGCCACGCGTACGGATACGAACCGCGCCCTCACCAAAAGTACGGATCAGTACTTTAGAACTACGTCAGTTACTGTATGCCCGTGACCGATACCGGGCAAGGGGGGACCCTCGCCAAGACGCACGAGGGCCAGCCGGGTCTTCCCCGCGGCAGGAGCCGCCTGCCGCTTCCGGCCGTGCGCGCGTCGCAGCGCGAACGGCTGCTGCGGTCGGTGATCGCCGCGGTATCGGAATCCGGCTATATGGCCGTAACGGTCGCCGACATCGTGCGGCGGGCCAGAGTGTCCCGGGCCGCCTTCTACGCCCACTTCGCGGACAAGGAGGACTGCTTCCTGGCCGCGACCGCCGAAGGCCGCGAGCTCATGATCGCCCAGGTCGTGGCCGCCACGCGCGCTCTGCCTGCCGGGTCCCGTGACGAGGAGGCGCTCCGGGCCGCGTGCCGCGCGTACCTCGCGTTTCTCGCCGGCGAGCCGGCGTTCGCCAGGGTCTTCTATATCCACATGCCGACGGCGGGCCCGCGCGCGGTGGACCGGCTCGACGCCGCGACCGGCCTGTTCGCTGATCTGACCGCCAGATGGCACCAGCGCGCGCGAGAGCATCACCCGCAATGGCCGGCCGTTCCTCCCGAGGCGTATCTCGCGCTCGCCGGAGCTGCGGATGAGCTGGTGCGGTCCACGGTCCGCGCAGGCCGGACCGGCGCTCTTCCCGAGCTTGAGGAAACGATCGTGTCGCTGCATCTAGCGGTCCTGGCGGCCCGCCCCTGGCCCACCGATGCGAAGGGCTTGACGATGACCGTAGGGGTCTACCTGTCAGCGAACGACGGGCCGCCCGCTTCCGCGGTGTACGTGTCCGGGGTCAGCTTCGGCGCATTCGAAGGGGTAGACATCTACTTCGATACCGCTGCCCTGGCGCTGGCTGGCACCGACGCCTCCGGCCACTTCGGTCCCGTCTTGAGCCATGTGCCTGCCGCGGCGGGGCCGGGGATTCACCTGATCTCGGCCGCGGGACGCGAGTCCGGCCTGTTCGCGCAGGTGCCGTTCACGGTGAACGCCGACTGGGCCCAGTTCGGCTACGCCGCCCGGCACGGCGGGTGGAATCCGCATGAGAACATGCTGAGCCCCGACAACGTCTCCGCCATCGACCTGGACTGGACCTTTTCCACGGATTACTTCGTCTCCTCCCCGGCGGTGGTCAACGGGGTGATCTACATCGGCTCAGGGAACGAGGCCGCCAGCACCGGCGCTGTTCACGCCCTGGACGCCGCCACCGGAGCGGAACTCTGGAACTCCCCGGCCGGGACCATCCTCGCCTCCTCACCGGCGGTGGCCAACGGGGTGGTCTACATCGGCTCCGTAGACGGCAACGTCTACGCCCTGGACGCCGCTACCGGCACGGAGCTGTGGAAGTCCCCGGCCGGGAGGACTATCCTCAACTCCTCCCCGGCGGTGGCCGACGGGGTGGTGTACGTCAGCTCCGGGGACCGCAACGTCTACGCCCTGGACGCCGCCACCGGCGCGCGGCTGTGGAACTTCACCACCGGCGATCCGCTCTACTCCTGCTCCCCGGCGGTGGCCGACGGGGTGGTCTACATCGGCTCCGTGGACACCAACGTCTACGCCCTGGACGCCGCCACCGGCACGAAGCTGTGGAACTTCACCACGGGGTCAAATGTCACATCCTCCCCGGCGGTGGCTAACGGGGCGGTTTACATCGGCTCCAACAACGGCAATGTTTATGCCCTGGACGCCGCCACGGGTGCCGAGCTGTGGAACTTCACCGTCGGGAGCTATCTCAACTCCTCTCCTGCGGTGGCCAACGGTGCGGTCTACATCGGCAACGGGGACCGCGATGTCTACGCCCTGGACTCCGCCGTCGGCACGGCGCGATGGAAATTCACCGCGGGGGGATCTGTCTCCTCCTCTCCGGCGGTGGCCAACGGCGTGGTCTACATCGGTTCCGACGACGGCAATGTCTATGCGCTCAGCGCCGCGACCGGGGAAAGGCTGTGGAGCTACCACACGGGCGCCCAGAGCCAGTACTATTCTCCGGCGGTGGCCAACGGTGTGGTCTACATCGGCAGCGTCGGCGGCAAGCTGTACGCGTTCACAGACCCCGCACGCCTGTATCGCCCGGCCATCTCTCGTGTCGCAGGGACCGGCACTCAGGGTGACAGCGGGGACGGCGGGCCGGCCACCAGCGCCCAGCTGTTCGGACCCGCCGGCATCGCCGTGACCCCCGACGGCGGGTTCCTGATCGCCGACATGGTCAACCAGGTGGTGCGCGCGGTTTCCCCGGCGGGCGTAATCACCCGTGCCGCGGGCAACGGCACGCCCGGCTACAGCGGGGACGGCGGGCCGGCCACCAGCGCCCAGCTCAACTGGCCCATGGACGTGGCGGCGGTCCCCGGCGGCGGGTTCCTGATCGCCGACAACTTCAACCACGTCGTGCGCATGGTGTCCCCGGCGGGCGTGATCAGCACGGTCGCGGGAAACGGCACCGCGGGCTACAGCGGGGACGGCGGACCGGCCACCAGCGCCCAGCTCTACGGGCCCACCAGCGTGTCGGCGTTCCCCGGCGGCGGGTTCCTGATCGCCGACTGGGCGAACCACGTGGTGCGCATGGTGTCCCCGGCGGGGGTGATCAGCACGGACGCGGGAAACGGCACCGCGGGCGACAGCGGAGACGGCGGACCGGCCACCAGCGCCCAGCTCAATGCGCCCATCGGCGTGTCGGCGGTCCCCGGTGGGGGGTACCTTATCGCCGACACGGGAAACAACGCGGTGCGCATGGTGTCCCCGGCGGGCGTGATCAGCACGGTCGCGGGCGACGGCACCGCGGGCAATAGCGGAGACGGCGGCCCGGCGACCAGCGCCCGGCTCAATCAACCCGGCGGAGTGGCCGCTGTCGCCGGCGGCGGGTTCCTGATCTCCGACAGCCAGAACAACGTGGTGCGGATGGTGTCAGCGGCGGGTGTGATCACCCGCGTCGCGGGCAATGGCGCGGCGGGCTACAGCGGGGACGGCGGACCGGCCACCAGCGCCCAGCTCGATGATCCTCCGCAGGTGGCGGTGACCCTCGACGGCGGCTTCCTGATCGCGGACGTCGCGCACAGCGTGGTGCGCAAGGTGGCGGCGGGCTGGTAAATCCGCTCAGAGGGTGCGGCTAGACCCGGGTCCTCCCAGAGGTAGTTATCGGTGATCGCGTCAACTGCCTGCGGGCCGGAAATGGCGCAGGATCTGGCGTGCGTAGTAGGTCGGCCACGGTTCGCCGGGAGCCTCGGCCGTGTATTGCTTGTCCAGGCTGACCAGCAGGTAGACCAGCTCGCTGCGCATCGGCCTGGCGCCAAGCAGGTCCGGCAGCTCGGACAGGTCGATGAGCCACTGCGCGTACCACGACGCCCAGTCATCGTCGGCTCCGTCGACGATACGGTAAACCCGATGGTGAGTCTCGCCCGCCTCATGCAGCAAGCCGCCGATCTGCTCCAGTGTGTCCGTCATGTGAATCCCTCCGCGTCGTTACGACGGGGCCGCCGCGCGGCCACCAGGCCATGCGATCTAGTCTGGCGGAACGGTCCGGCCGATCGATCCGCGGGAGGAGGCCGGTACCTTCGGCCGTCTGGGCGATCGTTAAGAGCAGGGAGGCGAGTTGTGGTGAAGCCGGTACTGGAGGGCACGGTCGCGCTGGTGACCGGGGCTTCGAGCGGCATCGGCGCGGCCACGGCCGCCGCGCTCGCCGCCCAGGGTGCGGCTGTGGCGCTGGCGGCGCGGCGCGCGGACCGGCTGGAGGCGCTCGCCGCCGGTATCCGCGGCGAGGGCGGCACCGCGCTGGTGCTGGAATGCGACATCACAGAGGAGGAGCAGGCGGCAGACGCCGTTGCGCGCACGGTCGCCGAGCTGGGGCGCCTGGACACGCTCATCAACAACGCCGGGGTGATGCTGCTCGGCCCGGCGGTCGACGCGCCGCTGCCGGAGTGGCAGCAGATGGTCCAGCTCAACGTGCTCGGCCTGCTCTACTGCGCGCACGCCGCGCTGCCCCACCTGCTGCGCGCCGCGGGGGACGGCCCGCGCCAGGTCGCCGACATGGTGAACATCAGCTCGGTGGCGGGCCGGGCGGCCCGCAACGGCAACGGCGTCTACTCCCTGACCAAGTACGGCGTCGGCGCATTCAGCGAGTCCCTGCGCCAGGAGGTGACCAAGCGCTACGTGCGCGTCTGCCTGGTCGAGCCGGGCGCGACCGCGACCGAGCTAGCCAGCCACAACCGGCCCGAGGTGCTCGCCAGCATCCGGAACCAGTTCGGGCAGAGGATGCAGGCCGAGGACATCGCCGACGCGATCATCTACGTTGTGACCCGGCCGCGGCACGTCGCGGTGAATGAGATGCTGATCCGCCCGACCGAGCAGGAGCGGTAGCCACGCAACGTAATCAGCTCGGCCCGGACCAAGGCTGCACGCCGCCTTCGCCTGGCCGGGCATCACCGGGCTGGGCCCCGCCCAGCAGCACCCTGGTGAGCTGGCTCTTGGTGTCGAGCAGCTGGTCGAGGGCGGCCGTCATATGGTCATCGGTGACCCGGATGGGCGCGGCCTGGCCGGTGCCGCCCTGGCCGTCGGCTGCGGCCTCGCTGCCTGTTCCGTCCTCGCACGCGAGCAGTGCCGCTTTGCGGATGAGTTCCTTGAGGAACGAGGCCGTGACACCCTCGGTGCGCTCGATCACCCGCTCCGGCTCGGCCAGGTCGAGCACCACGTCGCCCTGGTAGAGCCGGACGAGCTGGCGGCGCGCGGCGGCGTCGGGTAGCGGGAGCTCGGCCGCCAGGTCGACCCGGCCCGGACGGGCGGCGAGCGCGGGCTCAAGGATCTCCGGCCGGTTCGTCGTGAGCAGGAACGTCACGTCGATGTCGGAGTCCAGCCCGTCCATCTCGCTGAGCAGCTGGAACAGCAGCGGATGGTGCCCGATGACCGGTCCCATCCGCGGCATCCGCTCCTCGCCGATGAGGTCTACGTCCTCGACCACGACAACGGAGGGCTGCAGCGCCCGCGCCACCGAACAGGCCTCCCTGATCCGGCCGAGCGCACCGCCGGACAGGACGACAGCCGTCACGCCCTCCATCTGACCCAGCAGATAACGCACGGTGTGCGTCTTGCCCGTCCCCGGCGCGCCGTGCAGCAGCACTCCGCGCTTGAGATGCTGGCCGCTCGCCCTCAGCCGCCCGGCGTGCCGGGCGACGCCGAGCACCTGCCGTTCGACGGCCTCAAGCACGCCGTCCGGCAAGATCACATCGGACCGGCCGACCGCGGGCCGGTCCAGGAACGTCACCGGCACCTGGTGGCCAAAGCCGAACACCTCCGCGCCGAAGGCAATCACCTGGCCTCGGAACACGCTCCGCTCGCTGACCAGCCGCCGGATCTCCTCCAGGGTGCTCGTGATGCGGCTGGCATCCGGGCCTGCGACATCGAGGATCACCTCGGAAAACGGGCCATGCTCCCGCGCGTGCACCAAGAGCGCGAGCCGGGCACCATTGTCATCGGCAAGGTAGAGGCCGTGCTGCACGCAGCTGCGCGTCACGCCGCCCGGTCCTGCAGGCAGCGCGATCGTGGTGACGCCGCCCGAACCGAGCCCGTGGCCTCCCGGGTCAGCGATCAGCCAGCCGATCCCGTAATCCATGCCCCGCATCGCGCCCGCGATCCCCGCCAGCTCGAACCGGCGGCCCGGCCCGGCCAGCCAGGCGTCCAGCCCAGCCTGCAGGTTCACGTGCTCATACGATGGCCACGACCCGGATACCGCCGGCAGGCCACCGGCATCCGCACCGAGGTGGTCCAGCAGCAGACGCTGCAACGGCTTGTCCTCGGTCCGTGCGGCATCCACCGCCTTGTAAACCAGCCGCCGCGCAAGGCGTGCGACGTCGGCCAGTTCGGGCTGCCGCGCCTGTGTCATGCCCACCCCAGCAGCCTAAGCACCCGGCAGCCCAGAGCCGACCGAATATCCGCCGGCTCTAAACACGCGGCCCGGCGCGGCACAGCGCACCCCGGCGGATACCGCAAGCGGAGGCCTTGCGAAAGCCGTTGGACGGCATCGGTTGCGCGCTGACATTGTTGAGTGCCATGCGGCATGAGGACACCTGGCATGACGAGGCGGCCCGGCGATATGACACGCCGGGCAGCGGCATGTTCGCTCCGCCGGGCGCCGGCGAAGAAATCCAGGTACGAGGTGCCCGCCGGGGTGTCGAGCCGGCTGCCGCGGGCATGGTCGAACACCGCCGGCCAGTGGCGACGGCTCACGCTGGGGCATGGTAAGGAATCGGGCATGAGGTCCCCGCTTCAGGGAGGGCTGCCACCGGCGGATACGGTGGCTGGCGCCGTGGTGGAGATCGCGTGTGACGAGTCCGGTTTCTCCGGTACCAATCTGCTCCACCCGGCCAGCCCGGTGATCACGCACGCGAGTGTCGACCTGCGCGTCGGCGAGGCGGCCGGGCTGATCACGACGCTGCGGTCGGGGTTCCGGTTCTCGCCGCACGAATTCAAGTCCGGGCAGTTCCTCCGCAGCCCGGCAGCGGGCGAGGCCCTGGAGTGGTTCCTGACTGCACTGCGCGGCCGGGCGAACGTCCATCTGGTCGACAAGGAATACTTCCTCGTCACCCGGATCGTCGACCTGCTGCTGGCCGAGCCGTCGTACGCAGCCGGGACCCGCCTGACCCAGGAGCAGCGTCCGGCCGCCCTCACCCTGTACCGAGCCAGGCACTCGGCCGGCCGCAACTGGCGCGTCTTCCTCGCCGCCTTCGTCGAGCTGTTCCGGATCAAGCGGCGGCGCTGGCCGGATCCCCTGGCCTTGAACCGGTTCTTCCAGGCGCGGGATGCGCTGCTACGAGACCAGCCCGGCGGACAAGCCGAGGATGCCCTCACCCGGCTCAGCCGTACCCGGGTGCAGACCGTGCTGACCCGGCTGTTCGCCGGCGACCCGTCGATCCCGCCACCGCTGGAGCCGATGCTGCCGGCGCTGGCCGAGACCGTGTTGTTCTGGAGCGGCGACGACAGGCGACAGGTGCTGGTGACCCACGACGAGCAAAGCGCCCTCACGGCCGGCCGGCTGAGGCGCCTCCAGCAGGTCCTGGCCGACGGTGCCGGCTCCTCGCCGCCGGCGACGCCGGACGAGACTGGCCGGCGCGGCCGGGACCTCCCCGCTGGCCGGGCTGCTGATGGTCGACTCGCGGGACGATCCGCGGGTCCAGGTGGCCGACCTCCTCGCCGGAATGGCCCGGCGGCTGCCGGAGACCGTCGACGACGGCCCGCTCCAGCCGTTCGTCGCCCCAACCTCACTACGCGATCCCCAGCCGCGACACACGGCCGATGGCACTGTCCGAGAAGCGGTGTGACTGGTCCGGTCTGACCCCGATCCGCCGGGATGATCTGAGTTGTGCGGCGCCGGCAGCCATGGCGAATCGCGTGCCCGTTCGGTGAAGTCGGACAGTCCCACTGTAGCGCCGGCTGTCCCCGATCCGGACCCTCGCTCGTCTCTAACGCAAGACCTAGCGGAAAGGACAATCATGAGCCACGTCATCGTCATCGAGTTCGTGTCCCTGGACGGAGTCATGCAGGATCCGGACGGGAACGAAGGATTCAGGCACGGAGGATGGGCGTTCCGGTATGGCCCTGAGCCGGTCTCCGGGGACCCGTTCGCTCTCAGCGAGGTGCTCGACACCGCCGCCCTGCTGCTCGGCCGTCGTACCTGGCAGCTGTTCGCCGGCATCTGGCCGGGCCGCGACGATCCGTTCTCGGCCAAGATGAACGCCATGCCCAAGCTCGTGATGTCACGGTCGCTTGAGCACGCCGGCGGCTGGCAGAACTCGACCGTGCTGCGAGGCGACCTGGTAACGGAGGCGGGAAAGCGCAAGCAGGAGCAGGACATCGTGGTCATGGGCAGCGCCAGCGTCGTCCGCACGCTGATAGCTCACGACCTCGTCGATGAGTACCGGCTCATGGTGTTCCCGCTGGTACTCGGCGCGGGCACCCGCCTGTTCCCCGACGGCACCCCACCCGCGGACCTGGCTCTGGTATCGGCCCAGACCAAGGGCGCTGCTGCCCGCCTCATCTACACCCGGTCAGGTAACTCCTGACGCTCCGAGACCGTCACGGCCCGGCGGGCGGCGCGCCCGCCGGGCCGCTCTACGGCCCCGGCTTATCAGGCCGCCATAAGACATCTGGTCCTGTCGGCTGTGCCGCTCGGGTGCTTCGCGCGCCTGGTCTGGCTATCCGCCACACCAGCCGGCGACCTCAGCGCGGCGCGCGCGGCGCCGCGCTGACGGGCAGGTCTGCGGCCAGTGTGTATTTCGCGGCCCGATTCATGCTCCGCACTATCAGCAAGGGAGCTGAACGCCGATGCCCGCCATATTCATCCTCGCCGCCGGTACCATGGGGCTCGTCTTGGTCGTGCTCGCCGTCGTCGTCGTCGGCATCAGGCAGGAGCCGTCACAGGAGCTGACCAGGCAAGCGCCACGCCTGATGGCCGGGTTCGCCCGGCGCTTGCTCAGGCTGTATGTCCGCAGGCCGGATCCATCAGCGGTCCCCGGTAAGGAGCGCGGGGAACCGCGCCTAGGCGCACATACAGCACACGGTCCCGCTCGCTGACCGGACGGACAAGCCCGGCCCAGATCCGTGACACCTGATCGCACTCCCAGCGGCATGAGAGCGCGAATCCGCGGAAGCGCCAAGAGCCTGAAACGCGGTGATTTACCAGCTATGGTAACGACGTTCGGACGAGTTCATCCCTTTGAGCGCAGGAAGCGCAAGCATGGTCATTGATTTCAGCCTAGTAATACCTGTGCCTTGGCGACCGCCCTCATACCGACGTGCGGGCGGTCACCTTATGTCCGCATTTCTGCTGCGTACAGCGGGCTCATTGGCCGGCGCCTCAGACGGAGAGTCAGGATGCTGCGACGCCGATTCCTGTGCTCGCACTAGCCAGGGCTCAGGTCCGGGCAGAGACGATGATCCGAGGGACCGGCGAGCGGCTCGCTGGTATCCGGCAACGGCGTAGCTAAGCCCTTCCTGCTGCTTGACGCGCCAGCTATGATAGTCAGCCTGGGTCGATCTTCCGTAATGGATCAGGTCTACAAGGCACGTATCTACACGATGCGCAGCATCATACACATCACCGTCATCGAGCAGCTGGATCTGCGCAAGCGCCGAATTGAATCTGTCGGTTACGGTTTGGAAGCGCACAGTGTTTTCAATGTCATTCTTCTGCGCAGCAGGCGCGCGCGCCAATTCGCCAACAGCAAGGGTGGCTGCCCATCCGGCGGCGGAGAACTCACTCAACCTGAGCGCCTTCGCGGTGTCAATGTCGTGCTGCCTGGCGAGTCTTTGCTGAAAGAATACGACGAGAACGCCGACAATCCCGGAGATGATTGCACCCGAGACGATGGCCATAGCATCCATCGCCATCCTCCTCTATTCAGCTCGAACCAGGCAGACTCTGCTGCCTGCTGATCCAACAGTAAGTAAGATCGGCACCAGGTGCCAGCGCTATATGTCCGTATTCCGTCGCAGGCGAACCCGGCATACCCGGTCCGGGAGGTCTTCGCGACCGTAGTCGGTGAAGGCGGGGTTTGCGTGGATCCGGCCAGTAGCCCAATGCAGGCCGAGCGCACGCTCCGTGCCAGCTTCCCTTTGGGAGGCACGGTGGACTTGCGCTCGGGTGATCCAGATCGGGACGATCTCGCCCGTGCCGCTGAATGGGGACCTGAGCGAACCGTCAGGGCTGAGGTAATCGCTGGCCTGCTGCTGGGCGCCGGGAAACTGCACTCCGGGTCTGTGGCGGCGGTCCGGCTGGCGGGCGCACGGATCACCGGTTGCCTTGACCTCGCCGACGGGCAGATTGCCTTCCTGCTTGAGCTCGTTGACTGCCTGCTGGAGAAACGACCCGAGCTGACCCGCGCTCGTACCCGGACGCTCCGCCTGACCAGGTGCTCATCGCCAGGTTTGGATGGTTCCTGGACGCAGGTCGACGGTCACCTGTTCGTCGAGAACTGCATCCTCAGCGGAGCGCTGGAATTGTACGGCGCGCACATCACCGGCGAAGTCGTCCTCAACGGAACCCATGTCAGCGCTGAGCGCGGGCCCGCCGTCTGGGCCAACGGGCTGACCGTCGATCATGCCCTCCGCGCCCACTACGGGTTCACCTGCCAGGGAGAATTCCAGGCCAGGGGCGCGACGGTTCGCGGCAGCGTGTTGTTCGAAGGGGCAAAGCTCTCCAATCCAGACGGCTACGCACTCGCCGCGGACGGACTGACCGTTGATCAGACCATGCAGTGCAGCGAGGGCTTCGCCGCAGACGGCACGCTGCGGCTGCGGGGGGCCCGGATCGGCGGGACGCTATCGTTCGACCACGCGGTCTTGCGGGCGCCGCGGACAGCTCTTCAGCTGGGCAGGGCAGTGGTGGGCGAATTGATCCTGACGCCGGACGAACCGATCGAAGGCGCGGTTTCCCTTCGCTCAGCCCGGATCGAGGTGATATCCGATGACCCCGCTGTCTGGCCCGCAGTCCTCCAGATCTCCGGCCTGGTCTATGACGACATCCGCTCTAGGCGGCCAGCTCAGCAGGTCGGCGAGCGCCTCGACTGGATCAGCCGCGACCCGGCAGGATACTTGCCGCAGCCCTACGAGCAACTCGCCACCTGGTTCCGGCGGATCGGCCACGACGACGACGCCCGCAAGGTCCTACTCGCCAAGCAACAGCACCGGCGGTCCACCCTCAGCCTCGCGGGCCGGATCTGGGGACATGCGCTCGACCGGACAGTGGGATACGGCTACCGGCCGTGGCTGGCCGGGCTCTGGCTCCTCGGCCTCCTGACGCTCGGGACGGCTCTGTTCAGCCTCCGCAACCCAGCGCCCGCCGGCAATATCTCGCACATGAGCTTCAACGCATTCATCTACACCATCGACCTGCTGATCCCGATCAACCTGTTCGGCCAGCGGCAGGCATGGAACCCGCAAGGCCCATACCAATGGCTCGCCTACGGCCTGATCGCCGCCGGCTGGATCCTGGCCACCGCGCTAATCGCGGGCATCACCCGCGTGCTAACCCGCAACTGACCCGTGGCCATAGCAATGCTGAGAACGAGCTGCCCGCCCGCCGTTGGCTGAATCTCCAAGCCACACCTAAGGCAAACCGTACAAGTTTGCCTCTGACGCCGCTTCCGCATAAATTATCAGAACGAGTGCGCAATTTCAATGGATCTTGGATATGTGCAGCTGCTTTGGAGCCACCGAGTTCTCTGATACGCTCAACCAGATTTTCATAGTAGGGCAGGAAGCCGGGAGGTGTATCAGAAGGAAACGTCTCAGCCCTATACTTGCGTTCGGCTTTAATATATGGCTCCATAACGTTCCACACTTGCATTAGCTGGGTGCACATCACGCCAATGATCAGGTCTTCTTTGATGATGTCATACGCAGCGAGCATACCGACATAATCACAGAAGTAGCATACTGTGTAAGCGCTCTCTCTCCACGCCCGTGGTAGCGACTCAAAGTTAGATACGGGCGGCTTGCGACGCGAGTGAGACAAAAGGTATGTGCGATGCTTGTGGAAACTGATCGAACGCCATTCTCCGAATATCTGGGAGACGATATACATCGCGTTGGACTTCTCGGCGGCCCTTGTACTTACTCGGACATGCCATACGGCCACTGAGACTGCGGTAACTGCGATTAATGCCGATATTGAACTAATAATACTTTGGATCATTAATATATCTCGCTCCCGGTTCTGTTTATCTGACCCTCTCTATGATCCACGCTCGCAGACTAATTATGTATCTGGCTAGAGTTGCTTGCATGTCGTGCCTCACGCAGGCGGCACGGACGGCACTGACCCAACATTAATATGCGGCGCAGCTCTCCACTACCAGGTGTCGGACAGGATCTTGTTAGGAGAGCTCTTACTCCCATCGGCAATACGGGACGTATCTCGGTGGGTGGGCGACCCTCCCGCCTGGTAGTGGTTTGCCTAGGATGAGCTGGTGAGCGGGGACCGTGAGCTCGATGTCGTGGTGTTCGGCGCCACCGGTTTCGTCGGGCGGCTGGTGGCCGGTTACCTGGCCGGTCATGCGCCTGGCGGGGTTCGCATCGGGCTGGCCGGACGCTCTGAGCGGCGGCTGGCCGAGGTCCGGGCGGGGCTGGGTGCTGCCGCGTCGGCGTGGCCGCTGCTGCTCGCTGACTCGGCCGACCCGGTGTCGCTGGCTGCGCTGGCCCGGAAGGCCCGGGTGGTGGTCACCACGGTGGGGCCCTACCGCGCCCGGGGGCTTGCGCTGGTGCGGGCCTGCGCCGAGGCGGGTACCGATTACGCGGACCTGACCGGTGAGGTGTTGTTTATCCGGGACAGCATCGACAGCTGCCACGACGCGGCCGCGGCCGCGGGCGCGCGGATCGTGCACTGCTGCGGGTTCGACTCGGTTCCCTCCGATCTGGGGGCGCTGCTGCTGCATCACGCCGCCCGCGCCGACGGTGCCGGTGACCTGCTGGACACCACGCTGGTGGTGACGGCGATGCGGGGCGGGCTCAGCGGCGGGACCCTGGCCTCGATGATGGGCCAGCATGGAGGAGATGCGGGCCAGCGCTGAGCGCCGCCGGGTGGTGCAGGACCCTTATGCGCTCAGCCCTGACCGCGCGGCCGAACCCGGCCTGGGCGACGAGCGTGACCTGGGCTGGGCCCGGTATGACGGTGAGCTGCGGATGTGGACCGGGCCGTGGGCCATGGCCGGGATCAACACCCGCGTGGTGCGCCGCAGCAACGCCCTGCAGGGCTGGGCCTATGGCCGCCGGTTCCGCTACCGGGAGGTCACCGGGTTCGGCGCCGGCCCGGCCGCGCCCGTGCTGGCCGGGCTGGCCAGCGCCGGGACGACGGCCGCGGAGGCGGGGCTGGCGTTCGGGCCATCTCGGGCGCTGCTGAGCCGGCTGCTGCCAGCACCGGGCCACGGCCCTGGCGAAAAGACCCGCCGCACCGGGTATTTCCGCATCCAGATCCATACCCGGACCTCCGCCGGGCTGCGGTACCTGGGCACCATCGAGGCCCAGGGCGACCCGGGATACGCTGCCACCTCGGTGATGCTCGGCGAAACCGCCTTGTGCCTGGCCCTGGACCGCGACCAGCTGCCCGACCGCGCCGGCGTCCTGACACCGGCCACCGCGATGGGCGCCGCGCTCGCCGCCCGGCTCAGGTCGGCGGGCCACACGCTGGACACCAGGCAGATCACTCCGTTACCCGGCAAACACCCACGTCCTGGCTGGTCAGCCCGTACCGACTGCGGGTCGCGCATTCGCCGCGGGTGCCGCCATGAGATCAAGAAAGCGCTGGCGAGCACCGTCACGCGATCAGGCCTTCCATCGGAGCGATCGCCGCGCCCAGTCACCGGCAGAAGAGTGCATCGGAGAAGAGATGATGAGGTGGAGTGTTATTCTATGGACAGCCGAACGGCATCAACCTAGGACTTGCGGTCACCTGCTCTGCGCCAAGCACCTTTGAAAGACCAAAATGGCTGAGGCATCTATATTCATTAGCTATAGGCGTGACGATGATGCGGTGCGGGCGGCATGGCTGGATCACGTAGTCAGCGCGGCATTCAACGAGCCCTCGAAACCTCCAAGAGTGCGCGTCTTTCGTGATACGTCCCAGCATTTGGGGGTCACATGGCCAAAGGAACTGCGAGAGCAGTGCAGCTCTGCGGATGTAGTATTGGTTGTCATCGGACCGAAGTGGCTGGAAGCCCGGGACCGATTCTTTCGGCGACGACTCGACCAGGCTGACGACTGGGTGCGCCAAGAGATAGAACTAGCGCGCAATAGCACTGTAATCCCAATTGCATTCGGAGGCGCTCGCATTCCTCCAGCGGAGGCTCTTCCGCAGTCGATAGCCTATCTTTCTGATAAGCAAGGCGTGGGAGTTCGTGATGAGGCACTGGACTTTGATCTTCAGCCTGTCCTTCTCGAGATTAAGCGCCATCTTCCTGATCCACGAGTCCATGACTCATTTGAAGATACAGAATCCGGTAATCTGATGCCTTATCCGCCTCCCCATCTAGCTGTCAAGCCAGCGCCAATGGAAGAGGAGGACATCGACCTTGTGCTCCGAGTAGTTCTCCAGGACTGGAAACTGGTGGAAGGACCCCTTCCGGAAGACCCTCACCAGGTTCGGATAGAGCTGTATCGAACCTTCTTGTTCCTCAGCTTCCGGGATGCTCTAGCCTTTATGGCCAAGGTTGGAGACTTTGCCGACAAAGCTGACCATCACCCGCGCTGGGAAAACATTTACAATACCCTCAGGGTATATCTAAGTACGTGGGAAATCGGACATCGCATTTCACAGCGTGATATTCAACTTGCTCAGTACTTCGACCGAGCCTACCGAGAGTACATGGAATCAGCTGCGGAACAACAAATCGAATAATGCCAGGCAGCATTCCTTCTCGCTTGATCAATCGAAGGACCCTAAAAGGCACGTCCTCACATCGGCATTCTCTGAACAGTCCAAGTCGAGTTGCAGGTTCGGGTGTTGTCACAGATCACGGCCAATGCGCACACGCTGGCACGTCTGCTGAGGCTGACGTAACGAGCAGCAGCGAGGAGAAGGTGGGCGACCGGTTCCGCATCGCATGTCCGCTTTCGGGTAGTGCTCGGGCAGTGGCCGCACCGTTATGGACCCGCCAAAGGGGACTTTCCTGACATGGGGGCAGTCCGCCGCCGTGGCTGGGCAGCCCCCTGAACTGCAACGTTGTTTGTCCCCGTTGTTCAGAGAACACGCATGAGCGGTCCTGTTTGTCCGGTGCCAAATAAGTCGGCCGGTTGACAGCGAGTGCGGCCCGTTCGCTGGGTTTGCCCACGAAGTTGCCCCCGTTCCTACGCGGCACCGGCCGCGATCGGCTGCCTGACCTGCGCCAACTGGACTCTGGCACCTCGCTAGCGTGAGGTTCGTCGGGCCGACTTCACTGACGCGAAGTGTTGGTCGACTATGGTCGTAAACATGATTTTTAGTCCTGGCGGCCAAGATCGTTTGCCAATCAAACAGGCCTGTGCAGGTCAGCGGCGTCAGGCAGGCCGACTTATCTGGCGCGGGACACTGTTCGACACGGCGCGTTCGATGGGGATGCTCCGTTCGTCATGGAGACGTTCTGCATGGGTGTCCACGGGTTCGTTTCCGGCTACCGCGCGAACGCGGCCGGGAGGGTTGAGCCGGTGCTGTTGTCGCCGTGTAATGATGCGGCGGAAGCCTGGGGGTTTCGGCTATACAGGTCGACGTTGCATGCCTTCTGCGCCGCGCTCGATTTGGGCCGCGGACTGCCCGGCGATGATGTCCGTCCGCTGGTGCATCAGGTTATGGACGTGTTCTGGTGCCATCCCACTCTGGCCGGGGTGGTCGCCTGGGGAGGCGATCCCTACGACAGCGACCCAGCCGGGACCGCGGCACGGCCGCTCGCCCGGCCATTCACCGAACAGGATTGTGGCGCTCGTGGCGACCGGGCTTGGCCCGCAGGATCGCTGGCCTTGAGCACTCCGCAGGCCTGGGGCGGCATATCTGAGCCGTGCTCCGGAGCGCGAACTCACGGGCGCTCCGGAGACGGACTTACGGATTCGGATCAATGACTGGCGCCGGTGGCCCTGCAGTTTGCCAGCCCTAGCCGAGCCCTCGACGGGATGGCTGTTATGCCCGGTGTTACTGTCCGGTGGCGGCCTTGAATTTGACCACCAGCTCGGCAGGCACCCGGCCGCGGTCTTTTACCTCGATGCCCTGGGCCTTGGCCCACTCGCGGACCTCGGTGGTGTTCAGCCCGCTCGCCGAAGCCCGGCGCCCGGTTCGCGCTGGCCGGCGAGCAGCGCCGCTGGCCCGCCGCGCAGCGCTCACATAACGCGCAAGCGCGTCGCGCAGCGCCTTGGCGTGCTCTGCGTTCAGGTCGATCTCATACTCGGTACCGTCCAGCCCGAAACGGACGGTTCCTTCGGCGGCGCTGCCGTCAAGGTCATCGATGAACAGGGTCTGGATCTTCTGGGCCACGGACGCTCGATTCCTCTCACTGATCTCTGGCGCACCAGTGTAGACAATCCAACACCAGACCAGCGTACAGCCACGCCGATGCACCTGACCGTTACAGCCCGGTATCAACCAGTGCCGCACCAGCTGGAGGATCACGATGCGATTCCGCAATGCCCGCTACGGAACGTTATACCTTAACGCGATTTCTTTAGAACGCATGCAACCTCCCTGCCGACTATTTGCGGGATCGGCAGAGGGTCGACTGGACATCCGAGGCGCGCAGATCGTCTAGTTCCGGCGCTGGCTCACCACCGGAGCACCCGAATCTTGTCCGACCTGGGCATACTCACAGATCGGGTCAATACCGTATCGAGCAGCCCGCGTATCCGCAGCGAGAGTCACCGGGGCGAGCGGCCTCAGGAGTAGCGGACGCAGATGCCGGGGACGGGACGAAGACCATGCCGCTCAAGCATCGCAAGGCCGGCGAATACCGCGACATGCCTGTGCCCGCTTACCTGTGGGCGATGGTGCAAGGCCTGCCGGACGGGTATCTGTTCAGGGCCGGTGGCCGGTAGCCCACGTGTAGCTCCTACCGGCACGAGTTCAAATCCCACGCGGCCAAGGCGGGTATCCCAGCGGCATTCACGCCGCACAGCTTGCGGCATGCGTTCGCGTCTGCCCTACCAGTTGGCGCGGGGGTTCCCATCACCGATGTGGCCAAGTGACTGGGGCACCGCAACATCAACGTCACATATGCCATCTATGGTCAGCTCGTCCCGTCGTCTCTTGGACGCGCAATGGATGTGCTGGAACGCGGAATATGCGGAATGGAGCGCAGCAGCGTAACCCGCAGCGGCCAAGAGTTCACGTCGACCGGATCAGATCAGGGCATTGGCGGGTGGCCCAGGACGCCAGGGGTCACACTTGCAGGGCAGGACGTTGGACATGCAGATGATCCCGATTTCAGGCATCATCGGCTCCTGGTCGGCGTACCCTTGCCGGTATGAGGTTTCTTGGTCTGTTCCGGAATGCCTATCGCGCCGATTTTTCGAGCATGGATAATGCCAAGCACAATGATCAGCTAGGCCGGTTGTGGATCTGGGCTATGCATGAAGACGACAACCTTAACTCGGGGGTGTCGCTCTTCTTGCTGGCCCAATCCATCGTATCCATTCAGCTGGCGCGTGAAGATTGGACCAGGCGAGTTCGCGACGCATGGTCACTGTAAGTGGGCCTTCGCGGTTGCCCGGTCTCCGTTGGTCTCGGAGATTACGCGGGTGACGTAGGCGGCCATCGCCGTCGGGAGTTCGGCGGGGTGCCGTCGGGCGGCGGCCGCGCTGACCGTAGCCAGTACTTCGGTGCTGGCGCGCACGGCGCGGCACAGGTCTGCGGTGCCGAGGCCGGCGACGGTGGATGCGACGCCCGGCGGCAGATTGTCCGGGTCGTGGTCGAGCACCTGTGACAGGCCATGCCATGGGTACAGCGCGTCGTGCGCCGCGGCCCACAGCGCCCAGATGTGGTGGCGTGCCTGGTGGAGCTGGTTGTGGGCTTCCCAGAGCGAGCCGCGGCGCAGGTACTTGTCGGCGTCGATCAGCGCGCACCAGCCGAGGAACGCCCACTCCCGGACCTGATCGCCGGTGACCGCGTACGCGGCTGGCGGCTCGCCGCCGGGCTGGGCGCCGCTGGCCAGCGCCTGGGCATCCAGCGCCTGGGAGTCCGGCGGGGTGGATACCTGGTACAGCGGGATGAAGTCCGGAGCGCCGCCGCCGCGACGGCGGATCTCGATGTCGGCCTGGGCTATGACCGTCAGGTCGAGCTGGGTGCCGTCGGCGAACTGGGCAAAGATCCGCCGGGCCCATTGGTCAGCGGTCCCGGTCCGGTGCCGTAGCACGTCGATGAGCGGGCCCAGATCCGGCAGCGCCGCGACGACCATCGCTTCCGCGGCCGCCACCCGGTCGGCGCCTGCCTGGCCGCGTTCGGCGTGGACGCCGAGCGCGGCGTCGATGTCGGAAAGCGCGTCGGCCGCGCCGCGGCCAAGCGAGCAGCCGACCAGCAGCGATCTCACCAACGGCCAGGCCTCGCACCGATCGACCAGCCCGGCCATTACGCGCCGCTGCGCGGCGAGTTCGCCGGGCAGTGTCGCGAGCCAGGCACGGCCGGTCAGCGCGTCGGCGTCACCAGGACTGTTCCCGTCAGCTCGGTCAGCGGGTTCCGGCCTCAGCTCAGCCGCCATTCCGCATCACCTCTCCCGATCGCGTCAACCGCTACTGCCGTCGCATGGATAAAGGCCCCGCGCCGCGGTGAATTCCGGCGCGGGTGGCGTCCACCCTGACCTCATCTCCGCTTCTTGGCGTCAGCCCAGCGTGTCGCATTGATTACTGAAAGGATGCCCGGATGATGGTGGTCCGTGACCGCCAAGCCACTGGATGCTGCCCGGGATGCGCTGATCGCGCTGCTGGCGGCACACAACGCCGCGCTGGCGGCGCGGGTGGCTGAGCTGGAGGCGGCCAACGCGGAGCTGGCGGCGCGGGTGGCACGGTTGGAGCGGGCGGCGTCACGGAATTCCGGCAATTCCTCGCTGCCGCCGTCGCTGGATGACCAGCCAGGCCGGACCCCGCCGCCGGCCGGGGGCAGGCGAGGCAAGCGAAAGGGACGCAACCCCGGCAAGCAGCCGGGCTCGCCGGGCTCGCACCTGGCCTGGAGCCAGAACCCGGACCGGACCGTACCGCACTTCCCGTGGGGTGCCTGCGCGTGCGGCGCAGACCTGGCCGGTGCGGCCGATCTGGGGGTGGGCGCCTCGCATCAGCAGATCGAGATCCCGGAGATGACCGCGAAGGTCATCCAGCATGACCTGCACGAGGTGGCCTGCGCCTGCGGGCGGGTGCACCGGGCGGCGCCCCGGCCAGCGCCGGGACGCCCGGCACCGCCACCTACGGGATCGGCCTGCAGGCCTGGTGCGTGTACCTGATGGCCGCGCATGCGATCCCGGTGCACCGGGTCGCGGAACTGGTCGAGGCGCTGACCGGGGCCAGGCCATCGCCGGGGTTCGTGCACGGCCTGCTGGCCCGCGCCGCGGCCGCGGTGAGGGACGCGAACCAGCTGATCCGGTCGCTGATCATCCTCGCCCGGGTGATCTGCGCCGACGAGACTCCCATCCGCGTGGGACCGAGGCCCAAGACCCGCAAGCGCTACCTGCTGGTCGCCTGCACCAGCCTGCTGACCTGCTACTTCCTGGGCGACCGGTCGCTGGCCAGTTTCCAGGCGTTCGTGTTCCCTGACCTGGCCGGCGCCGTCGTCGTGCACGACCGGTACCAGAACTATGACAAGTTCCCCGGCGTCACCCATCAGCTGTGCGCAGCTCACCTGCTTCGTGATCTTGAAGATGCCGCCCAGTGCTATCCGGGCGCGATCTGGCCGGGCCAGACCGCTGATGCCTTGCGCGCCCTGATCCACGCCGCGAACCTGGCCCGCGAGCAAGGCTTGACCGCCGTCCCGGACGAGGCCGCCGCGGAGCACCTGAAGCTGTTCCGGCACGGCGTCCGCGCCGGCCTGTCCGCCGTGCGCCGGCGTCCCGGCGCCCGCGTGGAGCAGCCGCCGGCCCGCCCGCTGCTGGAATGCCTGCGCGACCGTGAGGCCGACGTCCTTCGGTTTCTTTCTGACCTACGGATACCGCCTACCTCGAACCAGGCAGAGCGGGACGTGCGCCCCGCGAAGACTCAGCAGAAGATCTCCGGCAGGCTGCGCTCCGAGCAGGCCACACGGCACCGGTACGCCATCCGGGGCTACATATCCACCGCCGCCAAGCACGGCATCAACGCCTTTACCGCCTTGCACGGCGCGCTCACCGGAAACGCCTGGATGCCGCCAATTCCCGCCGATACCTGAACTCTGCCCGCAGGCCGACACGCCGCGTAACGCAAGCGAACGCTACGAATAAGCAGAGACTCATAAGCAGACCTGAATGCT
>CAVPLC010000038.1:0-66365 GCA_963705835.1 uncultured Actinomycetes bacterium
GGGGATGCCGATCTCCGCGCGGCCGGTGGGTGATGGTTTCGTCGAACCAGACCTTCTCGACGAAGCCGCGTGCTTGACCAGGCCGAGGAGCGTGGTCCGGGACGGCACCAGCGACCGGCGTGCTTGCTCCTCGGTCAGCCCGTCCAGGCAATGGTTGAGATCGCTGGCGGTGCTCGTCGAGGAACGCCTCGAACTGTGTCCATTCAGGGATGAGGTCGGCGATCAGCACGGATGCTGCAGCGGACCAGGGACAGGCAGCCGACGGGCCGCTGGTCCCAGACCGGATGCGGCCGATCAGGGGGCGATCAGGGGCACGTTCTGCAGGTAGGCGTCCGGAGCCAGGGAATGTCGGTCTCCGACGGTCAGGCTGCTGTCCATTCCGGCGCGTGCCGCAGCGTCGGCTTGGACCAGAACCGACCTGGGGCACGTGTTGAGTCCGCGGGATCAAGAGTGGGGCCGGTGGATGTGCCGACTCTCATGCCTGGTCTGCCGCATTCCGCTGAACCGCAGTGGCATATCCGCCACGGCGTGTTTTCGCGGCTGCTCGCTTTCACTGCTCGAAGGTCGGCTACCGGCTCGGGAGTGAGCGCGGCAGCCCGAACCACGGCAGCACGCTGTCCTCGAAGCGGGTGATGGCGCAGATCTGGCCGCCGGCAAGGGTGAGCACGTAGAAGGCGGTCGCGTGGCGGATGCCGGCCGGGCCGCGCAGGTAGGCTCCGAACGCCGGCTGGCCGTTGGCTCGCGCCGGGACGAGGTCGAACCTGCGGCCCGCGGCGAACAGGCTGGCGCAGTAGCGGGTCACGACGTCTCGGCCCTCGTATCCGAAGGGTATCGGCGGCATCGCGATGAAGACGTCGTCGGTCAGCAGGGCCACCAGCGCGTCGAGGTCGGCCGACTCCCACGCGCGGGCGAACTTGGCCACGATCGCGTCCTCGGCGGGTGAGCCAGCGGCCGGCGGCGGTTGGTGGCCGGCGGCCGGCTGCTGCCGGCGCTGGAGGCTGGCGCGGGCTCGTTTGAGGGCGCTGTTGGCCGATTCGAGGGTCACCTCCAGCATGCCGGCCACCTCGCTGGCGTGGAATCCGAGGACGTCGCGCAAGATGAGGACGGCGACCTGGCGTGGCGGCAGCAGCTGCAGGGCGGTCACGAAGGCCAGCGAGATGGCTTCGGTCTGCTCGTAGCGGGCCTCCGGCCCGGGCGGCACGTCGACGGCACCCTCGAGGAGGGCGTCAGGAAACGGCTGCAGCCAGACGGCCTCGTCGCGCGGGGTCGGCACGAGCGGTTCGTACTGAGACACGTCCCACTCCCTGGCCGGGCGCCGGCTCGCTGCGCGGCGCGCGTTGAGGCACCGGTTGGTGGCGATCTTGTACAGCCAGGTGCGCAGCGAGGCGCGTTCCTCAGTGAACCCGCCGATGCCTTGCCAGGCGGCCAGCATCGTCTCCTGGACGGCGTCCTCGGCGTCGGCGAAGGAGCCGAGCATCCGGTAGCAGTGCACCTGCAGCTCCCGCCGGTGCGGCCCGGTCAGCTCCCGGAACGCCTCGCCGTCCCCGGCCCGCGCCCGTGAGAGCAGATCGGCTGTCACCATCCTGCGCGCCTTCCTTCCGCACCACGTGGCACTTCCACCCGGTATATACACCGCCCGCGGCGCGAACTGGGCGGCTCGCGGGCGCCCAGTTTCCCGGCGCCGCGGTGTATGCATCACCGACCGCCCGGACGATCCGAGCGCCGGATCGTGCCGCGGCAGCTGGAACGACCTGCCCGGCAGCCCGCGGCCGCCCGCCTAACCCAGGAGGACCCCATGCATCCGCTGATACTGCAACAACTCGCCACCGACCGCGTCAACGACATGATCGCAACAGCCGCCGACTCGCGGCGGGCCCGTGAGGCCCGCCGCACCCGGCGGGCACGAACGTCCGGGCGAAGGACGCAGCCCGGCCTGCCGGGCACCCAGCCCGAGTTCCAGCCTGCAGCTTCGCCTACCCGGGCTACGGGCTGACGATACCGGGGCGTCGTGGGCGAGCAGGCCGGCCTGGGCGCGGTTGGCGCAGCCCAGCTTGTCCAGCATCCGCGAGGCGTAGCCCTTGACCCTGGCTTCGGACAGGTACAGCCGGGCCGCGATCTGCGCGTTGGACAGGCCCTCACCGAGGCAGGCCAGCACCTGGGCCTCGCGGTCGGTGAGCGACCCGGCCAGGTGCCGGGCGCGGTCGCGGACCGGCTGCCGATCGGCGGAGGCCACGATGAGCCGCCGCGCGGCGGCCGGTGACAGCACGGGTGAGCCGTCCGGCTGGGTCGCGTGCATCAACTACACCGTTCGGATCGGTGTCAAGCGATGATGTTCATAAGGACCAGCGCAGCGCCGACCCGACATCCGGGTCGGTCACCCAGAATAACCACGAGATCCTGAGGTTCGAGTTCCACATTGCCGCCTCAGGCTCACCTGCATAACATATTGACAGGTTCGGTGCGGCATCCACGACCAGTCAGCCGACTCGGAACTGCGTACCGAACGGCGGATCGGGTACGGCACAGCTCGGCGCGCCGTAACGTTCCGTGATCGATCTGGCCGCTCTGGAGTGCCTTCGTGGCCGCCATTGAGCAGGT
Organism: uncultured Actinomycetes bacterium; assembly: GCA_963705835.1. Classification (GTDB taxonomy): domain Bacteria; phylum Actinomycetota; class Actinomycetes; order Streptosporangiales; family Streptosporangiaceae; genus Palsa-504. The sequence continues at coordinate 2,599 of CAVPLC010000038.1, forward strand.
CCAATTGCCTTCTGCAGAGCCGAAGCGGAACACGCAACACGCATTTTGCACACGCTGGTGCTAAGCCGTCAGACCTAGGCGCTGACCTCAAGTTAGGCGCTTGCCCACCAGCGGTTTCTGTCAGGCGCTCATAGACTCCGGTGCTGGCGCGACCTCGCGTTCGGGCTCCTCGCCGGGAGTATGGCGCTCGATGCCGATCAGCAGTTGCTCATCGAGCACCGCGAGGATGCGGGTGAGCACCGGGATCGTGGGGATGTGCTCGCCGCTTTCGAGCTTGGAGATGTAAGAGTGCGAGGTGCCGGCTCGCCGGGCGACTTCCTGCTGAGTCAGGTCCAGCTCGTAGCGCCGCTCGCGGATGTGGGCGGCGATCCAGTTCTTCTCCCGCAGCGCGCGGATCGCCGCGTACTCCTCACGGGCCGCTCGGTACTCCGGGCTGCGCCGGGCGCGGCTCCTCGCTGCCTGGGCTGCGGTCCTGCCCTGGGGGTTGAGGTCACTGTCTGCGTCGGCCATAGTCGCTAGTTTATCAATTTTGATAAGTGGATCATAGCGGCCTGCTCGTGGGCGGTGCGTCTTTGCCCGCGGCCCGGGCCGGACCAGTGGCTTTGTACCGTGGCCGCCAGGGCGGCTGAGTTAGGAAATCCTATTGTGCGAGTTGTTCTATAAGAACTAGAATAATGGTGTGGCGAGGACGGGGGTCGCCACGGGCTGGGCGGATGCGGAGGGAGCGATGGGCGTGGGAGCGGCGGCGGTGGAGGTCAGCCACCTGACCAAGAGGTTCGGTGGGCGGACCGCGGTGGACGACGTGTCGTTCAGCGTCGCGCGCGGTGAGGTGTTCGGGTTCCTGGGGCCCAACGGGGCGGGCAAGACGACCACGGTGCGGATCCTCGGCACGCTGATCGCGCCGACCGCCGGGTCCGCCGTGGTGGCCGGTCTCCCGCTGGGCGCGGCCGACGCGGCGGAGATCCGGCAGCGCATCTCGATCATGCCGGAGGCGCCGGGCCTGTATCGGCGGCTGACCGTGACCGAGAACCTGGATTTCTTTGCGCGGCTGTACGGCCTGCCGGGGCGCGAGACGCGGATCAAGGAGGCCCTGGAGGCGGTTGGCCTCAGCGACCGCGCCCACGACCTGACCGGGAGCCTGTCCAAGGGGCTACGGCAGCGGGCCGCCCTGGCCCGGACGCTGCTGAACGATCCGGAGGTCATGTTCCTTGACGAGCCGACCTCGGGGCTGGACCCGGTGGCCTCGCACGAGGTGCACGGCCTGATCGGCGCGCTGCGGGACCGCGGCGTCACCGTCTTCCTCACCACCCACCGGCTGGATGAGGCGGAACGGCTGTGTGACCGGGTCGCCATCATGAACACGAGCTTGCTGACCATCGGCCCACCCGACGAGCTGCGTCAGACGCTGTTCAGCAGATCGCTGGCCGTCACGACCGCGGCGCCGCTGGCCAGTCCCGATCAGGTCTTCACCGGCCTGCCTGCGGTCCAGGGCTGGCAGGGTGGGGATGCGGCAGGCGGTGGTCCAGCAAGTTACGTGCTGGCCGTCTCGGATCCGGCGGCCGCGGCGCCGGCCGTGACCCGGGCCCTGGTGGCCGCGGGAGCCGACGTGCTGTCGATCGCCGAATCGCGGCACACGCTGGAGGACGTCTACCTCGAGCTGATCGAGGACACGGAGGGCCGGACACGATGAGCATGAGCGCAGCCCGAGTCGGTGCCGTCATCCGCAAGGAGCTCGCGGAGTTCCAGCGCAACCGGTTCATCGTCATCACGGCGTCCATCCTGCCGATCGTCTTCCTCGTCAGTCCCACCGCTTCCATCCTCTCGCTCAAGGCGTCGGCGCTGACCACGACCCTGCAGAAGCGGGTCGATTATTCGCTGTTCTTTCCGCTGCTGATCCCGGTCTTCGTGCCCGCAATACTGAGCGCGTACTCGGTGGTCGGAGAGCGCGAGCAGGGAACCCTCGAGCCGCTGCTGACCACGCCGATCAGCAGGGTGGAATTCCTGCTCGGCAAGGCCGGGGCGATATTCGTGCCCGCGATCGGTGTTTCGTACCTGACGTTCGGCGTCTTCGTGGCGATCACGCAGTTCGCCGCCGCGTCGCCGGTGGCCACGGCCGTTCTGCACGCTCCCCAGCTGCCCGCCGAGCTGGTCTTCATCCCGCTGCTGGCCGCCTGGGCGATCTGGGCCGGGCTGGCGATCTCCGCGCGAGCCACCGACACCCGCGTCGCCCAGCAGCTCAGCACCCTGGCCAGCCTGCCGCCGGTCGCCGTGGCCGCGCTCATGTCGTTCCAGGTGATAAGCCCGACGTTCGCGGTGGCTGCCGCGCTGGCGGGCGGTCTCCTGGTGATCGACGTCCTGGCCTGCTTCGCCGTGGCCCAGGTGTTCGACCGCGAGCGCCTGATCACCGGCACCAAGCCGACTACTGAGCAGCATTACCGAGTCCGGGGAGCATCGTGACCGCGACCCTCCAGCTGACCCGGAAATGGGGCAGCGTCACCGATGGCAACGGGAAATGGCAGATCCTGATCGACGGCACCGTCGCCGGCTCGATTGACAGGCAGCAGACGGTCGAGCTACCGGTCGAGCCGGGACACCACACGCTGCGCGTCAAGCGGTCTGAGCGGTTCCTGAGCCGCGAACGGTCCTTCGACGCCGCCGACGAGCAGGTCGTCAGCTTCTGGTGCCGCAGCCAGCTGCTGTGGCCGATGTACGTGGCTTCGCTCATCAAGCCTGACCTGTGGATCAGCCTGCGGCGGGAGTAGCCCGTCCATGCTGCTCAGCATCGAATCGGACGGCCCGGTGGAGGCCATCGCGCGCGGCCTGCGGGTCCGGCTTGCCGTCCACCCGGCAGCTGGGGTCGGCTGCGTGGTCTACGCGACCAAGGCGCGGTTAGGCGGGCGGGCAGTGGGGGGACGGCGGGGGGACGTCCAGGGTCGGGTTGCGGTCGAAGAAGCCGGTCGGCTTGAGCGTGAAGCCGCACCGGGCGACCGGCATGACCGGCCAGTCCTCGGGGCGCGGGACGTGCGTGGGGCCGAACGTGTGCCAGACCACGATGTCGGCGCCGTCGATGTCCTGGTCGCCCGCGACGAACGCGGGCAGGCCCGCGCCGCCGGGATGCTGGTTCACGAAGTCGCCCGCCGAGTAGCGGTGCGCCGGGTCGTACCTGGTCACCCACAGGTGGTTGGTCGCGAACCCGGCCCGCGCGGTCAGCGGGGCGTCCGGGTCAGCCAGCAGGGTCGGCGCAGACTCGGGGTACAGCGTGTAACCGGTGGGACGGCCAAAACGATTGGTGTGCTCGGTGCTTATGATGCGCCAGGTGCGGCCGTGAGAGATGCTTGCTTTGCGGGCGGCCTGTGACTCGCGGGTGAGGCGGGTGACGTTCGCCGCGATGGCGTTGCCGTGGGAGTTGTCCGGGCCGATCGGCAGGCCGCTGACGTCGACCTCCTCGACGGCGTTGGCGAGCCCGTCGACCGTCATGTCCAGCCGCGCGCTGAACAGGTGCTGGTGGATCGGGGCGGCCAGGCCGGGCGCGACCTCGGTGGAGTAGGGATGCTCGCTCTGCTGGCTCGGAGGGGGCGACCCCCCTGACCCCCCGCCGCCGGGGTAGGCCGAGGTGAACAGCACTCCGGTGGCCTTGATCTCGCACTCGATCGTGCCGTCCAGGTAGAAGTACCAGTAGAAGCCGTAGTCGTAGTTGCCGACCGTGGTGAAGTACGACACCACCAGCCGGCGCTGGCGGCGCGACTGGGCCGACCCGTTGAAGATGTCGGTGTGCTTCCACAAGATGCCGAAGTCCTCTTCGTGGACGCAGATCGCGTTGGGTATGGTGCGGGGCGCCCCCGTGTCGTCGGTCACGGTCGCGTCCAGGTAGGCGATCTCGCCCAGGCAGTCGCAGCCGAGCTCGAGGGAGTTGGCCCACTTGCCGACCAGGTACTCCCCCGCGTCGAAGTAGGCCTGCCAGTAGCGGAACTTAGGGTCGCCGTAGGGCACGACCATCTCGGGGATGGACGCGCGGTATGCCACCGGGCGTTCGTCGAGGCTGATCTGGTGCAGGGTCAGGCCTTCGCGGGCGTCGAACCCGATCCGCATGGACCAGTCCTGCCAGTGCAAGGCATGCCCGTTCAGAATAAAACTTGGCCCTTGCGGCTGGGTGATCTCGATCGGCCGCAGCGAAGTACGGTGCGGGCCGCGGACCTGCTCGTCGTCGTAGTCGCCCGACTCGGCGGGGACGGGCAGCTCGAACTCGTCGGTGATCTTGAAGACCTTCTTCTCGATCAGGTCGACGTAGGCGGCGATGCCGTCGATCGGGTGGGCCCAGGCCAGGTCGTGCTCGCGGGCCTGGACGAAGGACAGCACGCGGACCATCCGGCGCCGGTCGTCCTCGGGTGGCCCGAACGCGCCGGCGGTGATCGGGCAGGTCCGGATGGTGGCCACGTCGAGGCCGCGGCGTTCCATGGCGGCGCGCCAGCCGGGGTCGGCCTTGACGACCTCGTCCACGGTCACGAAGTCGCTGTCGACGATCGGCATCTGGCCGTCGGTGCGCGGGTCCAGCCTGCGGGCGCTGACCACTGCGCTGCCGGTGAGGGAGACCACCACGTCGGTGGACTCGCCGGTGTCGAGGTTGACCAGGAAGGCGCGCAGCCGGCGTTCGGCGGTGTCCGGGCTGGTGAGGACGTCGCCCTTGGGCGGTTCCTCCAGGCCGTAGTAGGCGAACCGGACCGGGGCGGCCAGCAGCCCGGCCGCCGTCATGATCTCCCGTCCGGCCAGGTACTCGGCCGCGGTGGCCGGGTCCAGCGGATGCGCGGGCTGCGGGCTGGCTGTCTCGTCCGCGCGGACGGCGGTGTCGGTCATGTCAATCTCCAGAACGGGCGTCCCGGCCCGCGTCCGGGAACCTGGTTACGGACGCGGGCCGGCGCGTGCGGGCGCCTTTACTCGTCGGCGATGATCGAGCCGACCCGGTCGCCCAGGCCGGGGTCGCGCCTGACCAGCCAGATCGCGTAGAGGATGAACACCACGATGAGGCCCAGCCCCACCCACGGGAACCAGTCGTACGGCTGGATCGGCGGCGACGGGTTGAACAGGTAGTAGATGGGGAAGCCAACCGCGACTAGGCCAAGGGCCGGCAGCACGGCGTGCTTGAAGACGTTGAACTCGGCCGGCCGGTACTTGCGGTAGTAGAACGGCAGCGCCACGTTGGCCGCGGCGTACACGAACACGATCAGGATCGTGCCCATCGTGGCGGATTCGGCAAAGAAGTTGATCGCGCTCAGGTCGTTGCCGGTCCCGCCGATCCAGTGACCGAGCGCCCAGCCCAGGGTGATGGCCGAAGCGATGGCGACGAAGGCGATGATCGCGTTGACCGGCGTCCGGCGGACCGGGTGGACGTAGCCGAGCCAGCGCGGCAGCAGGCCCTCGCGCCCGGCGTTGAAGATCAGCCGGCACTGGGAGTTCACCGCGGCGATGAGCACGCCCAGGGTGGAGGTCAGCCCGGCCGTGTACGCGATGAAGGCCAGCCAGGCCGCCACGCCGTGGGCGACGCTGATGAACGGGATGAGGGGGAGCGCGAGCGCCGCGGCGTTGTAGTGGAAGCCGGTGACCGTGGCGTAGGACAGCAGCAGGTACGTGAAGGCCATGAGGGCGATCGACAGGAACACGGCCCGGGGCACGTTGCGCCGGGGGTTGATGGTCTCCTCGGCCAGCGCCGCCGAGTTCTCCCAGCCGATGAACAGGTAGATGGCCAGCGGGAAGGCGACGCCCAGGCCGCTGAAATGGTTTTTGAGGTGGCTGGGCTCGAACGGCACGCCAGACAGGTGGCCGCCGTTCTTGATCAGCACGGCGATCGCCACGACGAACAGCACGATCAGCTCGAAGGCGAAGAAGAAGCCGGCCAGCCTGGTCGACACGGCCACGCCGCGGAACATCATGAACATGGCGCCGGCGGTGAAGAGGGCGGAGAAGATGATCCAGGGGATGCTCACGTTGAAGTAGAACTGCAGCATGATCGACAGGAACCCGCCGGAGATGACCAGCACCGACGAGATCGCGATGATGTAGCCGGCCCCGGCCACCAGCGCGGTGGTCACCGCGCTGGTGCCGCCGAACGTCTTGCCGACGAAGGTGATGAAGCCGCCGGTGCTCGGGATTGCCCGGGAGAACTGCGACAGCGTGTTGCCGAGCAGCGCGATGGCGACGGCGGCGACGAGCACGACCAGCGGCGAGGCGAGGCCGGCCAAGGCCACGATCCCCGCGAAGCCGAAGTAGAAGCTGTAGGCAGGACCGATGTTGGCCATCGTCGAGGCGGAGATGTCGACCAGGCCCAGGGCCCCGCGGTGCAGGCGCTCGGCGGATTCTGGCGCCTTCGTCTCGGTGAACGGGACACGTGCCGCTTCGCTCAATATGCTCACTCCCTCGAGGGGCCTGATTGGGCTGTTGTGAGTACTTGATATTAGTACGGATCATGCGCGGGACCGGGCTGACGGTCAACCATCGGCGCTGGTCTCCCACATGATGGGTTCTCCGGCGGTCGGCTATTTCCGGGTTGGTGGCAAGCGCTTTCCAATGGAGCGAAAGGTACCTGATGCGGGACCGGTCCGCAAGGGTGATACGGGGCTCAGGCGGGCGGGTGCGGGAGCGTGCTGTCGCGCAGGATGACCTCGCCGGGGACGGGGATGACCCGGGGCCTTTCCTGACCCGGGACGGACGCGGGGCCGGCGCGCGGGGCCGACCTCGGGGCCGGGCGCGGGGCCGGGCTCGGACAGGACGAGGTTCGCGGCCATCTCGCCCATCCGCTTGAGGGGCAGCCGGACCGTGGTCAGCGGCGGGTAGACGTCGCGCAGGGTGGCGATGTCGTCGAAGCCGGCCAGCGCGATGTCGGCCGGGACGGCCAGGCCGCCGGCCCGCAGCCGGGCCAGCGCGCCCATGGCCATGACGTCGGTGACCGCGAACACGCAGTCCGGCCGCGGCTCCCCCGCGGCCAGGATGGCGCTCATCGCCTCGTAGCCGCCGTCCCTGCTGAACGCGCCGTGGATGACCCTGACCTCCTCGAGCGGGACCGGCCAGGCGGCCAGCCCGGCGCGGAACCCGTCCAGCCGGTCGCGCGCGGTCAGCAGGCCGCGCGGCCCGGCCAGCACGGCGAAACGGCGGTGGCCGAGCGCGACCAGGGCCCGGGCCAGGGCCTGCGCGCCCGCGGCGTTCTCCGGCAGGATCGTGTCCACGCCCAGCAGGTCCTGGCCGACGCACACCGCCCGCCCGCCGGAGCGGGTGAAGGCGGCGATCTCCGCGCGCAGTTCCTCCCTGGCCTGCGCGTCGTCGGTGCGGCTGCCGATCAGGATCACCGCGCGGGCGCGCTGGGCGCGCATCAGCGCGACGTACTCGCGTTCGGCCGCCTCGGTGGCGGGTGTGCTCGACATGGCGACCAGCAGCCGCTGCGCGGCGGCCACCTCGATGAGCCCGGCCGCGATCGAGGAGAAGTACGGGTCGGCGATGTCGTGCACCACCACCCCGACCATGGTGCTCTGCCCGGTGGCGACCGCCCGGGCCTGGAGGTTCGCGGTGTAGCCGAGCTCGGCGACGGCCTGGTGGACCCGGCCGGCGAGCAGCGGGCCGACCCTTCTCGCGCCGCCGTTGATCACCCGGGACGCGGTGGTCAGCGAGACGCCGGCGCGGTCGGCGACGTCCTGCAGCGTGGTCTTCGGACGCGGCGTGGCTCTTCGGACGCGGCGTGGCCTTCGGACGCGGCGTGGCCTCCGGACGCGGCGTGGCCTTCGGACCTGGTTGCCGCACTCGCCCTCCTTGACCCGTTTTTGAGGTCAGCCTAGTCTGGGAAAGCACTTTCCCAGACGTTCAGGCTAGAAGGCGGGGTCCATGACGCGCAAGGTCATCCACGTTGCCGTCAACGGCGTCACCGGCCGGATGGGGTACCGGCAGCACCTGGTGCGGTCCCTGCTCGCCATCCGCGAGCAGGGCGGCGTGCAGCTTTCCGACGGGACGGTTGTGTATCCCGAGCCGGTCCTGGTCGGGCGGAGCGAGGAGCGGCTGCGCGCGATCGCCGCGCGGCACGGGCTGGACCGCTGGACCACCGACCTGGACGAGGTGCTGGCCGACCCCGAGGTCGAGGTCTACTTCGACGCGCAGGTCACCAGCGCGCGCGAGGCCAGCTTGATGCGGGCGATCGAGGCGGGCAAGCACGTCTACACCGAGAAGCCGGTGGCCGGGTCGCTGGAGGGCGCGCTGCGGCTGGCCCGCGCGGCCCGGGCGGCCGGGATCACCCACGGCGTGGTGCACGACAAGCTGTTCCTGCCCGGCGTGATCAAGCTGCGGCGGCTGGTCGGCGAGGGCTTCTTCGGGCGGGTGCTCTCGGTGCGGCTGGAGTTCGGCTACTGGGTGTTCGAGGGTGACCAGATCCCGGCGCAGCGGCCGTCGTGGAACTACCGCGCGGAAGACGGCGGCGGGATCGTGCTTGACATGTTCCCGCACTGGCAGTACCTGCTGACCGATCTGTTCGGGCCGGTCACGGCGCTGTACGCGCGGACCGCTACGCATGTGCCGCGTCGCTGGGATGAGTCGGGCAACCCGTATTCGGCGACGGCGGACGATGCCGCGTACGCGGTGCTCGAGTTCGCCGGCGGCGCGGTCGCCTCGGTGAACTCGTCCTGGGCGGTCCGGGTCAACCGGCGCGAACTGCTCGAGCTTCAGGTGGACGGGACGCACGGCAGCGCGGTGGCGGGGCTGCGCGACTGCGCGGTGCAGCACCGGGTGTCCACGCCGATGCCGGTGTGGAACCCCGACCTGCCCGATCCCATCGACTACCAGGCGCAATGGACGGACGTTCCGGACAACATGGCGTTCGACAACGGGTTCAAGGCGGAATGGGAGCTGTTCTTGAAGAGCGCGGCTTCCGGGGAGCCTTTTGCCTGGGACCTGGCCGAGGGGGCCAGGGGGGTGCAGCTGGCCGGGCTGGCGCTGCAGTCCTCGGCCGAGGGGCGGCGGGTCGACGTGCCGGCGCTTACGGTCTTCTGAGGTGAGCGCTGCGGTCCGGTTGCCCGGGCGGGATGAGCCGGTGGTTCTTCGCGAACCGGGGTGGGCGGCTCGGCTATCCGCCGCCCGTGTCGCGGCGGGTGTACGCGGCGGCTCATGTGGCGGCGTGCCCCGGCCGTGATGGTGAGGTCGTGGACTGGGAGTCGACGATGCGGTTCCGCGATTACCTGTGGGCGCACGGGTTCGGGGTGGCCGAGGCGATGGATACCGCGCAGCGGGGCATGGGGCTGGCGTGGGAGCAGGCCAAGGAGCTGATCGCTAGGTCGGCGGCCAGGGCGGGGGCGGCGGGGGCGGGCGCGGCGCTGGCTTGCGGAGTGGGGACGGACCAGCTTGGGGACGGCGAGAGGTGGCCGATCGCGCGGATCATCGATGCTTACGCGGAGCAGATGGCGTTTGTGCAGGACTGCGGGGCGGATGTGATCGTGATGGCGAGCCGGGCGCTGGCGGCCAGTGCCCGGGGGCCTCGTGACTACCTGGAGGTTTACGGGGAGTTGCTGGGGCAGGCGGAGCGGCCGGTGATCTTGCACTGGCTCGGTGAGGCGTTCGACCCGGCGCTGCGCGGGTACTGGGGCGGCGCCGAGTTCGAGGCCGCGGCCGGCACGGTGCTGGAGGTGATCGAGCGGGGCGGCGGGAAGGTCGACGGGGTCAAGCTGTCGGTGCTGGACGCGGGGCGGGAGGTGGCGCTGCGGCGGCGGCTGCCCGAGGGGGTCCGGCTGTACACCGGGGACGACTTCAGCTATTGCGAGCTCATCCGGGGGGACGCGGGCGGGCACAGCGACGCGCTGCTCGGGGCGTTCGCGGCGATCACGGCGCCGGCGGCGGCGGCGCTGGCCGCGCTGGACCGCGGCGACGTGGCGGGCTACGACGCGGCGATGGGGCCGACCGTGCCGCTCAGCCGGGCGATCTTCGAGCCGCCGACGTACCACTACAAGGTCGGGGTGGCCTTCCTGGCCTGGCTGAACGGGCTGCAGCCGGCCTTCGCGATGCTGGGCGGGCTGCAGCGGCGGCGGCCGGCCCGGCACCTGATCCGGGTGTTCGAGCTCGCGGTCGCGGCGCGGGCGCTGACCGATCCGGAGCTCGCCGCCGAGCGGATGAACGAGCTGCTGGCCAGGGTCGCCGGGCCGGAGCACGTTTGAGCGGTCTTTCTGGGATCGGGCTGGAGCGGGCATGAGCGGTCTTGCTGGGATCGGGCCGGAGCGGCTGTCGCTGAACCAGGCCACGGTCAAGTACCTCGGGTTGAAGGACGTGGTGGCGCTGTGCGCGCGGCACGAGATCCCGGCCATCGGGCTGTGGCGGGACCGGGTGGCGGAGATCGGGCTGTCTTCGGCGGCGGCGGCCGTGCGGGGTGCTGGGCTGTACGTGTCCAGCCTGTGCCGGGGCGGGTTCTTTACCCGGGCCGACGCCGACGGGCGGTTGGCGGCGGCGGCGGACAACCGGGCGGCGCTCACCGAGGCGGCCTCGCTGGGTGCGGATGCTTTGGTTCTGGTGTGCGGCGGGCTGGTGCCGGGGAGCCGGGATCTCGGGCTCGCGCGGCGGATGGTGGCCGACGCCATCGGCGACCTGGTACCGGAGGCGCAGCGGCTCGGGGTCCGGCTGGGGATCGAGGCGCTGCACCCGATGTTCTGCGCCGACCGGTCGGTGATCGCCTCGCTGGGCGAGGCGATCGACCTGGCGCTGACGTTCCCGGCGGACGCGGTGGGCGTGGTGGTGGACACCTATCACGTCTGGTGGGACGCGCGGCTGGCGGACGAGATCGCCCGCGCGAGCGGGCGGATCGTCGGCTACCAGGTGTGCGACTGGGTGCTGCCGCTGCCCGCGGATGCGCTGCTCGGGCGCGGCCACGTGGGCGACGGCGTGATCGACTTCGGGCCGATCTCGGCCGCCGTGGCGGCGGCCGGGTACGACGGCTTCGTCGAGGTCGAGATCTTCAACGCCGCCGTGTGGGCCGCGCCCGCGGACCAGACGGCGGCGACGGTGCGGGAGCGGTTCGCCGCGGTCCTGGGCGGTGGCCCGGTAGATCGGAACGCGCGTCGGCTCTGAGGTGGGGATCGTCTCAGGCTGGGACAACGCCGACCAGGTTGCCTTCCGAGTCCTTGAACCACGCCGCCTCGCCGCCACCCGGCAGCTGAGCGATGCCGTTCTCGGTCCGCGTCTCCGGCGTGTCGTACTCCTCGAACTCCACGCCGCGACCCCTCATCTCTTCGACGGCCGCGCGCACGTCGGTCACATGGATGACAGCCTGCGTGAACTCCCCTGACGACCTGACCCGGGCGGGATAGACGAAGAGCTGATCGACACCATCTCCAACCGCGAGGCCCACCTGCCCATCTCGGGCCTCGAGAAAGGGGGACTCGAGTGCCTGAAGCCCCACTTTCTCAACGTAGAACGCTTTGGCTCGGCCCAGGTCCTGTGCCGGCAGCGCCGCCGTAATCCCAGACGTATTCATGACGGGATGGTATTACGGCCGGCCTGCCGAAGTCGGCTAGCCGAAGGTGAAGGAGAAGGCCTGGGCGCCGGGGTCGAGGAAGGTGATCTGCAGGGTGCGGTCGGCGACGGGGCCGTGCTGGCGGATGAGCTGGTGGAGCCGCTGGTCGGTGAGGGTGCCGTGGCCTTCGCTGTCGACGTCACCTCCGTGATCGTCGGCGGGCGGCTGGCCGTCCAGGAGAACCTGGAAGCGCACGGAGGTACCGGGCGACTCCGGTCCCATGACCAGGTGAAGGTCGCGGGCGTGGAAGCGGTAGGCGATCTGAGCGCCGGCCGCGTTCGCCGTGGTGGCCTGTTCGCCGATGGTCCAGTCCCCGGACAGGGCCCAGTGGTTGAGGCGCAACTGCGCGGGAGCCTCGTAGGCGTGCGGTACGGCAGGGACCAGGCCGCCGGGCGAGGCGAAGTTCTCGGTGCGCCCGTAGCCGACGTAGTTCTCCGGTGATCGCAGGGTGGCCCAGTCGGCGGGGGCCTCGATCCCGGGGGCGTCGGGCGAGACCAGGTCGTGGCCGGCCTCGTCGGAGCCGGCGTCGGCCAGCAGGCCCTGGATGACCATCTCGGACTGCTGGTACTCGCCTTCGCCGAAGTGGTGATGGCGGATCTGGCCCCGCGCGTCGGCGAAGTACAGGGCGGGCCAGTAGTTGTTGTCGAAGGCGCTCCATACCGCGTAGTCGTTATCGGTCGCGACCGGGTAGGTGACGTTCATGTCCGCCAGGGCGCGGCGGACGTTCCCGGCGTCGTGCTCGAACATGAACTCGGGCGTGTGCACGCCGATCACGACCAGGCCCTGGCCGGCGTATTTCCCGGCCCAGGCGCGCACGTAGGGCAGCTGGCGCAGCCAGTTGATGCACGTGTAGGTGCAGAAGTTGACCAGGACCACCTTCCCGCGCAGCCCGGCCGCGGTCAGCGGCGGCGAGTTGAGCCATCCGGTCGCGCCGCCGAAGGACGGCAGCTCACCCTCGACGGGGAGCTGGACGGGGGCCATGTGCAGCCCGGCCGGTACGGGCCAGTGTGGTTTCATGACGATGCCTTCCCGGGATGACGGCTCAGAAATGTCGGGGCTGCGGAGTACATTCCCAGTGAACGCTTCTGTTCACTCAACTCTTGACTTCACCCCGGCGCGGCGGCAGGTTGATGCCATGTCCGGCCGGATCGTGCTGTACGGGGCGACAGGCTATATGGGGGGCTGACCGCGCGGGCGATGGTCGCGGCGGGACGCTGGCCGCGGTGCACCTGACCGGCGGGGATCCCTACTCTTCACCGCGCCGATGCTCGCCTGGGCGGCGGGCCGGGCGGCCGCGCAGGGCGTGCGGCCCGCGGGCGCGCTCGGCCCGGTGGAAGCCTTCGGGCTGGACCCCCTGGAAGGCGCCTGCGCCGACTCGGGATTTCATCGCGGCCGTATTTCCTAGGGGTCCCAGGATGGCGGCCAGGGCCGGGGCTGCGCCGACGCCGGCGATAAACGGGGATCCAGGTCGATGCGCACCGTCAGCGGATCCGTGGCCATCGCCGCCGACGCGGACACGCACAGGCGGCGCGCCAGATTGCCCTCGCCGATACGACGCTGCCGCTCGCGCGGGTCGTCGTCGTCCAGGATGCGCGCCGTCCCGGCCTGCCACACGAGGCCAGAGCCAGCGCGTACCTTGACCCGGACCCGCGGATCGGCCTGAATGTTCTTAACCCAGTCGGCGCGGCGCCCCCGCTGGGCGATGAGCCAGAAGACGTCGCCGTCCAGGCCATCGCACATCGGCGTGTGCACCGGCCGCCCGGTACGCCGTCCGGTCGTCTCCAGCAGGGCATCGCCGGGAGGCGGGATTCCCAGGTTGTGCGCGAGCATCACGATGGGGTTGACCACGCGCTTCTGCAGTGGGTGCATGACGCGATCCTTGGCGGCTGACCCGGCCATGTCAGGACCTTGTTCCCTTCCGGGCCGCGGCAACCACCGCACGGTGACCGCCGGCATGACCCATCACCTGCGGATAATCTACGCCGCGGCAGCGCGCCGGTAGATTTCGTGCCTGCTGTACGTCGCGAGGTCGGAGAGGCCGGCCGGGCGGCACACGTCCCTCGGGTAGCACGCAGGAGGGAGGAGGCGGGGATCACCGTACCGTTCGGAATAAAAGAGAATTTCCTCGTGGAACGCGGGGTCACGGATCAGGGGCCGGAGGACGACGCGGAGGTGCCGGCGTTCTGCCGGGATCTGGGCGTGCCGGGGCTGGCCGACATTCACACCCACTTCCTGCCGCCGCGGATGCTGCGGCGGGTATGGGAGTACTTCGACGCGGCCGGGCCGCTGGTCGGCGTGCGCTGGCCGATCCGGTACAAGTGGAGCGACGCGGAGCGGGTGGCGCACCTGCGGGGCATGGGCGTGCGGATGTTCAGCGCGCTGGCCTACGCGCACCGGCCCGGCATGGCCGCCGACCTGAACGCGTGGACGATGGCGTTCGCGAAGGCGACGCCGGGGTGCCTGCCGTCGGCCACGTTCTACCCCGAGCCGGGCGTGGGCCGGTACGTGCGCTCGGCGCTGGAGGCGGGCGCGCGGATCTTCAAGGTGCACCTTCAGGTGGGCGGGTTCTCCCCCGCCGATCCGAGGCTCGAGGAGGTGTGGGGCCTGCTGGCCGAGGCGGGGGTGCCGGTGGTCGTGCACGCCGGGCACGCGCCGGTGGGGACCGAGCACACGGGGCCGGGGCCGTTCGGGGCGGTGCTGGAGCGGCATCCGGGGCTGGCCGCGATCATCGCGCACATGGGCGCGCCGGACTACGAGGCGTTCCTGCGGCTGGCCGCGGACCACGAGCGGGTGGCGCTGGACACCACGATGATCTGGACCGACTTCTTCGATCATCTGGCGCCGTTCCCGGCCGCGGCCCTGCCGCTGGCGCGGGACCTGGGGCTGGCGGGCAAGGTGCTGCTGGGCAGCGACTTCCCGAACATCCCGTACCCGTACGCGCGGCAGATCGCGGGGCTGGCGCGGCTGGGGCTCGGCGAGGCGTGGCTGCGCGCGGTGTGCTGGGACAACCCGGTCGCGCTGTTCGGTTCTCCGGTCAGCTGAGCCGGTTTTGGGGTCCTGCCCGGGACAGCAGGCCGGTGACCTTGTCGCGGGGCAGGGCGGGGGTGCGGTGGCCGTCGCGGCCGGTCATGTCCTCGTTGGCGACCAGGGCGTTGACCACGGCTTCCTCGGTGGCCTGGACGACGGCCTCGAAGAACGGGTCGAGGTGCTCCCAGGGGATGAAGGTGAGGTTTTGCAGGTCGTGTGCGCCCGGGCGGAGCGCGCCGGGGTTGGCGGTGGACAGGGCCAGGAACAGGTCGCCGGAGAAGTGGGAGCCGCTGGTGCCGGTCCGGGCCAGGCCGGCGGTGACGCGGCGGGCCAGGGCCTGGCACTGGTGGGGGAAGAGGGGCGCGTCGGTGGCGACTATGGCGATGACCGATCCGGCGCCCGGCGGAGTGGCGAAGTACGCGGCCATGGGGTTGTCGTCGGCGAGTTCGGCGCCTAGGGGGACGCCGGCCAGGGTCAGCTCGTGGCGGGCGCCGAAGTTGGCCTGGACGAACACGCCGACCGTGTAGCTCTGGTCCGCGAATCCGACCAGGCGGGAGGCGGTGCCGGAGCCGCCCTTGAAGTGGTAGCAGTTCATGCCGGTGCCGCCGCCGACCGAACCCTCCTCGACCGGGCCGGACGTGGCGGCCTGCAGCGCCCGGCATGACCGTGTCCTCGGTGACGTGGTGGCCGTTGATGTCGTTCAGGTAGCCGTCCCAGGTCTCGGCGGCCACCGGTAGCAGCCACATCTCGGCCGCCTCGGGGTGGTGCCTGATCATCCAGGCGACGATCCCGGCGTGGGCGACGCCGACCGCGTGCGTGTTGGTGATCGCGACCGGGCCGGTGAACGTGCCGGACTCGTTGATCCAGGACACGCCGGTCATCTCGCCGTTGCCGTTCTGGGAGTGGAAGCCCGCGGCTACCGGATCGGCGGCGCCCGCGGGGCCGCGGGGATGGATGGCGGTGACGCCGGTGCGCACGTGGTCGCCCTCGATCAGGGTGACGTAGCCGACCTGTACGCCGGGCACGTCGGTGATCGCGTTCCAGCGGCCGGGACGGCCCGCGAACGGCAGGCCCAGGGCGCGGGCCCGCGGCTTTCCGGCGGGCGTGGCGAGGTGCTCGGGGGGTTGCGGTCCGGGGTTCGGCCCGGGGTGCGGCCTGGGGTGTGGTCCGGGGTGCGGCCCGGGGTCTGGCTTGCTCACGCGGTGCCCGCCGTGGGGACGCTGGCGGCCGGGTCCTCAGCGGAGGCGGCGTCCAGCAGGTGCCAGGCCTTGCCGCGCTGGGGCAGGATCACGACCAGCCAGTACACTCCTCCGATGGTCATGGTGATGAGGGTAACCCGCAGCAGCAGTGCGGGGCAGGGCTAAGGCAGGGTCAGGGTCAGGGGGCGGGCGCGTGGGGGGATCAGGACGGCGGCGGGGGTGGCGGACGGGTGGGCCTGGGTGGCGAAGTGATGGGTCTGGGTTACGAAGCGGCCGGGGTCGCCGGTGTTGCCGGTGATGGCGTCGTAGTGCATGGGGATGACGTAGGAGGGGCTGACCTGGGCGCAGAGCCAGGCGGCTTCGGTCTCGTTCATGTTGCCGACGATGCCGGCGGACTCGCGCATGTGGTCGCGGCCGTTGATGGGGAGCATCAGGACGTCGGGGGCCAGCGCGGACAGGGCGGCCGGCAGCTCGGGGTAGAGCAGGCCGTCGCCGGCGTGGTAGAAGCGGAGGCCGCCGATCTCGACCACGTAGCCGAGGAAGCGGGCGGAGCCGCCGCCGGGCGCGAACTCGTACGCCACGGGCTGGTCGCCGCCGATGCCGTGCCGGGCGGGCAGCGGGTGCACGGTGACGTCGGCCTCGCGGAGGGGCTCCCCCGGGACCGCGCCGACCAGGCGGGACGGGTCCAGGCCGCCGTCGGCGGCCAGGTCGGCCACGGGGGCGGGGACGACGATCCGGGCGAGCGGGTTGACCGCGCACAGCTCGCGCAGGAACGGCAGGTCCATGTGGTCCGCGTGCTCGTGCGTGCACAGCACCAGGGTGACGTCGGCGAACTGCGGCGCGGCAGCGGGCGGCGGGTAGCGCCGGTCGGAGCGGTCGGTCAGGAACGGGTCGATCAGCACGCGGCTGTCCCCCGCCGCGAGCCGGAACCCCGACTGGCCGTACCAGGTGACCGACGCAAGTGCCATGGACCGTTCCGAATAAAGATCTTGAATTTAACGGTCGTCGCTGAGGACCGGTTCGGGCAGCGTGCCCGCGTTGTGCTCCAGCAGGCGCCAGCGGCCGTACCGGCGCCGAGCAGCGACCACGAGCAGTTGGACAGCGGGCCCAGCGTGCCGAACAGCTCATCGGGCATGCCGAGCAGCCGCGACATGCCCAGGCGCAGCGCGGCGCCGTGGCTCACCACCACGGCCAGGCCGTCGCGGCCTGGTGCCTGCTCGGAGACGGCCGCCGTGATGCGGCCCAGCGCGCCGGCCACCCGATCGGCGACCGCGACCGAGGGCTCGCCGTCCGGGGGGTTCCAGGTCGCGTGCGCCTCGGGGTAGCGCTCGCGGATCTCGCTGTCGGTCAGGCCTTCCCAGCAGCCGCCGTGGCGTTCCCGCAGGTCCTTGTCGAGGATCACCTCCAGCCCGGTGAGCCGGGCCAGCGGGGCGGCGGTGCTCGCCGCGCGGGTCAGGTCGGAGGAGACGATCATGTCCGGGCGCAGCGCGGCCAGCAGCCTCGCGGCGCGTTCGGCCTGCGCCTGGCCGATCTCATCCAGCGGGATGTCGCTTTGGCCCTGGAACCGGCGCTCGGCGTTCCACACCGTCTGGCCGTGCCGCCACAGGACCAGCCGGACCCGGTCGCTCAGCGGGTCCTCCCCGGGTTGACCACGAGCTCGGGCAGCGGGATCAGGGGGCAGTCCTTCCAGATCCGCTCCAGCGCGTAGTAGGTGCGCTCCTCCGAATGCTGCACATGGATCACCACGTCGAGGTAGTCGAGCAGCACCCAGCGGCCCTCGCGCTCGCCCTCGCGGCGGACCAGCTCCGCGCCGGCCTGGCGCATCCTGAGCTCGATCTCGTCGACGATGGCGCGGACCTGCCGGTCGTTGGACGCCGAACACAGCACGAAGGCGTCCGTGATCACGAGCTGCTCGCTCACGTCGTAGGCGATTATGCCGTCGGCAAGCTTGTCCGCGGCCGCCAGAGCAGCGGTCTCCACAAGCTCGACGGCCCTCGGTGTGGCAGTCACGAGTGCTTGCCGGCTCCTTCGGTAGGGGCTAGGTCAAAGGGAGTTTCCCCTCACCACGATAGCGGGCCGGCGGGTCAGGACGGTTTTGTGTACAACCGGCGTTTGGCGATGTACTGCACGACGCCGTCCGGGACCAGGTACCAGACGGGCTCGCCGGCCTCGACCCGGGCGCGGCATTCGGTGGAGGAGATGGCCAGCGCCGGGATCTCCACCAGGCTCACCTTTCCGTCGGGCAGGCCTGCCCCGGACAGCCGGTGCCCGGGCCTGGTGCAGCCCACGAAGTGCGCCAGCGTGAACAGTTCGTCCGCGTCGTGCCAGGTCAAGATCTCGGCCAGCGCGTCGGCACCGGTGATGAAGAACAGCTCGTCCTGCGGCCCGGCGGCGGCGTGCAGGTCGCGGAGCGTGTCGATGGTGTAGGTGGGGCCCGGGCGGTCGATGTCGACACGGCTGACGCCGAACCTGGGGTTGCTCGCGGTGGCGATCACCGTCATCAGGTAGCGGTCCTCGGCGGGCGAGACGACGCGGGTTTCCTTCTGGTACGGCTGGCCGGTCGGCACGAAGATGACGTCGTCCAGCGCGAAGTTGTGCGCGACCTCGCTGGCGGCGACCAGGTGGCCGTGGTGGATGGGATCGAACGTGCCGCCCATCACGCCGATCCGGCGGACCGGTCGCGCGGCTCCCGGCATGGCTAGTGCGCCCTCATGACCTCGTATCGTAGCGGGCTCGTTCGGGGACCAACTGGTCGGCGTTCGGGGCTACGATACGAGATATGACTTCAGTGCCAGATCGCGCGCGGGTCCGGCTCACCGGCATCTCCTCCCGCGCCTATGAGCATCCCGCGGACCGTTCGGCGCTGGTCGCGCTGCGCAAGCTGACGGGATTCGACACGCTGCTGCGCAGGCTGTTCGGCCTGTTCAACGAGCGGGCCTTCCGCCTCACGTACCTCGCGAGCAGCGTCCGCGCCTCCGAGCGGCAGTTCCCGCACATCTACGAGCTGGTCAGGGACGGTTCGTACATCCTGGACCTGCCCAATGTGCCCGAGGTGTACGTGCTCCAGGACCCGACCGTGAACGCTATGGCGCTGGGCCGGGACAAGCCGTTCATCGTCATCACCACCGGCATGGTCAACCTGTATGACCCGGAGGAGCTGCGCTGGGTGGTCGGCCACGAGCTCGGGCACATCCTGTCCGGGCACGCGGTCTACCGGACCATGCTGCTGATCCTGCTCCGGTGGGCGACGCGGGCCGCGTTCCTGCCGATCGCCCTGGCCCTCACGGCGATCATCTGGGGCCTGGAGGAGTGGTTCCGCAAGTCCGAGCTGTCCTGCGACCGGGCCGGGCTGCTGGCCGGGCAGGACGTGGACGCGGCCCGGCGGGCGCTGATGAAGCTGGCGGGCGGGGCGCAGCTGTCCGAGCTGAACCCGGACGCGTTCCGCGAGCAGGCACACGAGTACGACGCCGTGCCCGACCTGCGGGACAGCATCCTGAAGATCCTCCAGCTGCAGGGGAACACGCATCCGTTCGCGGTGGTCAGGTTCGCCGAGCTCGACTACTGGGCCACGCACGGCGACTACGAGCGCATCCTGGGCGGCGACTACCCCCGCCGGGCCGACGACGGCAGCGCCTCGGTCGGCGAGGAGGTCAGGAACGCGGCCAAGTCCTACCAGGACTCGTGGAACCGGTCCCAGGACCCGCTGATCGGGATCTTCCGCGGGGTCGCGGAGAGCGCGGCGCGGGCCGGCGGCGGGCTGTTCGACCGGATGCAGAACCGCGGCGGCGGCAACAGCGGCAACGACGAGAACTAGTCGTTGTTGCGGCGGTCGTCTTACGAGGATCACCAGGTCGTCGCGGTGGACGACCTCGCGCTCGTACTCCGGGCCCAGCTTGCTGGCCAGCCACCGGGTGGAGCGGCCCATCAGGCCGGGGATCTCGGACGCGTCGTAGTTCACCAGGCCGCGCGCGATGATGGCGCCGTTCTCGTCGTACAGGTTCACCGGGTCGCCGGCGTCGAAGCTGCCCTCGACGCCGGTGATGCCGGCCGGCAGCAGGCTGGCCCGGCGGGTCACCACGGCCTCCACCGCTCCCTTGTCCAGGTGCAGGCTGCCGCGGGCCACGGCCGCGTGCTTGAGCCACAGCAGCCGGGTCGCGGGCCGGCGGCCGTGGCCCGCGAAGTAGGTGCCGACCGCCTCGCCCGCCAGGGCGCTGGGTGCGCTGGTCGCTTCGGCCACCACCACCGGGATGCCGGCCGCGGAGGCGATCATCGCGGCTTCCACCTTGGTGGCCATGCCGCCGATGCCCTGGCTTGACGGGCTCCCCTGGCCCCCTGCCCTCTGGCCCCCTTGGCCCCCTTGGCCGGCTTTGAGGCCGCGGCCGAGCCTGATTCCCTGCAGGTCGGCCTCGTCGCGCACCTCGGCGATGCGCTGCGCCTGGCCGCGGCGGGGGTCGCCGTCGTACAGGCCGTCCACGTCGGACAGCAGGATCAGCGCCTTGGCCCGGGTGACGTGCGCGACCAGGGCGGCCAGCCGGTCGTTGTCGCCGAACCGGATCTCGTCGGTGGCCACCGTGTCGTTCTCGTTGACCACCGGCAGCACGCCGAGCTCGAGCAGGCGGTCCAGGGTGCGCTGGGCGTTGCGGTAGTGGGTGCGGCGCATCAGGTCATCCGCGGACAGCAGCACCTGGCCGGTCCGGATGCCGTGGGTGGCGAAGGCCGCGGTGTACCTGGCGATGAGCAGGCCCTGGCCGACGCTGGCCGCGGCCTGCTGGGTGGCCAGGTCGTTCGGGCGGCGGGTCAGGCCCAGCGGGACCAGGCCGGACGCGATCGCTCCCGAGGAGACCAGCAGCACCTGGGTGCCGGCGTGGTGCCGGGCGGCGAGGGCGGCGGCCAGGGCCGCGATCGCCTGGTCGGCGATCTCGCCGGCCGCCGTGGTCAGGGACGACGAGCCGACCTTGACCACGACCCGGGCGGCCGTCGCGATGTCCGGCCGCGGGCTTTCGGTCACGGGGGCAGCCTCGGGTCGGTGCCGCGCGGCCCGTGCTGCGGCCTACCGTGCTGCGGCGGGCGGCCGCCGCCTGCCTTGGCTCCGCCGCCTGCCTTGGCTGCGCTGCGGGGCCTGGCTCCGCTGCTCATCGGGGCCGCTGGGTCCCAGTCGAAGACCACCGCGTCGTCCGGGTCGCCGATCAGCACCTCGGCGCCCGGCTCGGCGCCGGCCTCGGCGAGGGCCTCCTCCACGCCCAGGCGGGCCAGCCGGTCGGCCAGGTAGCCGACCGCCTCGTCGTTGCTGAAGTCGGTCTGGCGCACCCAGCGCTGCGGCTTCTCGCCCTGGATCAGGAAGGTGTCCTCGCCGAGGCGGATCACCTCGAAGCCCGGCTCGTCGGCGGCCTTCACCTTGACCTTGACCCTGGCGCGCTCGGCGGGCTGCTCGGCCGGGCGGCCCGCGCGGTCCGCGGCGACCAGCGCGGCCATCGCGAAGCCGAGCGGACGCAGGCCCTCGCCGGTGGCGGCGGAGATCTCGAAGACCTGGTAGCCCTGCGCTTCGAACCGCGGTTTCACCTGGTCCGCCCGCTCGCGGGCGGCCGGGACGTCGATCTTGTTCAGGGCGATGAGCCGCGGCCTGGTTACGAGATCCACGCCGGTGGCCTCGCCGTAGGCGGCGAGCTCGTTCTCGATCACGGCCAGGTCGGCGGCGGGGCTTCGGCCTGGTTCCTCGGTGGCGCAGTCGAGCACGTGGACCAGGATCGAGCAGCGCTCCACGTGGCGCAGGAAGTCGTGACCGAGGCCCTTGCCCCGGCTCGCGCCGGGGATCAGGCCGGGCACGTCGGCGACCACGAACTGCACGTCGCCCGCCTCGACCACGCCCAGGTTGGGGATCAAGGTGGTGAACGGGTAGTCGGCGATCTTCGGCCGGGCCGCGGACATCGCCGCGATGATGGAGGACTTGCCGGCGTTGGGGAAGCCGACCAGGCCCACGTCGGCCACGGTCTTCAGCTCGAGGACGAGATCGCGCTGCTGGCCCGGCTCGCCCTTGAGCGCGAACCCGGGCGCCTTGCGGCGCGGCGAGGCCAGCGCCGCGTTGCCGAGCCCGCCCCGGCCGCCTGCCGCGGCCACGAACCGGGTGCCGACGCCGACCAGGTCGGCGAGCACCTCGCCGTCCGCGGTCTTGACCTCGGTGCCGCTCGGCACCGGGACGATCAGGTCGGCGCCGTCGGCGCCGGTACGGTTGGAGCCCTCGCCCTGCCTGCCGTTGCCGGCCCGGCGCACCGGGCGGCGGTGGTAGTCGAGCAGGGTGGCCGAGCTCGCGTCCACCTCGAGGATCACGTCGCCGCCGCGCCCGCCGTTGCCTCCGTCGGGGCCGCCGAGCGGCTTGAACTTCTCCCGGTGAACCGAAGCGCAGCCGTTCCCGCCGTGACCGGCCTGCACTCGAAGCGTGGCCCGGTCGGCGAACTCCGCCACGATGTCCCTTCCCTGGTATGCATGGTAAAGGCGGGCCAGGTGTCCCGGCCCGCCTTGTGGTCCTGCCTTTATGTCCCGCGGCGAGCCTAGGCCGGGGGCTCGGCGGGCATTGCGGGCATTGGGGTCCCAGCCGGTACGATGCTCACGGCCCGGCGTCCGTGGAACGTCCCGAACTCCACGTGGCCGCCGACCAGCGCGAACAGCGTGTCGTCGCCGCCGCGGCCGACGCCCTGGCCCGGGTGGAAGTGCGTGCCGTGCTGGCGCACGATGATCTCGCCCGCGTTGACTAGCTGGCCGCCGTAGCGCTTGACGCCGAGGCGCTTGGCCTTGGAGTCACGGCCGTTGCGGCTGGATGACGCGCCCTTCTTGTGTGCCATCTCAGTCCTCCTCCGCCTTCGCCGCGGCCTTCGACGGTGCCTTGGCCCTGGGCTGTGCCGCCTTGGGCTGTGCGGCCTTGGGCTGGGCGGCCTTGGGCTGGGCTCCGGAGCCGTCTGGCGCGATGCCGGTGATCCGTACCTGGGTGTAGCGCTGCCGGTGGCCGAGACGACGCCGGTAGCCGGTCTTGTTCCGGTAGTGGATCATGTTGATCTTGGGGCCTGCCGCGTCGCCGACGATGTCCGCCGTGACCTGGTAGCGGCCGACCTCGGCGGGGTCGCTGATGACCCGGTCGCCGTCCACCACCAGCAGGGCCGGCAGCGTCACGCTCTCACCGGCCTGTCCGGAAAGCTTGTCGACGGTGACGACGTCGTCCAGCGCGACCTTCTCCTGCCTGCCGCCGCAGCGCACAATCGCGTACACCCGAGATCTCTCTCTTTCCTTGCGTGCCCCGGCACGCCGGTGGTCTCCACGGCGGCTCGCTCGCACTGCGCTTGCATAGGATCCCGCGCAGCGGGAATCCCGGGATAACTCCCGACCGCCTAGGTTACCAGAACACGGCGCATCCACGAACCCGGACCGCCCTCGGCCTCAGGCGGCCCCGTCCTGGGCCTGCGCGGGCTCCGCGGCCGCCGACGCCGAGGGCTTGCGCCTGCGGCGGCGGCCGTTGCCGGCGGGACGAGCGGTCTCGGCCGGCTCGGGGGGCTCGGGGACGGGCGCGGCGGCCGCCTGGCCGTCCAGCGCCGGCGCATCGACCTGGCCGTGCGCCTGGTCCCCGTCGGCCTGCTGACCGTCGGCGGCCTGCGGCGTGTCGGCGGCCTGCGGCGCGTCGGCGGGGAGAGCCTCGGCGCGGCGGCCGTCCTGGCGGGAACGCGCGGCCACGGCGGCGGGGCTGGCCGCCTGGGCGCCCCGGGAGCCGTTGCCCGCTCCGCCGCGGGTGTGCACGTGATGGGCGGCCTGAGCGTCGGCCTCCGGGTCGAACGTGATGATCACGCCGCGGCCGTTGCAGCATTCGCACGGGGTCGAGAACGCCTCAAGCAGGCCGGCGCCCACCCGCTTCCTGGTCATCTGCACCAGGCCCAGCGAGGTGACCTCGGCCACCTGGTGCTTGGTCCGGTCCCTGGCCAGGCATTCGAGCAGCCTGCGGAGCACGAGCTCCCGGTTGGACTCCAGCACCATGTCGATGAAGTCGATGACCACGATGCCGCCCACGTCGCGCAGCCGGAGCTGGCGGACGATCTCCTCGGCGGCCTCGAGGTTGTTCCGCGTGACGGTCTCCTCCAGGTTGCCGCCCTGGCCGGTGAACTTCCCGGTGTTCACGTCGATGACCGTCATCGCCTCGGTCTTGTCGATGACCAGCGATCCGCCGCTGGGCAGCCATACCTTCCGTTCGAGGGCCTTGGCCAGCTGCTCGTCGATGCGGTAGGCGGCGAAGACGTCCCGGTCTTCGGTCCACCGGGTGAGCCGGTCGGCCAGGTGCGGGGCGACGTACCTGACGTAGTCGTCGACCGTGTCCCAGCCCCCGTCGCCCGCCACGACCAGGTTGGTGAAGTCCTCGTTGAACACGTCCCTGATGACGCGGATGGTCAGGTCGGGCTCGCTGTAGAGCAGCGCGGGGGCGCTGGCCGTCTTGGCCTTCTTCTCGATCGCCTCCCACTGGGCGGCGAGCCTGGCCACGTCGCGGGACAGCTCCTCTTCGGCCGCGCCCTCCGCCGCGGTGCGGACGATGACGCCGGCGTTCTCCGGCATGACCTTCTTCAGGATCTGCTTGAGCCGGTTGCGTTCGGTGTCGGGCAGCTTGCGGCTGATGCCGGTCATGGACGCGCCGGGCACGTAGACCAGGTAGCGGCCGGGCAGGCTGATCTGGCTGGTCAGCCGGGCGCCCTTGTGCCCGACCGGATCCTTGGTGACCTGCACGATCACCGACTGGCCGGCCTTGAGGGCCGACTCGATCCGCTTGGGCTGGCCCTCAAGGCCGCTGACGTCGAAGTTGACCTCGCCCGCGTAGAGCACGGCGTTGCGGCCCTTGCCGACGTCGACGAAGGCCGCCTCCATCGACGGCAGGACGTTCTGCACCTTGCCCAGGTAGACGTTGCCGACGTAGGACTGCTGGCTCGACCGGTTCACGTAGTGCTCGACGAGCACGCCGTCCTCGAGCACGGCGATCTGCGTCCGGTCCTTGCGCTGCCGGACCACCATGGTCCGGTCGACGGACTCGCGGCGGGCCAGGAACTCCGACTCGGTGATGATCGGCGGCCGGCGGCGGCCGGTTTCCCGGCCCTCGCGGCGCCGCTGCTTCTTGGCCTCGAGCCTGGTCGATCCCTTGACCGACCGCACGTCGTCGCTGCCGGCTTGGCGCTGGCGCTGTGCCGTTCGGCTCGCGGACGTGGACCACGGTGTCCGGCGGGTCATCGGAGGACAGCGCGTCGGACCCGGCCGTTCCCTCGGCCGAACCGCGGCGGCGCTTGCGCCGGCGCCGGCGCGCTCCGGTGGCCGAGGACTCGCCGTCCCCGTTCGCGTCATCGGTCTCTGCGGGCTCGGCCGATCCCTGGGGCTCGGCGGCCTGCGCGCTGGCGGGCGCGTCGGCGGTGCCGGTCGCCGCGGCCGTCGCCGCAGCCGTCGCCGCGGCTGGCCGCCGGCTGCGCGAGCGCGAGGCTCGCGGGGTCTCCGGCTGGCCCTGGGCGTCCTGGGATGCATCGGTTCCCGGTTCGGCGTCGTCGGCCGGCTCGGCCGCGGCATCCGGGTCGCCTGTCCGGGTCCTGCCGCGGCTGGGCCTGCGCCTGCGCCTGCGGCCGGCGGCCGTGCCATCACCTGGGCCATCACCTGGGCCATCACCCGGGCCATCACCCGGGCCGTCGCCCGGGCCGTCGGCGTCGCGGGCGTCGCCGTCCGTGTCGGGACTCCCGGACGTTCCGGGCGTTGCCGCGGGACGCGAGGGGGCCGAGGCGGCACTCCCCGCGGCACGCGCCGGGCTGGGTGCGGCGGGTTCTGGCCGCACCGTCGGCGGCTGGAACACCACCTGCGGCGGCTGGAACACGGCCGCCGGCACGGCCGGAGCGCTCGGGATCAGCTCTCCGGTACCACGCCCGCCTGTGGCGTTGTCATTGGACTCTTTGTCGTACAGCTCGCTCTCGAGCATTCGGGCAATCTCCAGTCAGGCTCCCGGGCGCGCGAGTCCACGGCGTTCCGCCGGGTGGCGGCATACCGCGCCGGACCCGCACACCGCGCGGGAGCACATTGTCATCGTAGGCGCGGGCGGAGCCGCGAAAGCGGCCCTGGGCTCGCGCGGTGACCGCACGAGCCCGACAGCTCCGAGCCTGGTTTCCTGTCTTCACGTGACGGCTCCCCTGCACCACAACAAATGCCGTCATAACACATCCGCCCCGGCCAGAAGGGCTAGCGAACCTTGTGCCAGCCGGGTGATCACGGGCGGCGAGGACGGGACGAGGCCGTACCGGTCGCGTAGCGCGGTCAGCACGTCATCGGGCCGCACAGCGGGAGCCGTATTTAGAACAACCATTCCAAGAATGGCACAATCTTCGAGACCTGTCGCGGCGGCGTGGCGGCCGCCGTCAGGATCGGCGGTGGTCTCGTGCTCGTCGAGCACGTCGAGCGTGACCACGGCCGCGCGGGCGTCCAGCCGCCGGACGCCCTTGTCCGTCCGGCGCTCCACCGGCGCCTGGCCGAGGGCGAGGAAGCCGGCCACGGCCTGCTGTGCCGCGGCGGGCCCCGCGCCCGGTAGAACTACTCGCCACTGCGACGCCTCAAGGTGGCCGAACGAGGTGTGGTCCCGGGCGGGTGATCCCACCGGACTCCCCTTGGCCCCCTTGGGCCCCTCGCCAGCTACGGTGACGTCGATCACTTCAATCCCATCAGGCAGCGCCGCGTTCAGCCGCTGCCCCACGTGTGTCGCGACCTGGCGGGACGTCAGCGCGAGGCTCAGGTACTCCGCCTCGCTCGCCACGCCGGTCGGGGCGCCGCCCGCATAGGAAATCTTCGGATGGGGCGTGAACCCGGCGGAGTACGCGATAGGCAGCCCTGCTCGGCGCACTCCCCGCTCGAAGGCGCGAGCCACGTCCCTGTGGCTGGCAAAACGCATCTTTCCGCGCTTAGCATACCGGACCACCAGATGCTGCACCGCAGGCAACTGGGCTGTCTGCGGGTCCGGCTCGGCCACGCTACCTCCCGCTCACTACCGGAAGCAGCCGCTTCCGGTCGAGCCGCTCCCCCGTGGGGCCCACCTGGATTTCGGTACCCATGGCGGAACAGACCCCGCATTCATAACACGGAGTCCAGCGGCAATCTTCCACCTCGGCCGCGCCCCCAGAACCCTCAGGGGCGATGGAGTCCTGCCAGTCCTGCCAGAGCCAGTCGCGGTCAAGGCCCGCGTCCAGGTGATCCCAGGGGAGCACCTCACTGTAATCACGTTCGCGCGTAGTGTACCATGCGAGGTCCACCGGCTCGCTGGCCAGCGCCGATGCGGCGCAGCGGGTCCACCGCTCGTACGAGAAGCGCTCGCTCCAGCCGTCGAACCTGGCGCCGTCCCGCCACGCGGCCAGGATCACCCTGCTCACCCTGCGGTCGCCTCGGGACAGCAGGCCCTCGATGATGCCGGGCTGCCCGTCGTGGTACCGGAAGCCGATCGCCTTGGCGTAGCCGCGGTCGGCTCGCAGCGCGCCGCCCAGCGCGCGCAGCCGCGCGTCCACCACCTCCGGCGCGCACTGCGCGGCCCACTGGAACGGGGTGTGCGGCTTGGGCACGAAGCCGCCGATCGACACCGTGCACCGGATGTCGCGCCGCCCGGTCGCCTCCCGGCCCGCGGCGATGACCCGGCGCGCCAGTTGCGCGATGGCCAGCACGTCCGCGTCCGTCTCGGTCGGCAGGCCGCACATGAAGTACAGCTTCACCTGCCGCCACCCGCTGGCGTAGGCCGTGCTGACCGTGCGGATCAGGTCCTCCTCGGTGACCATCTTGTTGATCACCTTGCGCATCCGCTCGGACCCGCCTTCCGGCGCGAACGTCAGCCCGGAGCGGCGGCCGTTCCGGCTGAGCTCGTTGGCCAGGGTCACGTTGAAGGCGTCGACCCGGGTCGACGGGAGCGACAGGCCGACGTTGGTGCCCTCGTAGCAGTCGGCCAGGTCGATGGCGATCTCGTTGATCTCGCTGTGGTCCGCGCTGGACAGCGACAGCAGCCCGACCTCGTCGAACCCGCTGGCCTTGACGCCGCCCGCGACCATCGAGCCGATCGTGGTGATGGACCGCTCCCGCACCGGCCGGGTGATCATCCCGGCCTGGCAGAACCGGCAGCCGCGGGTGCAGCCGCGGAAGATCTCCACGCTGTACCGCTCGTGCACGGTTTCCGCGACCGGGACGATCGGCGCCCTCGGGTACGGCCAGGCGTCCAGGTCCATGACCGTGTGTTTCGAAACTGATGGCGGAACGCCTTGACGATTCGGCGATACTTTCGATATCCTGCCGTCAGAGTGATACGACACATCGTAGAAGCGGGGTACGTACGCCACCGCCGCGAGCCGTAGCAGCAGGCCGTCCCGCCCGCCGGGCTGCCCGGCCCGCTTCCAGTCACGAATCAGGTCCGTGATCGCGAGCACGGCCTGTTCGCCGTCGCCGAGGACCACTGCGTCGACGAAATCCGCCACCGGCTCCGGGTTGAAGGCCGCGTGGCCCCCGGCGATGACGACGGGGTGAGCCATCGTTCGTTCGGAAGAAAAGAAAGGAATTCCCGCCAGGTCGAGCACGGTCAGGAGGTTCGTGTAGGCCATCTCGGTGGCGAAGCTGAAGCCGAGGACGTCGAACGCGCCGACCGGCCGGTGGGAGTCCACCGTGAACTGCGGCACGCCCGTCTCGCGCATGAGGGCCTCGAGGTCGGGCCACACGGTGTAGGTGCGTTCGGCGAGGACGCCGTCGCGCTCGTTCAGGACCTCGTAGAGGATCTGGACGCCCTGGTTGGGCAGCCCGATCTCATAGGCGTCCGGGTAACACAGGGCCCACCGGACGTCGGCGCGGTCCCAGTCCTTGACGACCGAGCCGACCTCGCCGCCGACATACTGGATCGGCTTGCGCACGCGCGGCAGCAGCGGCTCCAGCGCCGGGTAAACCGATTCGACAGGCATCAGACCACATTATCCGAACGGGCGATGGTGACAGCGCTGGCGACGTGGATCGTGGGTCGGCGGCATGGGGTGAACGTAACCACCGTGACGTTCATGCGGCAGTAGCGCTAGGGCTGGAAGACGTTGCGGTGGCGGTGGACGGACTGGAGCATGCCGATCGCGATCATGTCGGCGAAGACGGCCGAACCGCCGTAGGACAGGAACGGGAGCGGCAGGCCGGTGATCGGCATGATGCCGATGGTCATGCCGATGTTGACGAACGACTGGAAGGCGAACCAGATCGCGATGCCGGAGGCGACCAGCATGCCGAACAGGTCGTCGGCGCGGCTGGCGATGCGCAGGGCGCGGACGATGACGATGCCGAGCAGGACGACGATCGTGATCGTGCCGACGAAGCCGAGTTCCTCGCCCGCCACGGTGAAGATGAAGTCGGTCTGCTGGGACGGGACGAAGTTGCCCGCCACCAGCTGGCCGTGGAACAGGCCCTCGCCGAATATGCCGCCCGAGCCGACGGCGATCTTGGCCTGGGCCGCGTTGTAGCCGGCTCCGGCCAGGTCGGCCGACGGGTGCAGGAACGAGGTGAACCTGGTGAGCTGGTAGGACTTCAGCAGGTGCAGGCCTCCGGCCGCGGCGACGGCGACGCCCACGATCGCGGCCAGGCCCGCGATGATGCGCAGCTTCGTGCCGGACAGCACGATCATGGTGGCGGCCACCACGACCAGCACCATGGCCACGCCCAGCGCGGGCTCGATCACCACCAGGCCCATCAGCGGCGCGGCGCAGGCCAGCGCGAGCAGCACCGAGCGGACGCCCGGGGTGCCGCCGCGCGCCCGGCCTATCACGGACGCGATGATCAGGATGAGCGCGACCTTGGCGAACTCCGACGGCTCGACCTGGAAGCCGCCGGGCAGGGAGATCCAGGCGTGCGCGCCGTTGATGTCGGAGCCGATGGGGGTGAGCACGGCCATCAGGGCGAGCAGCGTGGCCCCGTACGCCAGCAGCGCCCAGGACCGCAGCTGCCGGGTGTCGGCGAAGCTCACCGCGACCATGAGGATCAGCCCGATCACGACGTTGAGCAGCTGCTTCTTCAGGTAGGTGTGCGGATCCTGGCCGGCCGCGAGCAGCGAGGGCTGGGTGGCCGACCAGACGAGCAGGGTGCCGATCGCGCTCAGCCCGGCCACGACCAGGACCAGGAGCCAGTCCATGCGCCGCAGCACGGAGTTGCGGGCGAAGGCCCGGGCCAGCAGCGACCGCGGACGGCCCGCGAAGGTCCCGAGCCGGGGCGCG
This sequence comes from uncultured Actinomycetes bacterium, assembly GCA_963705835.1. Lineage (GTDB taxonomy): Bacteria > Actinomycetota > Actinomycetes > Streptosporangiales > Streptosporangiaceae > Palsa-504. The sequence goes on from CAVPLC010000038.1 coordinate 32,598, forward strand.
CTGTAGCCGCGGACCGTGTAGCTCGGGCTGGTTCGGCCCAGCATCATGACCCCCTGCTGTATCCGGCCGGCGGATTGATCGCCCCGGTCGAGGTTATCTGGGGCAGCGCGGAGGGGATCTGGCCGCCGGGCACCGCGGCCTTGTGCCCTTCGAGGCCGTAGATGCTGTCCCAGATCTGGCGCACCGCGGGCGCCGCCACGTCGGCGCCGTAACCGGAGTCTGGGACCATGACGATGACCACGTACTTCGGGTCGTTGCAGGGCGCGAAGGAGGCGAAGACCGAGGTCGCGTTCTTGCCGAAGAGCTGGGCGGTACCGGTCTTGCCCGCGACGCAGACCTGGTTGAGCGGGAAGCCGCCGAAGGCGCCGGCCGCGGTGCCCTGGGTCACCACCCCGGCCAGCGCGTTGCGGATGTAGGCCAGCGTGTCATGAGACACCGGCAGGTGCCGGATGACCGGCGGGTTGATCTGCTGGACCACCTGGCCGGTGGTCGGCGAGACCAGCGCCTCGCCGATCCGCGGGCTGTACAGGGTGCCGCCGTTGGCCAGCGCCGCGTACGCGTTGGCGAGCTGGAGCGGGGTAACGGTCACGTAGCCCTGGCCGATCGCGGCGATGGCGGCCTGGCCGGGTTCCCACTGCCAGCCGTTCTGGCAGTCCTGGTACTCGATCTGCTGGACGTAGGAGCCATTCTGCCTGCCGTACTTGCACCAGTTCTGGCCGGTGTGGGCGTTGTCCTTCCACAGGTAGTACAGCCACTGCCGGGTGGGGATGGAACCGGCCGACTCGGCGGGCAGGTCGATGCCGGTGCCCTGGCCGAAACCCCAGGCCAGCTCCATCTTCTGCATCTTCTGGATCGGGGCGTTCGGCCCGGTCGTGTTGTTGGCCTTCGGATCGTCGCCGAGGTACATGTCGTAGCCGAGCTGGTAGTACACGGTGTCGCAGGACTGGATCAGCGCCTCGTTGAACGTCATGTCACCCAGGCTGGGCTCGCCGTCGTTCTTGAGCGTCACGCCGTTGATGCTGACCGAGGCGGGGCAGCTGTACAGGCCGTCCAGCGGGTACCCGTTGGCCACGGCGGCGGCGGTCGAGGTGACCTTGAAAGTGGATCCCGGCGCGTACTGGCCCTGCGCGGCCCAGTTGAGGATCGGCTCGCCGTCCTTGGTCCCGAACAGGTCGTTGAACTGCTGCTGGGTGATGCCGTGGGTCCAGATGCTCGGGTCGTAGTCCGGGTAGCTGGCCATCGCGACCACACGGCCGGTGGTGGTCATGACGACCGCGGCGCCCTGGTTGGCGGCGTTCCCGGCCGCTCGTGACCTGGCGATCGCGCCGTTGAGGGCGTTCTGGGCATCGGCCTGGACCTGGGCGTTGATGCTGGTCACCAGGTCATCGCCGGTCACGGGCGCGGTCTGGCCTGCGGTGCCTGTGACGTCCCCGGCGGCGTTGACCGACACCACCTGCGTGCCCGCCTTGCCGCGAAGCTGGCTGTCGTACTGGGCCTCGAGGCCGGCCTGGCCCACCAGGTCCACGCCGGAGAAGCCGGTCACCGGCAGGTGACGGCTCGCGATCTCCTGGGGGGTGATGGGCTGCAGGTACCCGAGCACCTGGGCCGGGTTGGCCCCGTCGGGCATGGGATAGTCGATGACCGGCTGGACCTGGGCCGTGACCCCGGGGAACTGGTTATGCTCCTCCATGACCTGCAGCGCGACCTGGTCCGTCACGTCCTGGTCCACCGGGATGGGCTGGTAGGGCGAGCCGGCCCAGCAGGGCTGGGAGACCTTCGGGCCGCAGAGCCGCGTCTCCTCACTCAGCTTGGTGTACGACATGCCGAGCAGCGGGGCCAGCCGCTGCAGCACGGGCGCGGCGCCGCCGGGCTGCTGGGACAGGGTCATCATGTCGACCGAGACGACCAGCGCCGTCCGGTTGGTGACCAGCTGGCTGCCCACGTCGTCGAGGATCTGGCCGCGGACCGCGGGCACGATCACGTCCCTGGTCTGGTTCTGCTCGGCCAGCTTGGTGAACGAGGCGTTGTTCATGACCTGCAGGTACCAGAGCCGGCCACCCAGCGAGACGATCATGGCGGCCGCGAGCACGTAGAGCACCACGAGACGCCGGCGCGACGCCACGTTCATCGGTAACCTCCTGTCCGCCAGCTCCTCTTGAACCTCCGGCGAGGCATGTGCAGCCGGGCCGGGCCTCCGCTGCCCAGCCGGGGCGCGTTCCCGCCGGTCCAGCCGCGCCCAAGCCCGATGCGGCGCGATGACGAGCGGCGCAGCCAGCCCCGGCCCGGTGACTTGCCCACGCTCAGGGCCGGATAACGCCGGGTCTTGTGGCGCAGCGTCGGCTGGCGCAGGGTTGGCTGGCGCCGGGTGGGCTGGCGCCGGGCCGATCTGCCCAGTGCTGATCTTCTGAGCGCTCCGGTGAGGCGGGCGAAGGTGCTGCGCCCGGCCAAGCGTGGAGCATGCCCGGCGGCCGAACCACCGGGCGCGGTCCGGAGCAGGCCCGCCGCCCGGCGCGGCGCGAAGACCCGGCGCGGAGCGAAGACCCGGCCGGCCGAGGACGATCCGCGGAAGGGGGACAACCGCCTGGCCGGCAACGATCGGGTGCCGAGCGGGGCCACCCGGCTGAAGCGGGATGACCCGCCCAGGAACGACGACCCGCCCAAGAACGAGGACCGGCTCAGGAAGGCCGACCGGCCGAGCGTGGCCTGCCGGTTCCGCGGGGCGGGGCGGCTGAGGGCGGACGGGGCCCGGCTGAACACCGAGCCGCCGAGCAGCGACCGGCCCATCCGCGACCGGCCGAACCTGGAGCTGGTCAGCCCGGAGCCGCCTCCGCTGGTCGCGAACGCCGCGCCGAGCGCGCCCGGGCGTGCGCCGCCGCGCGCGCCGCCGCGGGCGGCGCCGCGGGCCAGCGAACCGCTCCGGGTCAGGTTCAGGCGCGGCTCGCGCTTGGGGGCGGGCCTGCCGCCGGCGGTCTGGGCCAGGGCACCGCGCGCGCCGCCGATCCAGCCCTCGCCCCTGGCGCGTTCCGACAGCCGAAGCCGCGGCGTGTTCCCGCCGCTCACCTGCCTGACCGAGCCATGGGCCGCGCTCGGCGCCAGGGTCCGGGCCGGCTTGGCGGACCAGGCGGCCCGGTCGCGCTGGCTCCGGCTTCCGGCCAGGCGCAGGGCCGCTGCCGCGGCGAAGAGCACGAACGGGCACAGCACGACGTCGTACACCGCCGCCACAGGGAGCACGTTGGTGACGGCGGGCCAGGTCACCCGCGGGTCGCTCAGCATCACGCCGAGCAGGGCCACCAGGGCCTCCCCGCAGACGGCGCCCGCCGCGGTGACCACGATCTCGAACAGCGCCGTATGACCCTGCTCCGGTGTACCGTCACCGGACGGGACGTCCGCGAGCAGGCCGCATGCGTAGCCGATCAGGCAGAACACGAGCGCGTCCTGGCCGACGAAGTGGCTGCCCGGCGGGGCGACGTCCAGCGCCAGGCCGCCGCAGAATCCGATCAGGGCCCCGGCCAGCGGGCCGCCCGCCAGGGCCAGCGCGGCCACCGCGATCAGGACCAGATCAGGCCCGGTCCCGCCGGGAAAGGTGATCCGGTCCACGATCGTGAGCTGGGCGATGACCGCGACGGCCACGGTCACGAAGGAGATCAGCCAGCGCACATCAGCCTCCGCCCGTCGCGGACGCCGACGGGGACACTGAGGTCGAGGTGGACGGTTGGGCTCCGGTGGTGGCCCTGGCCGACGACGACGGGCCCGGGGTGACGGTCACGGTGACCGTGGGGGCCGGACGCGGCAGGATCGGGTTCCGCGCGTTGTGCCGCGGCACCTGGACCACGATGCCGACCACGCCCAGCGCGGTGAAGTTCACGAACGGGCGGACCAGCGCCGTCTGGGTGAGCGCTCCGGCGCTGCTGTTTACCGAGACGATCGTGCCCACGGGCACGCCGGGAACCTCCGGCTGGTCGCCCACGGAGGCGTAGGTATCGACCTGCTGCCCGGGCTGGAGCACCGCGTTCGCATCGAACAGGTTCAGCCGGAGCATCGCGGATCCGGACATGGACTTGCCCGTCCCGGTGACGGCGCCGATCTCGCCGTTGCCGGCCATCTGCACGCCGACCACCGAGGACGCGTCATCGGCCAGCAGGACGGTCGAGGTGTCCTCGCTCACCTGCGTGACGGTGCCGACGAACCCGGAGCCGTTCAGCACGGTCTCGTCCGGCTTGATCCCGTCATTGCGGCCGACGTCCAGCGTGACCGTGTCGGAGTAGTCGCCCCCGGCCGCGATCACGCTCGCGGCCACGATCTTGTAGCCGCCCGCGTCGAGCTGCAGCAGCTGGGATAGCTGCTGCCTGGCCGCCTGGCTCAGCTGCGCCTGGCTCAGCTCGGCGCGAAGCTCCGCGTTCTCGCGCTGCAGTCCGGCGATGGTGCTCTGCGAGGAAGGGCCCCCGGTGACCGAGTCGAACAGGCTGGACACCGGGTCGGTCACGTCGTGGGTGACCCGCTCGATCGGCCCGAAGATGTCCGCGCCGATGTTGCGGACCGGCGACGCGCCGCCGTCCCGGAAATCCAGCGTGATCAGGGCGATCGCGACGATCAGGAGCACGCCGAGAACCAGGCGTGAACGCCGGCTGTCATGCACCGCGGCTCCTCATCCGTCTCGCGCGGCCGAAACGACGGGTCTTACGGGGCCACGTCAAGATCAGCGCCTGGAGTCGGGCACCAGCACCTGACGCAGGGTCTCGAAGTCCTCGACGCACTTGCCGGTGCCGAGCACCACGGACTCCAGCGGGTTGTCCGCCACCTGCACGGGCATCCCGGTTTCCTCCCGGATTCGTGACTCTAGCCCACGCAGCAGGGCGCCGCCGCCGGTCAGCGCGATGCCCCGGTCCATGACGTCGCCGGCCAGCTCGGGCGGGCACTTGTCCAGCGTGGCTCTTGACCGCGTCGATGATCAGGTTCAGCGGCTCCTCGATGGCGCGGCGCACCTCCGCGGTGGAGATCACCACGGTCTTGGGCAGGCCGCTGACCAGGTCCCGGCCCCGGATCTCGGCGTGCGGCTCGTCTTCGGACGGGAACGCCGAGCCCAGGGCCACCTTGATTTCCTCGGCGGTCCGCTCGCCCAGCATCAGCGAGTACTCCTTCTTGGCGAACGTGATGATCGCCTGGTCCATCTCGTCGCCGCCGACCCTGATGGATACGGAGGTGACGATGCCGCCCAGGGAGATCACCGCGACTTCGGTCGTCCCGCCGCCGATGTCGACCACCATGTTGCCGGTCGGCTCGTTGATCGGCAGCCCGGCGCCGATCGCCGCGGCCATCGGCTCCTCGATGATGTAGACCCGCCGGGCGCCGGCCTGGTGACCCGCCTCCTTGACCGCGCTCTGCTCCACGCCGGTGATGCCGCTCGGCACGGCCACCACGAGCCTCGGCTTCGCGAGGTGGGTGCGCCGGTGCACCTTCTGGATGAAGTACCGCAGCATCCGCTCGGTCACGTCGAAGTCGGCGATGACGCCGTCCTTGAGCGGGCGCACCGCCACGATGTTGCCGGGGGTGCGGCCGATCATGCGTTTCGCGTCGGCACCCACGGCCACGATCTGGCCGTTGTTGGTATTGAGCGCCACCACCGACGGCTCGTTGAGCACGATGCCGCGTCCACGCACGTAGACCAGCGTGTTCGCAGTACCGAGATCGACCGCCATGTCACGGCCGAGGAACGTCAGCGCGTTGCTCATCGGGAACGGGAACCTTCCGATCCGGGCTTTGATTGGAGCTGTCAGCGTGGGTTGTGCGGTCCGGGCGGCCTGGAGGTTTTACTTGGACAACGGTGACGCCGACTCACTGGGTTCCGGGAATCCGGTCGCGATCTCCCGGACGTGAGCGTGCCGCCGCCGGTTGATGATGATTCGCCACTGAGCCACAGCTTACCCACGATCCGGCGTGCCGACGGCCCGCGGGACCGGCGCGCCGGCCGGGCGCGCAGGCTAGGGCCAGGCCGGCCGCGGCGGTGACCACGGCCGCGGCGAGAGCCCAGCGGGATGCGCCCGCCACGAGCGCGGCGTGCACCGCGGACGCGGTCCGCGCGTCCGCGAGGGCATGCAGCTGCACGGCGCCTGCCGCGAGGAAACCGCTGGCCACCCCGGCCAGCAGCAGCACGACGCCGCACACCGCTCCGCCTGCCTGGCCGCCTGCGGCGGCGGGCCCGGCGGTGGTGGCGCGCAGGCTGGCGGCCAGCGCGGCGGCCAGGCCGCCAGCCAGCGGCACGCACACGATCGTGAGCACTCCCGGGCGGGAGAGGCCGGGCCCGGCCAGGTACGCTGCGCCGAAGGACGCGGCGGCCACGAACAGGCCGGACGCGGTGATGGCGCGGCCGGGCGCGGCGCGGCCGGGCGCGGTCCGGCTCGCCAGGGCTAGCGCGGCCCCGCACAGCGCGGCGGCCAGCGCGGCGAATCCGGGCTGCGCGGCGGGCTGGCTCAGTGCGGTCACGGCGCCCGCGGCCGGCGCCAGGGTGAATCCCGTCACGGCGCACACCACGGCGAAACGAGCGGCCGTGCTCACCCTCGCGGTGACCACGGTCAGGCCGGCCAGCGCGATCACGTCGGCGATGGCGGCGGCGACCACGGCACGGTCGCCCCGGTAGGTGACCGCGACGCAGATCGCGGACAGCCCTGCGACCGGGGCCGCGAGCAGCGCCAGGTGCGCCCGTTCGACGGCCGGGAAGCCGCCGCGCACGGCCGCCGTGGCGGTCCCCTCGGCCAGCATCGCGTAGAGCGCGGTCAGCGTGAGGGCGATACCGGTCAGCCACGGGTACGGATGCAACGCCGCGGACCAGCCGCCGGAGGTGACCCGGTACCGCATGAGCTCGGGAGCGGCGACCATCCCGCTGACCGTGACACAAGCCCACCAGCCGGCCAGCGACCGGGCCGCCGGCCGCCGTTCGGCGGCGAGCGCGGTCACGGCGGCCATCGAGACGCCCGCGCCCGCGCCGTGCAGCGAGCGGTCCGCGCCGATCAGCAGCACGGTGCGGGCGGTCTCGCCGAGCACGTCGGCCGCTCCTATGGCAAGCAGCCCGGCCAGCAGCACCGGCGCGGCCCGGAACCTCCTGGTGGCCAGCGCGCCGAACGGCGCCGCGACCGCCATCACCGGCAGCGCCAGGCCGGCCGCGCGGAGCAGGCTGGCCAGGGTGTTCGGCCCGCCGTGGGCGAACCGCACGGGGAGGGACCAGGCGATGGCGTCGGGTACCTGCACGAGGACGAGCGGGATCACGGTGACGACCACGGCCGCGGCGACCAGGGCGGCCGCGGTTCCGCCGGGAACGGTCCGGCGAGGCGACGGAATCACGGGCGGCGGCACCGGACCGGAAGCGCCACGGCGCAATCGCACGTTGTTGCTCGCGGCGTGGGCACCACCGCGCGGGCGCGGCACGCCCTCGTCCTGCCGCGCCGACGCCTTGCCCAGGTCGGTCGCCACGCTCAAGCTCTCCGATGACTACTTATAGCACTCTTAGGATTACTTAAAGCTATGACGAGCCTAGCGTGCCGGTGATGACCACGTGCGCGAAGCTTGCGGATTCACGGTGTTTCGCGGCCCCGGGCCCTGGCCCTTGGCTGGAGGGAGGTGGAAGTCCGGTTTCACCGGGCTAGTGGCAGGTGGAAGTCCGGTTTCACTCGGCTCCGGAGGTGGCGGGCTCGGTTTCGGGGGGGTCGCTGTGGGCGGGGGGCGCGGAGGCCGCAGGGGTCTGGAGGCGGCGGGCGAGCCAGATGCCGGTGATCCAGAGGGCGGCGAAGACGGCGCCCAGGACGTACATGGCGGGGACGACGACGCCGGCCGCGATGACCAGCACCTGCAAGATCGTGCCGGCCCACAGCGCCCAGCCCATGCCCGGGCGTCCGAGCAGGCCGCTCAGCAGCAGGGCGCACACGGCCAGGCCGCCGCCGACGCCGCCCGCGACGCCGTGGCGCAGGTGCTCCATGACGATGGCGACGGGGATGGCGAGCCCGATGACGATGGCCTCCATGATCAGCACGGTGCCGCACAGCTGCCTGAGCTGCTTCATCGATCTGGCCTCCCCCGCGGTCATGACAGCTCGGCGGCGGTAAATGAGTGCCGGGCGGGCGTGCTGACCGACGGCTCGGGCGGCAGCTCGCCGCCGGCCGGGCCGAGCAGCCTGCGGGCGTCGCCCGCGGTGATGACCGAGCCGGTGATGAGCACGCCGCCGCTGCCGGGACCGGTCTCGGCCACCGCCTCGTCGGCGAGCGTGACCGCGGCCTCGATCGCGTCGTCGAGCCGTTCGGCGGTCTGGACCCGGTCCTCGCCGAAGATCTCGGCGGCCAGCTCGGCGGCCTGCTCCGGGTCCAGGGACCGGTCTGAGGAATTCCGGGTCACCACGATCTCGGTGAGCAGCGGCTCCAGTTCGTCGAGTATGCCCGCGACATCCTTGTCGCCGCTGGCCGCGAACACGCCGACCAGGCGGGCGAAGCTGAACGCCTCTTGGACCGCGGCCACGGTGGCGGCCATCCCGGCCGGATTGTGCGCGGCGTCGATGATGATCGTCGGACTGCGCCTGATGACCTCCATCCGCCCGGGCGAGGTCACCTTCGCGAACGCCTCGCGCACCAGGTCCGCGTCGAGACCGGCCGGCTCCCCCTCGCCCGACACCCCGGCGAACGCCTCGACGGCGGCCAGCGCGCAGACCGCGTTCCCCGCCTGGTGGAGGCCGAACAACGGCAGGTAGATGTCCTCGTAGGTGGCGCGCAGACCGCGCAGCACCAGTTGCTGGCCGCCGACGGCCTGCTCGCGGCTCAGCACGCCGAACTCCACGCCTTCCCTGGCCACCGTCGCGCCGACCTCGACCGCGTACCGGATCAGGACTTCGGCGGCGGCCAGCGGCTGCTGGGCCAGCACGGCGACCGCGCCCGGCTTGATGATGCCGGCCTTCTCCGCCGCGATCTCTTCCACCGTGGTGCCGAGGAGCCTGGTGTGGTCGATCGAGATCGGCGTGATGACCGCGACCACGCCATCCGCGACATTGGTGCAGTCGAGCCTGCCGCCGACGCCGACCTCGAGGACCATCACGTCCACGGGCGTGTCGGCGAAGACCGCGAAGGCCATGCCGGTCAGCACCTCGAAGAAGGACATCGGCACCGGATGCCGCTCGTCGACGAGCCTGACGTACGGGATGACCTCGTCGTAGGCGGCCACGAACCGTTCCGGGCTGATGGGCGCGCCGTCCACCACGATCCGTTCCCTGATCGAGACCAGGTGCGGGCTGGTGAACCGGCCGGTCCGCAGGCCGCGGCTGCGCAGCAGCGCGTCGGTCATCCGGGCGGTGGACGTCTTGCCGTTGGTGCCCGTGATGTGGATGACCGGACAGGCGCGCTGCGGATCGCCGAGCAGGCCGACCAATTCGGTCATCCGGTCCAGGGCCAGGTCAACCGAATGCTCGGGCCGCCGGGAGATGATCTCCCGCTCGACCTCGGCCATCCGCGCCTCGATATCCATCGCCTCAGCCTACTTGCGTGGCTGCATCGCGTCAGATCGCGGCTAGGCGCTGCTCCAGGCGGGTGATGTCGGAGCGGGCCGCTTCCAGGCGCTCCCGGGTCTTGGCGACGATGGCGGAGGGCGCCTTGGCGGTGAACTCGGCGTTGTCCAGCTTCCTCGCGGCCTGCTCGGCTTCGGCCCGGGCCGCGGCCAGATCCTTCTCCAGCCGGCGGCGCTCGGCGGCCACGTCCACGGCGCCGGCCACGTCGAGCTGGACCGCGATGCCCTCGGCGGCCAGGGACGCCGAGGGGGCGAAGCCTTCCGCGGGCGGGTCGAGCCGCAGCAGCGACCGGATCCGCTCCTCGTGCCCGGCCAGCGGCGTGGCCTCGATGCCGACCAGCCGGGCGGCCACCCGTTGTCCGGGCCGCAGGCCCTGGTCCGAGCGGAACCGCCGGACCTCGGTCACCAGCCGCATGAGCGAGGAGATCTCGGCCTCGGCCGCGGCGTCCGCGTAGGAGAACCCCGGCCAGGACGCCACCATGACCGAATCCTCGCCGGTCAGGGCGGTCCAGAGCTCATCGGTCACGAACGGTATGACCGGATGGAGCAGCCGCAGCAGTTGGTCGAGCACGAAGCCCAGCACCTGCCTGGTCGTCTCGGCGGCCGTTTGGTCGCCGGAGTTGAGCGGCACCTTGGCCAGCTCCAGGTACCAGTCGCAGAACCTCGTCCCAGGCGAAGTGGTACAGCACGTCGCAGATCTTGCCGAACTCGAACTGCTCGAACAGCGCGTCCACCTCGGCGGTGACGGCCGACAGGCGGGAGAGGATCCACCGATCCGGGACAGAGTATGAAATGTCGGATTTGTCGATAGGGGTGGCGGGGAGGTGGGCGCCGTTGAGGAGGGCGAAGCGGACGGCGTTCCAGAGCTTGTTGCAGAAGTTGCGGAGCCGGCCGCCCATTCCTCGCTGATGGCGATGTCGCTGCCGGGGTTGGCCCCGCGGGCCAGGGTGAACCTGGTCGCGTCCGCCCCGAACCTGTCCATCCAGTCCAGCGGATCTATGGTGTTGCCGCGCGACTTGGAAATCTTCTTGCCGAACTGGTCACGGACCAGGCCGTGCAAGACCACGACCCGGAACGGGATCGCGTCGGCGGGGGCCTTGTCGCGCATCGCGTACAGGCCGAACATCATCATCCGGGCGACCCAGAAGAACAGGATGTCGTAGCCGGTGACCAGCACGCTGGTCGGGTAGAACGTGCGCAGGTCCGGCGTGTCGTCGGGCCAGCCCAGCGTCGAGAACGGCCACAGCGCCGAGGAGAACCAGGTGTCGAGCACGTCGGGGTCCTGGGTCCACCCCTCCGGAGCTTGCTCACCTGGCCCGACGCTGCACACTTGTCCGTTCGGACCATAAAAAACGGGAATCCGGTGCCCCCACCAGAGCTGGCGGCTGATGGTCCAGTCGTGCATGTCGTCGACCCAGCTGAAGTATCTCGCGTTCATCTCGGCCGGATGCAGGCGGACGCGGCCGTCGCGGACCGCGTCGCCGGCCGCCTTGGCCAGCGGGGCGACCCGGACGAACCACTGCAGCGACTGGCGCGGCTCGACCGTGCTGCCGCAGCGGCTGCAGTGCCCGACCGCGTGCACGTACGGGCGGACCTCGGAGACGATCCGGCCCTGCTCGCGTAGCGCCCGGACCACGGCGGGCCGGGCCTCGAACCGGTCCAGGCCCTGGAACGGGCCGTGCGCGGTGATCACGCCGTGCTCGTCCATGATGGTCAGGCTGGGCAGGTCGTGGCGGCGGCCGATCTCGAAGTCGTTCGGGTCGTGGGCGGGCGTGACCTTGACCGCGCCGGTGCCGAAGGCCGGGTCGACGTGGTCGTCGGCGATGACCGGGATGCGCCGGCCGGTGAGCGGCAGTTCCACCGTCTTGCCGACCAGGCGGGTGTAGCGCGGGTCGTCGGGATGCACGGCCACGGCGGTGTCGCCGAGCATCGTCTCCGGGCGGGTGGTGGCGACCACGATGGAGTCATTCGCCTGGTCTTCGCCAACACTGCCGTAGCGGATCGAGATCAGTTCGCCCTCTTCGTCGATGTGGTCGACCTCGATGTCGGACAGCGCGGTCAGGTCGCGCGGGCACCAGTTGATGATGCGCTCGGCCCTGTAGATCAGGCCGTCGTCGTAGAGCTGCTTGAAGATGGTCTGGACGGCACGGGACAGGCCCTCGTCCAGGTGAACCGCTCGCGGGTCCAGTCCACGCTGTCGCCCAGGCGGCGCATCTGGTCCAGGATCTTGCCGCCGGACTCCGCCTTCCACCGCCAGACCCGCTCGACGAACGCCTCGCGGCCCAGGTCGTGCCGGCTCAGGCCCTCCTTGGCCAGTTCGCGCTCGACCACGTTCTGGGTGGCGATGCCGGCGTGGTCCATGCCGGGCAGCCACAAGGTGTTGTAGCCCTGCATGCGGCGGCGCCTGATCAGCGCGTCGATCAGCGTGTGCTCGAGCGCGTGGCCGATGTGGAGGGAACCGGTGACGTTCGGCGGCGGGATGACGATGCAGTACGCGGGCGCGGTGGAGTACGCGTCGGCGGTGAAGTAGCCTGCCTTCTCCCAGCGTTCGTAGCGCGGGCCCTCCACCTCGGCGGGCGCGTACTGGGAAGGCAGCTCGATCGGGACGGGTCTGCTCACGACAGGTGAGTCTAGTGCTGAGCGTCCTCTTCCCGGGGGGACCCATCCCCCCGGACCCCCTTGGGCAGATCAGCCGGCCTTGACCTCTACCGCGTTCCTGACCTCCAGCGCGATCCTGGACGCGCCCGGGTATTTCACCAGCGCCGCGCCCTTGACGAAATGAACCTGGCCGAAGGTGGTGGCAGTGACCCACGCGCACTCGCTGGCGTCGCTGCCTTCCGCGGTGCTGTAGCCGCATATCATCTCGCCGCCGTGCGGCCCCGGGCTCACTATCCGCGAGGACACCAGCTGAGTCTTCATGTACTTGATGACCGCGGTCGGGTTGAACGTGCCGCCATAACCGACGAACCCGACGGCCTTGAAATTGCTGGAGTTCACGTTGGTGACATGCCCGAGGTCGTACATGGCGATCACCTGCTGGCCGGGATTACCAGCTCCCCTGGCCTTGATCGCCTGCGCCTCTGGGCCTGCTACCTTCTGTGCGAACTGACTGAAAGCCCTGGTCGCGGCGGCATTCAGCGGGAGCGTGCCGACCTTGGCCGCCTTGGTGAAGACAAACCCGGATCCGGTCGTGCCGGCGGGGCGCTGGCGGTGGGCGAGGTGCCCGCCGCCGGGTGGTTCGGGCTGGACTTGGTCAGGCGTACGACGAGCAGCACGATCAGGACCACGCCCAGGACCGACGCGACCAGGTACAGGACCATCCGGATCCCGCTGAGCCGGTGCGGCGAGCGCTGACCCGAGCGGGGCGGCGCGGCGCGGGGCGGCACGCTGGGGGCGTTGAAGTCCTCCTCGCCGTACGCCGGTCCGCTCGGCCGCTCGAAACCCGGCTGGCCGTAGGCGTCCTGGCCGTACGCGTCCTGGGAGTACCCGCCCTGGGCGTAGCCGCCCTGGCCGTAGGCGTCCTGGGCGTAGGAACCCTGGGCGCCGTTCTGGCTGTGCCCGTCGTACGCGCCCTGGCCGTAGCCGTCCTGCTGGTAACCGGTGCCCGGGTCGGAGGCCTGGCCGTAGCCGTTCTGACTGGACGCGGACGGCGCGTAGCCCTGGTCGGCGTGGCTCTGGTCGGCATAACCGCCCTGAGCGTAGCCCGACGGCTCGAACCCCTGTTGCGGGTAGGCGCCCTCGTTCTGGTGACCCTGGGCGAAGTCTTGCCGGCCGTGGACGGGAGCGCCGAAGGCCTGGGTCCCGAAGTCCTGGCCGGCGCCGGGATCTTGCTGGCCGAAGGCCTGCGTTCCGTAGCCCTGGTCGTCAACGCCGGACCAGGCCACGGGGCCTTGCTCCTGAGCGCCGTAGGAGGAGTACGCGCCGGTCGATCCCCGGTCGTAGGGCTCGGCGGCCTTCGACCCGGATCCGATGGCGCGGCGGAAATCCGCCGGTCCCTGGGGAGGCGGCGCGCTGTGCGGGCCGGAGTCGTACGCCGGGCGGGCGCCGGTTCCCTGGCCGTAGGCCGCGGTCGGCTGGTCGTAACCGCCGGACTGGCCGTAGCCGCCGGGCTGGTCGTAGCCGCCGGATTGGTCGTAACGGCCTGCCTGGTCGTAGCCGCCGGCCTGATCGTAGTTCTGGGCCTGGTCGTAGCCGGGCAGGCCCCGCCGCCCCGCGCGAAGGATGCTTTCGCCCCGGGTGGCCCGGTGGGCGCCGGTGGACTGAGTCTGCTGATACCCCTGATCGTCTGATCCGGGTGCTTCGGGTTCGTCACCCGCATCCCAATTACCCGTCGGGGCGTCCCAACCACTCATCTGTGCTCAATTCCCCGTCGCTGTGGAAGACGGCTGCTTGTCAGCGTCCGAGATCCGGCGTGGCGAGAACCGCGCCAGCGGTACGCAACAAATTGGAGGCTACACAGGAATACCGGCGATCATGAGCAATACCCCCAAAGTCGACATGTGGCCCAGGATGTCCGTTCGTGACCCTGTTTTCCGCCCGGCTGGGGACTACGCGGGGCGGGTCAGGCGGACTTCTCCCTGGGGGTGCGCCGGCTGACGTCCCTGGGCACGATGGTGGGGTTGACGTTCTCGAGCACGGCTTCGCGGGTGATCACGACCCGCTCCACGTCCTTGCGGCTCGGCACCTCGTACATGACCGACAGGAGCACCTCTTCCATGATCGCGCGCAGGCCGCGCGCGCCGGTGCCCCGCAGATTGGCCTGGTCGGCGATGGCATCCAGCGAGTCGGGCGTGAACTCCAGGTCCACCCCGTCCAGCTCGAACAGCCGACGGTACTGCTTGACCAGGGCGTTACGCGGCTCGGTCAGGATCTGGATGAGCGCGTCCCGGTCCAGGTTGTGCACGCTGGTGATCACCGGCAGCCGGCCGACGAACTCCGGGATCATGCCGAACTTCAGCAGGTCTTCCGGCATCACCTCGGCGAACTGGTCCGCCGTGGCGTTGGCGTTCCTGACCCGGAGCTTGGCGTTGAACCCGATGCCGTTGTGGCCGGAACGCTGCTCGATGATCTTCTCCAGGCCGGCGAACGCCCCGCCGCAGATGAACAGGACGTTGGTCGTGTCGATCTGGATGAACTCCTGGTGCGGGTGCTTGCGGCCGCCCTGCGGCGGGACCGACGCGGTGGTGCCCTCCAGGATCTTCAGCAGGGCCTGCTGCACGCCCTCGCCGGAGACGTCGCGGGTGATGGACGGGTTCTCGCTCTTTCGCGCGATCTTGTCGATCTCGTCGATGTAGATGATGCCCGTCTCGGCCTTCTTGACGTCGTAGTCCGCCGCCTGGATGAGCTTGAGCAGGATGTTCTCGACGTCTTCGCCGACGTACCCGGCCTCGGTCAGGGCGGTCGCGTCGGCGATGGCGAACGGCACGTTCAGCAGCCTGGCCAGCGTCTGGGCCAGCAGCGTCTTGCCGGAACCCGTCGGGCCCAGCAGCAAGATGTTGGACTTGGCCAGCTCGACGCCTTCGTCGCCGGGCCGGTCCTCGCCGGACTGGACACGCTTGTAGTGGTTGTAGACGGCCACCGACAGGGCCTTCTTGGCCTTGTCCTGGCCGATCACGTACGCGTCGAGGAACTCGTAGATCTCCCGCGGCTTGGGCAGGCTGTCCCACTTGAACTCGGTGGGCTCGGCCAGCTCCTCCTCGATGATCTCGTTGCACAGGTCGATGCACTCATCACAGATGTACACGCCCGGGCCGGCGATGAGCTTCTTGACCTGCTTCTGGCTCTTGCCGCAGAACGAGCACTTCAGCAGGTCCCCACCGTCACCGATGCGTGCCACCCAGATACTCCTTTACGTGGGGTCCGCCGGGACGGCCGTACTGGCCGCCTCGAGCGGACGTGTCCCGCGAGGCCGTCAAGAGCTTGCGTATCGACGGTACCGCCTCCTGGGCCCGATGGACACCATCAAACCCTGCGGCGGCCCTAGAGGGAAGAGCTGAATCCTCCCGATAAGGAAGACACTACCTCCACCGCACGGTCACTGCCCCGCTTGATCATGGTCAGGACCTCATCGAGGATGCCGTACTCCTTGGCCTCCTCGGCGGTGAGGAACTTGTCGCGCTCGATGTCGTGGCGGACGATCTCCTCGTCCTTGCCGGTGTGCCGGGCCAGGATGACCTCCATCGCCGCGCGCATCCGCAGGATCTCGCGGGCCTGGATCTCCATGTCGGTGGACTGGCCGTAGCCGCCCTCGGTGGCCGGCTGGTGGATCAGGATGCGCGAGTTCGGCAGCGCCATCCGCTTGCCCTTGGTGCCAGCGGCGAGTATCACCGCCGCCGCAGAGGCGGCCTGGCCGATGCAGCACGTCGTGATGTCGGGCTGGATGAACTGCATGGTGTCGTAGATCGCCATCATCGACGTCATCGACCCGCCGGGCGAGTTGATGTACATGGTGATGTCGCGGTCGGGGTCGATGGCCTCCAGCGTGAGCAGCTGGGCCATGACGTCGTTGGCGGAGGCGTCGTCGATCTGGACGCCGAGGAAGATGATCCGCTCCTCGAAGAGCTTGTTGTACGGGTTCATCTCCTTGATCCCGTACGACGTGCGCTCCACGAAGGACGGCAGCACGTACCTGGACTGCGGGGCCAGCAGGGGGCTCCGCGCGCTGGACTCGCTCACGTTCGACTCCTTTGGGTACTTCATGACAGGACGCCCTCGAGGGGCAGCTCGACGGCGCTGCGGATCACCTGGTCGACGAAGCCGTACTCCTTGGCCTCCTCGGCGGTGAACCAGCGGTCGCGGTCGGCGTCCTTCTCGATCTGCTCGATCGGCTGCCCGGTGTGGTAGGCGGTGCGCTCGAACAGCGTCCGCTTGATGTACAGCATCTGCTCGGCCTGGATCCTGATGTCGGACGCGGTGCCGCCGATGCCGCCGGACGGCTGGTGCATCAGGATCTGCGCGTGCGGCAGCGCGTACCGCTTGCCGGCCGCGCCCGCGGTCAGCAGGAACTGGCCCATCGACGCGGCCATGCCCATCGCGTAGGTGGCGATGTCGTTCGGCACGTACTGCATGACGTCATAGATGGCCATTCCCGCGTAGACCGAGCCACCCGGGGAGTTGATGTAGATGCTGATGTCGCGCTTGTCATCCTCGGAGGCCAGAAGGACCAGCTCAGCGCAGATGCGGTTGGCTATGTCGTCGTCCACCTGCTGGCCGAGGAAGATGATGCGGTGCCGCAGCAGCCGCTGGAACAACTGATCCCCGAACGGCAGGACCGGGGGCTCCGCCGCGGCCACGATGGACGGCGGCGTGGGGGTCCATAGGGGCTGGGTCACGCTTACTCACCTGCTCCAGTTACGTCTCGTGTCGTTGATGCGACCATAACGCCGCCGCGCAGCCCGATCGTCCCGCGGGGCGCCCATGTTCGCTACTGGCGCACCGGGTTGCCACCCGCACGCCGCCGCACGCCGCCGCACGCCGCCGCACGCCGTTCCCGGCGGGCGGCCATGCGTGGGTGCGTGCGTCAGGGAGGGCTGCTATTCCTCGTCGGCGTCGTCGCCGTCTTCGTCCTCGTCGTCGTCCTGCTCCGACCCGGCGGGTGCCTCGAGGGCGGCCTTGATGTCCACCGGCTGGCCGGAGGCGTCGGTCACCTTGACCCGCTCGGCGATCAGGTTCACGGCCTTTCCGCGCAGCACCTCGGCGGCGGCGACGGAGAGCCGGCCGTCCTCGGCCCACTGCTGCGCCAGCCGCTGCGGCGGGACGCCCATCTGCTCGGCCTGCCGGGTCACGTACGCGGACAGCTCGGCCTGGTCTACGTTGAGCTCCTCTTCGCGGGCCACCTGGTCGAGGATCAGGCTGACCTTGACCGCACGGCGAGCCCGCTGCTCCAGGTCGGCGTCGAACTGCTCCGGCGTCTGGTTGGCCATCTCCAGGTAGCCGTCCAGCGTCGCTCCGGCCCGCTCGAGCTGCTGCACGAGCGAGTCCCGGTTGTGCTCCACCTCGGTCTGGATCACGCCCTCCGGCAGCGGGATGTCGATCTTGTCGAGCAGCGCGTCGAGGGCACGGTCCCGGGCCTGGACCACCTGCTGCGTGCTCTTCATCCGCTCCAGCTGGGCCCGGGTGCTGGCCCGCAGCTCGCCGAGCGTGTCGAACTCGCTGGCCAGCTGGGCGAAGTCGTCGTCCAGGCCAGGAACTTCCTTGACCTTGACGCTGTGCACGGTCACGGTCACGTCGGCCTCACGGCCGGCGAACTCGCCGCCGGCCAGTTCGGTGCGGAACGTCGCGGACTGCCCGGCCTCCATGCCGACCAGGGCGGCGTCCAGCCCGTCCAGCAGCGACTCGCTGCCGACCTGGTAGGACAGGCCGCTGGCCTGGGCGTCCTCGACCGGCTCACCGTCCACCGAGGCAGACAGGTCGATCGAGACGTAGTCGTCGGTCTGCACCGGGCGCTGCACGCCCTTGAGCGAGGCGAACCGCTCCTGCAGCTGGCCCAGGTACTCGGCCACCTCGTCGGGGCTCACCAGCGTGTTGTCGACCGTGACGGACAAGCTGGACAGGTCGGGCAGCTCGAACTTCGGCCGGATGTCGACCTCGGCGGTGAAGGTCAGCTCCTTGCCGTCGTCGAGGCTGGTGATCTCGACGTCGGGCTGGCCCAGGGTCGAGACGTCGGCCTCGCTAACCGCCTTCGAGTACAGGTCGGGCAGCGCGTCGTCGACGGCCTGGCTGAGCACCACACCCCGGCCGATCCGGCTGTCGATCACCGGCGGCGGCACGCGGCCCGGGCGGAAGCCCGGGATGCGGACCTGGCGGCTGACTTCACGGTAGGCCTTGTCGAGGCTGGGCTTCAGCTCGTCGAACGGCACCTCAACGGTGAGCCGGACGCGAGTCGGGCTCAGCTCTTCGACGTCAGTCTTCACGTCCGCGTCACTCCGGGATCAGGGATGGTAACTCAGCGATGGATCGCTGAGAAGTCTAAGCCGCCAGTCTAGGGGCTAGCGAACGCGGACCACGCGCACCGGCGGCGGTTCGTTGTCGTTGTTCCGCCTGCGCTTATCGCCGATCACCAGATTAAGGAACCAGCTCACCAGGCCGACGATGATCGCGCCCCAGAAGGCGGGCCAGAACCCGGTGACGTGGAAGGGCAGCGTCAGGTCGCCCGCGATGACGCTGGTGAGCCACAGCAGCAGGCCGTTGACGACCAGCGCGATCAGGCCCAGCGTGAGCACGTAGAACGCGCAGCCGATGACCTTGATCAGCGGCTTGAGCGTGGCGTTGATGAGGCCGAAGATCGCGGCGACCGCGAGCAGCGTGCCCACCCTGGTCCAGCCGCTCCCCGCGAGCAGTTCGATCCCGGGAACGGCCCAGGTCGCGACGCCCAGGGCCGCGGCCGACACCAGCACCCGAAGCAAGAACCTCATGGACCAGATATTACTCGAATCGGGGACGGATTCGCGCGGTCTCGGGGCAGCTTTTCTGGGCCTGGCGCGCCTGGTGAGCCCGGGTGCGCGGACGGGGGCCGCCGGCGTGCGGGCGGCCCCCGTCGTGTCGGGTCGGGCCGGCTACGGGACGAAGATCATGCCCTTGGGGTCGATCCCTTCGACGACGACCTTGGTGAGCGCGCCGGTCTTCAGGTCGATCGTGCCCAGGTAGTTGTTCGGGTAGCCGGGGCCGGGGCAGGTGGTCGGGGCGCTGTTGGCGTTGCACGGGGTCACCGCGGTGTACGCGGTCCCCGGCACGAACGGGCCCGTGACGACATCGACCGTGTTGGCATCGGAGTCCGTCGCGTACAGCGAACCGCTGGCCGAGGTCGCCCAGGCGGTGTCGTCGACCGAGTTAGAGATCTTCAGGACCTGCAGGTTCTGGCCACTGGCACCGGAGAAGATCAGTTCCTCGTCGCCCTGGGAGTTCAGCATGAAGTCCCCGGCGAACTCCGGCGAGCTCGACGGGACGACCCCGTTCGAGTCCGGGTCCGTGAGCGCGAGGGTGACCTTCTTGCCGGCGTTCGAGCCGTTTACCCCGGTGGCCGTCGCGTTGTCGGCGAAGAACGGAGCGACCGCGGCGGTCTTGGCCCCGGCGTTCAGCGTGACCACGAACACCGCAGGGGCGGACGCGGGCGCCTTGCCGGAGGTGCCCGGCGCGGACGCGCTGATCAGGATCTTCCCGTTGCATCACCGCGACGGCGTCGGTGCCGCCCAGGTGCGGCAGCGACGCCGGGGTGTAGGTGTAGTGCGTGACAGTCCCGCCGGAAACCGTGTACAGGCTGGATTTGGAGTCCTCGTTGACAGCCACGAAGACCTGCCCGGTCGCGGGGTCGACGCCCATCCCGTCGATCTTGCCCGTCAGGTCCCAATGCGTCACGACGGTTCCGGCAGGCGTGATCTCGAGCAGGGTGCTGTCCAGGTTGCCGGAAGGGCTCACCTCTCCCTGCGAGCCGACGCCGTTCTGGAACCCGACGTAGAGGTTGCCGCCAAGGGCCACGAGGTCGTCCGGCTGGGAAAGGCTCTCGGTTTTCGTGGCGCCCGTGCCGTTCGGCTGGAAGCTGTGCTTCAGCGTCGTGCCCAAGACGATCTGCTTGACGGTGAACGTGGTACTAGGGGCGCTGGCGGTGGCGCTGGCACTTGCAGAGCCAGAGCTAGAGCTGGAGCTCGAGCTAGAGCTGGAGAGAGCTAGAGCATCCGGCCGCACCAAGCAGACCCACGGCGACGACCGTGACGCCCAGCCGAGTCGCTGAACGCAGGCTGAAGTTATTCACAAGGCGATATGTATGCGATCCCAGTGACGCAGGACACACAGGAGTTCAACGCGAAGGTGAACGGCTCATGGCAAGAAGGCAACAAGCTCGACACACCTGATTGACGCTCCCGCACGGACGGACCGCTCTCCGGCGATGCCGGCGCGGCGGCCCCGGCCGGGGTCCGCCGGGGTCACCGGCTGCTTCGGGGTTAACACCGCTAAATAAGTTGACGGCATTCACTGATGCGTTGGATACTCGTCTTGATAAACGGGGTAAACATCATCAAGACAGGGGCATCTCAGATGATCAGCATGCAGCTTCTCGGCGGCGTACTCCTGGCGGTGGCGGCTCTCGTCGGCATCGCGATCGCGCTTTCGGTCGTGATCCTGGCGTCGGCGTCGGCCAGCAAGCCCGGCCAGGCGCCGCACGGCGGGATCCGGCGCGAGGTGCCTGACCTGCCGCAGCAACCGCAGCCCGATACCGACCGCGCCCGTGAGCTCGTGCTGGTCTGACGCTTACACCCTGGTCCGTTCAGGCGGCGGGATCCCCACGGAAGAGGCGCCGGTACGCGTTCGGGGTGGTGCCGCGCCAGGCGCGGAAGTGGTGGCGCAGCGCGGTCGCGTTGCCGAAACCGGCCCGGTCGGCGATGGCGTCGACGGTCTCGTCGGTCTCCTCCAGGAGCTGCTGGGCGAGCAGGATGCGCTGGCCGATCAGCCAGCGCTGCGGGGTCGTGCCGGTGTCCTGCACGAAACGCCGGGCGAAGGTCCGTTCGGACATGTTCGCGCGGGCGGCGAGCTGGCGCACGGTGAGCGTCTGGTCCAGGTGAGCGCTCAGCCATTCCAGCAGGTCGCGCAGGGACCCGTCGCAGGACGGGGCGACGGGCTGGACCACGTACTGGGCCTGGCCGCCGTCTCGGTGCGGCGGCACCACCATGCGGCGCGCGATGCCGTTGGCGACCCGGGAGCCCTGCTCCTTGCGCACCAGGTACAGGCACGCATCGATGCCGGCCGCCGTCCCCGCGCTGGTGATCACCGGATCGTCGTCGACGTAGAGCACGTCGGGATCGACCTTGGCCTCGGGGTACCGGCGGGCTAGCTCGGCGGCGTTCCGCCAGTGGGTGGTGCAGCGGCGGCCGTCCAGCAGCCCGGCCTCGCCGAGGATGAAGGCACCGCTACACACGCTCAGCACCCGGGCGCCGCGGTCGACGGCCTGGCGCAGCGCCTCGAGCAGGTCCGCGGGGAACCGGTACGCCGATCCGAGGCGCAGGCACTCGTCGCTGACCGCGGGCAGCGCGATCAGGTCGGCCTCCTCCAGGCGCTCCAGGCCGAAGGAGGGCTGGATGGTGAAGTCGAGCGCCCGCAGCGGGGGCGGCTCGCCGGCCACCACGGCGAAGTCGTAGCGCGGCAGCCCGTCGTCGGAGCGGTCGACGCCGAACACCTCGCAGATCGTGCCGAACTCGAACGGCAGGAAACCGTTGACCAGGACCACGGCCACGTTGCGCAGCATGGTTCCGAGTATGCACCACTCTTGGCAGGATGCCGGCTAACCGGGGCATCACTGCCACGGGTGCCGGGCCCTACTGGGTGATCTCGGCCATCATGCGCCGCAGGTAAGCGACCCAGGCCGGGTCGCCGGTCACCTTCAACGACGTCATCGCCGGACCTCCCCCACAGCCAGCGCAGCATCGGGTCCGGCGCGGCCTCGCAGCGCCACCCGCGGGCCATCGCCGGCGCCGTCGGCGACCAGCACGCCGCGCGGCGAAGGGCGAAGGGTCCAGGCGGCCAAGGGGTCAGGGCCGGCGGTGATCGTGATCGTCTCCTGGCCGTCCTCGCCGGCCAGGTGACCGCCTTTCATCTGGGAGAACTCGTCGGGCCAGTTCACCGACGCGTAGGAGAGAAAGACCCGCAGCACCTCGTCGATGCCGTCGATGGCCAGGTCGTCGGGCACCGGCGTGACCGGCAGGCCGGCCGCCTGCTCGGCGTCGATCCGGTGGATCACGGTCTCCTGCGCCATCCTGCGGATCCAGAAGCCCACCGTCTGGTCCGGCTCGTACCAGGTCGGCGTGGGCGAGCCGGGGTCGCGCGTGCTCAGCTCCGCGATCAGCTCGCCGTAGGCGCGGGCGAGCAGGGCCAGCGGCGCCTCCTCGGCCAGGCCCGGCGGCGGCCACTCCTGCGGCGACTGCCCGGTGCGCATGCTGGTCGTCTTTTCCAGGTACACCTCCCCCACGTGGAAGACCAGGTCGGCCATGGTCCAGCCGGGGCAGCACGGCACCGGCGCGGTGAGCTCGGCGGACGCGGCCGCGTCGCGCAGGTCGGCGTAGTCCGACGACAGGCACTCCATATACCGGGAATTCTCCATGGGGGTTACTGTGCCACGGCCCGCTGACATCGGGGTCCGAGGGCGGTCACCATGGACCGTTCGGACAAAATAAAGAGAGGAGGGTGCGGCCATCGACCATGGTCGGGCTGGCCGGATTCGAACCGGCGACCTCCGCGACCCAAACGCGGCGCGCTAGCCAAACTGCGCTACAGCCCGTACTCCAGGCGAGTCTAGCGGCTCGCCCCGGTCCGCCAGCCTCGGGTAGCTAGGGGGTGCGGAAGTGATAGCCGGCGGCCAGGAGGCGGGGGATGACGTAGGTGAGGGCGGCGACGGTCTGGGAGCGGTTGCCGCCGCCGTCGTGTTCCAGGATGATCGAGCCGGTGCTGGTGTTGCGCATGATGTTCGCGATGATGGAGGGCACTCCGGGGCGGGACCAGTCGCGCGGGTCGACCGACCAGCCCAGCGGGATCATGCGGGTCTGGGCGCAGCGTTGCAGGACGAACGGGGACCAGGCGCCGTAGGGGGCGCGGAACAGGTCGGGCACCCGGCCGGTCGCGGCGTGGATCGCCCCGGTGGCCCGGTCCATCTGGTCGGCGACCACGGCCGGGGGCAGGTGGGCCAGGTCCAGGTGGGTCCAGGTGTGGTTGGCGATCAGGTGACCCGCGTCGGCCACCTCGCGGGCCACGCGCGGGTAACTGCTGGCCTGGATGCCGATCATGGAGAACGTCGCGGTCACCCGGTACTTCTCGAGCAGGCGCAGAACCTGCGGGGTGTAGACCGGGCTGGGGCCGTCGTCGATGGTGAGCGCGATCGCCTTGCGGCCGTCGTCGATGTACCGCATCGGCTGCTCGTAGCCGGCCGGGTTCCCAGGACCGCCACGGCGGCGGGCGGCGGCCAGCCTCGGCCGGTCCTGGGCCGTCGCGGCGGCCCGTGTCCTGGCCGGCGAGGCGGTGACCCGCGGGTCGCTGACCGGTGAATTGGTGAAGGCGTTATCCATCAAGACCGGGGCGTGACGGGCTTTCCCGGTGCGCGCGGCGACCGGGTCCGGGCCGGCCCGGCCCGTGGAATAGATGCCGAGTAGCGTCAGGCCCCCGGCCGTGAGCAGCACCCTGCGCGCCACCCCGGCCGACGCTTTTTCAACCGCCACGTGCCGACCCCCTGACCGACGTCGATGCGGATACGCCCGTTCTGCGAACCTAACATCAAGACTGTCCGGAGACGTGAAAGGTTGTAACGTTTTCCGAACCGTGCCGATATTGAGCATGCGGCGATATCAGAACCGTCCCGGTTAACGCCGATCTGCGCGTCTGCCAGGAGATTTCCCGCTTCGGCGATAACGGCCGTGAGGCCAATGATCATGAAACGGCCTGGCTGCTAAATGTTGAACGCGCAATCACAGCACGACGGCGGCACGATCTCAATAACTGAGAACCAGTCCCCCATATGACGGTAAATGTGGGATTTCGGCGTATCTCCCCTCTGCCTGACGGCCGCTACGCCTTACGCTGCCATTGTGAGCAGCGGTCCGCTGGACGCGGTTTCGCTCGCGGCACGCCTCCGGCTGCTGCGCACCCGGCTCGGGCTGAGTCAGGAGCAGCTGGCGCGCCGGCTGAGCGTGTCGTTCGCGACCGTGAACCGCTGGGAGTCCGGGCGGTCCCGGCCGTCCGCACGGGCCAGCCGGGCCCTCGCGGAACTTGAGGCCGCGGTCGGCGCTTCGGCCGGCGGGCCGCGCCCGCCGGGAGGTCCCGGACCGGTCGGCGAGGGGGCGGCCCGGCTGCCCGTCGCGCAATCCAGCTTCGTCGGGCGTGAGCGCGAACTGGCCGAGCTGTCCGGGTTGCTGGCGCGGTCGCGGCTGATCAGCCTGATCGGACCCGGCGGGGAGGGCAAGACCAGGCTGGCCATCGAGGCCGTCAGGCGCTGGGCGGCAGCGGACGAGACCGTCCGGGGCGGTGACGTCGTATTCGTGCCGCTCGAGGGTGTCCGGCCGCCCCAGTCGGCAGGCTCGGCGCTGGCCGCCCGCCTGGGCCTGCGCGACCGGCCGGGCGCGCCGGCGTGGGAAACGACGCTGGCCGCGTTGCAAGGCCGGTCGGCGCTGCTGCTGCTCGACGGCGCCGAACACCTCCGCGAGCAGGTGGCCGGGCTCGCCGGCGAGCTCCTCGCCGCGGCGCCCGGACTGCGCGTGGTCGTCACCAGCCGGATCGTGCTCGGCGTTCCCGGCGAGGTGTGCTGGGCGGTTCCGCCGCTCGAGTGCCCCTCGCTCGCGGCGGGCGCGCGGGAGATCGCGGCCTCGGATGCCGTCCGCCTGTTCCTCGCCAGGGCTGGTGACCGGCTGCCGGGCTTCTCCGCGGCCGACGTGCCGCCGCACGCGGTCGGCGAGCTCTGCCGCAGGCTGGGCGGGATGCCGCTGGCGATCGAGCTCATCGCGGGCTGGGTCGGGACCCTGTCGATCCGCGAGATCCTCACCCAGCGCGCCGCGCTGCTGGAATACGAGGCGCCTGGCGCGCCCGGCGGCCGCAAGCTCGCCGACGTGCTGCGGGCCAGCTACGACCTGCTCGGCCCCGGCCAGCAGCGGGCCTTGCGGCTGTTCAGCGTGTTCGCCGCGCCGTTCGGCCTCGCGGACGCCCAGGAGGTGGCCGACCTCGGCGAGCAGGACGCGGCGGTCGCCGTCCGCGGCCTGGTGGACGCGTCCTGGCTGGCCGTCACGCGCGGCGCCGAGCAGAACCGGTTCAGCATGGTCGAGACCATCCGCGAGTTCGCGGCCGCGCGACTGCACGAGGCGGGCGAGGCGCAGCAGGCTCGCCAGCAGCACGCCAGGCACTTCGCCAGCCTGGCCGCCCGGGGCGCGAGCTCGTCCGGCGGGCCGGACGCGCGCCGCTGGACCGCCCGGCTGGAGGCCGCCGTCGATGACCTGGACGCGACCCTGCAGTGGGCCGCCGAGACCGGCGATATCGACCTGGGCCTGGAGGTCTGCGTCTGGTTGACGAGGTGGTGGCTGTTCAGCGGGCGGCTCTCGGTGGGAAGAGCCTGGATCAACCGGTTCCTCGGCATGACAGAGCCCACGCGCGAGGGCGGCGCGCGGGCGGCGGCTGCTGGTGTCGATGGCGACGCGGCGATCGGGCGGGCGCTGTACTCGGCCGCCATGCTGGCCGTGGAGACCGACGACTACGGCGAGACGATCCGGCTGGCCAGGCAGGCGCTGCGCATCTTCGAACCGCTCGGCCCGAGCGAGGACCTGGCCGTTGCGGCGACCGCGCTCGGATCGGCCCAGCGCTACCAGGGTGAGCGAGCCGAGGCCCGGCGCAGTTTCCAGACCGCGCTCGACGCGCGGGCCGCGGTCGGCGACCGCGCGAAGCTGGCCATGGCGGTGAACAACATGGCCCTGATCGAGATCGACGACGGGAATCTCGACCGCGCCAGGGAACTGCTCGAGCAGAACCTCATCATCAAGCGCCAGCTCGGCGAGCCGCGCTCGATCGCGATCGGCCTGGTTAACCTGGCCGACGTGCTGATCAGGGACGGCCGGTGGCAGGCCGCGCGGGCACCGCTCGCCGAGGCCGCGGAGCTGGTCGCCGGGCAGCCTCAGCTGACGGGCCTCGTCCTGTGCAGCCAGGGCAATCTCGAGGCCAAGCAGGGGAACTGGAGAGCAGGCCGCCGAGCTCTACCAGGGTGCGGTGGCCGCCTCTGGCGCCGGTGGCCACACGCACGACGTGATCGAGGCCATGATCGGCCTGGGCCGTGTTTCGGCCGAGCTTGGCCAGGCGGACGAGGCCGCCCGGCACCTTCGGGCGGCGGAGGCGATGGCGCACGAGATCGCGAACCCGAAGCTGCTGGCCGAGGTGACGGCGGCGCTGGCCGAGGTCGCCGGCCAGACCGCCAGCCCTCTCCCTGGTGAGCTGACCGCCCGCCAGGCCGAAGTGCTGCGACTACTCGCCGACGGCCTGAGCAACAAGGAGATGGCCGCGCGGCTCCACCTGAGCCGGGGGACGGTGGAGCGGCATCTGAGCATCGTCTACCGCAAGCTCGGGCTCGGCGGCCGGGTCGACGCCGCCCGCTACGCCGTGGAACACGGGCTGGCTCAGCGGCCGGGCCGCGCGATGTTATAGCGCCGCGGCCGTCGCCGCCCCGGTCGGCGGTACCCTCGTGGCCTGAGTGACATATGGGGCTAGAGGGATTCTAGGGGGTTCTACGGGGCCGGAAAGATGTATGAATTGCCGGATTCGCCGTTCCCGCTCCCGCACATATAAAGGGAACCGTTGGATGCTTCCGTCGCGCCTGATTGATCCTGGGGAGGTAGGGCGCGGCGGAAGTGTCTGGCACGCCCTGGCCACGGAGGGCGGGTGCATCTGGCAGGCGAGGGGACCCAAGGGGACGAGGGCGCGGCGCCGGGGGAACAGTCGGCGGAGCATCCGGCCGGGGAACAGGCGGCGGAAGCATCCGGCCGGGGAAGAGGCGGTCATGCGGGATGAGCTCCTCGGTACCACGCAGCCGGTGCTGTCGATCTCGCTGGACCCGGGCGAGAGCGTCGTCGCCGAGGTCGGCGAGTTCGCCTGGATGACCGACTCGATCGAGATGGCGGCGGGCGAGGCGCCACGGCTGGTGGTCTACACGGCCACCGACGAGCCGGGCGTCGTCGCGTTCGCCTCGAAGCGACCCGGCTGCATCCTCGGCGTCGATGTCGGACCCGGGCAGGAGGGTTACCTGGTCCGCGAGTCGAGTTTCCTGGCCGGCACCCCCGGCGTGCGGGTCAGCCCCGGCGAAGGGGGCCTGGCGCTGCGGCGGATCTGCGGCTCAGGAAGGGCCTGGGTCGAGCTGGGCGGCGACGTGGTGCGGCGCGAGCTGGCTGCCGGCCAGTCGTTGCGGGCCCATCCGCGCCACATCGGCATGGTCGACGCCACCGTGGCCATCCAGGTCGCGGTGGTGCACGGCACCTCCGGCTACGACGCCCATCCCTGTGCCGTGCTTTCCGGCCCGGGAGCGGTGTGGCTGCAGTCCACGGCCCAGCAGAGCGGGGCCGGCCCGTAGCCTCAGCCGATCCTCAGCCGAGCAGCGTGCCGCCGTCGACGTTGAGGCTGACGCCGTTCACCGCCGGATTGCGGAGCAGGAACGCCACCGCGTCCACGATGTCGGCCATCTGGGCCAGCCGCCCGCACGGCGTGCGCGCGACCACGGGGCTGAGGTCACGGTCACGCCAGTACGGGCTGTCGCCGACGATGCCGGGGTGGATCACGTTGACCCGGATGGGCGCCAGCTCGACGATGAGCGTGTTCATCAGCCCGATGACGCCGCCGTTCACCGTTGACACCGTGTTCGAGCCGGGGTACGGCCGCAGCATGGCCAGGCCACCGAACATGACGATGGCGGCGTCGAGGGCCAGCCGGGACCGCAGCGCGTGTACCACTTCGGGATAGCCGACCAGCTTGAGCGTCACCAGCCGCTGCGCCAGGTCGACGTCGTAGTCGCGCACCGTGGTGTTGACCTCGCGGTCGATGGCCGCCAGCACCAGGCTGTCCACCACGTCGAGGCCGGCCAGCGCGGGAGCGATGCCGTGCGGCACGGCCAGGTCGAGCGCGAGGCCGGTCGTGTCGCCGCCGATTTCCTCGGCCACGGCCGCCGTCCGGCTGGCGTCCCGGCCGGTCAGCGTGACACGGTCGCCGCGGCCCGCGAAGTGCCTGGCGATCTCTCGGCCGATGCCCGAGGTACCGCCGACGACGAGGACGTGGCTCATGAGCCCGGCACCGCCCGGCGCAGGTAGTCCCAGTCCCCGGCGAAGCGGTAGGAATGCCGGGCCGGGGGCTGCGGGGCCTGCGTCTCCAGCCAGCGGACCGGCTCGCGGCCGGCGTTGCGGAACGAGTGCACGCACCCGGCCCCGGCCCAGGCGATGTCGCCCCGCTCCAGGCGGTAGGGCCGCCCGTCGAACGTCGCGTCGGTCGCGCCCTGCAGGATCAGGTAGGTCTCCTCGAACGGATGATCATGTGCCCCGGCCACCCCGTCCGCCTCGTATTGGACCATGAACATCGTCTGCAACTGTGCTCCCAGGTCGGTGTCCACCATCATCTTGACCGTGATCCCGCTGTACACCAGGCGGGCCGTCCGCATGCTGACCTCATCGGGAGAGGGCCCGCTCATGCTGGCCGCCGCGATATGGCCGAACGACCGCGTCCTCGGATCCTTCAGATTGGGCCGAACGGGCACGGGTGCGTGCTCCAGGTCAACCTGCATCGTGTCGCCGTGGTGACGCCGCCGCGGCTGCGGCGCCTGCATGTCGGCCCAGCGGGCGGTGAGGCCACCGTCGTTGTGCCAGGCGTGCGGGACGCCGACGGGGACCAGGCCGTAGTCGTCGGGGCCGAGCCGGAACGCGCCCTCGGGCGTGGTCAGCACGGCCTCGCCCTCCAGCATGAAGAAGGACTGCTCGAAGGAGTGGACGTGCCCGGGTAGCGACCCGCCCGGCTCGAGCTCGCAGATGCCGAACCCGGTGTGCACCGCGCCGACCGGCGCGCCTGCCTGTTCATCAACGGTCGACCATCGTCGGATGCCTGCGGCGGTGGGCGCCCATTCCGGGGGGCCGAGGTAACGGGCGCCGGCGGCGCGGGCGACGAGGTGCCGGGACGGCGCGGAGGCGGGAGGGCGGCCTCGCGGGACGCGTCCGGGGTGGTCATGCGGGGCCGCCGCGGATCAGCATCCGGCTCATGGGCATGCGGGGCCGCCGCGGATGAGCGTCCGGGTCGTCGTGGGCATGCGGCCGTCCTGTGAGGTCAGAGTGGTCAGTGCTACCGTTCCGGACGCGCTCCGCGGATGTCAAGGGGGTGCCAGGCGAGGTGTCAAGGGGGTGTCAAGGGGTGAAATCCGGGTTCCACCGCGCTAGGGCAAGGTGGAAGTCCGGTTTCACCGTGTTCCGGGGGCGCTGGCGGTCGGGGAGCCGGCTAGGGAGGGGGCTGGCGGTCGGGGAGCCGGCGGCGATCTCGCCGAAACGGGACGCGGCCTGCGGCTGGTCGACGCCTACTCGCTCGGCTGGGACTACTACCGGAGCGGGACCCGCACGGTGACCTGGTTCGAATGCCCGCCCGAGCCGATTGCGTAGGGCACGCAGTCCGCTCCGTTCGGAATAAAAAGATCTAGCGGGTTACCTCGGCGCGGTCCTGGGCCCACAGCGTGTGGAAGACGCCGTCGCGGTCCGTGCGGCGGTAGGTGTGCGCGCCGAAGTAGTCGCGCAGGCCCTGGACGAGGGCGGCGGGGAGGCGTTCGGCGCGCAGCGCGTCGTAGTAGGACAGGGCGGCGGAGAAGCCGGGGACGGGGATGCCCAGGCGGACGGCGGTGGCGATCACCTCGCGCCAGGCGTCCTGAGCGGCGGCCAGGTCCTTGCCGAACTCCTCGTCGGCCAGCAGCGTGGGCAGCTCGGGGTTGGCCTGGTAGGCGGCCCGGATGCGGTCAAGGAACTTGGCCCGGATGATGCAGCCGCCGCGCCAGATCACGGCCGTCCCGCCCAGGTCGATGTGCCAGTCGTACTCGCGGCTGCCGACGTCGATCATGTGCCAGCCCTGGGCGTAGGAGACCAGCTTGGACGCGTACAGGGCCTGCTCGACCTGGTCGGCGAACTCTACGGCCTGGGTCGGGGTGGGCCTGGGCCCTGGCAGCTGGCGGGCGGCCCGGCGCAGGTCGGCGTGGCCGGACAGGGACCGCGCGAAGACCGCCTCGGCGATGCCGCTGACCGGGACGCCCAGGTCGAGGGCGTCCTGCACGGTCCAGCGGCCGGTGCCCTTCTGCTCGGCCTGGTCGAGCACGACGTCGACGAAGGGCCTTCCCGTAGCCGCGTCGGTGTGGGCGAGGACCTCGGCGGTGATCTCGATGAGGTAGGAGTTCAGCCGGCCGGTGTTCCATCGTCGGAACGTCTCGGCGGCCTGGGCGGGCGTGAGGCCGATGGCGTGCCTGAGCAGGTCGTAGGCTTCGGCGATGAGCTGCATGTCGGCGTACTCGATGCCGTTGTGCACCATCTTGACGAAGTGGCCGGCGCCGTCCGGGCCGATGTGCATGCAGCACGGGGTGCCGTCCACGCGCGCGGCGATCGTCTCCAGCATCGGGCCGAGGGCCTGGTAGGACTCACGTGATCCGCCCGGCATGATGGACGGGCCGTTCAGCGCGCCCTCCTCGCCGCCGGAGACGCCCATGCCGACGAAATGAAGTTGTTGCTGCCTGAGCTTGGCCTCGCGGCGGCGGGTGTCCTTGAAGTGCGCGTTGCCGCCGTCGATGATCATGTCGCCGGGTTCGAGCAGCGGCGCGAACTCGTCGATCACCGCGTCGGTGGCCTGGCCCGCGTTGACCATGATGATCAGGCGCCTCGGCCTTTGCAGGGCGGCCACGAACTCCCCGGCGGTCTGGGTCGGGACGAACGTGCCCTCGTGGCCGAACTCGGCGACGATGTCGGTGACGCGGGAGGCCGTTCGGTTGTGCAGGGCGACGGGGTACCCGTGCCGGGCGAAGTTGCGGGCCAGGTTGCGGCCCATCACGCCGAGCCCGGTGACGCCGATCTGCGCTTGCGCGTTTGCGGCCATCTTTTGCGCCTCTCCTTTGGGTCGCGGTCCTGCACCGATCACTATGCCATCCGCACGCATGCTGGGCCGCCGGAGGACGCCGGCGGGAGCGGGAGACGGTACGCTACCCGGTGACGGCAGCTGCGTATCGGGGCGGCCGCTGCGGGCGTAGCTCAATGGCAGAGCTCCAGCCTTCCAAGCTGGTCATGCGGGTTCGATTCCCGTCGCCCGCTCTCGACTAGTCTCGTCAGTAAGTCTGTCAGCGGGTGCAGTGCTGGCCTGCGGCTTTCTGACCCGGCATGTCCGCCCGGTGCACCGGGTCTCTCATCCGCGGGTTCATAGGGCCACACGGGTCCAACATTGGCGCCCGAGTGCGGTGCGCCCGCCAGTGCGCGGAAGAGCTGGCTGCTGCTCCTGCCCGTGATGGGTTTCCTTTTCCCGACGAGCACATCATCGCGACCGTGCTGGGCATCGCCGACGAGCTGACCTATGAGGGACTCCTCCTACGCTACAGGTCAAGGGAACAAACAATGTTCTCACTCTTCTGCCGATGTGAGTAAAGCAAAGTACGTCAATACTACGACATTGAGATTAGCGTAGCCTCCGCAGCCATCTGCGCCTGCTGCGTACGAAACGATATACAATGAGAAGCAAAACCAGCAGCACGGCTCCGCCAATAACCGAAAGCCGGAAATACCACGTTGATCCGAAATCGGGTACGGTAAGCGCAGCTAGGGCTATGAGTACTATAGCCAGTATGGCGCCAATGATGGTCACCTCGACGGTTTCCCGCTCTGTTCGGATGCGCTCGTTCACCTCGGCGTGGCGGGCAAGCAAGTCTACCCGTTCGCGTACTCCTTTGTATTGTTCGTCAATGCCGAGGCTCCTCCTGATGTTCCTGAAGAATCTCGTGAATATCAGCCATGTACTATCTAGGTCGTACATCTCTTCCAGTTCCAGCGTGAATTGGTAGGCCGTATCGGCGAGTTGTGCGACCGGCAATGGCAGGGCTATTTCGCGTCCCAGCTCCAGCATGGTCTCGGTGGCGCTAGCCGCAGCTATCACCATATGACCAATCCACCCAAATATATAAAGCAATGAGGAGCGAGGGAAGTTCTCGTTGGATATTCCCATCATCGTGACGAGGCACCGTCGGCGCGGGACCCGCCACGTCATGAAGTCAACGTCAGTACAAGAAACGTCGTCGACACGATCGCTGGGGCGAGGCAGGGTGCCCGGGGCGGACAGCATTTCAAGGGTGTTCCTCGCCCACGCTGGAAAATCAGACATCCAATGCGCAGAGTAGCTTGGCAAGGGACTCGATAGCCGTCGGCTAATTCGCTGCCGCCGGGATACCAGCACTTTGCCTCGGCGGCCGGCCGGGCCGGCCACAGCCGCCCACCCCTGTCTTCAAGGCCATCCAACCCTTGACCCATAACCGCAACGGACCAGATGGCGGTCTGGCGTAGAGATCGCAACACGGCATCAGACAACCGGCGTTTGTGCAGTCTTGCCGTGGCATCCCATTTCCCTACACCGTCCGCCGCCAGGGCCGAGCAAAGCTCTATCCACTGGCGAGGCGTAGCTTGCCAGGAATCTATCATCGGCCGCATTTCCGGGATGACGCTTGGGCGGCGGTCTGTGTCCATCAGCGCCGTCAGGTATTTTTTGAATGGGCAATCTTCAAGATATAGCAGGGTCTTGCCCGGCGGGCGGATGCCGGTACTCCCACCTTCGAGTGATCGTGTCAGAAATTCGACTTCGTGAGAACTGTCACATATTAGTGGGCGAGGGCTTAGGCGCCCGTCTTTCTCGCGTTGCACCGGGACGAAGATGATGGTGATTCCGATAGTATGGCGCCACGCAAGCTGATTAGGGCGGCGGACCATCGTGACAAGGGGCAAGATGACCAGTGGGCCGACCTTATTCGGGCTGCGAGCCGCAGTTGACAAAAGACCGCCAGGTAGCCAGATATGATAGATTCGCTCACTCAGATTTGACGCATATATTGCGCTGCGGCGCTGCGCAAAGAGCCATGCGAAGAAATTCCGCAACTGGTCGCATGGTGCTACCCCTGGCAAGTCTCCCGGAACGCGCTTGCACGTGACGATGCGGTCGTTGTAATCACTGAAACTGACGTCTTCCAATACGCGCTGAAGTCGGACATATGTGCTTTTCGAGGTCGACTCGGGTTGCCGACCAGGCCAATCCAATGCATTAGGGAATCCAGGACTGTCCGGACCTCCAAGACCGCCAGAATCGCTTGGGAAAAATATACTGGGCATGGCGACCGGCTGATGCCGAGACCACTCGCCGAGCCAGGTGTGTGGCAAGCGGGAGCCCTGAGAGCCAGCACCGAGACCTTCGAGTAGGAACTGCTTATCAGGGCTGAAAGCGCTCTGGAGTCCACCGCTGATGACATGAACATCTGCCCCGTTCAGTTCGGTGAAGCGCTGTCGCCCGATGCGGTGCCGGAACTTTCCGATGTGAAGGCCGCAACTCACCTGGACGATACCGAAAGCCTTACAGTCCGAACCGCTGGACTTCCTACCTGGTAGCACGGGCCTCCCAACCTAACTCGCTTCGCAGTATGTTAGCTGATTACCACCCTGACTACCACATAACCAACTTGTGCCGTATACGTAAATGATCTTCGCCGTT